>JBKBWK010000026.1:0-1794 GCA_046313895.1 Paracoccaceae bacterium
GATGGATGCGCAGCCTTCGGGGCTGATCACCGAGTAAACCGAGTGTTCCAGCATCGCGACCCGGTTTGCCGTTGCAAAGGCGACCGCGCCACCCGATCCGCCTTCTCCGATTACGACCGACACCAGCGGTACGCCGATTTCAAGGCATTTCTGGGTGCTGCGGGCAATCGCCTCGGCCTGTCCACGCTCTTCTGCCCCCTTGCCGGGATAGGCGCCGGGGGTATCGACCAGCGTCACAACCGGCAGACCAAAGCGATGCGCCAAATCCATCAGCCGGATCGCTTTGCGGTAACCCTCTGGCCTTGCCATGCCGAAGTTGCGTTCGATCCGGCTTTTGGTGTCATTGCCTTTTTCATGGCCGATGACCACAACAGCCACATCGTTGAACCGCGCAAGACCACCCATCACCGCATGGTCGTCGGCAAAGTTCCGGTCCCCGGCCAGTGGAGTGTATTCCGTAAAGAGGGTCTCGATGTATTCCTTGCAATGCGGGCGGTCGGGATGCCGTGCCACCTGACATTTGCGCCACGGTGAAAGATCCTTGTACAGATCCTTCAGCATCGTCTCGGCCTTTTTGTCCAGCGCCTCGGCTTCCTTGGCAATATCCATGCCCGGATTGCCGCGCGCCATTGCCCGCAACTCTTCCGCCTTGCCTTCGATTTCGGCCAAGGGCTTTTCGAACTCAAGGTAATTCATGGCACGCACTCCAAGAAGCATTCCGGCGTATATGACGGCGGGACATCAAGATTGCAACTGAGCAAGACATGCACAGTCACGCTGCGATACATTGTTTGAGGACGGCAAAGGAGCCCGCGCCGATGCAAAGGCGGTACAGCAAGATGCTCAGGCGGGTCCATGACAGAATCCGGACCCATCCCGCGGATCCCCTGTCACTGGATGATCTTGCGGAAGCTGCAGCCATGTCACGGTTTCATTTTCATCGGATCTTTGCCGCGCTGACGGGCGAAACCGCCGCAGAAGCGGTGCGCCGGATCCGATTTCACATCGCTGCCCTTGCCCTTGCCACGCAAACCAAACCGGTGGCGCACATCGCACGCGACTGTGGCTATCCCAATCCGGCAAGTTTTGCCCGCGCCTTTCGCGCCCGCTTTGGTCAGACACCGGCAGAATTTCGCCGTGCGGGGGCAGATCTTCCCGCAAGACTTCGGATCCCGTTCCCAAAAGGAGGATTACCCATGTTTCCCGTCACGATCCTTGACGCCCCGGCACGACACCTGATCGGACTGCCGCATCGGGGCGCCTATCACGATATCAGCCGCACCTATGAAATACTTGGCCCGGAATTGGGTGCAGCCGGGCTTTGGGACAAGGCAAAGGGAATGATTGCCGTCTATTACGATGATCCGGCAGCCGTCCCCGCCGCCGATCTGACCAGCTTTGCCGCAGTCGCCTTTGCGGATGATGTGCCGTGTCCACCAGGGTTGGAAACGCTCGCTCTGCCGGGCGGGCGCCATGCTGTGCTGCATTTTACCGGGCCCTATGCCGGACTGCCCGCCGCCTATCACTGGCTTTACGGCGACTGGCTTGTTGCCAGCAATGCCAGCTTGCGCGACGCACCAAGCTGGGAGTTCTACCTCAACTCGCCGATGGATACGTCGCCGGCCGACCTGCGCACCGATATCTATCTACCGCTTGCCTGACACTGGGCCACGAGCAGCGCGATCTGTCCCCCGGGAACAGCAGCGCCCCGAACCGCAGGTCCGGGGCGTGCATCCTCCCACGAGATGGCGGTCTCGGGCCTCCTCTCCCTACCTCCGCCTGGGTATTCCTTGA
>JBKBWK010000026.1:1891-5227 GCA_046313895.1 Paracoccaceae bacterium
GTGCGCTCAGTCTTTAGGCATACTGACCCGGGATTGCTTAGCCGGCAATCATTTCGGACTGACGCACGATCACTTCTGCTTGCTTTATCGAAGCTATGTCGACGAGTCTACCTTTGTATACGGTGGCCCCTTCGCCGCGCGCCGTTGCCGCTTCCATCGCCGCCAGAATCTCGCGCGCTTCGGCAACTGCGGCTTCAGATGGCGTGAACACCTCGTTGGCCAGCGCAACCTGTTTGGGATGGATCGCCCATTTGCCCACCATGCCCAGCGTTGCCGACCGCAGCGCCTGTGCGCGAAAGCCTTCGTCGTCACTGAAATCGCCGAACGGGCCGTCCACCGGCAGAACGCCATGCGTACGACACGCGGCGACGATTGCAGTCTGGGCCCAATGCCACGGGTCGGACCAATACTTGGCGCCCGAGTGCAGCATGTAATAATTCTCCTGCGTGCCACCGATGCCCGTGGTCTGCATCCCCATGCTGGCGGCGAAATCTGCCGCCCCAAGGCTCATCGCCTGCAACCGGGGCGATGAAGCCGCGATCTCTTCGACATGGGCAATCCCGGCCGCGCTTTCGATGATCACTTCAAAACTGATCGGCTTCCGACGTCCCTTTGCACGCTCAATTGCGGTCACCAGAGCGTCCACGGCATAGACATCGGCGGCGCAGCCCACTTTCGGGATCATGATCTGGTCCAGCCGGTCGCCGGCCTGTTCCAGCAGGTCCACAACATCGCGATACCAGAAGGGCGTATCCAGCCCGTTGATCCGCACTGAAAGGGTCTTCTTGCCCCAGTCCACGCTGTTGATCGCCGTGATGACATTCGCCCGCGCCTGATCCTTGTCCGTCGGCGCAACCGAATCTTCCAGGTCAAGGTTGATCACATCCGCTGCACTTGCCGCCATCTTTTCAAACAGGGCCGGGCGCGATCCGGGACCAAACAACTGGCAGCGGTTCGGGCGTGCGGGCGCGGGGGGCTGGATGCGAAAGCTCATCAGGGGCCTCGGTAAGTTAATTTCACGACTCTGCGTTGCAGCGATAGATTATTGCGTTCACGCTTGCAATGGGCAGTTTGCAGCTGCAGCATGGGTTGGGCCTTGCACGCGGATCGCCGTCGCGCGATGACGGCTGACAGACAAGATGGATCCGACTGATGATCGCTGTTTCGCAAGATACCTTTCCGTTGTCGCGCGTTTTCACCATCAGCCGTGGGTCAAAATCCGAGGCTCGGGTTGTGACGGCAAAAATCACCCGCGACGGGCTGACAGGGCGCGGCGAATGTGTGCCTTATGCCCGCTATGGGGAAACACTCGAAGCGGTCATGGCCAGTATTGCCGCCCAGGCGCCTTGGGTGACGCGCGATACGCTTTCCCGTGACATGCCGCCAGGTGCTGCGCGCAATGCACTGGATTGCGCGTTGTGGGATCTGGACGCCAAAGCAGCAGGGGTCAGGGTTTGGGATCTGCTTTCCCTTCCTGCCCCCCGCCCTGTGATCACCGCTTTCACGCTGTCGCTTGACACCCCAGCCGTCCTGCGCGACCAGGCAGCCAAAAATGCACATCGTCCGGTGCTGAAGATCAAACTCGGCACCCCGGACGATATGCCAAGGCTGGAGGCTGTCCGCCAAGGGGCACCGAAATCGACGCTGATCATCGACGCCAACGAAGGCTGGACGCCCGAAGTCTATGCCGAGCTTGCTCCCCGCCTTGTCGCCATGGGGGTGGCACTGGTCGAACAGCCCCTCCCCGCCGGCGCCGATGACATGCTGGGTGAGATGGCCCGTCCGCTGCCGGTTTGCGCGGACGAATCCTGCCATGACCGGACCAGCCTGCCTGCATTGCGCGGCAAATACGATGTGATCAATATCAAGCTGGACAAGACCGGCGGGTTGACCGAAGCCCTTGCCCTGAAGGCACAGGCCCAGGCCATGGGGTTTGGGATCATGGTCGGATGCATGGTCGGCAGCAGCCTTGCCATGGCCCCGGCCACGATCCTTGCGCAGGGTGCGGCCTTCACAGACCTTGACGGGCCGCTTCTGCTGGCCCAAGACCGCGACAACCCGCTGTTGTTCGATGAACACGGCATTCACCCGCCCGACCCGGCCCTATGGGGATAGCACCATGACCCGCACCGTCTATGTCAACGGCCAGTATCTGCCCGAGCACGAGGCCACCGTTTCCATCTTCGACCGTGGCTTCTTGATGGCCGACGGCGTCTATGAGGTGACGTCCGTCCTTGACGGCAAGTTGATCGACTTTGACGGCCATGCCAGGCGTTTGCACCGCAGCCTGAACGAGCTGGATCTGGCGGCCCCGTGTTCCGACGATGAACTTCTGGCCATGCACCGCGAGCTGGTCACGCTCAATGCCATCGACCAGGGCATGATCTATCTGCAGGTTACACGCGGCAACCCAGGTGACCGCAGTTTTGTGTTCCCGTCCGCCGATACCAAACCGACCATTGTCGCGTTCACGCAAAACATCCCCAACCTTGCCGACGCACCCGCCGCCAAGACTGGCTTCAAGGTGATCTCGATCCCCGACCTTCGGTGGGACCGTCGCGACATCAAGACAGTGCAACTGCTGTACCCTTCGATGGGTAAGATGATGGCGAAAAAGGCCGGGGTCGATGACAGTTGGTTCGTCGAAGACGGCACCGTGACCGAGGGCACGTCGAACAACGCCTATATCGTCAAGGGCAATCGCATCATCACGCGTCAGCTGACGCATGACATCTTGCACGGCATCACCCGCGCCGCCGTTCTGCGCTTTGCCACCGAAGCCCAGTTCGAGGTTGAAGAACGCCCCTTCACGATTGACGAAGCGCAAAACGCGGATGAGGCATTTTCAACGGCAGCCAGCATCTTTGTGATGCCCGTGGTGGAAATCGACGGCAAGCCCGTCGGCAACGGCAAGCCTGGACCCGTCGCCACACGGCTGCGCGAAATCTATCTGGACGAGATGCGCAAGGCCGCACTCTAAGCGGACCTTGCAGGGTTCCCCAAAGGCCATCCTTGCTTGGGTGGCCTTTCGTGTTCAGTCGCGGTCCACTTGCCCCACATTGCGGGCAAATGACTCGGTAAAAGCGGCCTTCTTCGCGGCATCCGCTTCGGTCTGATTGGTGGCCACCCACTGATCATAGGGCATGCCGTAAACTATCTCGCGGGCCTGCGCCTTGTCCATTTGGATGCCCCGCGCGTTTGCCGCTTCCTGATACCAGCGGCTCAGGCAATTGCGGCAAAACCCGCCAAGATTCATCAGGTCGATATTCTGCACATCTGGGCGTTTTTACATCAGATGCGCCACCAGAGTCCGGAACGCGGCAGCTTAAAGTTCGA
>JBKBWK010000026.1:5237-5553 GCA_046313895.1 Paracoccaceae bacterium
GTTCGATGCGGGTCTGATCGTCCATGGTGATTGTCTCCTGTTGCACAGACCATGCACAACAAGTCCTCAATTGTCACCCCGATCCGGCCATTAAACCAGCCGCGTCTGATCGTATCAGACAGAAGCCACATTCAGTGCGGAGGTAAGGACAGGGGCAAGCTTTCGCGCCCAATCCACTTGGTCGGCCTCGGTTTCAATCAGATCGTTGCGCACTTCTATCAAGGTATTGTGGCGCCCCTGCATCAAGGCGTGGCGGTCAATCGCATCCCCGGGCAGGTGGCCGGAATAAGGTTCGTTGTCCCCGACGCACCAGTCC
>JBKBWK010000026.1:5563-48112 GCA_046313895.1 Paracoccaceae bacterium
CATCTGCCGGGCCAATATGCCGATTGGCGGGAATGATCGTGCCGTCGTAAAGCTTCATGACCAGAGTTGGATCGTCCTCTCCCCGATTCGGGTCGATGACAAGACGGCTGAAGTCGGAACACAGCACCGGGCTGTTCAGGGCCTCACCCAGAGCGATGGCCAACCCGCGTGCGCCAACATCAAAAGCAATATGGCGCGACATGTCTTCGGCGGATATCCCAAGGCTTCCGCCCAGCCACTCGGGCACCCGGTTCGTTGCGTGATCACAGGTGACCAGCCACGGGCCACTTCGCTCGGCCCCCAGAATTTCGAATGCTTCGTGCCTGTTCTGTGGGCGAAGGTGCGTCATTCTTTCTTTACCCTACCGTGGTTTTACGCCTTTAGGTCATCTTGCTGAAAAGCGCCAGTTGCCCAACAAGCCCGATTGCTCTATTGCCACCCGTGGCCCACCACGAAGTGATAACCGAAGAAGGAACCAGGCATGAGACGCCTTCGGAATGTTAAGATCGTGGCCACACTGGGCCCGGCCTCAAATGACTATGAAATGATCCGCGCTTTGTTCGAGGCGGGGGCAGATGTGTTCCGCCTGAACATGAGCCACGGCACGCATGACGACATCCGTGCACGCCACGCCATTATCCGGCAGGTCGAATCCGACACCGGACGGCCGATTGCCATTCTGGCAGACCTTCAGGGGCCAAAACTGCGCGTTGGCGCCTTTGCTTCGGGTGCCCATGATCTGGAGGATGGCGACAGCTTCCGGCTGGATCTTGATCCGGCCGAGGGCGACGGCACCCGGGTCCAGCTTCCGCACCCGGAAATTTTCGCGGCCCTTGAACCGGGATCGTCGTTATTGGTGAATGACGGCAAGATCCGGCTGCGGGTAGACACCTGCGGCAAGGATTTCGCCAATTGCACCGTAACCGTGGGTGGGACGATTTCAAACCGCAAGGGCGTGAATGTGCCCGACGTTGTGCTGCCATTGGCTGCGCTGTCGGAGAAGGACCGCAAAGACCTTGAGTTCGCGTGCGACCTTGGGGTTGACTGGCTGGCCCTGTCCTTCGTGCAGCGTCCGGAAGACGTGATCGAAGCCAAGGAACTGGCCAAGGGTCGTGCGGCCGTACTTTCAAAGATCGAAAAACCCGCTGCGGTCAAGGCCTACGAAGCTATCCTTGCCGTGTCGGATGGCATCATGGTCGCACGCGGCGACCTTGGCGTGGAACTGCCGGTCTATTCGGTGCCACCGATCCAGAAACGTCTGGTGCGTATGGCCCGTGCGGCGGCAAAGCCGGTGATCGTGGCCACGCAGATGCTGGAATCGATGATCGAATCGCCAATGCCCACACGAGCCGAGGTTTCGGACGTCGCCACAGCCATTTATGAAGGGGCCGATGCCGTCATGCTGTCGGCCGAATCCGCCGCCGGGAAATTCCCGATCGAGGCGGTCGCCACCATGGACAACGTGGCGAAATCGGTTGAAAGCGACCCGACCTATCGTCAGGTCATCGAGGCCAGCCGGTCCGTTGCCAGATCAACGGTCGCGGATGGCATCGTTGCGGCCGCCCGCGAAATTGCCGAAGCGACCAATATCAAGGCCATCGCGGTGTTCTCGCAAACTGGCACGACCGTCAGTCTTGTGGCCCGCGAACGACCCCGCGTTCCGATCATCGCGCTTACCCCGCTGATCGGCACAGCGCGCCGTCTGTGCCTGACATGGGGCGCGCATTGCGTGATTACCGAAGAGCAGGACCGGTTCAAGGGCGCGGTGATTTCGGCGGTGAGGGCAGCACGCCAGCACGGATTTGCAACAGAAACCGACCAGATCGTTCTCACCGCAGGGGTTCCGTTCAATGTGCGGGGCACAACCAACATCCTGCGCGTGGCGCCTTGTGATGAACGATTGATTTACAAGGCAGATCCTGAATAATCACAGGTTGGTAGTGTAAGCAGGTTGGCCATGGATCCGGATCTTATGTTCGTTATCGGGGCCATCCTTACAGGTCTTTCCATTCCCGCGATCTTTTCTGCGATCGCTGACAGCCGCCCACCTCGGGCGGCTGCCATCATTTTGTTGATCGGTGGCGTTCTGCTTGCCGTCGCACTCAGCCAGAAACCGGGCGGCGTGGCGTTAGCCGAAATTCCGAATATCTTCTTTCGGGTCATCGGTCGCTATATCAACTGACACTTTGGCCTTGCGGATATGGCCAGCCCCGCCTATAGCGACGGCTCTGGAAAGCCTGCGGGGCCGGCCAACTTAGGCATGCCGAGTCGCGCATATGACGATTGGAGATCGAAATGCCCAAGATGAAGACCAAATCCGCCGCGAAGAAGCGCTTCAGCTTCACCGCCAGCGGTCGTGCGAAGGCCGGTGTTGCCGGCAAGCGTCACGGCATGATCAAGCGTACGACCAAGTTCATTCGCGATGCTTCTGGCACGATGTTGCTGTCCGCTTCGGACACCAAGATCGTCAAGAAGTACATGCCCTACGACCGCTGAGGAGAGACATCCATGTCCCGCGTTAAATCTGGTGTCGTCACCCACGCACGTCACCGCAAGGTAATCAAGAAAGCAGCCGGTTACTACGCCGCCCGCTCGACCAACTTCCGCACCGCCACTCAGGCCGTTGACAAGGCCCAGCAGTACGCGACCCGCGACCGCAAGGTCCGCAAGCGCCAGTTCCGCGCTCTTTGGATCCAGCGGATCAACGCTGCCGTGCGTCTGTTCGACATCGAAATGACCTACTCGCGTCTGATCAACGGCCTGTCGAAAGCCGGCATCGAAGTGGACCGCAAAGTCCTCGCCGATCTGGCTGTACACGAGCCCGACGCGTTCAACGCGATCGCTGCCCAAGCAAAATCCGCACTGGCAGCCTGATCTTTGCCTGACTTATGGGAAAAGCCCTGCCAACCGGCGGGGCTTTTTTCGTTTCAGGGTGAGCATTTGTGATTGATGGGCTCAGACCGATCAGGCGCCACGCCCTCGTCTCCCAAACAAAAGCAGTGGACAGGGTCGATTTGCGTGTACTCCGTCGCGCCCCTCCCACAAGACCCCGCTTCCCAAAGCCCCCGTTTTCCTGTAAGGCCCGCCCATCTGCGACGTGAGGCCCGCCCCCGGCCGCATGCAAAGGATTGGGGGGCGGCGGCAATGGGGCCGCCATGCAAAGGGAAGACACGGCAGGGGCCGTGGGTGCTTCCATATAGGGAACGATAGATGTTCAACGTGACTCGTAAATCCATCCAGTGGGGCAAAGAAACCCTGACGCTGGAATCCGGCAAGGTTGCCCGTCAGGCCGACGGCTCGGTGATCGCTACTTTGGGCGACACCTCTGTCATGGCCAACGTGACCTTTGCCAAGAAGGCAAAGCCGGGACAAGACTTTTTCCCGCTGACCGTGCACTATCAGGAACGCTACTACGCCGCCGGCAAAATTCCGGGCGGCTTTTTCAAACGTGAGGCGCGTCCTTCGGAAAAGGAAACCCTGACCTCGCGCCTGATCGACCGTCCGATCCGTCCGCTGTTCGTTGATGGCTTCAACTACGAAGTTTTGGTGATCGTAACCGTACTCAGCCATGATCTGGTGAATGAGCCCGATATCCTTGCCATGGTCGCTGTCTCGGCCGCGCTGACGATCTCCGGCGTGCCGTTCATGGGTCCGATCGGTGCAGCACGCGTTGGGTTCTCAAACGGCCAATACGTTCTGAACCCTGACGTCGAGGATATGCAGAACCTGCGCAACAACCCGGATCAACGCCTTGATCTGGTCATCGCTGGCACCAAAGACGCCGTGATGATGGTGGAATCCGAAGCCTATGAGCTGACCGAGGCCGAGATGCTTGGCGCGGTCAAATTCGGTCATGACGCGATGCAACCGGTGATCGACCTGATCCTCGACTTCGCCGAAGACTGCGCAAAAGAGCCTTTCGACTTCCAGCCTGCGGATTACGCAGCCCTGTTTGCCAAAGTCAAAGCCGCGGGCGAGACGCAGATGCGTGCCGCCTTTGCAATCAAAGACAAGCAAGAGCGCACCAATGCGATCTCGGCTGCCGTTTCTGCGATCAAGGACGCGTTGACCGAAGAAGATCTTGCCAACGAAAACCTTGGCGCATCGATCAAGAAGCTGGAAAGCAGCATCCTTCGCGGCGACATCATCAATGGTGGCGCACGGATTGACGGCCGTGACACCAAGACCGTCCGTCCGATTGTCTGCGAAACTGGCATCCTGCCGCGGACACACGGTTCGGCCCTGTTTACCCGAGGCGAAACCCAAGGGTTGCTGGTCACCACGCTGGGCACCGGCGAGGACGAGCAGATGATCGACGCCCTGACCGGCAACAGCCGTTCCAACTTCTTGCTGCACTACAACTTCCCGCCCTATTCGGTCGGTGAAGTTGGCCGCTTCGGCCCCCCCGGACGCCGCGAGATCGGCCATGGCAAGCTGGCATGGCGCGCACTGCAGGCGGTTCTGCCAGCCCCGACCGACTTCCCATACACCATTCGCGTGGTGTCAGAGATCACGGAATCGAACGGGTCGTCATCAATGGCCACGGTCTGCGGTGGGTCGTTGTCCATGATGGATGCGGGCGTTCCGCTGAAGGCGCCGGTTGCCGGTGTGGCGATGGGCTTGATTCTGGAAGATGACGGCCGCTATGCCGTGCTGACCGACATTCTTGGCGACGAGGATCACCTCGGCGACATGGATTTTAAAGTTGCAGGCACCGCCAACGGCATCACCAGCTTGCAGATGGACATCAAGATTGCCGGGATCACGCCAGCAATCATGGAGCAGGCGCTTGCGCAGGCCAAAGATGGCCGGATGCACATTTTGGGCGAAATGGCCAAGGCCCTGACGCAGGCGCAAGCCTTTAGCCAATACGCTCCGAAGATCGAGACGATGCAGATTCCGACCGACAAGATCCGGGAAGTGATCGGTTCCGGCGGCAAGGTTATCCGCGAAATCGTGGAAACCAGCGGAGCGAAGGTCGATATCAACGACGAAGGCATCATCAAGATCGCATCCAGCGATGCTGCTGCCATCAAGCGCGCCTATGACATGATCTATTCGATCGTAGCCGAGCCTGAAGAAGGCCGCGTCTATACCGGAAAAGTCGTGAAATTGGTCGATTTCGGTGCATTCGTGAACTTCTTCGGCAAGCGTGACGGTCTGGTTCACGTCAGCCAGATCGCTAACAAGCGCCTGAATCACCCCAACGAGATCCTGAAAGAAGGCCAGGAGGTAAAGGTCAAACTTCTGGGCTTTGACGACCGCGGCAAGGTCCGTCTTGGCATGAAGATGGTCGATCAGGAAACCGGCGAAGAAGTCGTCGAAAAGAAAGAAGAAGCATCCGAGGCATAATCCGCCCGCGCTTCGTCAGCAAAAGCCCCGGATATGTCCGGGGCTTTTTTGTTTCGCAGCTTGCCTGTGCTTCTGGCGTTACACTTGCGCGTGAACGACGCAACAGTGTCTTCCCCCGAATCAAATCTGCCGCAAATCTGGCTTTAGAATTCATGGGGTTGATCCAAATGCCGTTTCATCTGTCGCGCCGTCACTTTATTGCTGCTTCTGCTTCGGCCTTTGCCACCCCCGCCCTGTCGCAAAAGAAACCAGATCCCAAAACCTATGTCATTCCGCCGGAACATCAGCCGGTGATGATCCGCCTGCGCGACCAGTTTGAACCGGGCATGATCCTTGTCGATCCGAACACCTACTCGTTGTATTGGACGTTGGAACGCAAACAGGCACTGCGCTTTGTCGTGGGCGTGGGTCGGGGCGATCTGTATGAACCGGGGACGTTTCGGATCGGGGCCAAAAAGGAATGGCCAAGCTGGACACCGACCAAAGAGATGATTGCCCGCAATCCCAATGCTTATGCGAAATACGCCAACGGCATGCCCGGTGGCCCGTCCAATCCGTTGGGCGCCCGGGCGCTGTATTTGTTCGACAGCGTTCGGGGCGATACGTTCTTGCGGATCCATGGCACACCCGACCCTTGGACAATTGGATCCGCTGTATCAAATGGCTGCGTGCGACTGGTCAACGACCACATCCAACAGCTTTACGATCTGGTCCCGATGGAGGCAAAGGTTGTCCTCTACCCCAAGAAGGCCAAGGCCTGATAGCAAATGCCAGCCCCCTGTCGGGGCTGGCATCGTGAATGGTGCGAAGGTCACGCGACGCGGTCTGCAAGCCATTTGTTCATTCGCCACATGCCCCATGCCAGTGGGATCGCGGCAAAGCCGCCAATCACATAGGCCAGTGGTTCGTCGGCAAAGCTTTCGAACATCTGGGTATAGGCGTGGATCCCTGCGAAAGTGACCCCTGCGTTGAACAGCGCACGACGATTGCCATGCGCAGCCCATGCAATCATGGCCACAAGCACCAGTGCCCACAGGATCGAATAGACGGCGTCAGAGATGACCAGGGTCTTTGCTTGGAACGCGGCTTGCGCGGCTTCGTACTGTTCGTAAGGCGCCTCGCCTGACCAATCATAGCTTGGTCCCCAGATCGCCTCGCCCACAACGTCGCCCCAGAGCGACCCGACCAAGGCACACAGGTTGGCAACGATGAAGGCCATGATGGCAAGGGTGCGGGCATGCCGTGCAGTGCGCTCGTCGCTGCGGTCGGCCAGCCAGACCATGGCCCAGATCAGGATCGCCATTTGCAAAATGCTCAGGGTAGGTTCAGGCGACATGAACACATAAGCCGCGTGGAAATAGCTGGTGCCCGTGTCCAGCATTTGCGCGAATGGAGCCATGGCAAGGGCTGTCACAAACCGCACGTCGGTGATCCATCCCCCTGCAGCCACCAAGACCGCCGTATAGCCGAAGACAAGCGCCATGACCGGACCGCTGACCTGCCACTGGTCGATCAGCACACCCAGACCGGCAAGGTGCAGCGCAAGTCCCATCAGGAAAATCGCTCCCTGGACAAAGCGTGTGGTCAAGCCGCCAGTCATCAACGCCCGGCCTGCGATCGCCGTGACAAGCGCACCCGCGGGAAGCATGATCCATGGGGCAAGTTTGTCGTATTTGTCCACCAATTCGATCCCGGCACCCCCGATCAACATACCTGCGCCAATCAGGGCAGCGGCATTGCCGAACATCCGGTAAAGCACCCCACCGCGCGCCAGTATCACAAGTCCCGTAATCAAAAGCACGATTCCGAAGGTTGCGACGGCTGGCGCACTGGCCAGCCAGAAGATTGTGCCTAGCGTCGCGGCAAAAATGCCTACGCAGAGCAAGGCGTTGATGAACAGGGCGACCATCGCTTCGCGCGCACGGGACTCGATGATGCGCGCCTGTTCTGCGGATATGATCCCATCAAGCAACAGCTGTCGGGTATCGGCCAGGGTGTGCATGAAAACCTCACATGAACGATGTTCAAAGTCTTATAACTCTCTTTTGAACGTCGTTCAACACATTTTTGCACCACCCCTTGATGTCATAGCGTGCAGAATGGTCGGCAAGGGATCGCGCGGAAGGAGGATTTCCCAATGGCGCGGCAGTCATAAATGGCTGACCAAAAACGAAAAAGGCCCCGGTTTGCACCGAGGCCTTGCGTCCGCGTCAGACCCTGATCAGGCAGGTTGCTTGGCAAACCGCAGATAGGGAAGCTTGATATCCAACTCGCCAAATCTTTCTTTGGCCTGCGCGTCATTCAGCGAAAGGGCCACAATCACATCCTGCCCCGGAACCCAATTTGCAGGTGTGGCGATCGGCGTACCGTCCGTGGCTTGCACTGCATCCAACGCCCGAAGGATTTCTGCAAAGTTCCGGCCAACCGACATAGGGTACGCCATCGTCAGACGCACCTTTTTATCCGGCCCGACGATGAACACCGTGCGCACGCTGGCCGTATGGGCGGGAACGCGGCCATCGGGAAGATAGGCCTCCGCCGGCAGCATGTCATAGGCCTTGGCAACCGTCAGCGACGTATCGTCGATAATCGGAAAATCGGCGGGGTTGCCTGCAAAGGCTTCGATGTCCCGCTTCCATTTCTGGTGTTCTTCCACCGAATCAACGGAAACACCGATCACCTTTGTTTTGCGTTTGGCAAATTCCCCGGCCAGTTGCGCGACAGCGCCAAATTCCGTGGTGCAGACAGGTGTGAAATCCTTCGGATGGCTGAAGATGATGGCATAACTGTCACCAATCCAATCGTGGAATCGGATTTTGCCGGCCGTCGAGTCAGCGGTAAAGTCGGGGGCAATATCATTGATGCGCAGAGACATGTCTTGGTCCTTGAAGGGTCAGCTGTTGGCGAGATAAGCCTTCTGCACGGCCTTTGCACCCCCTTCACAGACCGCTGCGACAATAAGGACATCTGCCCTGCAATCCACTTCAGCCAAAAATTGCTTTCCAAGGTGCGGCCGTCAGATTGACCGATTTCCCGACGTTTCGCAGCGATATACGCCCAAAGAATGTCGCTTGCTTGGTTGCGGCACCAAAGCACGCCTGCCAAGATATGATCAAATCGCCAAATGGAGGCCGAAATGCTGACGAAACGCCAGTTTTACATCAACGGTGCATGGGTCAACCCGGCCAAGCTGCGGGATCACGCGGTCATCAATCCGTCAAACGAAGAAGCCTGTGCGGTCATTTCGCTAGGCGATCAGGCCGATACCGATGCGGCCGTCGCTGCGGCCAAGGCAGCTTTCCCGGCTTGGGCAGCGACACCACCAAAGGAACGCGCCCGACTGGTTGCGAAAATCCTTGAACAGTATGATGCCCGCCTGCAAGAGTTCGCCGAGGCGATCAGCATGGAAATGGGCGCGCCGATCGACTTCGCCCTGTCGGATCAGGCCCCTTGCCTGCCATGGCACACCCGCAACTTTCTGAAAGCATTCGAACAGATCGAATGGGTCCGTCCGCTCGGGGCGCAGGCCCCCGGCGCGGCCGTGGTGATGGAACCAATCGGTGTGGTTGGCCTGATCACGCCGTGGAATTGGCCGGTCAACCAGATTGCGCTGAAAGCCATTCCTGCGTTGCTTGCCGGCTGCACTTGTGTGCTGAAACCGTCCGAGGAAAGCCCGCTGAACGCGATGCTGTTTGCCGAGTTCTGTCATGACGCTGGCATCCCACCGGGCGTATTCAACCTTGTGAATGGCGATGGGGTCGGCGTTGGCAGCCAGCTTTCCACGCATCCGGATGTGGAGATGATCTCCTTCACCGGCTCCACCCGCGCCGGCAAAGCGATTTCAAAGGCCGCCGCCGATACGTTGAAGCGCGTTGCGTTGGAACTGGGCGGCAAAGGCGCAAACCTTTTGTTTGCCGATGCCGATGACAAAGCCGTGGAACGGTCAGTTCTGCGCATGATGGAAAACACCGGCCAAAGCTGCAATGCCCCGTCCCGCCTTTTGGTGGAACGCAGCGTCTATGACCAGACGGTAGCGAAGGCCGCAGAAATCGCCAACAGCATCAAGGTTGGCCCTGCTCAACAACACGGCCCGCACATCGGCCCGGTCGTCAACAAGCGCCAGTGGGACCAGATTCAAGGCTTCATCCAGACCGGTATCGACGAAGGCGCCCGCCTTGTTGCCGGCGGACCCGGCCTGCCAGACGGATTCAACCGCGGATTTTACGTCAAACCAACGGTCTTTGCCGATGTCAAACCGGGCATGACCATTGAACGCGAAGAGATCTTTGGGCCGGTGCTGTCGATCATCCCGTTTGAGACCGAAGAAGACGCCATTCGCATTGCCAACGACACGCCTTATGGCCTGACCAACTATGTGCAGTCCGGCGACCCGGCCCGGTCCAACCGAGTGGGCCGTGCCCTGCGCTCGGGCATGGTGGAAATGAACGGCAAACCGCGCGGCGCCGGATCCTTCTTCGGGGGTGTCAAACAGTCGGGCCGCGCCCGCGAAGGTGGCATTTGGGGTCTGGAAGAGTTCCTCGAACCCAAAGGCATTTCAGGGTATGACTTCACAGTGAAAGATGCTGCAGAATAATACTGCGCTGATTTCATCTGTTCAAAAATATCCCGGGGGAAGCGCTTTTGCCTGCAAAAGCGCTAGGGGGCTGGCCCCCTACCCACCAGATCGTCAAGGACCAGCGCCATGACTTTGGCGCTGTCCACCATATCTTCCACCCCGACCCATTCATCCGGTTGGTGCGCCAGATGCAGCAGACCCGGTCCATAGGCGATACAGTTTTTCAGACGCCCGATCCTGTCGATGTGCTTTTGGTCATAGGTACCGGGGGACACCACATAGTCTGCCACACGTGACAGCACCCGCTTGATCGCTGCTGCGGTGGCTTTCACCACGGGTGCGTCGCGGTCGGTCATCACGGGGGGCACGTCGAACAGATCGCGGATGTCATAGCTGAACCCCGGCCGCCGGGCTTTCACCCGGTCAAGCACCGCGACCATTTCAGCCTTGACCGCGCTCAGGTCTTCTTCGATCAGAAAGCGCCGGTCGATGATGATCCGACACCGATCAGCCACGCAGGGCGCAGGCAAACCGGTGTAGCCTGCCTCTGGCTCCGGCTCTCCGCCGTGGATCGAATTGATGTTCAGCGACGATTGGCGCGCCTGCTCCGGCACCACCGGCATGGCGGTGTGTTTGGTTGCAAGCAGCGGATATAGCCGTTCTTCGATCTCGGCCAGCACAGCCCCCATATGGCGGATCGCACTGTCCCCGAGAAACGGCATCGACCCATGTGCGATCCGGCCATGCGTTTCGATTTCGGCCCACCAGACTCCGCGATGGCCAAGACAGATCCGGTCTTTGTGCAAGGGTTCGGGAATAATCACATGCTGGACGCGATGGGGCGAGAAATAACCCTTTTCGGCCAGATAAGCGACCCCACCATAGCCACCGGATTCCTCATCCGCCGTTGCGGAAATCTCGATCGCGCCGCGCCAATCGGGTTGCGCCGCCACGAATGCTTCGGCCGCAATCACAGATGCGGCCAATCCGCCTTTCATGTCACAAGCGCCGCGCCCATAGATCCGCCCGGCATCGAGTTCGCCACCAAACGGATCCCGGGTCCAGCCATGCCCGACTTCGACCACATCGTGGTGGCTGTTGAAATGCACGCAATCGCCCTGCCCCTGTTCAAGCCGTGCGACAACGTTCCAGCGTGGGTGCGCATCGCTGTCGCCGGGGGCCCCGATGGCACGGATGAAATCCACGTCCCACCCTGCGGCTGACAGGCGCGCCGCGAGATAATCACAGATCTGGCGATAGTTCAGCCCCGGTGGGTTCAGCGTGGGAATCCGTATCAGATCCTGCGCCAGACCGATAAGGTCTTGGCGACGGGCATCGACTGCGGCAAGAATAGCGTGGTCTGACATTTGGGTTATGGTGACGCGAGACTTTTCGCACTTCAATCATCTTTCCCCATGGCGGGGAATGTAATTCGTATTTACATTACCCTGATTAACAGTGTGGCACAGTCCAGCGGAGGGCAGCATGGCCGATTTTGACGCGCAAATTCAGGAAAGCCAGAAACAGGTGGCCGAGGCTCAGGCCAAGATCAGTGCCGTAACCAGCCGGATCGAGGTGGCGCGGCAAAAGCTCGAGTCAGGCGAAGCCGCGATCGATATCGAAAATGCGACACTTGATGATGTGCACAAGCACACTGACCTGATGAACGCCAACATCGCCGAACTGATCATGGGTCTGGACGATGTCACGGCCGGATTTTCCAAGGACTTCGACGAAATGCGTTCGAAGACCGGGATGGAAAGCTTCATCGGCATCTTCAGCAACGCCAAGTCCGAATCGATGCGTCAGGAACGCATGCGCACCGCAAGCATTGATGACAAGCTGCAAGACCTGATCGCCAAATCCGATGTGATCGTCAAACTGCTGCAAGGCCAGCTTGATCTGCTGAACGGTCAGAAAGTCAGCGTCGAGAGCAATCTTTCCGCCACCTTGGTCGAACGCGAAGACACGGTCGGCGCGCTGGAAGAGGTGCGCCGCGCGATTGCCGGGATGGACCCGAAGATCATCGAATTGGAAAACAAGATCAGCGTCGAACAGGATGCAGCATCACGCACTAAACTTGAAACCGAGTTGGCCGAATTGAACACCCGGTTCAATGCGCTGGTGCAGGACGAACAGGTGAAACTGGCAAAAAGCCAGACGCTGGAGCGCTATATCGAAAAAGGCAAAACCTGGATGGACAGCTTGCAAAATCAGGCTGCCACCCAGCTTGTGCTGATCAACAAGCTGCAAACCGACACCAAACAGCGCGTGGTGCTGTACGACGCTCTGTCCAGCAGCCTGAAAACGGCCCAGCAGCAGGACGTGGCCCACCGCATCAATGAAATCGGCGTGAAAACCGACCAGGAGGCGCAAGCCGCCATGGCAGCCATTGGATCTGCCACCAACGACCGCATGGCCGACATGCTGGAAGCCCACGAAGGCCACATGGTCTTTGCCCGCAAGATCCTGGAGCAAAAGGCCAAGGCGGATGAACGCTTCAACCGCCGTTTCTCTGCGATTGTCGAAAAGCACGACAAGAACGCTTACGGGGAATAAGTGTCAAACGACGTAAAGGACCAACTGACGGAAGACCATGCGGAACTGTATGATACGCTGGTTGCCCGCCGGTACTTCGCCAAATTCGACCGTATCTCGGCACACCTGAGCCGGGTGTCGGGCGAATTGGAGGCCGAAGGAACCCTGACCAGAACCGAGGCGCGGGTTCTGGGGCGCTATGTCACCGCTTTGGCCACCTCCTTCCGGGCCTTGTCCTACAAATACCTGATGACGGGACGCAGCGATGGCGCCCCACGTCTGACGTTTGACCGGCACGAAAGCGGGTTCCCGGTTGCTCAGGAAGTGATGATGATGGCCGTCGATGCGGCTCAGGTGGACAAGCACCTGTCGGGCAGCGCCTCGGTCGAAGAATTGAAAGACCGGATGATCCGCCGCATTGTCGGCGATCTGGCCCTGCCCACTGACCTGCAATTCGCCCTGTCGCAGCGGCTGTACTACGAAGCCTTGGCGCAGGGTGGATTGTTTCTGGCACGCAATGACCCGGATGCCCAGTGGATCGAAGACCGAAAAGGCCGCCGTCAGTATCTGGTGCATTGGGCGATCTATGACACACAGGTGAACCTGCCAGTCGTTTACCTGATGGATGTTGAAGACAGCGGCAAGCGTCCGTTGCCGAACGATGAAAGCCGATGGCCGCGCGCAAAGCAGCACCTGATGGCTCAATCCAATGCTGGGCTGAAGCTTTTGACGATTGCCCAGGGATTCGACAAGGATTTCGATACGCTGCATCCCAAACGCCTGAGGCGCATCCACCTTGGCCCGATGTATTCGCACAGCTTTACCCTGCAGTCGGGGCCGATTTCCGATGTCTTGTCCACGGCCATGGCGCCCGAAGGACAGGATTGGGCCTTGGTCTGGACGGTGGAAGATCTGCGATCCGAGAGGGTAGAGCAGATCAAGGATGGCTGGTTCAGCACGGTAGAGCGGCAGATCTTTGCGCTCGATCCCTTTGCCGGCAAAGGAGCCGACACCGGCACGACCGATATGCAACGGATGGTGGTGCTACCCGAGCAGCCGTTTCAGGCTTTGGCCGAACTCAACCCGCCCGGCTTTCGGAATGTACGGAAATTCGTGGTGAGTGCAGGCGGACGCATCATCGCAACGAGGTAGGGGTAACGATGTCCACACGCGATACGATGGAGCTGAAGGAAGAGTCGATCCGCGCGCACTATGACGTGGCGCTTGGACTGTTGACCGGGTTCGATCATGCCCCCCGACTGGGAAAGGCGACCACGGCGGACCGCATCGAAGAACGCTCGCCCGGCCTTGGCAGCCGCCCGCGGTTCCGTTCGACCACACCCGGTCTGGTCACCCGCCCAACCGCTCGACCCGGGGGGGTCCGCATTGTCGAGCGCATCGAAGCAGGGTCCGATGGTCTGATGTCCCCGATGCAGGCGAGTGTCCTGCACGCGCTGCGTCGTGCCCTTGCCATCGCCTTGGCCATGGGGGAAACCTGTGCCGCTCAATCCGCACTTGGCGAGTTGAAGAAGGCCAACCTTGAAGGCCGCCTGCCCGATATCAAACGCAGCGAATTCACCGACCTTCTGTCAGCCGAGGCGCTGCTGGTCCTGTACACTTTTGCCAATGCCACCGCATTTCTGCTGGCTCCGCATCTGGGTGCGACACCGGTAGAAGTCGGCACGGTTGATGAGGTGCTGACCGACAATGCACCGCTCGCCCTGCAAGGTGCGCTGTGGGAACTGGATCAGGACATCAGCCTGCACGCCACCGACGAAACCCGCCTTGCAGCCACCGTTGCCGCCTTTGCCGAGGCGTTGATGGAAAAGGTCGCCTTGCGCGCACAGACCGCACCAAGGCTGGAGTCCTTTACCGCGGCAAGTTGGAAAGTCGAAGCCGATGGCCTGACCATCGCAGGTTTCAAGCCCACCCGCGCGGCCAAGGGTGGCGCGATCACCATGCAGTTCAAGAAACCGCATGAGGTGGTTGGCAACCACATTGCCAAATACCAATCCCTGCGGCTGGCCAAGATGCTGATGGCCTATGATTTCGACCGCAAGCTGAACCCCTTTGCCGAACTTGGCGGCTTCATCTTTACCTTCATGGGCGACGGCAAACCCGGCACCGGCAAGACCACACTGATCCAGATGATGGCGGGGCTTTTGAACGACTATTGCACCAACGCAGGCTACCCTTTCCGCTATCAGAACTTCAGTATCGACCAGATCGACAGCTATCAGGGTAAATCCGGCCAGAACGCCAAGGCCTTTATCGACCAGGTGCTTGACCCCAGCGTGATCGGCTTTGGGACCATCGACGACATTGATCAGGTCGCAGGCAAACGCGGCGACCGGCAGTCGAGCGCGGGGCAGCAAGAAGTGACCGCCGTCTTCATGCAGGCCTTTGCCGGGGCGGGCACCGTGGTGCGCGGCAACTGCACATTTGGCATGTTCAGCAATTACCCCGAAAATGTGGACGACGCGTTGCGCCAACGCGCAGGCGCCCGCTTTTTGGTGGATGGCCCGCAAACGCGCGAAGATTACATCGACATCCTGTCGCTTTTGTTGGGGAAAAATCACGCCATCCCACTGGGCGACCACGACCTGTTCGCCGCGCAGGAAATCAGGAAGGCCGTCGCCGCCAGCTTTGCAGGCCACGCCCGCCCGCATGAGGATGGGTTGCTGCGGGTCTGGGACAAAGTCGCAGCCGAAATCGGCCCACTGGACACCATCGCCAAGATCGGTCGCTATCTCAAAGCCATCCAAGAGGCGGACGCACGCTTCACCGGCCGCGCCATCAAGAACATCACCGACGCGGTGAAAGTGCGGGCGATGGATTTTGAACTGCCCGATGCGTGGATGGAAACCCCCGACCTGTTCCTGTTCAAGGCTTACGACGAAAAGCTGACGATGATCCGCGAGTTGATGACCCCGATCACAGTGGACATGGTGATCCAAGAGATCAACCGCTACGCCGACAGCGAATTCCGCTATGCTGACAAGTCAGATGAGGCGGCAATCGAGGGGATGGTCCGGGACTACCAGCGGACAGAAGAGGCGAAGCGGCGATATCTGGAGGGCAAGGGATGATGGAGTATTCAGCTTGGAACCAATGGATTAGTGAGCATCAAGCCTTAGTCGTAGCGTTTGGAGTACCCGCTATCACAGCGATTATTACGATAATTTTGGGAATATTCTCATCTTTGCAGAGTGCGGCTTCAGCGAGAAGAGATCGAGAGGCATCAATCCTTTTAGCTATTTCCGAGTACCGGCTAGGTACGCTCAATGCTCTTTCAAATGATCTTACAGAATGTCTTGTACTATTGTTTGAGCTTAAGCGTTCGCCAAGAGAAGACAGCGTAGTGAACCTCTACAGGCATAGTCGAAAATTGTTTCTGACGATCGATTGGAATGACCCACATAGTCAAAATCTGCTTGAGGCTCTCAATTTATCCCTTTCAGGATTTTTAGATATGGATTCTACAGTTTCCCGTGATGGAGAGTTGGAATTCCAAACCAACTCTATGTTGTTGTTGGGAGCAGCAAGACGGCATATCGAAAATGAATTGCGCGCTTATGCTCGTTTCGGGCACAATAAAGAATGAAACGCCTCATCGAAAAGGGCCTGATGTTTGGCAACCTGATCGAGGTGTCATCGCCGGCCCTTGTGGAGCGTTACAAGCGGGCGATGCGGCTTCTGTGCGGGCGGGAAACCGCGCTTACAGATTTTCACATCGACATTTCTGGCTATTCGCCGGAAATCGGGGCCGAGCTTGGCGACGACCTTTATCTCAACCCCAACGGGGCCAACCGGCAATTCATCCTGCTGACCACGGCGCAGAAACATGCGCCGCTTCTGAATGCCAAGTTTTCCACCAGCCGGGGCATCATCCGGCAGTTCATCGACAGCAACGAGGCGCAGTTGTTTGCCCTGACCGCCCGCGATGCTGTGGCGGGGGAGCTGCAGAATTCGGTGTTTGAAATCTCGACTCCGGCAAAACTGCTGGAGATCCGCCGGATTGCGGTAGAGGCGGATACGATTGGTGGTCATGTTGCCGATGCAGGTAAGCTGGCCAAGCTGATCGACCGCTTTCGGCAGGAACCTGATGGCTGGCGCGACGACCTGTTGATCGCCGAGATGATCACACTGGCGCACAAGACCGGTGATGTCACACGGGTGCCGATCCAGCTTCCGCAGATGACATTTGAACAGCCGAATTTCTGGACCAGCCATTTTGGTGGGCTTTATGTGTTCCGCGATGTGGCCTTCCCCGCCGTGATCTCTGCCCTGCCCCGCGAAAGCCTGGGCGCGGTGCCGATCGCGCCGGTGTTCGATCTGACAAGTCGCAACCAGATTGCCGACTGGCTGGAACGCAACCAGTTGGCAGAGCCCATCGTGCAGGCGCGCGGCATGGATGCGGCGGCGGTGATCCGGCAGAAGATGGATTTCATTCTGGTCGAGGCGGCCGATACCCTTGGCCTTGAAATAGGAGACGCACGTCGCACCGAATTGCGCAAGATCGCGCAACGCCTTGGCGCAAGCCTGCCGTTGGAATTTCAGGGGCTTGCCGCCCTTTTGCGCTGGATCGAGGCGGGCGGAACCTGGCCGCGGATCACCAGCGAGCACCCAGCCTATTTCTACACGCTGCGGGCGCGGGCGCACAAGGACCGCGATCTGGTGAACATGCTGCTATCGGAACTGGCGCCTATGGATGTACGACAGATGTATATCGTGCATAAGGAATTGTTCTACGCCAGTTACGCCCGCTGGTCCGACCGCAAGCGGCAGTATGTGGCGGATTTTCTGGAACGCGAGTATGTTGTGGACAAGCAGGGTGCGCGCGATGCCCTGTTCGGGCCAGAACCGGGTATGGATGATCGTCGCAGGTCAGAACCGAAGCCATCCCGCGATCTTGGACCGGTTGTCGGGCCTTGGGGCACAGCAAGGGGACGGCGATGATCGGATTTCTGCGGCTGATGCTGTTCTGGGCGGTTTTCGCGGGCGTGGCCTATTGGGCTCTTCTGATCTATTCCCGGTCTATCCGCCGCGAAGCTTTGGAAAAACAATGGGATGCAGCACCACCCGACGGGGCGACCGACACGGATCGTCAGGCCTTTATTGAACAGGGCATGGCAAGCTATGAGGGCAGTCTGCGGCGGAAACTTTTGTGGGGCGTGATCGTGCTGCCTTTCATTGCGATCGGCGCGCTCATATATCTGGTGAATTACGCGTGAGGCAGCGATGCGATATGTCAAATGGGCCTTCTGGGCCGTCATCCTTGCGATCTTCGGGTCGTTTCTGCATTACACGTTGCCGCAGCATGATGTCGTGCGGATTGTCGGCACCTATCAGGAGCGGCAGGATCTGAACGACTGGACGCGCATGTTCTGGTCGCAGCCGGATGATCAAGCCGGCACATTGGTCAATCGCGACGTTCAGTTCATTCAATCGGTGCAGACCAATGGCAAGCCGATGGTCTATCGCAACGAAGATACAGGCTGGCGCTGGCCGCCATATTTCAAGTTCGACACCGCCAGCCTTCAGACCGAGGCCGATGATCTGAAGTCAAATGCCGAAGCTCCGAAATGGGCGGTGGTGACACATTACGGCTGGCGCAATGAGTTGATTTCGATCTTCCCGAATGCAGTCGCCATCCGCCCGGTCGAAGGGCCGGATGTCACGATCATGCCTTGGTTCAACATGTTCTTCTTCGCGTTTCTTGGACTGATCATGCTGCTGGTCTGGCGCATGTGGGCGCAGTTTCGCGAGCGCACCATTGATCCGGTTCTGACCGACGCCGGAGAGGTCTGGGATTCAGTGGATGCCCGCGCCGACGCCGCGCGGGAAAGCGCAAAGGGATTCTTCGGCCGCATCGGCGCGTGGCTGGCGACGTGGCGGGCTAAACCGCGAAAGTAGTACCCCGGATCAGGTCAGCGATGCGTTCGGCCATCATGATGGTGGGCGCGTTCGTATTACCGCCGATCAGGCGCGGCATGATGGACGCATCGACGACGCGCAAGCCTTGCAGGCCATGCACCCTTGCTTGCTCGTCTGTCACCGCCAGATCATCGATGCCCATGCGGCAGGTGCCAACCGGGTGATAGATCGTATCCGCGCGTGCGCGGATATCGTGCATCAGCCCTGCATCGCTGCCGTCATAGGGGTAAAGCCGGCTTCCGCGCCACGGGGCGAGCGCGGGGGCCTGCAGGATCGTCTCCATCATCCGAGCGCCGGCCAAGAGCGTTGCAAGATCGGCGGCATCTGACAGAAAGCCCGGATCAATGCGGGGGGGCGTGCCGGGATCTGTGTCGTTCAGGCCCACATTTCCGCGCGATTTTGGACGCAGCACGCAGACATGCGATGAAAAGCCGTCGGCCATGTGCAGCTTTCGCATGTGATCGTCCACGATCCCGACCACAAAGTGGATCTGCAGATCGGGGCGGGCAAGCGCCGGATCGGACTTCACGAAGGCCCCGCCTTCTGCCATCGGCGAGGCAAACAACCCCTCGCCCGTCTTGCGCCAGTGCAGGCCAGCCCTGAGCAATCGCATCAACCCGCGCGGGTTCAGACCAACCACATCACGACGTCTGGACTGATGGCTGATGGTGTAATCAAGGTGATCCTGCAGATTTTGCCCGACCCCTTCGACACAACGGACAGGTTCAATTCGATGATTGCGCAGCGCGTCTTCGGGCCCGACGCCAGACAGCAGCAGCAGGTGCGGCGAGCCAAAGGCCCCGAGTGAGACGATCACCTCCCGCCGGGCCGTCAGGGCGATCTGTCGGCCTCGGTGGCGGACCAGCAGGCCGGTTGCCTTCTTGCCGTCGAACAGGATCCTGTCCGCGCGATGGCGCAACAGCACGGTCAGGTTGGGGCGCTGCAACACCGGATGCAGATAGGCGGCTGCGGCCGAACATCGCTCGCCCTTGCGGGGGCCGGAATGGTATTGGGTGACCTGATACAGGCCGGCGCCGTCCTGTGTTTCGCCGTTGAAGTCGTTATTCAACGCAATTTGCGACTGGGCACAGGCATCAATCCAAGCACGGGTGATCGGTCGGGGGTATCGTTGGTCACCAACCTGAAGCGGGCCATTTGCGCCATGCAGGGTTGAACCACCCCAAATGTTGCCTTCCGCGCGCACAAAATAGGGCAAGACCGACTGCCAGTCCCACCCCTTGGCGCCGAGATCAGCCCATTCGTCATAATCGGCCGGATGGCCGCGCACATAAAGCATCGCGTTGATGGCTGAACTTCCCCCCAAGGCGCGACCGCGTGGTTGAAAGCCCCTCCGGCCGCCAAGCCCTTGTTGTGGCGTGGTCTTGAAAGCCCAGTTGTTCAGAGGCGGCCGGCCCGACACCATGGCAGCCACCATGGCGGGCGCGCGGATCAGAAAGTCGTCGCCCCGTCCGCCCGCCTCGATCAAACAGACGGAAACGGACGGATCTTCGGACAGACGCGCAGCAAGCACGCATCCTGCTGAGCCACCACCGGCGATGATGTAGTCATATTCCATGGCGTCAGACTAAGCGTGCCGGCCACTCGATCAAGGGGCAGACCCAGCTTTGACGTTACGGAATTGCCGCGTGCCTAGCCCCTGAGAGCGCCGCCCGTGGCCTTGGCGACCTTCTCGATGATCCGGGCCGACACAGCCTCGATCTCGGATTCGGTCAGGGTCGCCACTGTTGGTTGCAGGCGCACGGTCAGCGCAATGGATTTCTTGCCCACGCCCATCTGTGCCTCGGCCTTGTCGCCAGTGAACTGGTCAAAGACGCGCACCGACTCGATCAGGGCCTTATCGGCACCAAGGGCAGCATTGACTGCGGCCAAAGCCTCGACCCCGGCATCCACCACAAAGGCAAAGTCGCGCTCTACCGCTTGCAAATCGCGGATGGTCAGCGCCGCGCGGGTCGGCGATTTGGTCTTGGGATAGGGGATGTTGGCGACCAGCACGGTGAAGGCAACCGCCGGACCCTTGACGCCCATCTCGGCCAGCACCTTGGGGTGGATCTCGCCAAACGTGGCCATGGTATTGGGGCCAAGTCCGATGACACCGGACCGGCCGGGGTGCCACCATGCGGCCACTTTTCGGGTGATCTGCACGCGGGCGGGCGCGCCCAAGGCCGCCAGAACCGCTTCGGCGTCCGCCTTGGCGTCGAACACATCGACCGCCCGGCGGCTGGCAAAGGGATCGCGCGGGGCGGTCTGGCCGACAAGGATCCCGGCCGCCTGCAGGTGCTGATCACCGGGTTCGCCCCCGGTGAAGGCGGGACCAATTTCAGCCAAGGCCAGATCCATGAAGCCACGTGCCTGATTGCGGGCAGCGGCACGCAACAGCCCCGGCAACAGATCCGGACGCAGATGGGTCATTTCCGACGAGATCGGGTTGTCAATACGCACGGCATCGTCACCCCCGCCAAACAACCTGGCGGCGTCCTCGTCAACAAAGCTGTACGTGACACATTCGTTGTAACCCAAAGCCGCGATGGTGCGCCGCGCTGTACGCTCGCGCTGTTGCAACGGCGTCAAGATCGGTCGCGGCACACCTGCGGTCGTGCGGGGCAAAGGCTTGCCGACCAGTTTGGTGAGCGAGGCGACACGGGCGACCTCTTCGACAAGATCAGCTTCGCCAAGCACATCCGGGCGCCAGCTCGGCGGCGTGGCCATATCGCCGTCAAGCGTAAAGCCAAGGGCTGTCAGGGTGGCCCGCTGCTCAGCTTCGGGGATATCCATACCAACAAGGGAAATCACACGGGCCGCGTCAAGACGATAGGCGCGGGTGGTGTCAATCGGCGCGCCATCCTGCGCGATGTGGCTGGCGGCGCCACCGCACAGGTCCAGCACCATCTGCGTGGCAAGGTCCAACCCCGGCAGGGTAAACGCAGGGTCCACGCCGCGTTCGAACCGATAGCGGGCGTCGGAATTGATGCGCAGCGCGCGCCCCGTTGCAGCAATGGTGATCGGATCCCACCACGCGGATTCCAGAAAGACGTCTGTCGTTTCCGGGGTGCATCCCGAAACTTCGCCACCCATGATTCCAGCCAACGACTCAACACCCTTGTCGTCCGAGATCGCCATCATGCCAGCCCGCAGGGTGTAGGTCTTGCCATCCAACGCCAGCAACTCTTCGCCGCCTTTGGCCGGATGAACCCGCAGCGTGCCGGTGACCTTGGCCGCGTCAAAGACATGCAGCGGGCGATTCAGGCCAAAAGTGAAGTAGTTGGTGATGTCCACCAAGGCCGAGATCGGGCGCAATCCGATGGCCTTCAAGCGCTGTTGCAGCCAGTCGGGAGACGCACCGTTCGTCACACCCCGGATCAGGCGGCCTGCGAAATGCGGACAGCCCTTGGCTTTCAACTCCGGGTCGATGTGCACGACAACCGGACAGTCAAACTGGCCGTCGATCTGCGGGATCGGCAGTGGCTTCAGCGTGCCAAGACCGCGCGCCGCAAGATCCCGTGCCACACCGCGCACCCCCAAGGCATCCGGGCGGTTGGGGGTGATCTTGATATGGATCATCGGGTCCACGGTGCCGGGGCGGTTCACGGCCAGCCAGTCTATGAACTTTTCCCCAACCTCGCCCGAGGGAAGCTCGATGATGCCGTTGTGTTCGTCAGACAGCTCCAACTCGCGTTCCGACGCCATCATGCCATGGGATTCAACGCCCCTGATCTTGCCGATCCCAAGGGTGGTGTCGATGCCGGGAACGTAATCACCCGGCTTGCACAAAACCACGGTTATGCCCGCACGGGCATTTGGCGCACCGCAGACGATCTGCTTTTCACCGTCGTCTGTCATCACGCTGCACACACGCAGACGGTCAGCGTCGGGGTGCTGTTCTGCGTGCAACACACGCGCAATGGTAAACGGGGCCAGCTTGGCGGCGGGATTCACCACCTCTTCCACTTCCAGGCCCAGATCGGTCAGGGCATAAAGAATGTCGTCAAGCGATGCCTCGGTGTCGAGGTGATCCTTGAGCCAGGAAAGGGTGAATTTCATCGCGAACGTCCCTTGGATGTCTTGCAATTGGCCTTAGCGCAAAGCCGGGGGGAGGGGAAGTCGGGCAGGAAAGGTTTCCTCATTGGAAACGCGTTGTCCCTTGGGACTGGCAAGGTCTGCCACAATCTTGCTTGTCTGGGTGTGTATTTCACACCTCATGATAGACCCAATGCTCAGCAAACCCACGAACCACAAAGTCAGGAACCCTTGGCCCCTGATCCTGTTGATTGCCGTCGCAGCGCTCAGCTTTGTGGTGGCCTCGCAGGACTTGCAGACCATGGCTGAATTTTTGGCATCGCCAAAGTAGGTGCGATCAGCGGCTGAGCCCGCCCGCCAGATCCGGCATGTCCAAAGCTGCAAATCCGTAGTGACGCAGCCATCGCAGATCTGATTCAAAAAACGCGCGCAAGTCCGGTATTCCGTATTTCAGCATCGCAATGCGGTCGATCCCAAGACCAAACGCAAACCCTTGCCATTCGTTCGGGTCTACACCTGCGGCTTGAAGAACCTTGGGATGCACCATGCCCGAGCCTAAAATCTCCATCCATTTGTCGCCTTCACCGATCCGCAACTGACCGCCGACGTTGGAATACCGGATATCCACCTCGGCCGACGGTTCGGTAAAGGGGAAGTGAGACGCCCGGAACCGAAGCTCGACGCGGTCCACTTCAAAGAACGCACGGCAGAACTCTTCCAGAGTCCATTTCAGGTTCGCCATGGAAATATTGCGGTCAATGGCAAGCCCTTCAACCTGATGGAACATCGGGGTGTGGGTCTGGTCCATGTCCATACGATACACCCGACCAGGGGCGATGACACGGATTGGGGCTCCCTGTTCGGTCATGGCGCGGATCTGGACCGGGGATGTGTGGGTGCGCAGGACGTGGGGCGGACGGGGGTCGGCTGCGTCGCGGTGCATGAAGAATGTATCATGCTCTTGCCGCGCCGGATGTTCCGGAGGGATGTTCAGCGCATCGAAGTTATACCAGTCAGATTCGACCTGCGGCCCCTCGGCCACCGAAAAACCCATGTCGGAAAAGATTGCTGTCAGCTCTTCCATCACCTGGCTGACCGGATGGATCGTCCCTCGCGGGCGGGGACGACCCGGCAGCGTGACGTCCAGCCATTCGGATTTCAGACGCTCATTCAGGGCAGCATCGGCCAATCCGGACTTGCGGGCACGCAGAGCAGCGTCGATTTCGTCGCGCAGCAGGTTCATCGTCGCCCCTGCGACCTTGCGCTGGTCAGGGTCCATCTTGCCGAGCGTCGCCATCAGCGCGCTGATCTCGCCTTTCTTGCCCAAAGCGGCAAGGCGGACTTCCTCAAGCGCGGCCTCGTTCGTGGCCTTGGCCACAGCATTGATATATTTGCCACGAAGTTCGCTCAGGTCCATGTCGATGCCCCTTGGATGCCAGCGATCCGGGGTTAGAGCGAAGGCAGACAAAAGGCAAGCCGAAGGCGCGGATATGAAAAAGGCCACAGCATCGGCTGCGGCCTTTTCGGTCAAACGTCGCGGCTGCGCTTAGCGGCGCAGGCCCAGACGCGCGATCAGCGCTGCATAGCGCGATTCGTCCTTGCCCTTCAGATAGTCCAGCAGTTTGCGGCGCTGTGCGACCATCATCAAAAGACCCCGACGCGAGTGGTTGTCTTTCTTGTGGCTTTTGAAATGCTCGGTCAGGGTCGCGATACGCGACGACAGAATGGCCACCTGAACTTCCGGCGAGCCGGTATCGTTCTCTTTGGTGGCGTATTCCTTGATCAAGCGCGCTTTTTCTTCAACGGCAATCGACATCGGATGTCTCCTAAGCAGAAGGGTGAAGGTGCAAGCCGGGATGTCGTCCAGCAAGACCCGAATAGCCCTTGGGAACCCAAGGGATGCGGGCGTATAGGCGAAAACGCACAGGAAAGAAAGCCCCGTCTCCTCCCCCGACGCCCAAGGACGGCAGGAATACGACAACTCGTTACCATTGCGCGCAAATTCAGTCGCAATCATGTAGTCATCCGGTAGAAGGCTGCCAGAATTCGTGGTATTCACACTTCCATGGTTTTCTTTTGTAATCATCAGGTTGCAGGGAAAAATGGTTAACGCGCCGTTGCGCGGTCAAAAGGGGTGCTGGTCATGTTGGCGTTGCTGGCCATTCTGGGTGCCGTAGGGGCGGGGGTTTTTGCCGATACTCTGATCAACTCCGGCAAATCGTCGCATCCGGATCAGTCCGACAGTGACGAAGCAGAAGAACCCGAGGACGAATCCGGTCAATCCATGGTCGACAGCGCCAGACCGATGTTGGACTGGGCCTTTGCCGACGCAGATACCGGCGGCACATCAGCCGGGTTTGTGGACGACGGCATGCCGGTATCCGACGACATCCCCGATCCTCCAGCGGATACCGTCAATCTGATCGGCGATGACGGTGACAACATCCTCAGCGGCGGCGCTGCCGATGACGACCTGTCGGGCGGCAATGGAAATGACCAGTTGACGGGCCGGGACGGGGATGACCGGCTGGCAGGGGGCAACGGGCGCGACCACCTTGACGGCGGATCCGGCGATGACAGCCTTTCGGGTCAGGGCGGCAGTGACACCCTGATCGGCGGCGCCGGCGATGATGCGATGTTTGGCGGCATGGGTCATGATTCGCTGGCCGGCAGCGAAGGTGATGACACCCTGACGGGTGGCAGCGGGGCCGACACGTTGATGGGTGGCGAAGGGCAGGACAGCCTTGATGGTGGCATGGGTCGCGACTGGCTGGCTGGCGGGGCCGGCGATGACGCGCTTGTCGGCGGGGCGTCTCAGGATACGCTAGACGGCGGGTCAGGCAATGACACGCTGTGGGGCGGGTTTGACAACCGCAGCGACGCGGCGGTGGATGTGTTGAACGGTGGCGCGGGCGATGATCTGATGATCATTGGCCCGGGGGACATTGCGATGGGTGGCGACGGGGAAGATACCTTCCAACTTCAGGATTTCCGCCCAGGATCCCCCGTGGCCGAGATCGTGGATTACGACCCCGATCAGGATGACATCGTGGTGCTGTATGACGCGTCACAGCACAACGCGCCAGAGCTGACGACCGAAGCAATCGACGGGTCCGAGGATGTCACGCTGTTGCTGGACGGTGTGGCTGTGGCGCTGATCCGCAATGCTGCGGCACTGGACCTGTCTCAGATTACCCTTCGGGCGGCCTAGCTCTCACGCAAAGAACGGCCGGAACGCGTCCAATACGGCAGAAGGGTTTTCCTCCATCACGAAATGCCCCGACTCGCACGCTGTTGCCGTGACCGTGGTGGCCCATCTGCGCCAGATGCCCGCCGGGTCGCCTGTCCGGGCCGGAAACCCGTGGTGGCCGTAAAGAAAGCGCAGCGGAGCGGTAATCTTGCGGCCTGCCGCGCGATCTGCTTCGTCATCGGCCCGGTCGGTGGTGGCACCCGCCCGGTAATCAGCACACATGGCGTGGATGCGCTTTGGCGCGCAGGCTTGGTCACGGTATGACGCAAGACTTTCGGGCAGAAACACCGCCAACGATTTCGATTGGGTCCAGCTGCGCAGCGTGTGGTCGATATAAGCAGTGGGATCGGCTCCAATCATCCGCTCTGGCAATGGCGCGGGTTGCGCCAGAAAAGTCCAGTGATAGGCCGCCATTGCCAGTTCTGCCCCCCAATTATCCCAATAGTCGGCTGTCGGCGCGATTTCGATGATGCCGAGCCGAGTGACACGTGTCGGATGATCCAGCGCCAGCCTGTAAGCCACCCTCGCACCCCGGTCGTGGCCCAGGATCATGGCATCCGGCAAATCCAGCGCATCCATCAGCGCGACGATATCCGCTGCCATCTGGCGCTTGGAATAGGTCCGGTGCCCATCATCATCGGCTGGCGCATCCGATTGTCCGTAGCCGCGCAGATCCGGCACGATCACCCGATGGCTTTGCGCAAATTCAGGCGCGACCTTCGCCCAGCACAGCCCGTTCTGAGGGTAGCCATGCAGCAAGAAAAGGGCCGGACCCTGCCCTGCTTCTTGCACCGACAGGCCGATCCCTGGCAGATCCACCCGCCGCCGCACGAAGCCTGGGATCACAGCGGCAGTCATGGCCAAAGCTCCGGTTGCCGGTCATATCCGATGTAAAGCGGGTGCTTTGGCTGACCTGCGGCCGTCAGCCCAAGATGCCACAACGGATACCCGGTGCCGCGCAACAGCCGCTCGACCGAGACACCGCGCGCCAGATGCGCCCCATGTGCACCCCATGCGCAGACCACCCGGTCGGGTTGCCAGCCGATCACACTGGACAAGATCGCCGCATCGTTTCCGGGACCAACCGGGTCCGGCTCGGCCCGCATCACTCTTGGGTCGGTGGCCCGGAAGGCGAAGATGTTCACCACCCGAAACGCCCCAAATCCCAAAGCGCGTGCGCGGCGCTCGCAGCGCTCCACGGTCGGGTCATTCTGCGTCTCGGTGGCGGTTGACGGGTTCAGCATCACAAAAAGGGCCCGTGGCCCGTTCCCGCTCCAGACCCTGGTCAAAAGGTAGCGATAGTGTTCGCAGAGCGAATAGACCGCCTCTGACTGTGCATCGCCCTTCAGATGCTGCCGCATAACCATAGCGCCTTCCCCCTCACCAAAAACAGTGCTGCATAGTCGCATCGGCTTTACCCGTCCAAACCGCTGGCGAGCGGGTCTGCTGATCGCACCACATCGCGGCGCTCCGTGGCAACGCCGCCGCGCGGGGCTCGATGCCCCGCAAGGCGGCCCCCCGCTACAGGTTGAACACACGGCTGGGGTGCAGCTCACCCGCCTTGTAAACCCCTACGGCAACGGCATGACCCTGATAACTGGCCCATGCCTCATCGCCCCACTCCACATTCGAGGCCAGAACCATGCCGGGATTGCCATTGCGCATCCGCGCCGCGCCCTCGGCCGTGGCGGGCAGTTCCGGCAGATCACTCAGGCCCAGTTCCAGCGGGCGCAGCAGGCCGTCAATCGCATCGGTTCGGGCCAGACGGTCGATCTCTTCCAGCGTCGTTGCGCCCTCTGCCTCGAACGGTCCCGACCAGGTGCGACGCAACCACGACACATGGCCCAGACAGCCCACGGCCTGCCCCAGATCACGCGCAATGGCGCGCACATATCCCCCTTTACCGCAGATCATCTCAAGATCGACGTGATCGACATCAGGACGGGCCAAAACCTCCAGCCGTTCAACCCACAGCGGGCGCGCGGCAAGGTCCATCTCCACACCATCCCGCGCCAGATCATAGGCCCGCTCGCCATCCACCTTGACGGCAGACACCTGTGGCGGCACTTGCAGGATATCACCACGAAACGCCTCAAGCGCACCTTCGATGGCGGCGTCCGTAGGGCGCAGATCACAAGTCTTAAGCACGGTGCCCGACGCATCATCAGTGCTGGTTGACGCCCCAAAACGGACGCGGAAATGATAGCATTTCAGACCGTCGGTGACATAGGGCACAGTCTTGGTTGCCTCGCCCAGCGCCACAGCCAAAACGCCGGTCGCATCCGGGTCAAGGGTTCCGGAATGGCCGGCCTTTTGGGCCTGAAACGCCCATTTCACCTTGTTCACCACTGTGGTCGAACCGATGCCCGCGGGCTTGTCGATGATGACCCAGCCGGATACAGCCCGGCCCTTTTTGACACGGCCCATGGGTTCAGTCCTTCTTGACGACGGTGCCGACGATGGGCCCCATGGCAAATCCAAAGTCGTTGCGCCGGATTGCAGGCGCATAAAGCCGCGAGATCTTGCCATCCAGATACAACGCGTCGGGCAGGCCAAGCGCATCCCGGAAGAACCGGGCAAAACGATGAAAGTTCACCCGGTCGTTGGAAATGACAAAAACGGCGCGGGTGCCGTCGGCGCTTACGCCCACCCCATTGCGGATATAGGTGCTGTCGCTGTCAGGGATCAGGCGCGGGTGCAGCGCCCCATTGATGACCAGCATCGGGCCGGATTGTGTGGCATAGCTGCATGCGGGCGGTCTGGCTGCAAAGCTTCTGCTTGCCGTGACCGAAAACCGATCCCCGATGCAGAACACGCCATTCGGCAGCAGGCCAAAGTTACCCGGCCCCTTGGCGGTCACGATTTCCGATTGTTCGGCACCGTTTTCGATCAACAGGCCCACAGGCGCACGGTCTGCATGATACATTCCCGCATTCATCGCAAAGCCCAGCGTCTTGCCTTCTTCCGCCAGCACCGCGTTCACGGCATTGAAGCTGCCGAGCGGCCCGGTCGGGCCAGCATGGAAAATGCGCAGATCTTCGGTCACGCCGACTTCGCAGGTCGTAAAGGACGTGTCTTCGAACCGGGTGGTGGCACAGGTGCTTGCGCCCGACACCTGCGGCAGCAGGAAGGCGAACAGGGCGGCAAGGCGCAGCATCTCAGTCCGTCCCGTCGCTGCCGCCATCCGCCCCGTCATCCGCCGCAGGGTTCTCGTCGCCATCTGGGGCTGACAGATCCTGGACCACTTTGGGGTCGGCAAAAAGGCGGCGGGTTTCGTCCAGACGGTCAAAGGTCTCATCCGGGCGAAAGCGCAGGTCGGGCGCGTATTTCAGCGTCAGCTGCGACGCGACCCGGTGGCGCAGTTCGGCCTTGTTGCGGGCCAGGGCTGCAATCGCATCTTCCACCGGGACCGACCCCATCAGCGGCATCACATAGACCGTGGCCACCTTCAGATCGGTCGAGCACGACACCTCGCCCACCGTGATCGACATCCGGTTCAAGTCGGGGTCATGGATTTCGGATCGGTTCAGCACATCCGCCAACGTGCGGCGGATAAGTTCACCGACGCGCAGTTGACGTTGATTGGGGCCATCGCCCGAGGAATGACGTTTGTTCGACATAAGCGGGCATGTAAGCTCTTTTTGTCCAACCCGCAACGGCGGGCTTTTGCGACGCGCGCCAACGCGCTACACCGCGCGGACGAAACAAGGGGAACCGCCATGCAGACCTTGCCGGGAATCGTCATCACGGGCGCGTCGGGCCGGATGGGCCAAATGCTGATCCGCACGGTCACAGCGTCCGACAAGGCCCGCCTTGTAGGCTGTGTCGAACGGACGGGCCATCCCTGGTTGGGGCGCGACGTGGGCGAATGTATGGGCGGGCCTGCAGTGGGTGTTGCCGTGACAGATGATCCCCTTGAAGCCTTTGCCAAGGCGCAAGGCATTATCGACTTTACCGCCCCCGCAGCCACGGTAGACTTTGCTGCTCTGGCGGCGCAGGCGCGTGCGGTGCATGTGATCGGCACCACCGGGCTGGAGCCCGAGCATCTGGCAAAGATCGAGGCCGCCGCGCGGCATGCTGTGATCGTCCGGGCCGGCAACATGAGCCTTGGTGTCAACCTTCTGGTGCGGCTGACGCAAAAGGTGGCGCAGGCACTGGATGCGGATTGGGATGTGGAAATCGTCGAGGCGCATCACCGGATGAAGGTGGACGCGCCCTCTGGCACCGCGCTGATGTTGGGCCGGGCCGCTGCGGACGGGCGCGGCGTGGCGCTCGACCAGGCCATGGTGTCGGGCCGCGATGGCATCACCGGCGCGCGCGAGCGGGGCAGCATAGGGTTTTCGGCCATCCGCGGAGGCGATATCGTCGGGGAACATGACGTGATCTTTGCCGCCGATGGCGAAAGGATCGTGCTGCGCCACATTGCCACCGACCGCAGTATCTTTGCCCGTGGCGCATTGAAAGCGGTGCTGTGGGGGCAGTCACAGAAGCCGGGCCAATATGACATGATGGATGTGCTGGGGCTGTAACGTCCCAGAGTGAACCAAAGAACCGCCTCGCGCGTATGAACACAGACGCCAGATCAGGGGGTTCTCATGCGCCAAATGTCATTTGCCATTCTGCTTTCGACCGCGCTTGGCGCGACTGCATCGCCGGCCCTGGCAGAGTCGTTTGTGCCCGTTCGGGACAAAGAGGCTTTCCTGTCACTGGTGAATGACCGTGATCTGCGGATCGGGCTTTATAACCTGACCCTGCGGGTGTTTGCGGATGGCAAGATCATCGGAAAGGCGCTCGGTTGGGGCATAAGCGGCAACTGGAAGTGGGAGGATGGCTATTTCTGCCGGGACATGGATTGGAGCGGCTATGCCATCCCCTTCAACTGCCAATTGGTCGAGGCCAAAGGCAAAAGTGAGGTCCGCTTTACCGTGGATCGCGGCAAGGGCAATTCAGCCTCGTTCCGGTTGCGCTGACGATCAGAAGTCGATCGCGATACCCTTCTTTTCCCAGTCGCCATAGCGCACCGGTTCGGGGCCTTTGCGGCCGCCAAGTTCAGTCGGCAACTTCAGCGCCTCAGTTGTGCGGTGACGTTCTTGCGCTTCGGCAAGGGCGCGGATGGCTTCGGGCGAAAGTTCTGTGCGGTCTGGTGTGTCGGTCATGGCAGCTTTCCTGTTCGGTTCAATTGATATACGGCCTTTGCCGTGCAGGACAAGAAGCAGAGGCGTCGCAGGATGAAGGCTGGAACCGAAGGCGTGACCGCGCGCAGTGCAGCCGTTGGTGTGTTGAACGCCGTTCTGGGCGAAGGACAAATGCTGTCGCAGGTGGTGCTGCCGGATGGACTGACAGGTCCAGACCGGGCGCGCGCCGAACGGTTGGCAGCTCAGGTGTTGCGCCAGTTGGACCGGATCGACCGGGTGCTGAAGCCGTTGCTGCGCAAGGGCCCCCCCTTGGCTGTGCTAAATATCCTGCGGCTGGCGGTCTGGGAACGGGCCGACGGGGCCGCCGCGCACGGCGTGGTGAACGAAGCTGTGGCACTGGCACGACGCGGCAAGCGCACAACGCATCTGTCGGGTCTGGTCAATGCCGTGCTGCGCGCCCTGCCAGACCCGCTGGACCTGAACGCGATGCCCGCACCTCATATGCCACGCTGGCTTCGCCAGCCGCTTGTGCACGCCTATGGCCGCGATGTGGTCGCGGCAATCGAAGCGGTGCAGGTGCAGACCCCTCCGGTAGACATTACCCCCAAGACACGCGCGTCAGCCGTGCCCGAGGGTGTGGCCCTACCAACAGGCAGCATCCGGCTGGCAAGTGGCGGACAAATCACCCAACTTGCCGGCTATGCGACCGGCGACTGGTGGGTTCAGGACGCCGCCGCCGCAATGGCTGTGAAGTTGCTGGCCCCGCAGCCGGGCGAAACGGTGCTGGACCTGTGCGCGGCCCCCGGCGGCAAGACCCTGCAACTGGCGGATGCCGGGGCGCAGGTCACAGCGCTGGACATTTCCGCCCCCCGCATGGCGCGCGTGCAGGAAAATCTGACCCGCACCGGACTGACAGCGCATCTTGTGGTTGCAGATGCGTTGCATTGGGAACCGGACGCGGCGTTTGACCTCATCCTGCTGGACGCGCCGTGCTCTGCCACGGGAACACTGCGGCGGCATCCGGATTTGCCTCATATAAAAGACGGGTCCGAAATCGACGGGCTTGTCACCTTGCAGGCTACCCTGCTCGATCGCGCTTTGAAGTGGTTGAGGCCGGGTGGGCGGCTGATGTTCTGCACCTGCTCCCTTCTGCCGGCCGAAGGCGAAGATCAGCTTGCCGCCGCGCTGGAACGCCATCCACAATTGTCTGTCGTGCCGCCGTCGCTGCTGGGACTTGATCCGTCGTGGATCACCCCCCAAGGTGGCGTGCGCCTGCGCCCCGATCTGTGGGGCGAACATGGCGGCATGGATGGATTTTTCATGGTGCAACTGAGGCTTGGGTAAAGCGGTCAACCACGCGGTGGAAACAGCCGGTAATAGGCCCAATCCGGCAAGAATTGCGACAAACGGAACAGCCAGGAAAATACCAAGGGAAAGCTTTTCTTGAAGGTGTCGGTGTTCATATGTTCGAACATCTCACGCGCGGCAGCGTCCGGGTCCATGATGAACGGCATCGAGAAATCGTTCTTTTCCGTCAGCCGGGTGCGGATGAATCCGGGGTTGGCCAGTTGCACGTCAATGTCAGTATTGCGCAGATCGGCATACATCGATTCCGCTAATGCCATGACCCCTGCCTTTGACGCCGAATAGCCGATTGCCCCCGGCAACCCCCGAAACCCTGACAACGATCCGGTAATCACCACATGGCCATGACCCCGCGCCACCATGCCGGGGATCACGGCGCCCATCACCCGCGCACAGCCGGTGAAATTGACATCGCACATTGCCTCGACCTGTTCGGTGTTCCAGTCTTGCGCCTTGGTCGGCCAATAAACCCCGGCCAGGTAGACCACACCATCGACAGGGCCGACGGAGTCAGCCGCAGCCTGCACCGACGCGCTATCCGCAACATCGCAGGGCACAACACGGCCCTTTCCCGGCAGGGTTGCGACCGCTGCCGCAAGCCGGTCTTCCGACCGGGCGGACAAAATCACCTCTGCCCCGGAACGCGACAAGAACTGTGCCAACGCAAGGCCCAGCCCTTCAGAGGCACCGACAAGCCAATAGCGTTTTCCTGCCCAGTCTCTCATCTGATCTGTCTCCCTATGCCGGCACTTTGCGCATGGTCGCGACCAATTCTGCGACCGTCACCCCGAACTTTGTAAACTGGCTGCGGTTCATGATGGTTCCATTTTCCATCAGATACATCCAATCGACAACATCCAGAACGTGTCCGCCAGCACTTTCGTCAAGCCGGATGCGATAGCGCATTTCCACCGCCGGCCCTTCGGCCCGCCCCGTACCGGTGCCAACCACATCCGGCGCCTCGGCCCGCAGATTGCCGTCATTCCCCAGCTTCAGGGTCCAGCATCGGTCTTGCACCGATCCGCTGTCATAGCGAAAGCGTTCGCGCAGCGTGCCGGTGTTGCCGTGCCATGTGCCGTCCATTTCTGCAACGAAACGGCTGGTGACGCGACCAGTGGGGCCATAGATCACACCTTCGCACAGGATCGGACCGCTCAGGTGGTGGCGCAGGTCAAACCGCGGGCCCCGGTCGGCAAGGTCTGCCGGTGTCTGTGACCGAAAGCCGACAAAGCGTTTCGACAGCATCAGCAGGGCCAAAGTCAGCACCACGCCCGACAGGATCAGGAAAAACGGCGTCATTGATCAACCTCGGCTGAATTTGTGGTGGCCAGCAAGGCCATCGAAAGCACCTTGAGGGCACAGGGAAGCGCCGCATACAGCAGCGACAACGCAAAAAGCGCTTCGGTCGCATTGTCGGCACCGGGGATGAAGCCTGCCATGACCAGCGTCGGCAACAAGGTAGCGGCGGCAAGAGCAAGCGAAAGTTTCGACACGAAGGACCAAAGCCCGAAGGCGGCGCTTTCGCCGCTTCCAAGGATGGCCAAGCGGCGGGCAAACATGGCGGGCAGCAGGGTCAGGTCGGCCCCGAGTGCTGCCCCCGAAGCGGCACAGATCACCGCAAACGGCAGAGTGTCGCCTTCGCGCAACGCCACGGCCCACAGAAAGGCGGCAATCGCCAGCGCCATTGCCGCCAGAAGGCTGCGCTTCGCGCCAAAGCGGGCGGCGGCACGGCTCCACCCCGGCGCAGAGGCCGCAGCAGACAGGAAAAACAGCAGCAAAAGGGGGCCTTCCCATCCGGGGGCAGCCAAACGGCTTTCGACAAAGAACAGGAACAGGGTAGACGTGACCGCCACAGGGGCTGCATTCAACAACGCGATCAGCAGCAGACGGCGGGCCAGCGGGTCACCCAGAGCCGGGCGGAACACCATCAGCCCGATGACCGGCACAGCGCCGGCCCGTTTGGCAGCCCATTCGCTGCGCATGGAAAGGCCAGCCATCAGGGCAAGCACTGCAAAAGCAAGCGCAAAGCCGGTAAAGGGCCGATCGATGGCCACACCAAGCGCCACCGGCGCAACTGCGGCAAGGCTGACGCCCAAAAGCGATCCGGTCTCGCGCCAGCCCGCCAACCGTATGTGTCCTCCCGGACCCAGACGGGCGGCCTTGTCAACGCCCTGCGCGTAGAAAACAATGGTCAGAAAGGAAAAGCCGCTGAACAACAGGGCTAGCGTCACGGCAAACCATGCCAAGGGCGCGATGGGTGGTGCCACAGCGAACAAGCCAAACATTGCCAGCGCCATGATTGCAATGGCCCCGGCGACCAGCGCGGCGCGCCATTGCCGTCCGCTTTCGGCAAGCCACCCCAACAGCGGGTCCTGCACGACATCAACCAACCGCAATGCGGCAAGCGTGAAGCCCAAAGCCGCAAGGCTGACACCATATTCATCCACATAGAACTTTGGCGCATGGATGTAGATCGGCAATCCCGCCGCAGCGATCATCGCCGCGAAGAGCGACCACGGCCAAAGCCGCGCGCCTGCTGAAGTGGACGTGTTCATCTGGTGACGTCTTCCTCAGGTGGCGTCGGACGGCGGCGGAACGTAACGCCTTTCAAAGCAAGTTTCAGAGCCTGCCAATGGATCAGCGTCAGCACCCGACGCGATCCGAACGGCCGACGCCAACAGGCGCGCAGGATTGCATGGTTGCCCAACGGCTCGCGCGGGCCGATCAGGTTGGTGAACAGCCCACCGCTTGGCGTTGTGTAGTCGATCCATATCCCGACCCGATCATCCGTCACGTCAAAGCGGAATTTGTATCCGCCCTCGACCGGCTGGAACGGCGAGACGTAAAACACCTTGCGCGCTTCCAGCGTATCCTCACGGGTGATGGGCCCGTGGTTGTCATGATGCGCAAGATAGGAATGACGGTCGCCATAGGTATTGCTGACCTCGGCAATCACCACCCGAAGAACACCCGTCTCGTCATAGCACAGCCAGAACGAAACTGGATTGAACACATGCCCCAGAATACGGGGCTGGGCCAGCAAGACGATCTTTGTCGGAGACGGCAAGTTGTTGGCAGACAGCACCTCGCGCACCCATTGCGCCCCACGACCCTGTCCCGGTGGACCACCATGATCAATATCCCAGACCGAAGTCAGATTGACCCGGTTGCGCCCGAACAGGGTAGGCCCGCGCGCCGGCGCTTCGGCATCCAAGGCAACATAATCCACGGTATAGCGAAAGCTGTTCCGGACCGCCCCTTTGCGGCCGTGGAACGTCTCACCATGGATCAGATCGACCTGGGTCATGCGGCAACCGCTGCAATGGTGCGATCGCGCATTGCGTCAACCACATCAACAGCACTGCCAATGCCGTCTTCATGAAACCCATTCTTCATCCACGCGCCGCAAAACCATGTGTTCTGCGTGCCATTCATCGCCCGGATGGTCCTCTGTGCCGCAAGCGCCGCCGTGTCATAGACCGGATGGCGGAAGCTGACAGTGTCATAGATACACTCTTCCCGGATCGTGCGGTTGCTGTTCAGCGTCACGAAATGCGGATCATCCTGTGGGATCGGCTGCAGGCTGTTCATCCAATAGGTCAGGTCAATCCTGTCACCCGGCCCCCCTTTGGGTTCAACATAGGCCCAACTAGACCATGTCTTGCGCAAACGCGGCATCAGACTGTCATCGCAATGCAGAACGGCCTCGTTGGTCTGATAGCGCACTGCACCCAAGGCATCACGCTCTGCCGCCGTAGCATCCGAAAGCAGCGACAGCGCGTCGTCGGAGTGGGTTGCAAAGATGACGTCATCAAAGGCTTCCCAATCGCCCCAGGCTGCCCGAACATGGACCATGCCATCTTCGCGCCGCACACCGGCTATCCTGCCACCCAGTCGCAGATCAACGCCTTGTTGCGTCAGGGCCGCTTGCAAGCGTTGGACGTATTGCACCGACCCGCCCTGCACCGTGAACCACTGATGCTGGCCCGAGTTGGACATCAGCCGATGGTTGTCGAAAAAGCGGATCATCGCATCCGCGGGGAAATCCAGAATTCCTTTGGTCGGGGTGGACCAGATCGCGCCGGAAAACGGCGTGATGTAATAGTCGCGAAAATAGTCTCCGGTCCCCAGCGCAGCCAGCAGATCGCGGATAACCATACCCGGTTTTGCAACGGTGTTTGCATGTTTGTTGAAGCGCAGTATGTCGGTGATCATGCCCAGGAATTGCGGGTTGAACAGGTTCTTGCGCTGCGCAAACAGTGTATCCAGACTTGCCAGAGCATATTCGATGCGCCCGCCGTCGATACTGGCCCCAAAGCTCATCGAGCTGTCGGCAATGGGCACGTTCAGCTTTTCAAACAGCTTGACCAGATGCGGATAGTTCACGCGGTTGAAGACGATGAAACCCGTATCAACCGGCTGATCGCCGCGCTTGCCTGCTGTCACGGTGCGCGCGTGACCACCGAGCCGGGGCTCTGCCTCATACAGCACCACCGCATTGCTGTCGGCGAGCATATGAGCGGCTGACATGCCGGATATGCCCCCCCCAATCACGGCAATACGTCGGGGAGCAGAACCAATGGTTTCGAAAGGCATGTCAGGGATTTCCTCAGTCGTTTTGCAAGTTATACGCACAACTTGGCCGCTGGATCACCCTGTCATATTTTTCTGACACCCCGGACTTGACAGCGGCGCCTCGTGTCACAGTTTTCGGAAAAGTGATCCAACCGGACATCAGCCGCGTATTCCTTGTATGATGCTGGATGTCGCAGAAGCAGAAGAATCGGATGCACCTCTCGGGCCGCAGCTTTATGGTGCAGGCCAACGGGTGATTTTGCACCGAAAAAGGAAACTGCGCTTGGCTGCGGATGGGGAACAGACAGATTGGGCCGCCTTGGTGTTCCGGGTGCGCGACCATCAGGACAAGGCGGCGTTTGCAGCGCTGTTTCGGCATTTCGCGCCACGCGTGAAAGGCTTTCTGATGAAGTCGGGCGCGACGGACAGCCTGGCCGAAGAATGTGCGCAAGATGTCATGGCGACGCTGTGGCAGAAGGCAAATATGTTTGATGCCGAGAGGGCTTCGGTGGCCACATGGGTGTTCACCATCGCCCGCAACCGCCGGATCGACGCACTGCGCAAGTCGCGCAGGCCCGAACCGGAGGATCTGCCCTGGGGGCCAGAGCCTGAACCTGATCAGGCCGAGGTTTTCGAGGCGCAACAAGAAACCGAACGGTTGGGTGCCGCGCTTGCCCAACTTCCTGCAAAACAGCGCGCATTGATTGAGCGGGCCTATTACGGCGATCTGTCGCACAGCGAAATTGCGTTGGAAACCGGTCTGCCGCTCGGGACGATCAAATCGCGGATACGACTGGCGTTAGAGCGGCTGCGCCATCAGATGGACGTGAAGGCAACGGAAAAATGACGATCAAACACCACCTCTCGGATGAACTTCTGATGGCCTATGCGGCAGGAGACTTGCCCGAGGCTTTCAATCTTGTGATCGCGGCCCATGTATCAATGTGCGACGAATGTCGGGCACGGTCCATGGCGTGCGACGCCTTGGGCGGCGCCGTGTTCGAAGAGGCTTTGTCTGAAATGTCGGATGGCAGCCTGCAAGCCTGCCTGTCCCGGATCGACACTTTACCGCAGGCCAATGCGCGGGCGCTTCGCCGGTCGGATGGCCTGTTTCCTGCACCGTTGATGGATTACGTCGGCGGTGGGCTGGACGCGGTGAAATGGCGGCCTTTGGGTCTTGGTGCCCGTCAGGCGATCTTGCCGACCGGCGACAAAGGCGCATCGGCACGCCTGTTGTATATTCCCGGCGGTGCCGCGATGCCGGACCATGGCCATAATGGTCTGGAACTGACGCTGGTGTTGCAGGGCGCATTCCGCGATGAAGGCGATCGTTTTGCCCCCGGCGATATCGAAATCGCGGATACGTCGGTTGAACACACCCCGGTGGCCGAGGCCGGACAGGATTGTATCTGCCTTGCCGCAACCCAAGGGCCACTGAAGTTCAACGCCCTGCTGCCACGATTGGCGCAGCCGTTCTTCCGGATCTGATCACTCGGCGGCGTTTGGCGCGATGACCGGCGTCTGCGGGGCGTTCGCAATCTCCTCGAAGTCGAAATTGTCCAGTCGCCGCGCCCGCTTGGTGGCCTTGTCCGAGCTGATCTTGATATCCTCGATATCTTTCGCCGCCTGCCCGAAATGGCGATCAAGACTTTCAACCCGCGTGCCCAACCTGTCCACATCCGCGTAGAGCAGCGCGAGTTCCTTGCGGATCGCGCCCGCCTGTTCGCGCATGCGGGCATCTTTCAAAACGGCCCGCATGGTATTGAGCGTGGCCATGCAGGTGGTCGGGGACACGATCCAGACTTTGACCGCAAACCCTTCCCGCACGATTTCGGGAAAATTCGAATGTAGCTCGGCATAGACCGCCTCGGACGGCAGGAACATCAACGCACCGTCAGCGGTTTCGCCCTCGATAATGTATTTCTCGGCAATCGCCTTGATGTGTTGCCGAACCGCCCCGCGCATCAGCATCGCCGCTTCCTGTGCCTGACGCGGGGTTTCTGCACGGCGGATGGCCTCGTAGGCCTCCAGCGGAAATTTCGCATCGATCACGATCGGGCCGGGCGGGTTCGGAAGATGGATCAGGCAATCCGCACGACGGTTGTTCGACAGGGTGGCCTGCATGGTATAGGCGTCCTTGGGCAGTGCTTTTTGCACGATATCATGCAACTGAATTTCGCCAAAGGCACCGCGGGTCTGCTTGTTCGACAGGATGTCCTGCAACGACAGCACGTTACCTGACAACTTTTCGATATTGGCCTGCGCCTTGTCGATGGTTTCCAGCCGCTGCTGCAATTCGCCCAACGACCGCGCGGTGCGGGTCGAGGTGCCATGCAGGCTTTCGCCCATCTGGCGCGACACTTCAGCCAGCCGCTGTTCCATCACCTGAAGCATGGCGGATTGCGACACGGCCTGCGATTCTGACACATGGTGCAGCCCGCCCGCCAAGCGTTCCTGACCGTCACCCAGTTGCTGCACCCGTTGCGCCAGCCAGCCGATTTCGCGCATCAAGGGTTCGGCCATCGTGGCCGACCGCCCCGCCGTGCGCAAAATCACGACAAGGAACCCCAGCAAAACAAGCGCAGCGCCGCCAAGGATCAACACCTCGGGGTCTGTCCATGCGAAACTCTGGCCAAAAAGCGTGATCATCTGCGTCCAAACAGCCGTTCAATGTCGTGCAATTTCAATTCCACATAGGTCGGCCGCCCGTGGTTACACTGACCAGAATGAGGCGTTTCTTCCATCTCGCGCAGAAGCGCATTCATTTCGTCCGCCCGCATCTGGCGACCCGAGCGCACCGATCCATGACAGGCCATGCGCGACAGCACCGCATCGATCTTGGAACGAACCCCATACGATTGCCCACTGTCCGCAAGTTCATCCAACACGTCGCGGATCAGGGCGGCCGCATTCACGGTGCCCAGAATGGCAGGGGTCTCGCGCACCGCGATGGCGTTGCCCCCAAACGGCTCGATCGCCAGCCCGACCTCGGCCAGCACGGGTGCGGCTTCCAAAAGCCGGGCCACATCGGTTGACGACAACTCTACAATGTCAGGGATCAGCAGGGCCTGCGCGGTGATGCCCGTCTCGGCCATCTGGCGTTTCAGACGCTCGTACACCAACCGTTCATGGGCGGCGTGTTGATCAACGATCACGATGCCAGTGGCGGTTTGCGCGATGATATAGTTTTCATGCACCTGCGCGCGCGCAGCCCCCAAGGGATGGCTGTCATCGTCAAAGGTTCCGGGGTCTTCGATGCGGGCCGTTGGTGCTTCGGCAAAACCTGCCGGATCTGGCGCCTGAAAGGCAAACGCGCGGGCAAACGTGGCCTGCGACGGGCGGTCCATCTGATAGGTTCGCGCCTCCGGGCGCATGGCAGCAAGCGTTTCGGTCGCAACCGTTGTTGACGCGCGATGTCCGGCACCGGACAAAGCGGTGCGAAGGCCGGTGATGATAAGGCTGCGCGCGGCTTCTGGTTCACGAAAACGCACCTCGGATTTGGCGGGGTGCACGTTCACATCGACCCGTTCGGGATCGCATGACAGGTTCAGCACGGCGGCAGGGTGCCGGTCGCGTGACAGAAAATCGAAATAGGCCACCCGCAGTGCGCCCAGAAGCATCCGGTCCAGCACCGGGCGGCCGTTCACAAAGACATACTGCTGCGTCGACGATCCGCGCGAATAGGTGGGCAAGGCGGCATAGCCGGTCAGGTGAAGCCCATCACGGTTCACGTCGATGCGAAGGGCGTTCTGGGTAAAATCCGCGCCGAGCATGCCCGTCAGACGGCCATGAAGCGCATCGAAGAAGTCGCCTGATTGCGGATCAGCACGAAAAATGGTGCGGCTCTCGCCCCCCGACACGTCGGTCAGGGTAAAGCCCACATGCGGCTCTGCCATAGCCAGACGGCGCAGCACATCGGCAGTCGCTTGCGCTTCGGCGCGGTCGGAGCGCAGGAATTTCAGCCGTGCGGGTGTGGCATAGAACAGATCGCGCAATTCAACCACCGTGCCACGGGTCAGGGCCGCCGGGCGCACGTGCCCCATCCGTCCGCCTGCCACAGTGATTTGTGCTGCGTCCTGCCCCGCCACGCGTGAGGTCAGTGTCAGCCGGCCCACAGCACCCAAAGAGGCCAAAGCCTCGCCCCGAAAGCCAAAGCTGTGGATGTTCAACAGGTCTGACCCATCAATCTTTGATGTCGCATGCCGCGCGACAGCCAAAGGCAGATCATCCCCGGTCATGCCGCAGCCATCATCGGTCACCCGGATCAGCATCTTGCCACCATCGGCAAAATCAACCGAGATCCGCGTCGCCCCGGCATCGAGCGCGTTTTCAACCAGTTCCTTGACAGCAGATGCGGGGCGCTCAACCACCTCGCCGGCGGCGATACGGTTGATCGCAGCCTCGTCCAACGGCCGGATGATCGGCCGATCTGTGGATATGTTGGGGGTGGCCATCATCATACCCCCAAGTTTAGCATCCTCAGTCGCCAAGGACCATAGATTCGCTCATTCCGTCGTGACAACGCCTTCAGGCTGCCCCACCACCACAAAACGCAGATCGTTTTCGTGGAACAGCCGGGCCGCGACGCGCTTGACGTCTTCCATGGTGACAGCTTCGACCTTGGCATTGCGGGTTTTGGGATAGTCAGACGCCAGGCCGATCATCTGCATGCCGACCAGAATACTGGCAATCGGAGCATTGCCGTCAAAGCGCAGAGGATAGCTTCCGGTCAGATAGGTCTTGGTATTGGCAAGTTCGGCTTCGGTGACACCATCCGCCGCGATCTTGCGCCATTCGTCGCGGATCACGTTGATTGCCTGTCCCACGGTTCCATTGGCCGACGAAAACTGCCCCATCAGCATTTCCGCCTGATCATAGCCCAGCAGATAGGTACCAATTCCGTAGGTCAGGCCACGCTTGTCGCGCACTTCGGTCATCAGACGGGCGCTGAACCGACCTCCGCCCAGAATTTCGTTCAGGATCGACGCTGCAAAGAAATCGGCATCGTCGCGCTTGATCCCTTCGTGACCGAAGATCACCGTCGATTGCGGGCCGGGAAAATCCTGCACGGTGATGCCGCCGGTCAGTTTCAGCGGCGCGCGGCCAACCTGCGGCGCACCCGTGGCGGGCAGGCCACCCAGCAGCGCATCCAACATCGGCCCCAGTTCGGCGGCAGAAATATCGCCGGCCGCAGCCACATAAATCCGGTCGCGCGCAATGGCACCCGCATGGGCGGCGATCATGTCATCACGCGTCAGGGCAAGAACGGACTCTTCGGTGCCGTCGCCTGTCGTTGCATAGGGATGATCGCCAAACGCCATCGCCCGCAACTGCCGGCTGGCCAGTGTTGACGGATTCTTGGCATCTTGCCGCAAGCCAGCCAGCACTTGCCCCCGCACGCGATCCACCGCGTCCTGGTCAAAGCGCGGCGCGGTCAGCGCCCGGCGCAAAAGATCAACTGCCTGATCGCGGTTCTCGGTCAGAAAGCGGGCCGAGACGGCCACCGCATCCTCGTCGGACCGAAAGCTGAAACTGGCGGCAAGCGAGTCGCGGGCGCGGGCGAAGCCCATGCTGTCCAGATCCCCGGTGCCTTCTTCGATCAGCGCCGTCATCAGGTTCACTGCCCCACGTTTTCCGGGGGCATCCAGCGCCGTACCCCCCCGGAACCGAATTTCCAAGGCTGTAAAGGGAATGCCCGGTTCCTCGACCAGCCACGCAGTAATCCCACCGGGGGAAATGACCGTCTGGATATCAATCTCGGCCCGCGCCGGAACGGCAAAGGCCAC
>JBKBWK010000027.1:0-47792 GCA_046313895.1 Paracoccaceae bacterium
CCGCGTTCGGGGCAGGAGGTCGGGTTTTGCGGCGAGGAACAAGGGAAGAGGGCGCGAGCGCGCCCCCCTTATGCACTGTCTGATTCTGCGGCCTTATTGATCGAGGAAGCTGCGCAGTTTTCGTGACCGGCTCGGGTGTTTCAGCTTGCGCAGCGCCTTTGCCTCGATCTGGCGGATACGTTCGCGGGTCACGCTGAACTGCTGGCCGACTTCCTCAAGCGTGTGGTCGGTATTCATGCCGATGCCGAACCGCATGCGCAACACGCGTTCTTCGCGCGGGGTCAGGCTGGCCAGAACGCGAGTCGTGGTTTCCTTCAGGTTTTCCTGAATCGCGGAGTCCAGCGGCAGGATCGCGTTCTTGTCTTCGATGAAGTCGCCAAGCTGGCTGTCTTCCTCATCACCGATCGGCGTTTCCAGCGAAATCGGCTCCTTGGCGATTTTCATCACCTTGCGGACCTTTTCGAGCGGCATCTGCAGCTTTTCGGCCAATTCTTCCGGCGTCGGTTCGCGACCGATCTCGTGCAGCATCTGCCGGCCGGTCCGCACCAGCTTGTTGATCGTTTCGATCATATGAACCGGGATCCGGATGGTGCGGGCCTGATCGGCAATCGACCGGGTGATCGCCTGCCTGATCCACCATGTCGCGTAGGTAGAAAATTTATAGCCCCGGCGATATTCGAACTTATCGACCGCCTTCATCAGGCCAATGTTGCCTTCCTGAATAAGATCAAGGAATTGCAGGCCGCGGTTGGTATATTTTTTGGCGATGGAAATCACCAGACGCAGGTTTGCCTCGACCATTTCCTTCTTGGCTTGACGCGCCTCTTTCTCACCTTTTTGCACCTGATTGACGATGCGGCGGAATTCCGAGATGTCGACGCCGATATATTGACCGACCGTCGCCATTTCAGCACGAAATTCCTCGACCTTTTCGCGCGACTTTTCCATCAGCGCTTGCCAGCCACGCCCACTTTTGGCGGCCATGCGGTCACACCAGCTTGGGTCGAGCTCGTAGCCTTGATATTCGTCGATGAATTCGCGGCGGTTGATGCGGGCCGCATCGGCCAGCTTCACCATGCCCGAGTTGATCGTCATGATCTTGCGGTTGATGCCATACAACTGGTCGATCAGGGCTTCGATCCGGTTGTTGTGCAGGTGAAGTTCATTCACCAGAACCACGATTTCGGACCGCAGCTTTTGGTAGGCAGCTTCATCCGACGCGGAAAACCGCGACTTTTCCGACAGGGTGGCACTCATGCGGGCTTCTTGCATGTCAGCCAGCTTGACGTAGTCGCGCGCAATAATCGCCAGCGTTTCAAGCACCTTCGGCTTGAGCGCGGCTTCCATCGCTGCAAGCGACATGTTGGTGGCTTCGTCATCCTCGTCGTCGTCTTCGCTGCGCATCAGCGGATTGCCGTCGGCGTCCAGTTCTGGTTCGGCCGTATCGGTCCTCCGGGTGGCCGCCGGTGCGACATCAACGCCGTCGAGTCCGGCGGCGCCCATCGGGCCGTCCATTTCTTCCTCGCCATCGAGACTGCGGCCAAAGGTGGCCTCAAGGTCAATCACATCGCGCAGCAGGATATCTTCGTTCAGAAGTTCGTCGCGCCAGATGGTGATGGCCTGAAAGGTCAGCGGGCTTTCGCACAAGCCCAGGATCATCGTGTTGCGGCCGGCTTCGATCCGCTTGGCGATGGCGATCTCGCCCTCGCGCGACAGCAGTTCGACCGAACCCATTTCGCGCAGGTACATGCGCACGGGGTCATCGGTCCGATCCAGCGTTTCCGTCGTCGTTCCGGCGACAGCGATTTCGCGCGAAGTCGAGGCTTCGACAAGGGCACCGGCGACAGCGGGATCGACATCTTCCACTTCGTCGTCTTCGATCACGTTGATGCCCATTTCGGACAGCATCGACATGACGTCTTCGATCTGCTCGGACGACACCTGTTCGGGCGGCATGACCTGATTGAGCTGTTCGTAAGTGATGTAGCCACGCTCGCGTGCGTCGGCGATCATTTTCTTGACCGCAGCTTGGCTCATGTCGAGAGAGACATCCGCCTCGTCTGCTTCAGGTTTGCCGTCGTCGGTGTCTTTCAGGGCCATGGGTGCTCCTTGAGGGCGCGAAGGGCGAATCGGTGCTGACGCTGTCGAATCAATAGCGCGAATCACGCCGGGTTAAAGGTCGTAAGGCGCATTTTCTCGGCCGACAGGGCCGGAAAAGGGTTTCTCAGTGCTTACCACCGCGCCCTCCACGGGAAAAATCAATCGAGTCGTGCAGCGAACGGGCCCGGTTCAACTCGTCACGATCCAACTCGATGCCGTTCGGGGCGATCACTGATTCGCCCTTTGAGTCTTGTGGGCCGCGGGCCGCTGCATGGCGGGCTTCGGCGGCTTTGGACACGCGCCATGTCAGACCCTCATCGGCCACGCCTGTTACATCGTCTTCGGCATCGGCAATTTCAAGACGGTGGGCGCGATCGGCCTGAAGTCGGGCGATGGCCTCGGCCAGGCAATGCTCGGCAGAGTCATCCGGTGCGTCCGGCCCGATGGCGGCGGTAATGCGGACATGCGGATGCAGCAGGACAGTCTCGGTCGGCAGGGGTGCTTCGGCCACCAGAACGCCCAGAAGGTCAGGCGCGGACTGGTGATACAAAATCAGGCTGCGCAACGTGTCATGGCCCTGACCCACGAAATCCAACCGTTCCAAAGCAGAGTCAAAGCGTGCGATCAGGCTGGGGTGGTGGATGCAGGCGGCAAGGATAACCGCTTCGCGCAAGGAATCTTCGACGGTGGACGACGCCGAGGCGAGCAAGGACAGTTTGGTGCTTGCCATCGGCGTCACAGGCTGGGGCGGCTGCCATTTGCGTCCGGGTTGCCATGGCTGGCGCGGAGCGGGGGGGCGCGAGGTTCCGCCACGCGGGCCATGACCAAACAATCCCCAGCGCAGACGCTTGATTTCCTCGCCATAATGGCCGCGGATCGACGGGTCTGTGATCCGTTTCAGCGCTGCGCGCAGGGATTTGTCCAGGGACGCCTTGCGCTCGGGGCTGTCGAAATTCTTGCCATCCGTCTCGCGCTGCCACAACAGGCTGACCATCGGCTGTGCGGTGTCGATCACCTTTTGCATCGCCGCAGCACCTTGTTGTTTGATCAGGTCGTCCGGATCCAGTCCCGTGGGCAGCATGGCAAAACGCAGGCCCTTGCCTGCCTCCAGCAGCGGCAGGGCAAGGTCCACGACACGCAGTGCCGCCGCGATGCCCGCCCTGTCCCCGTCCAGCGCGATTACCGGTTCGTCCGCGATGCGCCACATCAGCCGCAACTGGTCTTCGGTGACAGCGGTGCCCAAAGGGGCCACAGTGGCCCGAAAACCCGCCTCTGACAGCGCGATCACGTCCATGTAGCCTTCGGCCACGATCAGCGGCAGGCCCTTGCCCGCCGCTTCGCGTGCCGGGGCGTGGTTGTAGAGGTTGCGGCCCTTGTCGAACAGATCGGTTTCCGGCCCGTTGAGGTACTTGGCAGGGTCGCTTGCCGACATGGCGCGACCGCCAAGGCTGATCGCGCGGCCGCGTGCGTCGCGGATGGGAAAGATGATCCGGTTTCGAAAGCGATCATAGGGCTCGCGCTTCGGGTCATCCGGTTTGGCGCAGAGCCCGGCTTCGACCAGCAATTCCGGCGAGATACCCTTTTGCGTCATCGCCTTGAAAAGCCCATGCCAGCCATCGGGGGCAAAGCCGATTTCCCAGCGCTCCACGGCTGCGTCGGACAACCCGCGCTTGGCAATGTAGGTGCGGGCATCCGCTGCGGCGCTGGTTTTAAATTGCAGGCGGAACCATTTGACCGCCTCTTCCATCACTTGCACAAGTTGGGTGCGGTGATCTTGTTTTTCGGCAGCCTTCGGGTCGCGGGCAGGCATCTGAAGGCCGGCCTCGCGGGCGAGGATCTCGACCGCCTCCATGAACCCGGTGTTTTCGGACTCCTTGATGAAGGACAAAACGTCGCCTTTGGCGTGGCAGCCAAAGCAATAGTAGAACCCCTTGCGGTCATCGACATGGAAGCTGGCGGATTTTTCCTGATGGAACGGGCAGGGCGCCCACCAGTCGCCCTTGGCCATGTTGGATTTTCGCATGTCCCATGTGACCTTGCGCCCTACAACCTGTGAGAGCGAGATCCGGGTGCGCAGTTCATCAAGGAATCCGGGGGGCAATGACATGCCTCCATATATCGGGATTCCGATCGGGTGAGTCCAGCACGCGCTACGGCGCCGTGGTCGGATCGGACCAAAGGTTTTTTGGCATGATACGGATCCCGAACGTTGTCAGAACCGGCGGCGGACGATAAGTGCGGGTTGGGCCGCAATGGGGTGTGACATGAACGCGGGCGACATCGAGCGGTTGTTTACGCGCGGCGATGGCCGCTATCTGTGCGCGCGCTGGGGGCGGCCCATCGTGCCGGTTGTCTTTGGCGTAGAGGATGCAACCCTGCGTGTGGTAAAGGGGGCTGTCGAGGCGGTCGTGGCCTTGGCAGGCCATTCGATGGCCGAGACGGATCCGGAACTGGGCGCCAACCTGATGATGTTCTTTTGCCGATCCTGGGCCGAGTTGCGCGATGTGCCCAATCTCGACCGTTTGATCGACGGGCTTGGCCCCTTGGTGGACCGCTTGCAGGCGGCAGATGCCAACCAATACCGGGTGTTCCGCTTTGATGACGCCGGGGCGATACGGGCCTGTTTCGTGTTCTTGCGAATGGACGCGCATCTGTCGTCGGTGCCGGCCGAAACGGTGGCCCTGTCTCAGGCTGTGCAGTCGATCCTGTTGTGGAGCGACCGGGCCTTCCTGAACGCGTCCCCGCTGGGATTGTTGGGCGATGTTGCTGTGCTGAAGCCCGAGGTCGCAGGCGTGATCCGCGCGGTCTATGATCGGGGGATGCCCGTGATGGCCGACGATCCAAGCCACGCCTTGCGCGTTGCGGCCCGGATCGGCCCGGTCAGTTGACGGGCGAAACCGGAATGACCGAAATCGACATTTTTCCAGATCCTTGCGTAAGCTCATTGGCGTGACCAAGGTAGATCAGGGCGTGGTTCTTCTCGTCATAGACACGCGTGACGCGCAGCGATTTCAGGACAAGGGACTGGCGTTCGGAAAACACCTTTTCGCCGCGTTCGCCACGGGTGATGTCACCCAGAACGATGGGGCCGGTCTGGACGCAATCGACCGCAGAATACGAGGGATCTTCAAACCAGTTGCCATTCGACAGCCGGTCGATCAGGGACCGGTCGAAATAGGCAAGATGGCAGGTAACGCCTTGCACCTTCGGGTCAGGAAAGCTTTCGATCAGGATATCGTTTCCGACCCAATCGACGCCGACGCGCCCAACTTGCTCGGACAGTGCGGGCGTGGCGATGGTAAGGGCAAGCATCAGGGCAAGACGGCGCATGGCAGACTCCGGTTCAGGTCGGGTGAGAACGTTGGGCGGGCGGTCGGGTTCCGTGGTGTTTGCAAGAGGGGATGGCTGTGGCGCATCGGTTTGAGGTTCGGGTCTACTATGAAGATACAGATCTGGCGGGGATCGTCTATTACGCGAATTATCTCAAGTTCATCGAACGTGGGCGCAGCGAATGGGTGCGGGCGTGCGGGGTGGATCAGTCTCGCCTGAGGGCCGAAGACGGGGTCGTGTTTGCGGTGCGACGGGTCGAGGCAGACTATCTGCGCCCTGCGGTTTTTGATGACATGCTGACCGTGTCGACCGGGTTGGTCGAACTGGGCGGTGCCCGGATCATTCTGGATCAGGCGGTCTGGCGGGGCGCATTGCAGGTGTTCACGGCGCGCGTGGTGCTTGTCTGTCTTGGAGCGTCGGGCGCTGTGCGCATCCCGGAAGCGGTGCGGGCGGCATTCATCGCCGGAGCCGATGGTCAGGGGGCGTGACCGACTGTCACGTTGCAGAATGTTTCAGCGCTTCATTGCCGTTTGACGCAGATGTGTTGGCAATCCGCTTCAAATCCGGATAGAATCACTGTTAACAGGCGGCGAACAATGCCCCGATAACAAGAGCAGGCGTAATGGATACCGAAACCCTTGCGATGGCGCAGGAGATTGATTTCTCCATGATCGCCCTCTTCGCCCGTGCGACTTTGACGGTCAAGATCGTCATGCTGTTGCTGATGGTGATGTCGTTCTGGTCGTGGGCGACCATCGTGCAAAAGCACATCATGTTCCGCGCTGCCCGCAAGGAGGCCGAAGTATTTGACCGGGCCTTCTGGTCGGGCGAGCCATTGGATGAGTTGTTCGAAAAGATCGGTCCACAGCCGGACGGATCCAGCGAAAAGATATTTGCCGCCGGCATGCTGGAATGGCGCCGCAGCCATCGGCAGGACGGCGCGCTGATCGCCGGCGCGCAGGCGCGGATCGACCGGGCGATGAATGTCGCCATCGCCCGAGAAAGTGAACGATTGAACAACGGCTTGTCATTTCTGGCGACCACGGGGGCGACAGCGCCGTTCATTGGCCTGTTCGGCACCGTCTGGGGTATCAAGCATGCCTTCGAACAGATTGCCATCAGCCAGAACACCAACCTTGCCGTCGTGGCGCCGGGCATTGCCGAGGCGCTGCTGGCCACCGGGATCGGCCTTATAGCCGCCATTCCGGCGGTGGTTTTCTACAACAAGCTGAACGCGGACAGTGAGCGGATCCTGGGCGGCTATGAAAGCTTTGCCGACGAATTCGCCACCATCCTGTCCCGCCAGTTGGACGCCTGAGCGATGGGGTCCGGTGTCATCCAGAAAGAGGGCGGAGGCGGACGCCGCCGCCGCAGGGGCAAGTCGGCAGCCATGGCCGAAATCAACGTCACGCCCTTTGTGGACGTCATGCTTGTCTTGCTGATCATTTTCATGGTTGCGGCACCGTTGTTGACGGTGGGCGTTCCGGTGGAATTGCCAAAGACCGCGGCCAACGCCTTGCCGACGGAACAGGAAGAACCGTTGACCATCACGCTGACCGCCGATGGCCGCACCCTGATCCAGACCACTGATGTCGCGGTCAACGAGTTGATCCCGCGTCTGACGGCGATTGCCGCCGAGCGGACCAGCAACAAGGTGTTTTTGCGCGCGGACGGGGCCATTCCGTACGCACGGGTGGCCGAGGTCATGGGGGCCCTGAATGCTGGTGGGTTCAACAATATCGGTCTGGTGACAGACACCGATGGGCCGTCGATGACGGGCAGCGGCGGCTGAGGCGCCGGGCGCGATGCAAACCGGCACCCTCATTTCCGGCACGGGACATGCAGCCCTGATCCTTTGGGTAATCCTTGGGGATTGGCTGTTTGCGCGCAAGGATGCGCCCCCGGTGCAGGTGGCAGAGGTGTCGTTGATCTCGGCAGCCGAATTCGACGCGATGGTGGCGGCCGCGCCAGCAATTCCAGAACCTGCGCCGGCCCCCGCGCCAGTTGTCGAGCCGCCGCCGCCTGTCACGCCGGATTTGCCCGCACCGCCGCCCGCGCCAACCCCTCCACCCGCGCCAGAGCCCGAACCACAGCCGGTTCCTGAACCTTTGCCGGAAAACAATGGTGTGGCGGACGCATTGCCCTTGCCGGTCAACCCGGACCCCATTCCCGACGTGCCGCTGCCTCCGACGTCCAGTCCGAGGCCGAAACCCGCGCCGCGTGTGGCGCCGGTCCCGGTTGAGGCCCCTGAACCCGCTGTGGAAGTGGCTGAAACGCCAGTCGAAGCCGTCACGCCCGATCCGGTGCCCGAGCCCGAGGTCGTGCAGCCGGACCGCCCCGAGACCCAGCAGCAAGAGGCTGGCACGGTTCTTGAAACCGAAGCCAATCGCAACGAACAGGTGGTGGCATCCGGAGCGCCCCCGTCCAGTCCGCGCCCGAAGGGCCGTCCGGTGCGTCGCGAAACTCCGCCGGTCGAAACGGCCCGCCCGACACCCACACCAACACCAACACCGACCCCGACGCCGCAGACAGACTCCGCGTCAGTTGCCGCCGCCTTGGCCGAAGCCTTGGCCGAACCCGCGCAGGATGTGCAGCAGACCGGTGGTGCTGCGAATGCGCCACAAGGTCCGCCGATGACCAGCGGCGAAAAGGATGCGCTTCGGGTGGCGGTGCAGCAATGCTGGAACGTCGGAAGCCTGTCTTCGGATGCGTTGAATACCACCGTCGTGGTGTTTGTGTCGGTGGCGCAAAGCGGTGTGCCCGATGCCGGTTCGATCCGTATGGTGGACTATTCGGGCGGCACAGATGCAGGTGCCCGTGGCGCGTTTGAAGCGGCACGCCGGGCGATCATTCGCTGCGGCGCGCGTGGCTTTCCGTTGCCGGCCGACAAATATGATCAATGGCGCGAGATGGAACTGGTGTTCAATCCCGAAGGGATGCGGATGCGATGATCACTTTTGCGCCAACACATGCCAACAAAGAGCCATTCACGGTTCTTTTTCCCGTGAACCCCGCGTCGGCCGCGCTATGCTGCCCGCGCCAGACCGAGGACAACCCGAGGCCATGATGACACTGAACCGTTTTCTGATCCCCGCAGTCGCCCTTGCGCTGACTGCTTTGTTCGGGGTGCATACGCCTGCAGAGGCGCAGAACAGACCCTTGCGGATCGAGATCACCGAAGGCGTGATCGAACCTCTGCCCTTTGCCGTGCCCGATTTCGTGGATGAAGGCGGGGCCGGGGAATATGCGCGAAACATTGCCCGCGTGATCGCAAGCGATCTGTCCGGCACCGGCCTGTTTCGGGAAATCCCACGCGAGGCGCATATCAGCCGCGTCAGCAGCTTTGACAGCGCTATCGCCTATGAGGACTGGAAGGCGATCAACGCTCAGGCCGTGATCACCGGAGCGGTCACGGTATCGGGAAGCCGGATCGTGGTGAAATTCCGGCTGTTTGACGTGTTTTCCGGCCAGCAGTTGGGCGAAGGACTGCAATTTGCCGGCACCACGCAAAGCTGGCGGCGGATGGCGCACAAGGTGGCCGACGCTGCCTACAGCCGGATCACCGGCGAAGGTGGGTATTTCGACACCCGCGTGGTGTTTGTAAGCGAATCCGGACCGAAGAACCAACGCCTGAAGCGGCTGGCGGTGATGGATTACGATGGCGCCAACGTGCAATATCTGACCGACAGCAGTTCCATCGTGCTGGCACCACGCTTTTCGCCCACCGGCGACCGCATTCTTTACACCAGCTATGCCAGCGGCTTTCCCCGGATCACCTTGATGGACGTGGGGTCATTGCGCACCCAAAGTCTGGCGGAACAGCCCGGAACGATGACCTTTGCACCGCGGTTTTCTCCCGATGGCGGGCGTGTGGTGTTCAGCCTTGAACGCGGCGGAAACTCGGACCTTTACATGCTGACGCTGGGATCGGGCAATCTGAGCCAGTTGACCAACGCACCATCCATTGAAACCGCTCCCAGTTTCAGTCCGGATGGCAGCCAGATCGTGTTTGAAAGTGACCGGTCGGGCACCCAGCAGCTCTATATCATGCCCGCGGGTGGCGGCGAGGCACGGCGGATTTCCGGCGGGCAAGGTCGCTACGGCACCCCGGTATGGTCACCGCGCGGCGATCTTGTTGCCTTTACCAAACAGCATCAGGGACGGTTCCACATTGGTGTCATGCGCACCGACGGCAGCGAAGAGCGTCTGCTGACAGCATCGTTTCTGGACGAAGGCCCAACCTGGGCGCCGAATGGCCGGGTGATCATGTTCACCCGTGAAACCAGCGGTGCGGGCGGGTCGGCGGCGCTGTATTCGGTCGATATTTCTGGCCGCAACCTGCGCCAGATCCCGACCGAAGGGGCGGCGTCCGACCCGGCATGGTCGCCTCTTTTGCCGTAACGCCTGCAGCGCGCCTGATTAACAGGCATGCTGAAACCTGATACGATCATGGCCAATCGAGCCAAGAACACAAGGAAACTGCTGATGTCCCTTCTTCCCAAGGCCCTTCTTCTTGTCGCCGCCTTCGGGCTGGCGGCGTGTAACAATCCCGACCGTTTTGGCGCAGGCGGTGCCGGTAGCGCTGGTGCGGGTGGCGCTGGCGGTGGGTATGTGGATACGACCGGTTTGGGCGATCCCAACGATCCGCGTTCCATTGCATATTTCAACCAGCGCGTCGGCGACCGCGTGTTGTTCCCGGTGGATCAGCATACGCTGACCGCAGAAGGCCGCAGCGTTTTGCAAGGACAGGCCAGCTGGCTCAGCTCGAACCCGTCCTATGCGGTGATCATCGAAGGCCATGCGGATGAGCAGGGCACACGGGAATACAACCTGTCGCTTGGCGCGCGTCGTGCAGCTTCGGTGCAGAACTTCCTGATTTCACAAGGGGTTTCGGCTGGCCGGATGCGCACCGTCAGCTACGGCAAGGAACGCCCGATCGAAGTGTGCTCGACTGAAGAGTGCTATTCCAAGAACCGTCGCGCCGTCACCGTGCTGTCCATCGGTGCGGGGTCGTAAGCGGATGCTGCGGGGCCTGCTGGCGGCACTGATCCTGACGGCGGGGCCTGCGTTCGCGCAGGCCAACCCTCAGACTCTGGCCGATATCCGAATGGAACTTGGCACGTTGTCGGCGGAATTCAACCGTCTGAAGGCCGAGTTGGTGCAAACCGGGGCGTCCGGCGGCAGTCTGGCCGGGGGCTCGGCGTTGGAACGTATGGACGCGATGGAAGCGGAACTGTCGCGGCTGACCGCGCGGGCCGAAGATATCGAACTGCGGCTGAACCGGGTGGTGTCGGATGGCACCAACCGGATCGGCGATCTGGAATTCCGGCTGTGCGAAGTGACGCCGGGCTGCGATATTGCCGCCATCGGCGCGACGCCCCCCTTGGGCGGCGGGGTCGGGACTGCGGCCCCGGCTCAATCACCGAACGCCGTGATCATCGAGGAACCTTCAACGCCGCCCGCTGGCGGAGCCGAACTTGCCATCGGTGAACAGGCGGATTTTGACCGGGCCAGGGGGGTGCTCGGTCAAGGTGACTTTCGCACCGCCGCGGACCTCTTTGCGACCTTTACCCAATCCTATCCTGGGTCGCCGCTGACACAGGAAGCGCATTTCAACCGCGGCGAGGCGCTGTCGCAACTGGGCGAGACGTCGAACGCGGCACGGGCCTATCTGGAGGCGTTTTCGGGCGCTCCGGATGGGCAATACGCGCCGGATGCACTGTTGAGGCTGGGGGAATCTCTGGGCACCTTGGGGCAAACCCCCGAGGCTTGCGTGACCTTGGCCGAAGTTGGTGCGCGCTATCCCGGCAGCCTCGCTGCAACTCAGGCGGGTGTGGCGATGCTGGGGTATCAGTGTCAGTAACCGACGGGCCGACCGGTGAAGATGAAGACGTAGCCCTTGTGCGCGCGGTGACACTGACATTTGCTGGGGCGCGGTCCGAAGGGATCGCGCCTTTGCCTGTGGTGGTGGCAGTATCGGGGGGCGGCGATTCCATGGCGCTGCTGCACCTTATGCACCGCGCTGCACCTCTTGCCGGGTATGTCGTTCACGCCGTGACAGTGGATCATGGCTTGCGTCCGGAAGCTGCGGCCGAGGCCGCTGGAGTGGCGTCTTTTTGTGCGACCCTCGGCATACCCCATGCAACGCTGCGCTGGGGTGGGCCCGAGAGTTCTGGCAACCTGATGGATCAGGCCCGTCGGGCACGACTTCGATTGATCGGGACTTGGGCGGTATCGCAGGCAATCGGCCATGTGGTGCTTGGCCATACGGCCGACGATCAGGCCGAAAGCTTTTTGATGAACCTGTCTCGCGCCGCAGGTCTGGACGGGTTGTCTGGCATGCGGGCGCAGTGGCATGCGGATGGCGTTGTGTGGAGCCGCCCCCTTTTGGCGCAGTCGCGTGCGTGCCTTCGCGCCTATCTGCGGCGCCAAGGGGTGGCGTGGGTGGACGACCCCAGCAACGAAAACGACCGCTTTGCCCGTGTGAAGGCGCGTCGTGCCCTGAAGGCGTTGGCGCCATTGGGCATCACAGTGCAGCGGTTGAACATGACGATCGCAAACCTGGCGGCCGCGCAGGGTGCTGTGTTGCACGCAACCGCCAAGGCGGCCGAAGGCATCGAAGAACGGGCCGGGGCTTTGCGTGTGCCGGTGCAGCTATTGCTGGCGCAGCCTGCGGAAATCCAGCGGCGTTTGCTGATCGGCATGGTCCGCTGGATGAACGGTGCCGATTATCCACCCCGTGAAGCGCAGGTCAGTCAGTTGCAGCAGGCTTTGCATGCCGGTCGTGATGCGACATTGGGGGGCGTCCGGTTCCGGCATCGTGACGGCTGTCTTCTGGTCCTGCGCGAGTCGCGCGCGGCAGGTCCGGCTGTGCCACTCGGGGCGGTCTGGGACCACCGCTGGCATGTGACAGGTCCGGGGCAGGCGCAGGTTCGGGCGCTGGGGGCCGATGGCTTGGCGCAGACCAAGGACTGGCGCGTGTCGGGGATTGCGCGCGATGTGGCTGTGGTAACGCCGGGTGTTTGGGTCGGGGAGCGGCTGGTGGCGGCCCCATTGTTGGGGTTCGGGGACCATTTCGCTGCGACATTGACGGCAGCTTTCGGCTTATTCCTGATATCGCATTGAACCCCGCGCCGTTCTGTCTATCTTAGATGACAAGATCGCCTCCCTATTCGGGACGGCGGACATGTGAGGAGACGCTTCGTGGGCAATGCACGAAATATCGCATTCTGGGTCGTACTGTTCTTTTTGATCCTTGCGCTGTTCAATCTTTTCAACGGCAATCAGACAACGATGTCGTCGCGGCAGATTTCTTATTCAGATTTTGTTGGCCGGGTCGATTCGGGTGAAGTTGCTTCGGTTGTGATCGACGGCGAACGGGTCTTGGTACGCGGCAAGGACGGAAATCAGTATTCCGCCATCATTCCGCAAGGTACCGATGTTACCGATCAGTTGATCACCAAGGGCGTGGAGGTGCGCGCAGAAGCGCAGGAACAGTCCGGCTTCCTGAGCCTGATATCGCTGTGGCTGCCGTTCCTTGTGCTGATCGGCATCTGGATATTCTTCATGAACCGGATGCAGGGGGGCGGCAAAGGTGGTGCCATGGGGTTTGGCAAAAGCCGTGCCAAGCTGCTGACAGAAAAGCATGGACGCGTCACATTCGATGACGTGGCCGGTATCGACGAGGCCAAGGAAGAACTTGAGGAAATCGTTGAATTCCTGCGTAACCCGCAGAAATTCAGCCGTCTTGGCGGCAAGATTCCGAAAGGTGCCCTGTTGGTTGGTCCACCCGGAACGGGTAAGACGCTTCTGGCGCGGGCCATCGCGGGTGAGGCGGGCGTGCCGTTCTTTACGATCTCGGGCTCTGACTTCGTCGAAATGTTCGTGGGCGTCGGTGCAAGCCGCGTGCGCGACATGTTCGAGCAGGCCAAAAAGAACGCGCCTTGCATCGTTTTCATCGATGAGATCGACGCCGTGGGCCGGGCCCGTGGCGTTGGCATCGGCGGCGGCAATGACGAGCGCGAGCAGACGCTGAACCAGTTGCTTGTGGAAATGGACGGTTTCGAGGCCAATGAGGGTGTGATCATCGTTGCTGCCACCAACCGCAAGGACGTGCTGGACCCCGCGTTGCTGCGACCGGGCCGCTTTGATCGTCAGATTCATGTCCCCAACCCGGACATCAAAGGGCGTGAAAAGATCTTGGGTGTGCATGCCCGTAAGGTGCCGCTGGGCCCCGATGTTGACCTGCGGACCATTGCGCGCGGAACGCCTGGTTTTTCAGGCGCTGATCTGATGAACCTTGTGAACGAGGCCGCGTTGATGGCAGCTCGGGTTGGTCGTCGCTTTGTCGCGATGGATGACTTCGAGAACGCCAAAGACAAGGTGATGATGGGGGCCGAGCGCCGCAGCATGGTTCTGACGCAAGACCAAAAGGAAATGACCGCTTACCACGAAGCGGGCCATGCCATCGTCGGAATGTCGTTGCCGAAGTGCGATCCGGTGTACAAGGCCACAATCATTCCGCGTGGTGGCGCTTTGGGCATGGTCATGAGCCTGCCCGAAATGGACCGCCTGAATTGGCACCGCGACCAGTGCGAAGAGCGCATTGCGATGACGATGGCGGGCAAAGCCGCTGAGATCATCAAATGGGGCGAGGACTCGGTGTCCAATGGACCATCGGGCGACATCCAGCAGGCATCCGCCTTGGCCCGCGCCATGGTCTTGCGCTGGGGCATGTCGGACGTGGTCGGAAACGTGGACTATGCGGAAGCGGCTGAAGGCTATTCGGGCAACACCGGGGGCTTTTCGGTCTCGGCCGAAACCAAGCGGCTGATCGAACAGGAAGTGAAGCGCCTGATCGACGAAGGCTATGATACGGCTCGGCGGATCTTGCTGGAAAAGAACGTGGAATTTGAACGTCTGGCCCAAGGCTTGCTGGAATACGAAACGTTGACCGGTGATGAGATCAAGAAGGTCGTTGCCGGTGAAGCGCTTGGCGGTGGTGATGACGCCGACAAGCCCGCGTCCGGTGGCGGTTTGACTGCAATTCCGACCATTCCAAAGCTGAAGCCAAAGGCCAAGGGCGGGATGGAGCCGGAGCCGACGGTTTGACCCAGACCATGACGCAAGACTGGAACCCCGAAGCCTATAGCAGGTTTCGGGGTTTGCGTTTGCGTCCCGCACTGGATTTGCTGGCGCAGATCGGTCCCGTTCCCAACGGCCCCGTGGTGGATCTTGGCTGCGGCAATGGCGCGGTAGGTGAAGCCCTTGCCGCCCGGTTCGGACCGCGCGTGGTGGGCGTTGACTCAAGCCCTGCGATGCTGTCCACTGCTGCCCTGAGCGGATCCTATGCCACGCTGATCGAAACGGACATCAGCGGCTGGCATCCAGAGACCCCGGCAGCACTGATATTTTCCAATGCCGCCTTGCACTGGCTGGCTGACCACGAGGCGCTGATGATGCGTCTTGCCGCTTGTCTGGCGCCGGGCGGGGTTCTGGCGGTGCAGATGCCGCGCCAGTTCTTTGCGCCGTCACACCGGTTCTTGCGTGACATTGCACAAGCGATGTTTCCCGACCGTTTTGACTTTACCGGCTACGAGGCGCCGGTTCAGCCCGCAAACGCCTATTGGCAGATGCTTGCAACCTTGGGCGCGGTTGAAGCGTGGGAAACCGAATATGTGCAGCATCTGGACCCTGCGACGGACGCACACCCGGTGCGGCGCTTTACTGAAAGCACCGCGATGCGCCCCTTTATGGACGCGTTGAGCGATACCGAGGCCGTTGCCTTTGCTGCGCGTTATGATGCGGCATTGGTGTCGGCCTATCCATTGTTGCCGGATGGATCGACTTTGCTGCCGTTCCGGCGGGTGTTCTTTACGCTGAAGGTCTGACATGCCCGCCCTGAAACCGACTGGTTTTACCGGAACGATCACTTGGTTGGGTGTGGTGCCGGACCGCGCCCGGCAATTGCTGGCCGAACCGGTCCAAAGCCTGCGCGCGGGTTTTGCCGGCCCCGAAGGCGAAGCGCATGGCGGGGTGACGCGGTCCTCTTGCAGTCGCGTCAAGGCGCAGTATCCGCGCAACACCGTCATTCGCAACACCCGGCAGTTTTCGCTGCTGGGGGCCGAGGATCTGGCGGCGATTGCGGCAAGGATGGGGTTGGAAAGCCTGGACCCGGCGCTGGTTGGGGCGACGATGGTGATTTCGGGTCTTCCGGATTTCAGTCACCTGCCGCCCTCAAGTCGCTTGCAAGGGGCGGGTGGGGCGACCCTTGTGGTGGATATGGAAAACCGGCCCTGTCAGCTTCCTGCCAAGCCGATCGAGACGGTTCATGCAGGCTTTGGCGCGCGTTTCAAGTCGGCGGCCAAGGGGCGGCGCGGTGTGACGGCCTGGGTCGAGCGCGAAGGCGTGTTCACGCTTGGCGAGCCGATCACGCTGCACATTCCGGATCAACCGGTCTGGGCGCACCTGACAGACGCAAGGCTCAGTTAGGTGAAGGCGGCCGGATGCGGCGAATTTTGCGGGCGACAGGTCGGTATTGCCGCTGTTTTGGGCTATGGCTCCCGGTATCAATGGATCAAGCGCCTTCAGAACGCGCACCTGCGACCTTGGGAGAGAGACATGGCCTTCAAGACCGATATCGAGATTGCCCGCGAGGCCAAAAAGCTTCCGATCATGCAGATCGGGGCGAAACTGGGTATCCCCGAGGCCGATCTGCTGCCCTATGGCCATGACAAGGCCAAGGTCGGACAAGCGTTCATCACGTCGTTGCAAGGGCGCCCGGATGGAAAGTTGATCCTTGTGACGGCCATCAATCCGACGCCTGCGGGCGAAGGCAAGACCACGACCACGGTGGGATTGGGCGATGGTCTGAACCGGATCGGCAAAAAGGCCATCGTGTGCATCCGGGAAGCCAGCCTTGGCCCGAACTTCGGCATGAAGGGCGGGGCGGCGGGCGGGGGTTACGCTCAGGTCGTGCCCATGGAGGAAATGAACCTGCATTTTACAGGCGATTTCCACGCGATCACCAGCGCCCACAACCTTCTGGCGGCGATGATCGACAATCACATCTATTGGGGCAACGCCTTGCAGATCGACGAGCGCCGTGTGGTGTGGCGTCGGGTGATGGATATGAATGACCGCGCGCTGCGCGATATCGTGACCAGCCTTGGCGGTGTGTCGAACGGATTCCCACGCCAGACAGGGTTTGACATCACGGTCGCGTCCGAGGTGATGGCGATTCTGTGCCTGTCGCGTGATCTGGCGGATCTGGAAAAGCGACTTGGCGATATCGTGGTGGCCTACACCCGCGCCAAAGTGCCGATCTATTGCCGTGATATAAAGGCGGATGGCGCCATGACCGTTCTCTTGAAGGATGCGATGCAGCCGAACCTTGTGCAGACACTGGAGAACAATCCGGCCTTTGTGCACGGCGGGCCATTCGCCAATATTGCGCATGGGTGCAATTCGGTGATTGCCACCACGACCGCGCTGAAGCTGGGCGACTATGTTGTGACCGAAGCCGGCTTTGGTGCCGATCTGGGGGCAGAGAAGTTCTTTGACATCAAATGCCGCAAGGCGGGGCTGAAACCGGCGGCGGCGGTGATCGTGGCAACGGTCCGTGCGATGAAGATGAATGGGGGCGTCGCCAAAGCCGACCTCGGGGCCGAGAATGTCGGTGCTGTCCAGAAGGGCTGTCCGAACCTTGGCCGTCACATCGCCAATGTCAAAGGGTTCGGGGTGCCGGTGGTGGTGGCAATCAACCATTTTGTCACCGATACCGATGCCGAAGTTCAGGCGGTAAAGGACTATGTTGCCGATCAGGGTGCCGAAGCCATCCTGTGCAAACATTGGGCGCATGGCAGTGCCGGGATCGAAGATCTGGCGCACAAGGTTGTGCAACTGGCTGAAAGCGGCATCAGCAAATTCACGCCACTTTACCCCGACGAGATGCCGCTGTTCCAGAAGATCGAAACCATCGCCAAACGGATTTACCACGCCGATGAGGTGATCGCCGACACGTCGATCCGCGATCAGTTAAAGACGTGGGAAGCGGCAGGTTACGGCCATCTGCCGATCTGCATCGCCAAAACACAATACAGCTTTACGACGGATCCTTCGGTGCGTGGGGCTCCGACCGGCCATTCGGTTCCGGTGCGCGAGGTGCGACTGTCGGCCGGCGCAGGGTTCATCGTGGCGATCTGCGGCGAGATCATGACCATGCCCGGCTTGCCGCGTGTGCCCTCGGCCGAGGTGATCCGTCTGAACGAAAGCGGATATGTCGAGGGTCTGTTCTAGGACACAGCCATGCGTTGCCCTTTCGGTGTTGTCGCCTTATGTCGGGGGCGGTCTGAACGGGGATGATGCGATGCGCAAGCCTGCCGAGTGTGAAACCATGGTCCAAATCCGGGCTGAAATTGACCGGCTTGATGAAGAACTGGTCCGCCTTTTCGCCGAGCGGGCGGGCTATATCGACCGGGCGGCGGACATCAAGGCGCAGGTAGATCTTCCCGCGCGGATCGGCGGCAGGGTCGAAGAAGTGGTACAAAACGTCCGCCGTCATGCGGGAACTTACGGATTGCCGCCTGATCTGGTGGAAAAGCTGTGGCGCCGCTTGATCGACTGGTCCATCGCGCGTGAAGAAAGCAAGCTCGGGCCGGACAGCATGCGAAAGGACTGAGGGATCATGCGGTGCCACCGTAAGGGTGTGCAATGACCGTGGCGCGCGCGGGGCGTTGCCAACGACAGAATATGTATAAAGTTAAGCCGATCATCGAAAAGGACAATTCCAGATGACCACACTTATCGATGGAAAGGCCTTTGCGGCCAAGGTTCGCGCGCAGGTCACGGCTCATGTCGCCCGGTTGCGCGAAGAGCATGGCGTGGTGCCCGGACTTGCCGTTGTGCTGGTGGGCGAGGATCCGGCGAGTGAGGTCTATGTGCGCAACAAGGGCGTCCAGACCGTCGAGGCTGGCATGGCGAGCTTCGAGCACAAGCTGGCTGTTGACACCTCGGAGGCCGAGTTGCTGGCGCTGGTGCAACGGTTGAACGCCGATCCGGCGGTCTATGGCATCCTGGTGCAATTGCCGCTGCCAAAGCATCTGAACGCGGATCTGATCATCAACAGCATTGATCCGGCCAAGGATGTGGACGGCTTTCATATCTCGAACGTGGGTCTTTTGGGAACCGGGCAGAAAAGCATGGTGCCCTGCACGCCCTTGGGCTGTCTGATGATGCTGCGCGACCATCACGGGTCGCTGGCCGGAATGAATGCGGTGGTGGTCGGGCGCAGCAATATCGTTGGCAAACCCATGGCTCAACTGTTGTTGGGCGACAGTTGCACCGTGACGATTGCCCATAGCCGCACACGGGATCTGGCGTCTGTGTGTCGCGGGGCCGATATCCTTGTCGCCGCTGTCGGCCGGGCCGAGATGATCACCGGCGATATGGTCAAGCCGGGGGCCACCGTGATTGACGTCGGCATCAACCGGGTGGAACGGGATGGCAAGGCGCGTCTGGTGGGCGATGTCGATTTTGCCTCGGTTTCGGCGGTTGCCGGTGCGATCACGCCGGTGCCGGGTGGGGTCGGGCCGATGACGATTGCCTGCCTGCTGGCCAACACGCTGACCGCGTGCTGCCGCAAGCACGGGTTTCCCGAACCCGAAGGCTTGACCGTCTGACCCCAAAGCAGAAATCTGCCCGCCCCATCGACAGCGTGCCTGAGATCTATTGTAACCTCCGGCACTGCGCTGTAACCTTTTGATCTTGTAATGGTTCAGCGCCAAGGGGGGCGCATGGTAAGGTTCTGGGAAACCTGGAGATCGGATTTCCGGACGCCGACTCCCTTTGTGGTCTGGTTGGTCCTGACAGTGATTGTCGGGTTGGCCGGGCCGTTCGGGACGTATGAGCTGTATGCTCCCGTCCAGCGCGTGTTGTTCTGGGCGGTGATCCTTTCAGTGGTAATCATCTATGCGTCGGCGGTTCGGGCCTTTGTGCACGGAACACTGGGGTTTGCAGATTTTCTGGTGGGCTCGCCCATGATCGCGGCAATCCTTGCTGGCACGCTTCCCCCAGTGGCGCTGCTGGTGATGCCCGCGCTGACAGGCCCGAACCTGCTTCCATTGCCCGGTCTGTTCGAACTGACGGTGTTTGTCTATTGCACGTCATTGGGTGTCGGGGCTTATCGCCATTCAACGGGGCACATCCCGTTTCGCCCTTCCACGTCGCCGGTTCCCGTGGCCGACCCGCCCCAGCCCCTCTTGGTGCCGCAACCCCGTCTGATCCGCCGTCTGCCCGAAACCGTGCAGGGGCCATTGATCGCGATAAAGGTGCGAGATCACTATGTCGATGTCATCACCGAGCGTGGCTGTGCCAGCCTGCTGATGCGGCTGAGCGACGCATCCGCGGAAACCGACGGTGTGGATGGCGCGCGGTTGCATCGGTCGTATTGGGTGGCCTGGCCGGCGGTCAAGGGGCTGGACAAGGCTGATGGCAAATTTTGTCTGGTCATGATCGACGGCAGCCGTGTGCCCGTGTCGCGCACCTATCGCGATGCGGTCGAGGCGCGCGGCATCGGGATCGCCCGCGCCGATTGACGCCCGCACAAGATGGCCAAAGACCGTGGCCCCATCAGATCCGACAGGGCCGGATCATGGGTCCAAAGGCCCCCTGTATAGGTGCCGAAGGCAGGCAGGATCAGCCGAACGCCATCGGTCAGAAAACAGCGCCACGCCGTGCCCGCAAGTCGGGCTTTGGGATGGAAATGACCCGAAACCTCGGCCGTTGCAGCCGGATCGGCAATATGCCGGAAGGTCAGTGCACCATGGCGGCTTTCAGCCTTATGACTGCCGGCAATCTCCAGCGGCCCGGAATCGTGGTTTCCGGAAATCCAGATCCAGTCCCGCCCGGCCATCAGCCGCAAAAGCCAGAGCCGGTCGCCCTCGTCCAGACCATCCAGAGAGGCAGCATCATCAAAGCTGTCGCCAAGGCAAATCACCGATGTGGCCCCGGTCGCGTCCAGTTCGCCGTCAAGCCGGGCCAGCGTCTCGCGCGTCTCATAGGGTGGCAAAAGCACCCCGGCGCGACGCGCCAGTCGCTCGGACTTGCCAAGGTGCAGGTCCGAGACACACAGGATGCTGCGCGATGGCCAGAACGCCGCGCCGGACGGACGTGCCAGCAGCGACTCTCCGGCAAGGGTGACTTCGCAACTCATGTCGCTGATCTGGCCCGCCGCGCCGCAAGATGCAATCCCTCGATGTCAGCCGCCTGTGCCCAAGCGCCTGACCTGTGGGAAAGCATGGTCCCTTCGACCAAGGGCATCAGGCCAGTCCGGCCGCCTCCATCAGCCTGCGGGCCGCATCTTCGGCCAACCGTTCACGACCCGTGCCTTGTACCGGGATGCGGCCGGGTTCCAGAAACAGCGGTGCCGCCAATGGTGTGATGCGGGACAACCGACGGGTTTCGATGCGGCCTGCCACTCTGGACAGCATGTCTTCGATGCGGGAAAAGTCGATCAGGCCACGCATCGCCTCTTCGCGGGTGATCTGCAACAGCAGATGGTCGGGGTCATATTTGCGCAGCGTGTCATACAGGATATCAGATGAAAACGTGGCTTGCCGGCCAGATTTTCGGCGACCCTGATGGCTGCGTTCAATCAGACCCGAGATGATCGCGCTGGCCCGGAATGTGCGCTTCATCACGGCATTGCCGGCCAGCCATGTTTCCAAGCCATCCTGAAGGGCGGTCAGGTCGAACAGGGGGGCTGCGTCCTCTACCGCGTCGAGCCCCCAAATCAGGGTCGCATAATCGGTTGCAACAAAACCAAGAGGGGCAAGGTTTGCCTCTTCCATCGCCTTCGTCAGCAACAACCCAAGAGTTTGCTGGGCGTTGCGCCCGGCAAAGCCGTAAACCACAAGATGCTCGCGCCCGTCATGCGGAAAACTTTCGCACAGCAGCGTGTCCGTATCGGGCAGGCGCGACACCTCGCGCTGGAGGGTCAACCATTGTGCGGTGTGGCTTGGCAGATCGGGCCAGCGCTCTTGTTGGAAGATGTCAAGAATACGCTGGGTCAGCAGGGTAGAGGTGGCAAATTTCGTACCATTGAAAACGGCCACTTTGGGGTCGCGACCGGGTTGGCGGCTGACCTCGACCGTCATTTCGCGCAGCCCCTCATAGCGCACCACCTCGCCGCCGATCAGGAAGGTGTCTCCGGCGGTGAGGGATGCGGCAAACGCTTCCTCGACCTCGCCCAAGGGCGTGCCGCCAAAGCGGTTCTTCAGCCGCACTTTCAGGGTTTCAATGTCGATGATGGTGCCAAGGTTCTGGCGGATCACCGCAGCGGCGCGCGGGTCGCGCAGGTGCCATTTGCCATCCGTCAGTTTCAATCTTTGCCAGCGGTCATAGGCGCGAAGGGCATATCCGCCGGTGGCCACGAAATCCAGCGTCGCATCAAATTCGGGACGGGTCAGAGCGCGGTAGGGGCCTGCGGTGATGACTTCGGCAAAAAGGCTGTCGGCGTCGAAGGGGCCTGAACAGGCGGTCAGCAGGATATGTTGGCACAGAACGTCGCGGGGGCCGGGACCGCGCGGTTCGCCATCAAGCGTGCCGTCACGTACGGCATCAAGGGCGGCCTTGCATTCCACCACCTCAAAGCGGTTGGCCGGCACCAGCAAAGCCTTTGACGGCGCGTTGTAGCGGTGGTTGGCCCGACCGATCCGCTGCACCAGGCGCTTGACGTTTTTCGGCGCGCCGACCTGAACCACAAGGTCCACATCGCCCCAGTCGATCCCAAGGTCGAGACTACCGGTGCAGACGATGGCGCGCAACGCCCCCGCAACCATGGCCGCCTCGACCCGTTCGCGTTGTTCGCGTGACAGGCTGCCGTGGTGGATGCCGATCGGCAGGTCTTCTGAGTTGGCCAGCCAGAGGTCGTGGAAAAACAGCTCGGCCTGCGCGCGGGTGTTGTGGAAGATCAGCGTGGTGCGATGGTGCTTGACCTGTTCTAGAATGGCCGGAATGGCATAGCGCCCGCCACCACCCGCCCATGGCGGCGGCGCGTCGGTGTCCAGCATCCGGATATCCGGAGGGGGGCCGGGGTCTGCCAGCAGGATGCCGGTTTGGGGTGCAAGGAAACGCGCCAAGGCGGGCGGATCTTCAACGGTTGCCGACAGGCCCACACGGCGCAGGGCCGGCGACAGGCTTTGCAGGCGGGCCAGCAGCAGGGTCATCTGATCGCCACGTTTGGATTCAGCCAATGCATGCAGCTCGTCCAGGATCACCCGTTGCAGACCTTCAAAGATGCGCGGCGCGTCCTCGTAGGACAACAGCAGCGCAAGCGATTCCGGCGTGGTCAGCAGGATATGCGGTGGGTCGGCGCGTTGGCGACGCCGTTGGGTATAGGTCGTGTCGCCGGTACGGTCCTCGACGCGGATCGGCAAGCCCGCCCCTTCGATCGGGGTGCGCAGGTTGCGGCGGATATCGGCGGCAAGCGCCTTGAGCGGCGAGATGTAGAGGGTGTGCAGGCCCTTGGCCGGGTTGCGGGTCAATTCGGCGAGGGTTGGCAGAAACCCGGCCAATGTCTTTCCCCCGCCGGTCGGGGCGATCAGCAGCGTGGCAGGGTCTTTCGCCCGGGCCAGCATGTCCTGTTGGTGGGGGTGCAGGGTCCAGCCCTTTGCGGTGAACCAGTCGGACAGGGCCGGGGGAAGGTCTTTCATGTCGCAAAGGTAGCGATGTGGCCGGTGGCGTCAACGTCACATGCGCACGCGGATTTCACTTGAAGGCGGCTGCGGGCGGGCCTAATCGGTCTGTCATGCGGATGCTTTTCCTTGGTGATGTGATGGGCCGGACCGGGCGCGCGGCAATTGCCGAGCGGCTGCCTGCGTTGCGCGTCGAATGGAACCTCGATTTCATTGTCGTCAACGGCGAAAACGCGTCCTCTGGGGCCGGTTTGACGGCAGAGCACGCAAAGGGCCTGCTGGCAGCAGGGGCAGATTGCCTGACGCTGGGCGACCATGCCTTTGATCAAAAAGACATGTTGTCCTTTATCGAACAGGAACCCCGGATCATCCGGCCGATCAACTTCTCCAAAGTGGCGCCGGGCAAGGGATGGCGGGTCTTTACCGCGACCCAAGGGCGCAAGGTGCTCGTGGCGCAGGTTCTGGGTCAGGTGTTCATGAAGCGGCCATTCGACGACCCGTTTTCCGCCATCGAACAGGTGCTGAAATCGCATCCGATGGGCGGATTGGTGCAGGCGGCGATTGTCGATGTGCATGCCGAAGCCACATCCGAAAAGATGGCGATGGGGCATTGGTGTGACGGACAGGCATCTTTGGTTGTCGGCACGCATACCCATGTCCCGACGGGCGACGCGCAGATCCTGACCGGTGGCACGGCGTATCTGACCGATGCGGGCATGTGCGGCGACTACAACTCGGTCATCGGAATGGAGAAGCTGGAGCCTTTGCGCCGTTTTATCACCGGGATGCCGAAAGCGCGGTTCGAGCCTGCCGGGGGCCCTGCATCTTTGTCGGGCGTTTTTGTCGAAACGGATGATCGGACCGGCAAGGCGCAAACGGTGCGCATGATCCGTATTGGTGGACGGCTGGAAGAGGCGCGGCCTTGACCGAACAGCGGCTTTTTGCCGTTGTGCTGCTGGCACTTGGCGTTGGCTGGGGGCTGACGCAACCCTTGGGCAAGCTGGCAACCAGCACCGGGCATCAGCCCTTTGGCCTGATTTTTTGGCAATTGGTAATCTGCACGGCCGTTCTGGGCGCCCTGTCACTGTCGCGCGGCCGGGGCTTGGTGTTCAACCGGGCGGCTGTGACGTTTGCCCTGGTTGTGGCCATCCTCGGAACGCTGATCCCGAATGCCACCTTTTACACCAGTGTCGAACATTTGCCGGCATCAATCATGTCGATCCTTATTTCGGCGGTCCCGATGCTGTCGTTTCCGATCGCCCTTTCCTTGGGGATGGACCGGTTTTCCGCGGCGCGGCTGGCGGGGTTGGCCTTGGGCATGGTCGGGGTGGCACTGATCGCGGCACCGGGGGCGGGATTGTCGGTGCATCTGCTGGGCTTCATCCCTCTTGCGCTGGTTGGGCCCTTTTTCTATGCGCTGGAGGCAAATTTTGTCGCACGCCAAGGCACAGCCGGTATGGATGCAATTCAGGCGATGTTCATGGCCAGTCTTGTGGGGCTGATCCTGTGCTTTCCGGTAACTTTGGCGACGGGACAGTGGATCAATCCGACCACGCCGTGGGGTCAGGCTGAATGGGCGCTTGTCGGGTCCAGTATGGTGCATGCCTTATGCTATGCAGGGTATGTCTGGCTTGCGTCGCGCGCGGGGGCGGTGTTTGCGGCGCAATGCTCGTATCTTGTGACCGGAGCAGGCGTTGTTTGGGCCATGATCATCTTGGGTGAGCGGCTGGACCCCTTGGTATGGCTGGCGCTTGTTGTCATGCTGTCGGGTGTGGCTTTGGTCCAGCCGCGCATACCAGACCACGCGAAACAGGAGCCTTGATGTTCGGAATAGAGTTCGATCAGACCTATCAGGCCTATGTAGCCTTGGCCATTCTGGTGGGCATGCTTGTGTTGTTCGTGCGCGAAACCTATCCGGTCGAGGTGACGGGGATTGGTGGTGCCTGCCTGATGCTGGTGCTGGGCATTCTGCCCCAGTCTGACGCGGTAAACGCCCTGTCGAACGCCGCTCCCTGGACCATTGCGGCGATGTTCATCATTGCGGGTGGGTTGGTGCGGACAGGTGCTTTGGACTCGGCGACGCAATATGCGCTGCGCTATGTCAAGACGCATCCGAAATCGTCGCTGGTCGTGATCTCGCTGGGCGTGATCGGGATGTCGGCCTTCATGAACAACACCCCTATCGTCGTGGTGATGATCCCGGTGTTCATGCAGATTGCCCGGCAGTTGGCCCTGTCCCCGTCCAAGCTGATGATCCCGTTGTCATATCTGGCAATTCTTGGCGGCACGATCACGCTGATCGGCACATCGACCAATATCGTAGTCGATGGGGTTGCGCGGGAACGCGGGCTTGAACCTTTCGGGATCTTCGAGATCACGCCGCTGGGAATTGCGGCATCGCTGGTGGGGTTGACCTATCTTGCGCTGTTTACCAAGCGGTTGCTGCCTGACCGCGACAGCATGGCGATGATGCTGACCGACCGCAGCCGGATGAAGTTTTTCACCGAAGTTGCGGTGCCCGAAGAAAGCCCGATCATTGGCCAGAAAGTGGACGAGGTGGCGTTGTTCAAACGTGACAACATGCGCGTCGTAGATGTGCTGCGCGGGGATGCGTCCTTGCGTCGTCAACTGTCCGAGGTCGAGCTTGCAGGCGGTGACCGGGTGGTGCTTCGCACGCCGATGTCAGAGGTGCTTGCCCTGCAGGAGTCGAAGGAACTGCGGATGGTGGACAAGTTGTCATCGGTGCAGACATCGACGGTGGAAGTGCTGATCACCCCCGGTTGTGCCATGGTGGGGCGGTCGCTGGGCAGCCTGCGTTTGCGGCGGCGCTATGGGGTGTATCCTTTGGCGGTGCATCGCAAGAACCAGAACATCGGGCGACAGCTGGATGATCTAGTGGTGCAGGTTGGGGATACCTTGCTTCTGGAAGGTGCGCCGGCCGATATCCAGCGTCTGGCGTCAGATATGGATGTGGTGAATATCTCTGAGCCGTCAGACCGTGCCTATCGCAGAACCAAGGCCCCCATCGTTGTGCTGGTGCTGGCGGCCGTGGTCGGGCTTTCAGCGCTGAATTTGGCCCCCATTCTGGTTTTGGCCATGATCGGGGTCGGTGTTGTTCTGTTGACCCGATGCATCGATGCCGATGAGGCGTTTGGCTTTGTCGATGGCCGCTTGATGGCGCTGATCTTTGCCATGCTGGCGGTGGGCGCGGGGCTTGAACATTCGGGAGCCGTGCAACTGATCGTCGATCTGGTCGCGCCGATGATGCAGGGGCTGCCGCCGTTTCTGTTGATCTTCGTGGTCTATTCTTTGACGTCCATCCTGACCGAGATCGTGTCGAACAATGCGGTGGCCGTGATCCTGACGCCGATCGTGATCGGTCTTGCCGCGCAGATCGGCGTAGATCCCCGCCCCTTTGTGGTGGCGGTCATGTTCGGGGCTTCGGCATCCTTTGCCACGCCGATTGGATATCAGACCAATACGCTGGTCTATGGCCCCGGTGGCTATCGCTTTAGTGATTTTCTGCGTATTGGTTTGCCGCTGAATATTGTGATGATGGTGGCGATCAGTGCGCTGATCCCACTTTTCTTTCCGTTCTGAAGGGAAATGCGATGCGTAAAGTCCTGCTCTGTCTGGCCTTGGCGGGATGCGCCGGAGCGGTAACAGGTGCCCCCGTTCCGCAATCGGCGCGGTTGTCGGCCGAAGTGCTGACGTTGACCCTGTCGGACGGCACAGTTTGCCGCACCAACTGGGCTGCGGCTCCGGTCGGGCGGCTGGATCGCTGCGGGCCGGGCTACGGTTATGCGGTTCGTGTGATCGAAAATCCGAACATCCTGCGCCAGATCTGGACGGAATTGACCACGGCCTTGGGCGCGGACGGGGCGGTTGCACCCTTGGCAGAGGTGGTGATCACAGACCCCGCGGGGATCGACCGGGTGTTTGCGTCGCCTCCTTCATCCACCGAGGACTGATCCGATGTCGCCCAAATTCGGCACAAGCGGGTTGCGCGGTCTGGTTACGGATCTGACGCCTGCATTGGTGGCCGACTACACGCGCGCCTTTCTGGCGTCCTGTCCGGTTGGAAGCGGCCTGTGGGTCGGGCGCGATCTGCGTGCCAGCTCGCCCCTGTTGGCCGAGGTCGTCATTGCCGCCGCGCTTGGTGACGGTGTTGCAGTCACCGACTGTGGCGCGGTGCCGACCCCGGCTCTGGCGATGGCGGCGATGGAGGCAGGCGCTGCGGCGATCATGGTCACAGGCAGCCATATCCCGGCAGATCGCAATGGCCTGAAGTTCTACATACCCTCGGGAGAGATCGCCAAGGCGCATGAGGATGCAATTCTGGCTGCCCTTGGCCGTGCGCCTGCAGGTCTGTCGGCATCGCGACGGGGAAATACCCAGGTTGGCGGCGATTGGGCTGCCCGGTATCGTCGTGCTTTCGGGCGGGCACTTGAGGGCATGAAGGTGGGTGTTTGGGCCCATTCTGCCGTGAGCCGGGATCTGCTGGTCATTTGTCTTGAGGCGCTGGGCGCGCGCGTGGCGGTGTTTGGCCGCACCGATGACTTTGTGCCTGTCGATACCGAAGCTGTGCCCCACGACGTGCGGGCGCACTTTTCGCTTTGGGCCGCAGGGTTGGACGCGATCGTGTCAACCGATGGCGATGGCGACCGGCCACTGGTTGCCGATGCACAGGGCCGGATCGTGCCGGGGGATGTGCTTGGGCAGATCACGGCGGCGCTGTTGGGGGCGAAAACGGTCGTGACAACGGTTTCTGCCAATTCCGGGGTGGATCTGTCGGGGCAGTTTGCGCGGGTGGTCCGCACAAGGATCGGCTCGCCCTTTGTGATTGCTGCAATGGAAGCCGAGGCCGGGCTGGTCGTGGGCTATGAGCCGAACGGCGGGTTCTTGCTTGGCTTTGATGCCGAGGGTCCGCAGGGGCCCTTGCCGCGTCTGATGACGCGCGACAGCCTTCTGCCGATAATTGCGTCGCTTGTCGAGGCGCGTCGGGTCGGATCGCTGGCCGCCCGTGTGGCAATGGAACCCGCGCGCTTTACCGTGACAGACCGGCTGGAACACGTTCCGACCGCAGCCTCCATCGCCTTGCTGCAGAATTTGCAGGATGGCGGGATGGTGGCGTTTTTTACGCCGATCGGCCGGATCCTGTCGGTGGACCGCACCGATGGCTTGCGCGTGACGCTGGACGGCGGGGTGGTGGTTCATCTGCGCCCATCGGGCAACGCGCCAGAGTTCCGGGTTTATGCCGAGGCCGGCTCGCCCGAGGATGCGCGGACGGTGATGCAGGCGGCATTCGCGCAGGTGATGGCCGCCTTGGCCAGAGCCTTGCAGCCGGGGCAGGGGCTGGTGTAAGGGAACCCATCACCGAAGAGACGGGTTAGGAGAACGGGTCATGGCTGGCCATTCAAAATGGGCGAACATCCAGCATCGCAAGGGCAAGCAGGACAAACTGCGCTCGAAGATGTTTTCGAAGCTGGCGAAGGAAATCACGGTCGCCGCCAAGATGGGCATGCCAGACCCCGAAATGAACCCCCGCCTGCGTCTGGCCGTAAAGGCCGCAAAGGCGGTGTCGATGCCCAAGGATGTGATCGACCGGGCGATCAAGAAAAGCCAGATGGGCGATGGCGAGGATTACACCGAAATCCGCTATGAAGGCTATGGTGTGAACGGTATTGCCATCATCGTCGAGGCAATGACCGACAACCTGAACCGCACCGCATCAAACGTGCGATCATATTTCAGCAAGGCGGGTGGCAATCTTGGCACCACAGGTTCCGTGGCACACAGTTTTGACCGCGTGGGCGAAATTTCTTACCCGGCGTCGGTTGGCGATGCTGACACGGTGATGATGGCCGCGCTGGATGCCGGGGCGGATGACGTCGAGTCCGATGAAGACGGGCATTGGATCTATTGCTCGGTCGAGGCGTTGAACGAAGTGTCGGATGCGCTGGAGAAAACCCTTGGGGAATCAACCGAGTCAAAGCTGATCTGGAAGCCCCAGACCCTGACCGAGGTTGATCTGGACACCGCGCAAAAGCTGATGCGGTTGATTGATCTGCTGGAAGAAGACGACGACGTACAGACGGTGACGCATAATTTCGACATACCCGAGGATGTTGCCGCGCAGTTGGAGTAGTTCTGTAAGACGCTGATTGCACGACATGAAATTCCAAACATCGGGCCACGCACTTTGCCTGGCCCGATGTTTTTTGTGCGACGCCCCTTGCAATCTGGTCTGAATTGGCGCATTTAGGGCAGGCAAAGCTTCTTCTCTTTCGGTCTTCTGTCTGCTTCGGCCCACAGTCACTCGATCTAGACGACTCTCGGCCGGGCCATCGCATGTTGTGGGTGGCGCATTCTACAGGAGATCTCACGATGGCTAATGGCACCGTGAAATGGTTTAACGCAACCAAAGGCTTCGGCTTTATCGCCCCCGAAGGCGGACAGAAAGACGTGTTCGTGCACATCACCGCGCTGGAACGCGCTGGTATCCGTGCATTGAACGACGGTCAGGCTGTGACCTTCGATCTGGAACGTGACCGCAATGGTCGTGAATCGGCGACAAACCTGACTCTGGCCTGATTTTTCAGGTCTGATCGGACACGACGGGGGTGGCGCAAGCTGCCCCCGTTTTGCGTTTATGCATCTGCGATCAACGCGGCCGCAATGACCCACATCGTCATTCCGACAATCACCTCCAGCCAAACCCACGCCTTCGGGTTGGCAAACAGCTGCGCAAGCAGGCGCGCGCCAAAGCCAAGCGCGGTAAAAAAGGCAAAGCTGCCGACCATCGCCCCAGCGCCAAAGGTCCAATGCTGGGGGGTATATTGCGCCGAAATGGCCCCCAACAGAACGACAGTATCAAGATAGACATGCGGGTTGGCCCAGGTCAGCACCAGCACCGTGGCCAAACTGCGCCCAAGGCCAGCGCCGTTCCCTTGCGCGGGGCGCAACGCTTCACCGCCCTTCAGGGCCGCCCGAAAGCGCAAAGCGCCGTACACAATCAAGAACGCGGCCCCGGCATAGAGCATGGCCGTGGTGATCCAAGGCGCAAGAGACGACAGCGTGCCAAATCCCTCAACACCAACGGCGATCAGAACCGCATCCGACAGCGCACAGGTCAGCACAACAGGCAGCACATGTTCCCGCCGCAGACCTTGCCGCAGAACAAAGGCGTTCTGTGCCCCGATCGCGGCGATCAGTGAAAGAGACGTCAGAAATCCGGCAAGCAGGGCGGTCATGGAAAGGGCCTTTCAAGGGTCGTCTTGACTTAGGCTGTTTTGGATGGATCAATCCAGATCATCTTTCTGATGACGGATAAGCTGTGCTGATCTTTGACCCTCTGCATCTTGCCGCCCTTGCCGCCGTGCATCGGCGTGGGTCGTTCGACCTTGCCGCCGCGGAGTTGGGTGTGACGCAATCGGCGGTATCGCAGCGTCTGCGGGCCCTGGAAGACCGCGCGGGCACTTTGTTGATCCGCCGTGGCAACCCGAGTCAGGCGACAGAGGCGGGCTTGCGTCTGATCCGGCATTTTGACGAGGTGGTGCTGCTGGAACGGCAGGTGGCCACGGATCTGCCCGGGGTGCAGGTGGGGGACGTCAACCTGCGGATCGCGGTCAATGCCGACAGTCTTGCGACCTGGGTGATCCCTGCCTTGGCGCAAGTGCCGGGGGTTCTGTTTGACCTGGTGATAGATGATCAGGATTTCAGTCAGGACTGGCTTCGCCGGGGTGAGGTCGCCGCAGCGGTGACGGCACATTCAGGGCCGTTGCAGGGCTGTGACACTTTGCCCTTGGGGGCGTTACGCTATATCGCTACGGCCAGTCCTGCCTTCATGGCGCGCTGGTTTCCGTCCGGGGTCACAGCGGACGCCTTGTCCAAAGCGCCGGCCCTGACGTTTTCAGACAAGGACCGATTGCAAGCGCACTGGGTCGCGGCAAGGCGGTTGGGCCTGCGCTCGGGCTTTCCAAGCCACCGCATTGCATCCACCCACGGGTTTGTCGATGCAAGTCTGCATGGCTTGGGCTGGGGCCTGAACCCGGAACCACTGGTCGCAGCACATCTTGCGGCAGGGCGATTGGTGGAGGTGGTGCCGAATTCGCCTTTGGATGTCGGGTTGCACTGGCAATTTGCGCGGCTGACGGCAGGGGCCATTCAACCGCTGACCCGTGCGATGCGAACGGCTGCCGCCCAGATGTTACGGATACAATAACCCGCTTGTATAGGCAGGCGTGGCACCGCAGGTTGCCGCCCATGAGCGCCACACCCCCTACCGACCGGCCCCTTCAGGCCATCCTATGGATGCTTGCCTCTGGGCTGTGTTTTGTGGGCGTGACAGGTGTCGTGCGATTTCTTGGGACCGACCTCCCTGCTGCACAATCCGCGTTCATCCGCTTTGGCTGGGGCGCTTTGATCCTGTTGCCCACGTTAGTTCCGATGCTGCGTGCGGGCTTGCCTCCGGGGCACCTGAAGCTGCACTTGGGGCGGGGTGCGTTTCATGTGGCGGCCGTGATCTGCTGGTTTTATGCAATGGCGCGTATCCCGGTGGCCGAGGTGACGGCGATCGGCTATCTGAACCCGGTGCTTTTGACGTTGGGCACGGTGATCTTCTTTGGCGAAAGGCTGTCGCTGCCGCGCGTCGGAGCGATTGCGCTTGCCTTGACCGGTGCTCTGATCGTGCTGCGCCCCGGTCTGCGCGAGGTGTCGGCGGGTCATGTCTCGCAGGTCTTTGCCGCGATGTTCTTTGCAGGATCGTATCTGTTCGCCAAACGGTTGTCAGGTCTGGCAAGTGCGGGGCAAATCGTGGCCATGCTGTCGCTGATCGTCACGCTTGCTCTGGCCCCCTTGGCGGCGGTGGTGTGGGTTGCTGTGACGTGGCAACAGGTGGCGTGGTTGGCCGTTGTGGCTGTCTGCGCGACCGGTGGGCATTATTGCATGAGCCGGGCCTTTGCCGCAGCCCCCATTGCCGTATCGCAGCCCGTCGTGTTTCTGCAACTTGTCTGGGCTGCGACCCTTGGTCTTGTCGTCTTTGACGAGGCCGTTGATCCGTTTGTCCTGATCGGCGGCGGCGTGATCGTGGGGGCGGTTAGCTACATAACCTGGACCGAAGCCAGACAGCGCCGCCGTATTGCGGCATCCGAATTGATCTAGCCCTGTCTGGCCAGAAAGGCGCGGGCGGTGTCGAGCGCTTCGCGGATCGTGACATCCATATCGAGGTAGCGATAGGTGCCCAGTCGTCCGACAAAAGTGACGTTTGCTTCCGCTTTGGAAAGGGCTTCATATTCGGTCAGCAGCGTTTGTTCGGCACTTAGCCGGATCGGGTAATAGGGAATGTCGTCAGGCCCGGCCGCACGGGCAAATTCGCGAAAGTACACGGTCTGGTCGTGGTGTTCCCATGGAGCGAAATGCTTGTGTTCGCTGATGCGCGTAAAAGGGATGTCCGGGTCGGGATAGTTCATCACGGCACAGCCCTGATAATCGCCGTCGACAGTGAATCGTTCGAAATCAAGTGTCCGATACCCCAACCGCCCGAGACTATACCCAAAATACCCGTCCAGCGGACCGGTCCAGAAGATGTGATCGTATCCCGCCGCCATGCCGGCATGATAGGCCGTCGACAGGTGTACGGTGATCAATGGGTGATCCAGCAGGCCGGAGACGATATGGGTATAGCCCTCGGCGGGGATGCCTTGAAACCGATGATTGAAATAGTTGTCGTCATAGGTGAACCGCATCGGCAACCGCTTCAGGATCGAGGCCGGCAAATCGCGTGGCGACAGACCCCATTGCTTTTCAGTGTAACCCTTGAAAAACGCCTCGTAGATTTCGCGCCCCACCATCTGCAGGGCCTGTTCTTCAAAGGACTCGGCCGGGCGATCAGCGGGCGTGGTGCAACTGGCGATCAGGGCCTTTGCTTCCTCCGGGCGCAGAGCTTTGCCAAAAAACTGGTTGATCGTGTGCAGGTTGATTGGCATCGAATAGACCAGACCCCGCACCGTCGCCTTCACCTGATTGCGGTAAGGCATGAAGGTTGCGCGCTGGTTTACATAGTCCCAGACCTCGGCATCATCGGTGTGGAAAATGTGGGGCCCGTAACGATGCACCATCACCCCGGTTTCCGAACAGCGTTCGGTGTGGCAATTGCCGGCAACATGGTCGCGACTGTCGATCACGGTCACGGCAATGCCAGCTTCGGCCAACTCTCTTGCGATAACCGCGCCTGAAAATCCGGCGCCAACAATCAGACTGGCCATATGAATTCTCCCGCCTGTGACTGTGCGGGTTCTAGCCGGATAATTCCGGCGGCACAACTTGCGCAGCACGGTTGCCGAACTGCTCTTGCTCACGTTGCCGCAATCATGACAGTTAAGGCCATACGCCGGATCACCGGAAACCGAAGACTGAGGCAGATCCAGATGACGACGACAGAACAGGTCTCGGGGCGTCGGTTCATTATTATCGGTCTGCCGCGCAGTGGCACAACCTATCTGATGACGCTTCTGAATTCGCACAAGAAAATTCTGTGTGCGGGCGAACTGTTCAACCCTTATTCCGTGATCGAGACAGGGCCTGCGGATTTCGATCCCGTAGTGATCTCTAACCGCGACCTTGCACCGCGCCAATTCTTGCAACAGTTTTTCGAACGCCACGAACGGGAGTCCTGGGATCGGATCGGCTTCAAGATGATGTTGGGTCACAGTCTGCGCGTTCTGACCCATCTGCCGGACGTGCCGGACGTTCCGATCATCTACGTTTATCGCGAAAATCGATTGGCACAGGTGGCCTCTTTGCTCAAGGCAGTGCAGACAAAGACATGGGCGCAAACTGCCCGGTCGCGAGAGATGAAAGTGAAAATCGTGGCCAGTCCTCAGCAGATCAGCCAGCAGTGGCATGAGTATGCGACCATGGATTTCCTGTTTTCACAGTGGTTCAAGTCACTTGCCCATCGGAAGATGACGGTCGAATACCGCGACTTGTTCAAGCCCGATTTCAATGGTCGCGTCTGTGATTTTCTACAGGTTTCTCATGATCCGAAAATGAAATCGTCCTTGGTAAAGCAAGGGGCAAACCGGGTGATCGATCGCTTCAAGGATGCAGGCCATATCGAAGCCTACATGCGCTACATCGGGCGAGGGTCGTGGCTGGAGGACGAATTAACCTGAATGAAGATCCTGTTCGTCAATTGGGTCGATTATCTGGACCCGGAAAAGCGCGGCGGCGGGGTGTCGCTGTATCAGCGCAATCTGATGCGCGCGCTTGCGGAACGCCCGGAGGTAGAGGCGCGCTTTCTTGCCTGTGGAACGTCTTATGATCCTTTGCGCCCCGCGCCCCGGTGGGAGACGATGCGCCATGGCCCGGTCGAGGCGCGGGAACAGCGCTTTGATCTGGTGAATTCCGGCACACTTGCACCCGGCCATGCCTCCTTCGGGAATGACAGTCAGATCAGCCATCCGGCGACCGAGGCGGTCTTTTTCGACTTTCTGGCGCAGACCGGGCCCTACGATGTGGTGCACTTCAACAATCTGGAAGGTGTTCCAGTGGATGTGCTGCGCTTGAAAGAGATGTTCCCGGCCAGTCGTCTTGTCCTGACCCTGCACAACTATTATCCGTTTTGTCCGCAGGTGAACTTCTGGCAGGACGAAGCCCGTAATTGCTTAGACGATGCCGGCGGAACGCGCTGTGTGACCTGCCTTCCGCATCAGTGGAATGCCCGACAGATCAAGGCCGGGCATGGACTGGCTTACCGGCTAAAGGTGGCGGGCGTGTCGCCAGACAGCTGGGCGTTTCGAAACACCTTCCGCTTGGCGATGGGCATGGCGCGTCGTGTCGCCCGCCTGCGGGCAACGGTGCCGCGGCGTCAGAGTGTGCGTTCCCTTGCCCAGAATCATGCGGCACCCACCTTGAAAACTGTGGGTGCGGGTTTTCTTCGGCGGCGTTCGGCCATGGTGCAGCGGATCAACACGCATTGCGACCTGGTCCTGTGTGTGTCTGACCGGGTGCGTCAGATTGCCGTGCGCGAAGGGGTGAAGCCTGAAAAGGCGGTGACAAATTACATCGGAACGGTCGAGGCGCAGCACTTCGCAACAGCGCCGGACAGGGGGGCGATCCTGCGGCCGGACGGAACCATCAAACTGGCCTATTTTGGCTATATGCGTCGTGACAAGGGATTTTACTTCCTGCTGGATGCACTGGCGTCAATGCCAGACGCAGTCTTGGCCCGCCTGCATCTGTTGGTGGCCGCACGGAGGGGCGAAGCCGAGGTCATGCGCCGTCTTGATCTGGTGGCAAAGCGTCTGGCCGGTCTGACCTATCAGGACGGATATGGGCATGGTGATCTGGATCGGCTGCTGGCGGATGTCGGGGTGGGTCTGCTGCCCGTGATGTGGGAAGATAACCTTCCACAGGTTGCCATAGAGATGCACGCACGCAAGATTCCGCTTTTGTGCAGCAATCTGGGCGGGGCACGGGAATTGGGCAACAGTCCGGAATTTGTCTTTCCGGCGGGCGACATCTCTGCCTTTCAAGACCGGATTCAGGCGATGCTTTCGGGCCAGATCGGGGCTGACGAGTATTGGCGCAACGCAATGGCACCCGAAACCATGCGCTCGCATACTAAGAAACTTTTGGCATTGTATCGTGGTTAGGGATCGTTCGGCGTCCGACCGGTTGTCAGAATGGACTGGACAAAGTGGTTGTCTGTCCAGCGGACCGACACCTCTGTATCAAACAAGGTCTCGCGGCCCTCGGACAGAAGATCGAGGTATTTGCGGTATTCCTCGGCATTGTTGAAATGCTGCCCGCGCGCCACCTCGGCAATGGCTTTGGCGCGGAACGCCGCTGTGTATTTGAAATGTCCGAACAGAAGTGACCGTGGGGCCAGTTTGGTTTCGGCCACATAATGCAGACCGTCGGACAGACGCATCCACGGCTGATAGCGCAGCAGAGCACTTTTTTGAGCCACAAAAAGTTCGGGGCGGGATCCGGGGATCAGTCGGTGGCGCGTGGCGGATGTCCATGTGCGCGAGTCTGAAAATGGCCCGCGCCCAAGAGAGTTGGCACGGAAAGGATTTCTGTCGGTGAACGGGGCGGCCTCGAATGGTCTGTGTGCCGAAAAGTCTGTTTGGGACAGGGGGCCTTCGGGATACATGTCCAGCATGAAGATACGGACGGCATCATAGGGCGAGAAGTCCGCTTCGCCCAGCAGCTCGGGCAGGCTGCCTTTGGTGTCGGCGGTCCAGACCAGCAATTCGTCCGCATCGGCGACCAGTGACCATTTGGCAGGACGATAAGCGGCCATGAGGGCCTGCTGCCATTGGACACCGTAGTGCGATTGCCGGTAATCGGAATCGACTGTGAACAGGGCTATATCAGGTTGCTCGGCCAGATATTCGAGCGTGCCATCGTCAGAGCCGTTGTCAGCGATCAGGAAGCTTTGCACGCCAAGACCGCGGTAATGCGCCAGGAAATGAGGCAGCATCGCCAACTCGTTGCGCATGGTGGCCACAACGGACACCGCGGCCGCGCGCGCGCCCTCCAGGCAGGCGGGGGCTGAAACAAGATCCAGCGCGTGCGACTGTTCGCCCAGCCGGGCGGGCACCAGCGTGGACCAGATCTTTCCGCGCGCCGGTCTCGGTGACTTGGCGATACGGGCGGCCTCTGCTTGCATGTCAAACCCGTCAAGATGCGCAAGTTTGACACCCGAGCCGGCGAAAGGCAGGCAGATGTTCTCCCATTTCGGGACCAAGTGGCCACCGGGTCGCGATCGGCGCAGGATGTGAACGCGATAGTCTTGGCCGGACACGCCGATCCCGGCCAGCGACAACAGATCGCCCACCAGTTTGTCTTCCATGAACGACGCCTGGATCAGCCTTTCGCCCTCTGCGGTGTTTGCGGCGCGCAACAGCGTGATGATTGCACGGGGACTCAGCAGATATCCGGACCCGCCATCGGCATAGGTCGAAGGCTCGGGCGATTTGTCCAGTTCGTTCCGGCCCCGCAGCGACGTTGATTTTTCCATGTGCCAGGTGCGATCCATCTGTCCACGCGCGCGGGCAAGCGGGCGACCGTAGTAGTCGGCCTTGAGGAACGACAGGCTGAAGAAATATTCTGCCACATCCAGAAAGCAGTCGTCGTCGATCTTGAGCACGCGGCAACCGGGAAACTGGGTGTTAGCATAGGCAAGTGCGGCAAGCGTTTTCTGCGGCAGACCTTCATAGTCATCGGGCGCGTCGAGCTGGACGATGTTCCGGTCAGCAGGCGCAGGCGCTCCGGCCCCGACGACCACAATATATGGAATGCCGAAGCGTTCCAGATCGCACAGCCAGCTTTTGCGCATGGCCGGAATCCGGGTTTGCAGATTCGGATGGCAAGACATAACCACGACCACTGTGCCAAAAAGCGACGTCGCGGGGTCCGGCAGATGCCCCGCATCTTGTGGCCATCCGGCCTTGGGGGGCGGCAGGTCCAGACCGAGGGCATCACAGGCGTCTGCGTAAACCCGCGGCGAGGACCAGAGGGCTTCGAGCGCGCCGTGCAGGGCTGGCATCTGTTTGCAGGTTGCCGCATCAAAGGGTCCAAAACTATGCCGGATCTGTCGCAGATGGGACTGAATCCGGTCCCGTGCGGTCGGGTCATCCTGCAGGGGCCGCAGCAAGGACAGGCAGATCGCAAGCCCGATGTGGCCCGACTCTTTGCCGGACAGGGTATGTGCGTCTGCAAGACAACCGTCGAGTGCGACCATGCGCCTTGGCACGGACATGGATTGCCAGTTGGACAGAAGGTCAAACGCGGCCGCGCCCAACCTTCGTTCAAGCCAATCATATCCCGATGCAACCTGCACCCGTCCGTTTTCATGAAGGGTTCGGGCGATGGTGCCGCGGATATCCAAACCCGGATCTTCGGGTGTCCCTGGTGCAAACAGGCCGCGCAGTGCCAGTTCGTCGTGCCAAAGGCCTGTGCCGCGAATTTCTTCTGGGGCAACCAAGTGGAGTGCCGCCGCAAGCAGCCCTTGGCACTTGAGACCCGCCAAGGTGGCAAGTGCCGATTGTGTCTGATCCGGTGTGCCGGGTGCACGGAGGATGTCAAAAGAGTTGCGGGCCACAAAAAGGTCGGGGGAAAATGTGGACAGGCCGTCGTCAGTCACGTTGTCGGACAGGCGAGCCCAGAAACGCGGTGACAGTCCGTAGGCGGACATAGCGGTTGCTGAAACCTGCTCTCGCAGAGACGGTGGCAGATGCGGCAATCTGGCTAACAGCGACAGCAGGCCATCCATCAGGCAATGACACGCTGCGCGTCCCCAAGGATCCTCGGCCTGAGCGGCAACCACAGCGCAAAAGGCGGATAGGATGCTGTGGCGTTTGTCTTCCGGCATGGGCATTGTCCCGGGGTGGGTCAGTGCTTGTGCGATCCACCCCAGAACCGACGTGACCAACCAGCCGCCGTGTCTGGTGACCAGCCAGTTCATCCGATTGATGACCTGATCGAAGTGACCGTCCAGCAAGAGAAAGGGCAGCGTCAACGACACATAGCCGACATCATCCCACGGTCGTATTTCAGGCAATCCACGCGACTTGATTTCCGAGAAGAGGCTGTCGAATGCGCCCTGTTCGCAAAAGGTGGGGCACAAGGCCAAAGCAAGATGCTCGTTGTCCACTTGCGGAAACTGCGCCAGCGTGCGCTGCAGCCAATCAGCCAACTGCGCGGGACCGGGTCGGGTAATCAGAAGGTCTGACAGGTCTGTTTTTATTTGCTCCAGCGACAAGGCGGCTAACCCGGCTTGGTTGTCCTGAAGGGGAGGTGTCGCCGGATCATCCTGTGGCGCGTTCAGAAAGGTCACCAGACCAAGACGCGCAGCCGCAGATTTGACGTGCGACTGAGTGGCGGCATCAAGCTGATCCCACAAGCCGCCATGGCGCACATGTTCGATGGCTTGCAACGCAGCAAGGTCATCATGGGTTAGGCTGCCGTCACGCGACAGGCGCAAGATGCGCCGTTCCACGTCTTGACGTGACACGCTATGGGCCGCGAGATCGAGTCCGGTTTTCAGATCCTGGATGCGCAGGATTGCAGATTGCCCGGCACCGATGCCAACCCAGATACGGCCGGGAATAAGAACTGCTGCAATCCCTTTGGGCAAAACGAATGTGTCCGCCATCACATCAACAGCCTTGGTCGCCGGGCGCAAGAGAAGTGGCGCGTTGTCTCCGGGCAAATACACGGCGTGACGGGCAGTGGTCAGGTCATCCGGCAGACGCTCGGCCAATTCCATACGGTCCGTCAGTACAAGGCCTACCTTCCGATTGACCGCACTCCATAGCCGGTCAAATGTTCGGTCAAAGGTCTTGATCGTTTCCCTTGGGACAGCCCCGTCGGCACTGCACCGAGTGATCTTGCGCAGATCGGGAAAGTCGCGCCGTAGCAGATACCGCGCCTTCACATCAAACCGAGCTTCCGCCGTGAACCGGCCAATTTCAACGCCATTTACCTGTATGGCGACACCGTTGCCGGAAAATGCCACCTCGACCTGAAATCCATGGGTCGGAAATGGGACGGCAATATGCCTTTCGCGGCCCCACCCCTTGTAATCCTTGCGGTTGACCGCGACGGTTCCTTCGGTCAGGCGCAATGACAGGTGAAACGGGATCGTTACGTCATCATCCATATGGAAATTGAGATTGGCGTAGGAGGTCCACGTCGGTTCAACCCGGCATCGAAAGACGGCGCCGTTTTCTGTGCGGAAGGGGATCATCCGGGCCCTTTAGCCAATTCAAGCTTTTGCGGTTATGTGCCGCCCGGGTCTGCGATGCAATCACCCGATTTTCGGTAGCCGGAAAATACGCCGCAAAATGCGTGGTGTGGTCGTATCCACGTCACCGGGCGTACCAATCCAGCCAGACATCAGCCCCATCCACCACAGGCGTGCAACTGGACCAAGCAGGTGCCGGCGTCGTCGCAGCGAATTTCCGTCCTGCTGCAGCATGGCAATATGGGCAGAGGCAGCGCGCAGGAACAGCCTTCGGTCCCACCCTTTGGGCAAAGCCGTGCAGTCGAGTGCAGCAGAGATCCCGGCGATACCTTTTCGCCTTTTGCTGGCCGAAGGGCCAAGGACAGGCTGCGACGGCGCGATGGGATCGCCAACCCACATCACGCATTTTCCGCTTTGTGCGATGCGCACTCCTTGTTCGACAAGCCCGAGTTCCGGATCCGTTTCAGCGATTTGGATACGGAAGGGCACCTTGACCAGAAACACGACGTCCTCGGGGCTCCAGGACAGGATCGTGTCCGAAGTCAGCATCGTAGGCACTCTTTCTGCCATGCCCGCTGGCGGCTGCAATATTTTGCCCTGACGGTGAAGCGGCGAGACGACGGCCGCACAGTCGCTCTGCAAAAGGAGTTCCCCGCAGCGGATCAGAGCGTCTTCGTTGATCTCTGTCGGACGGATCAGGTCCAGCACGAGGCCATCTGCTGGCAACGGGTCACCTTTGGCACCCTCGGCGATCAGATGTGCCCGTTGCGCACTAGAAGGCCGCGTGTCGGATGCCAACGCAGGGTCTTCCGTTCCCGGAAAGACATGGCGGATCGTGATTGGCGCTGCCCCGGAGAGCGCCAAAGACCGCAAGGCGCTGAGATAGGGATCCCAAGACCAGTCAGGGCGAAGGCGATGCCGGGCGAAGAACGCTGCCGCCTCGACATAAAAGCGTGATGCCCGGTCTGGGCAGGTGATTACATCAAGTCGTTCGTTGCACAAGCGGGTCGCAAGTCGCGCCAAGCCTTGTGTCGCGCCGGCTTTGCCGGATGAACGCATGATTTCGGCGCAGATCTCGAGTACCGTGAATTGTTCGAACACCCTGTCACTGTCGGTCCGTGTGATCTGCCCGGCTCGGTCCACACGATACAGATACAGGCAGCGCGAAATGTGACGCAGTGTTTCGGTCTTTGTCGCGAGGCGTTGGAAAAAGGCATGGTCTTCATACCAGGTTCCTTCGTCAAAGCGGGTATCGCCTACGAAATCCCGGCGATACAGCTTGTTCCATGCAGATGGAAAATGCCGGATCGTTTCGACCCAGTCCAGCAGCGGGTACGACTTCGCCGTTGGACCAGAGTCTGGATTTGGCCGTCCGTGTATTGCCGAATGAACGTGCCGGGTGTCGTCAGGCGTACAAAACGCCAAGCCACAGGCGACCCAATCGCCGCCGCTTTGGACAAGATCGTCATGCAAAACTGCCAGAAAGTCTGGATCAAATCGGTCATCGCCATCTAGAAAGGCAATGAATGTCCCGCGTGCCCGGTCAAGGCCCACGTTGCGCGCGCCGGACAGACCTTTGTTGCTTTGATGGATGATCTCGAACCTGGAATCGTCTGCAACAGCGGTCCGTGCCACAGCCAGCGTCGCATCCGATGACCCATCATCTATGATCAGCGCCTCGAAATCACCAAAGCTTTGTATCTTTAGCGATGTTATCGCATCCGCAATGTAGTCGGCCACATTATGGGCCGCGATGATCACGGTTACAGCTGGGCTTTCAATGCGTGTCATCGGACCGGGACAGGAGCCTTGCGCAACAGCGCCAATCTACGCGGCCGGTCAAGGCTGACGCAGTCGTCCTGCAGGCAGGGTCGCGTATTGAAGATGTGTTTCGGGCGATCGTGTCTGTCCATGGACCAAGGAATGGCGGTGCCGACGGGTGCGTGCAAGTGTTTCATGTGCAAAGCACGTTGTATGCAGCAAAGCATCAGCGCCGGGGCTCAGAACAGACAGATGCTATCCGCAACACTCTCAAGATCCGTCATGCCCGGGAAAATGATCAGGGTCGAGGCATCCCCGAAATCCAGCAAGGCACCGTCCGGGGTGATCCGGCCATATTGCTGCACGATTGCCTGACCTGTGGCCGTTGGATCGGCAATCATCCACCGTCCGACGTGGATCTGGTCCCCTTCGACTGCGTTGAAGTCCCTGATATAATTTGTGCCGTTGTTGCGATAGAAAACGAATGTATCCGCTCCGGCGTCACCCCACATGTGATCTGTGCCATCGCCCGCGACAAGCGAATCATTGCCCATACCGCCTGCAATGAGGTCGTTTCCGGCCCCCCCCCAGATCGTGTCATGTCCGCTGCCGCCATGGATGGTATCGTGATCCAAGCCGCCAAAAATCAGGTCGTCGCCGCCAAAACCGTACAGCTGATCATTTCCGGGCCCGCCGCCAATCTGGTCTGCACCGCTGCCGCCCATCGCGGTGTCATGTCCGGAAAGGGACCAGATGGTGTTGCGTCCGCCCCCCGCGTCGATCAAATCGTTGCCCGGGCCCCCGCCGATCGTGTCGTCTCCGTGGCGGGCACGGATGATGTCATCCCCGGCCCCCGCCCAGATTTCGTTGTTTCCGCCAGCAGCAAAAATGGTGTCGTTTCCGATACCGGCAAGAACGGTATCCGCGCCAAAGCCGGTATGGATCAGGTCGTTGCCAGCGCCGGAATCCAGCCAGTCACGCCCTGATGCCCCGTTCAGCGTATCGTCAGCGCCAGTGCCTGTGAGGGTCAGACGCGTGGTGGCCCCGTTCGCCCATGCGGGGTCCGTTGACCAATCCGGCAGGGGGCTGCGCTGGATCGGTGCAGAGGGCAACACCAAAGCGGGTGTCGGGGTTGGAACAGGTGGCAGGGGCGTCGTTGTCCCGCCACCGGGCAGGACGGGTGATCCAGGGCTGGTTCCGCCGTCGCCTTCGCCGGGGTCAGAGCCACCTTCCGGACGGTCGGTCAAGATGGACGGTGCGATACGCGAGACCGCAAGTCCATCCGGCAAAACATCCGCCAGATTCAGGGGCAGACCGTCTGCCGACTGGATCACAACGGTCCGTCCGAAAAAGCTGATCGACAGGCCATCGCTTCTGGGTGAAACGGTCAATTGCGACGCGTCACGCAGCATGGGCCAGCCGGAAGGGTCGAAAACATCCAGACCCCGTTGAAAGTCGGCGATGGTGGTTTGCAACGCTGCTTGCCCCAACATGAACACATCAGCGCCGTCGCCCCCCGTTAGACGTGTGTCCGATGTGTTCGCGACCAGAATGTCATTCCCGCTGCCTCCGAAAAGCGACTGACCGCTCGCCCCGCTGGTGATGACATCCGCTCCGGCCGTCCCGGTCACGCTCGGCCCCCGGCCAGTTCCGTTGATCACCTCGCCCAATGTCCCGAGCGCCCACTCTATCACCGTCAACCCGCTTTCACCTTCTCCACCGATATAGATCAACAACCGATCATCGATCTGCAGGATCTTGACTGCCGTCACATTGGACAACCCGGAGGCAAGCGAATCTTCCAGGGTGGCGAGAACCTGAAGGGTGCCATTCGGCAGCAGCCGAAACAGGGTAATTCCGTCGTCGCCCCCACCAGCGACGACGAAAACATGCCCGTTGATTTCAATCGTGTCGACGGAGAGCACCGTTTGAAAACGAGTGGTGCGACTGTCAAGGATGTGATCGGTGAGCGTGAGTTGACCTGTCTGGCTTAGCCGCATCACGGTAAGGCTGGAACTGCCCGCCCCTGCGGCGATCACAAAAGTATCGGACCCCGAACGGACAACATCGAGATCAGACAGAGCTGCGACCGCAAGACCATCATTCTGCGTGATCATACCTACCTGAGAAACGCTGTTGGCAACGGAATCAAGTCTGTGGACGGAAATTGCGCTGCCGCTGGCATGGATCGCGATCAGAAGTCTTTGGCCATTTACGTCAGCCTGAACCAGATCGGTGCAGCCGGCCAGTGTCTGCTCTGCGCCTGTGACATCGACCATCGCACCGATCTCGACGTTGAAGATTGCGATCCGGCCTGTGAGCGGTGACAGAAGCACCAATGGCGAGGATGGGTCGGGTTGTGCCGCGATTTGCACGGTGGCGCCGAAGCCGTCCGGAAGCGCCAGCTGAAAGGCCGGTCCAACCGTCCCGGTCGCGTTTGCGATCCATCCGGTCAGCCAGCCTGAAACCGTCGCCCCCGTCAAAATCGCCGTGGTTAGGGGCAGAATCGCAACGGCCATGTCGCCTTCGGCAGCAAGGCCAAGACCAGTCGAGACTGCGGCCGTGGAAAGCGAAGATAACCTTCCGACTGCGTCAACGCCAAAAGTTGACACCCCCCCATTCGTGCCCGAATAGGCGACAATCCGGTGACCGGAAGGCGTGGAAATGGCCGAGATCTCCCTGATTCCGGCGTCAATAAGGGTGTTGCCACTTTCAAAGCGGCCCACAAAACGAAACATCCCCATCCCCCGACGGCTCTTGCGATTGGGACATTCGGTGTCAGAAACGGGCATGAAGCGGCGCTCAGCCGGCCTAAACCGGGCGTTTCGTTTCGAGTTGTCGAAAGATCGATGAAAATGCGGCGAGTATGGCGACGCCAATCAGCAACAAGTTGCTTTACCGATACGATCTGGCCGTTGTTTTTCGCAGACATGCCGATATTTCGCCTTAAAGATTGGTGAAACAACACCAAAGGGTGGCCGATGAAGGGTTGGGCAGTGGCGATGGTTTTGGTGGCGGGAATGGGCAGCAACACGGCGAGCACAGCCGAAGACAGTCTGTCATTCGATTGTCGCCCCCGGTCCGGGAAGGTCGGCAACATCGAGTCGCTGTGCGCTTTGTTTGAACGTCGGTTGGCCGAAGCATTTCCAGACCAGAGCCTGAACCGGTCTGCGTCTGCTGATCTTGTCCTGATTGTTGAAAAGGCGGCCCCGAATGTGTTCACGGCCCGGATCGATCACCGCGCCCTGGGTCAAGGGAAAGCGCAGGGCGTGGTGCGTTGGGATTCCGACCTCGACGACGATGCCAGATCAAAAGTCATTGATGCCTTGTTGGCTTCCTTGCCACGATAGCAGCAGTAAATCAGCGTAACTTCAATGTGAAAGACGGGCTTTGCGTGTGCCGCCCAGGACAAGGAAACAGGTTGAATGGCGAAAGATACCCTTGCCGGAACAAGTGCAGAGTCGACGCGCTCAGCGGTCAAATTTGCAGCCGTGACAGAATCCGGCGATGCGGCGAATTCGTCTGCGACGACTGCACGGATTTCGGTAAATGACACCTACACGGGAACGATATCCAGTGCTGGTGACAGCGATTGGGTCGCAATTACCCTGACCGCCGGACAAACCTATGTCTTCACAGCCTATGGTTCGGGTGGGGCCGGTGGTCTTTTCGACACACAGCTTTATTTGCGCAACCCAAGTGGTGTTCAGGTTGCCTTTAACGAAGATGCGGAAGCTGCTGGCGGGAACTACTTTTCGATGATCCGCTATACCGCGCCGAGCACTGGCACCTATTATTTGGACGTGCGCGGGTATCAGGACGGTTTTACTCAGGAGACGGGTCGCTACACACTGCGGTCCTCGACTGATGTCTTCACGATCGAGCAGGTCGCAAGCCAGTTGACGGATATGGGGTGGGGCGGCGCCACGTCCCCGTTGCGATTTAACGTGGTGGCCGGCGGTACATTGACGGTCAATCTGGTCGGGCTGACGGTCGAGGGGCAAGACGTCGCGCGAATGGCACTTGAGACATGGAGTGCGTATACGGGGCTCCAATTCGTGGAGACGGGATCTTCAGCGGCCAACATCGTTTTTGATGACTTCGCTGCTGGCTTTGGCAGTGGCAACTATGCGTTTGCGGGGCCGGGCAATTACAATCCTCAGACCGGGCTTTACACCTCTGCGTCCGTCACGATCAGCACGCACTGGCTTTTGGACTACGGAACCACCTACGGAAGCTACGGCTACCAGACCTATCTTCACGAGATCGGCCATGCGCTCGGCCTTGGGCACGCCGGGTTCTATGATGGAAATGCGCACTACGGCAGCAAAAACCACTATCGCAACGACAGCTACCAGATGAGCATCATGTCCTATTTCGACATGGTGGCGAACAGGTTCGTGACGGCAACCAACTTTGTCCCCATCACCCCAATGGTGGCTGATATCTTTGCCATGCAATCTCTTTACGGCACTTCCGGCACGGTTTTCACGGGAAATACCGTTTGGGGTGCAAATTCAAACGTCACGGGACGGCTCGGCACGGCCATGGGCGTCCTGTTCGACGGCGCAGCTGCGCCGGTCTGGATGGACGTCAGTTTGCCTTACGGGTTCACCATCGCAGATTCCAATGGCATCGATACGATGGATTTCAGCAAGACCACGACGGCCCAGCTGATCGACATGCGCGAAGGCGGGATTTCCAACGTTTATGGCATGGTCGGAACGGTTTTGGTGGCATCCGGTACCGTGATCGAAAATGCGGTCGGCGGCGATGGCGCTGACCGGATCTATGGCACCGCAGGGAACAACTTCATCACAGCCGGTGCCGGACATGACTTGGTCGATGCAGGCATGGGCGATGACACGGTTGATCTGGGCTCGGGCAATGACACGGTCTATTCCGGCGCCGGCAATGACAGTATTCTTGGCGGCGACGGCAACGATGAACTCTGGGGGGGGCTGGGCGATGATACGCTGTCCGGCGACAACGGCAGTGACAGGATCGGAGGCGCTGCTGGCAACGATCTGATCTTCGGCGGTGTCGGCAAAGACTTTATTTGGGCCGGAACAGGAAACGACACCGTCTGGGGCGGGGCCGGCGATGATGAGATTACCGGCGGCCCCGGCCACGACAGCCTGCGCGGGGGTGTCGGCAATGACACCATCTTCGGCGTGACAGAGAACGACATTGTCTTCGGAGAAGATGGTGACGACATTCTTTGGGCAGGGGCGGGCGCAGACACGGTGTATGGCGGAGAAGGCAACGATACGATCTATGCCGGTGCTGGCGATGATGTTGTCTTTGGCGGCAACGGCGCAGATACTTTTGTGTTTTATCGCAACAATGGCACCACACGCATTGACGATTTCGATGCCATGCAAGGTGATCGGGTTCAACTTGCACAATGGTTGTGGACGGGGCAGCATGGTGCCCTGACCCCGGAGCAGGTCGAGAACATGTTTGGCAGCGTTGATGCGTCGGGCAATGTCACACTGACCTTCGCTGCTGCTGGAACAGCCATCATAGTGGCCGGACTGACGGATCTGGAGTCGCTGGACCAGTATATCAGCATCATTTCGTGATTTTGGGCAGTTTGGCCTAAGCTGCGACTCCGGAGGTTTTCTCCTTATGATAGGGGTTTGGAGTGAACCCCATGGACTGGACCACGGCGATGGATGACTTCGGCTTTGAAAAAGCAGTTGATCGTTTCGTCCAACGCGATCCATGCTGCCCCTCATTGTCGAGGTCCAGCCGCACGGCGTGCGCGCACTTCAGGTGAAAACGTGTTCGTGGTCTTGAACATAATGCTCCTCCCCACTCGGAAGTTGGAGCCTCCGGCAAACCCGCATCAGTTCAGATGCCAGAGTGTCGGGACCATGGGGCACCGCATCGACCGCCGGGGCTGACCCCAATGATTGCACCTGCCAGCGCCCGTATGACGGAATCAAACCTGCGCATCTGCTCCTCATACAGCCCTTTCAAAGGGCCTTCTTGTTTCTTGCGTTATCCCCCGGTGGGGGATAGGCCTTTCATATGTCAGAACCCCATGTCCATGCAAGCCACCCTGCCATTGCCACCCGCTTGAGGCGCGCCGAGGGGCATCTGCGGCGGGTGATCGGAATGATCGAAGAGGGGCGGCCTTGCGTTGA
>JBKBWK010000028.1:0-20643 GCA_046313895.1 Paracoccaceae bacterium
CTATCGCCAGTGCCAAGGCCAACGCATAATTCTTCATGCCCCGTCTCCTTATGATCCGTTCAGCTTCACAGTCTCAAATGGAAGCAAAAATCGCACTCGTACCCAAAATGACACAAACCCAAATAACGCAGCGACGGAATGCTCCCGTTAACGCCGATGTGTACTTGTTAATACTCCAAGGCCGAATTTCTGCAAAGTGATTCGCTGCGGAGCGGCCTATTGTTGGTGCGCGCGAAACAATGGGGTGTCCGCAAGGCGCATCGGTGGCAATTTCAAGGCAGGTGGGCCAAGGCCCCGCGGCTTTGTGCCATCCCCGCCTGCAAGCCGCTGGCGCATTGTTCTTGATTGCTTTCGTGGAGGGTCGGCGCTCATTTTCGCGGGCGGTGGGCCGCTCACGGAACCATCCCTGGCGCTGACATTGAAAATTCGCCGACTTTGTGTTACCTTACGTCAATTGATGACGTTGATATAGAGCCGGGATTTTACCATGAACCGCATTTTTTCCCGCGCTTTTGGCGCGATGGCCGTGCTTTTTCCAACCGTTCTTTTTCCGATTGACGGATCTGCGCAGTTTTGCACCGGATGGGCGGCTTGCCCGCCTTACGCCTACACTCTGACGTCGGCCTCACCCGGAAGATCCTACGGCGTTCTGGTGGCCCTGGCACAAGATGCCCCGTGCGAGGTTGTGCGTTTTCGCGTCCGCAGCGATGACCGGCCTAATCTTGGTACGACCCCACCTTTGGTTCCCGGTCAGCTGGCGGTGCTGCGGCTTGGCAAAGGGTTTGACGCAGGAGAGCATGCGCTGCTGATCGAGTCGTCTGGCTGCGCTGTGCACCCCAGCCAGACCCGCCGCGTGATCCTGAACCGGCTTGGTCACGACCACAGCTGGCGGGGCAATTAGACCATCATTTCCTTGGTGGCGGTCAACCGCAGCTCGGGGTAGTCGCGCGCCACCCGGTCGATGTCCCACTGCAGGCGGGTCAGGAACACCACGTCGCCATCGTGATCGGTGGCGATGTGCTGCTTGTTGACGTTGATCAGCTTTTCCACCTCGGCTTTTGGTCCCTGCACCCAGCGGGCGGATGTGAACTGGCTGCCCTCGAACCGAACCGGCAGCGCATATTCCGCCTCGATCCGGCTGGCCAGCACGTCGAATTGCAACGCGCCCACAACGCCCACGATAAAGCCCGAGCCGATCATCGGCTTGAACACCTTGGCCGCACCTTCTTCGGCGAATTGCATCAGCGCCTTTTCCAGATGCTTGGCTTTCATCGGATCGCCCGCGCGCACGCCTTGCAGCAATTCCGGCGCAAAGGACGGGATGCCGGTAAAGCGCAGAGCCTCGCCTTCGGTCAGCGCGTCGCCGATGCGCAATTGGCCGTGGTTCGGAATGCCGATGATATCGCCGGCCCAGGCCTCTTCGGCCAGTTCGCGGTCGGCGGCCAGAAACATCACCGGGTTGGCGATTGCCATCGGTTTTTTGGTCCGCACATGGGTCAGCTTCATGCCGCGCTGAAAATGCCCCGAGGCAAGACGCACAAATGCCACGCGGTCGCGGTGCTTGGGGTCCATGTTGGCCTGCACCTTGAACACCACGCCGGTGACGGCGGACTCTTCGGGTGCCACCTTGCGGGTGGCGGTGGGCTGCGGCTGCGGCTCTGGCCCGAATTTGCCGATGCCGTCCATCAATTCCTTGACCCCGAACGAGTTGATGGCCGACCCGAACCAGATCGGCGTCATCGATCCGTTCAGCAGTGCGGCGCGGTCAAAGGTGGGCAGCAGCTCTTTCGCCATCTCCAGCTCTTCGCGCAGTTTGGCAAGCGCCTCGGCGGGGACATGCTCGGCCAAAAGTGGATCATCCAGACCGTTGATCTTGATGGTTTCCGCCACCCGGTTGCGGTCGGCGCGGTCCATCAGTTCCAGCCGGTCGTTCAGGATGTCATAACAGCCCAGAAAGTCGCGCCCCGACCCGATGGGCCAGCTGGCGGGCGAGACATCGATGGCCAGATTTTCCTGAATCTCGTCGATGATCTCGAAGGTGTCGCGCGCTTCGCGGTCCATCTTGTTGCAGAAGGTCAGGATCGGCAAGTCGCGCAAGCGGCACACCTCGAACAGCTTGCGGGTCTGGCTTTCCACACCCTTGGCGCCGTCGATCACCATCACGGCGGCATCAACGGCGGTCAGCGTGCGGTAGGTATCCTCGGAAAAATCCGAGTGGCCGGGGGTATCGACCAGATTGAACCGATACTGCCGGAAATCGAATGACATGGCGGAGGCAGACACCGAAATGCCGCGCTCTTGCTCCATCTTGATGAAATCCGACCGGGTGCGCCGCGCCTCGCCCTTGGCGCGCACCTGTCCGGCCATCTGGATCGCGCCGCCGAACAGCAGGAACTTTTCGGTCAGCGTGGTCTTGCCAGCATCGGGGTGCGCGATGATGGCAAAGGTGCGCCTGCGGGCGATTTCGGGCGGCAAAGGGGGGCGATTGGTCAACATGGCCGCGCAGATAGCGCACCGCATCGCAAAGGTCCATCATCAGATGCGTCGGTTGCCGCAGGATGCCCGCAACGTCCGTCCTTTTCGGTTCAGAATGATCCTATCGGTCAGATCCGCCGCGCCGATGCGGGTAGAGCGCACCCCGACCGACCTCGTCCAGAAACTGACGACTGGCTTCGGTGCCAAAGTGCTGGACTTGTGCCAGACCGGGAAAACGCGCCTTCACGTCATTGGCCATGTCCGACGGCAGGCGTGACAAGGTGGCGTCATTCACCATCAGGCTTTCGGCTGGAACGCCTTCGGCATAAATGATTTCGTGCCGGTCAAACACCAACGAGTAATAATCCACAAAGCCGCCTTCGCGTTGGAACACACGCTCGTCATCCACCAGATGCTTGGCCTGAACCAGAAGTTCGGCGGTCTGAATCCCCGCGCGTCGTTGGCGTTGGTAAAGAAAGATCCGGTGATGCGGACTGACGATCAGATCCCCCGCGTTGCCAATGGTTCCGGCCGTGATCACCACGGGGGCAAAAGCGCCGACCGCGCGCAACGTGGCCTTGCCCAACCAGCGCAGCGGTTGTGGGCCGTGGTCTCGGGTCAGGATCTTTGTCCCGGTACTCAGGGCCTCGATCACACATTGGCGCCCATCGGCAAGGGTGATCATGGTGCCGCCTGCAAAGGACACGCACAGCAGATCGGCCAGACGGACCGCTTCGGGGGCGGCGTCAATGGCCACAAGCGTGTAATCGGCATGGGCCGACATCGGTGACAGCGGCAGAGCGACACCGGCGCCACTGTCGAGCCGCATGAGCAACAGGTCGATCTTGTCACCATCGGGTGCAATCAGCGTGTAGCGGGCTTCCAGCCGCAATGCCTCGCCGGGTTGGCCGATCTGGCTGCCATGGGCGATACGCTGGCCGTCCTGGCCATGGGCCAGAACCAGACGCAGGGGCTGTGCATCCTGTTCAAGCGCGTAAATGTCGCCTTCGCAAACATCTTGCGGGCCGCAAAGACCATCCCCGCCGTTGACGCCGTGGATGACATAGACAGCGTCAGCGGAAAAAACCTGACAGGCATGCGCCGGAGAAGAAGGGAGATCTTGGCTTGGGGGCATCATGGCCTAAAGTCGATCCTTCGCAATACCGTGTGCGCCCCCACAGCATCATGGCATTTTGAATAGACGCAAGATGGCCGAGCGTCAACATTGCAGACACGGTTGCGGCGGTGGCAGACGCCCTTGCACAACAAGGTGACGCTGCAGGGCAAAAGACGGCTTCTGGCCGAAGAAGCCTGCGCCTGTCGCAGCCTCCGGCGGGGATATTTTAGAACAGATGAAGCGGGTGGGGGTCTCTTGCCCTGTGTGGCGGTGACTGCTAGGGGAAGTTGACGGAAACGCTAGGAAAGCCATGCAGCCCCCACAGCCCCGCCTGAGTGTGCAGCATCTGAGCCGGTCTTTTGCCGGTTTGGCGGTGGTGAATGATGTCAGTCTTGAGGTGGCTGCGGGGCAGGTGACGTGCCTGCTGGGACCGTCCGGCTGTGGCAAATCCACCACCTTGCGGATGATTGCGGGGGTGGATCGACCGGATTCGGGTCGGATTCTGATCGACGGGATCGAGGTGGCAGGGCCAGAGCGGTATGCGCCGCCGGAGCATCGGTCGGTCGGGTTGATGTTTCAGGATTTTGCGCTGTTTCCGCACCTGAACGTGTCTGACAATGTGGCCTTTGGCCTGAAGGGCGACCGCACGGAGCGGGCGCGGCGGGTGGATGAGCTGTTGGAGCGGGTCACGCTGAGCGGGTTTGGCGCAAAGCATCCACACCAGTTATCGGGCGGCGAGCAGCAGCGGGTGGCTCTGGCACGCGCCCTTGCGCCACGGCCACGGGTCATGTTGATGGATGAGCCGTTTTCGGGTCTCGACAACCGGCTGCGCGACGGCATACGCGACACCACGTTGGACATTCTCAAGGATGAGGGCACGGCCGTTGTGCTGGTCACGCATGAACCTGACGAGGCGATGCGGATGGCCGATGAAATTGCGCTGATGCGGGGGGGGCGGATCGTTCAAAGCGGCGCGCCCTACAACGTCTATAATGCGCCTGTGGACAAGGCGGCGGCAGCCTTTTTCAGTGACATCAATGTCATCCGTGGTATCTCGCGCGGCGCTTTGACCGAGACGCCGTTCGGTGCCTTTCTGACTCCGGGGCAACAGGATGGTGCGGCGGTCGACATCGTGATCCGGCCACAGCATCTCAAGATCGACTTTGACCGGGCCGGTCGCGGGCCCAACCCGACGCCTCTGGAGGGCACCCCAGCCAGCGGAAGTGTCATCCGGTCGCGCTATCTGGGGCGCGAAAGTCTGGTCGAGTTCCGCATGGCCTTTGACGGATCGACCCTGACAGCCAGCGTGCCGGGGGTGTTCCTGCCCAAGCCTGGAACCGTGTTGTGGCTGATGATTCGCCGCGACCGCTGTTTTGTGTTTCCGGCGCGGTAGTCGGGCTTATCCGTTTGTCTCTTCCGCCATGAACGCGCGGTAGTCTGGCAATGTCCGGCCCGGCTCCAACGGGAAGGACTCGTGCGTTTCGGTTATGGCCATGATCCGGTCCACCCGGAAACTGCGAAAGCCCGCACGCTGTTCACACCACGCCCCCAAGGTCCAGACCCGCGCCGTCAGGTCCAGCGCCAGTGGCCGGACGTCGCGATGCGTCTCGCGGCCCTCGGGGTCGATGTAGGTCAGGGTCAGCCGGTGCCGCTGCTTGATTGCGCGCCGCAACAGGGGCACATGCGCGGTTGCGCGGTTGGTTTCCTTGCCGGTGAACATGAACAATTCGTCGGCGTCATCCTCGAGTGGGGCCGGGGTCACACTGGCGATCTTGGTGGCAAGCACCTTGGCCGCACGGGCCAGTGCCGGGTCTGGTCCTTCGGCCACCAGCCGCACACCCGCGCGCAGCGCATCCAGTTCTGCCCCGGTCAGGATCATCGGGGGCAGGGTGATCGGCGCGCGCAGGATATAGCCGACACCGCGTTCACCTTCGACCGGCAGTCCCGACGCCATCAGCGTCGCCATGTCGCGCCAGATGGTGCGCACCGACACACCCAGCCGTTCGGCCATCTCTGTGGCACGATGCAGCCGCCCGTCCCGCAGGATCTGGATCAGGTCAAACAGGCGGTCGGTACGGCGCATGGGCTGGTCCGGGGTAGGGCAACTGACATATAGCTGTCAGGTATCTGTGTGCAATGCCCGCGTTTGGTGGATGAATCAGGCTAGGAACATCGTTTGCACAAGGCTAGATGGTGATCAGGCGACAGCGGGCGACATGCCGCCCCGGTCAGCAGGAGGAATAGACATGCTGAACAATATCGGCCTTCCGGGCCTTCTTCTTATCGCGGTGGTGGTGCTTGTCCTGTTCGGGCGCGGCAAGATCTCGTCCTTGATGGGCGAAGTGGGCAAGGGCATCACCGCCTTCAAAAAGGGCGTGAAAGACGGCTCGGAAGAGATTGAAAACGCGTCCAATACCCCAGCGACACCCGTGCGTGACGTGACGCCGGACACCGAAAAAGACAAGGTCTGACGCGTCGGCTGCTGACCGGAAAGGAAGCTTTGCGCCATGTTCGACCTCGGCATGTCCGAACTGCTCGTCATCGGGATTGTCGCGCTGATTGTGATCGGCCCGAAAGACCTGCCTGAACTGTTTCGCAGCCTTGGTCGCTTCACGGCCAAGATGCGCGGTATGGCGCGCGAGTTTTCGCGGGCAATGGAGGCGGCTGCCGACGAGGCTGGTGTGAAGGACGTGGCCAAGGATCTGAAATCCGCAACGTCGGCCAAGTCAATGGGGCTGGAGGCGGTCAAGGAGGCCACCGCGAAATTCGAGAAGTGGGATCCGCTCAAAAACGCCGCCCGTCCATCCACACCGCCTGCAAAGACAGCATCAACGACACAGGCCGCATCGCCGGCCGCGTCCACGACCGGACCGGCCACGCAGGCGCTGGTTGACGCAAAGGCGGAGCGGCAAGCGATTGTCTCGGAAGCCGCCGAAAAGTTGAAAAAGGCGGCTGCGCCGCCGCCAGCCGTTGCGCCCGCGCCGTCTGCCCCTGTGGCGAAAAAGCCCCGCGCCCCACGGAAACCGAAATCCGATCAGACCCCCAAGGCCGACGCATGACAAAGTCAGACGAGATCGACGACAGCTCGGCCCCCCTGATCGAGCATCTTGCCGAACTGCGCAACCGTTTGATCTGGGCGGTGTCGGCGTTCATCGTGGCGATGGTTCTGTGCTTTCTGGTGGCAGAACCGATCCTTAGCTTCCTGCTGAACCCGATCGAAGACGCAATGCGGGCATTGGGCAATCCCAACCCGATCATGCAATACACCGCCCCGCAGGAATACTTCTTCACCTTGATCCATATTTCGGTGGTGGCGGGGCTTGCGCTGTCTTTCCCCGTGATTGCCTACCAGCTATGGCGGTTTGTGGCACCGGGGCTGTATCGCAATGAAAAGAACGCGTTCCTGCCTTTCCTGATTGCGTCGCCGGTGCTGTTCATTCTGGGTGCCCTGTTTTCTCATTACGTAGTGACGCCGCTGGCAATGGCGTTTTTCCTAGGCTTTGCGGATGCCACATCGGTCGTGTCTGTTCTGCTGCCCACGATATCGGATGCCCCGATCGCCGATGTGACAATCGCCACCCCCCTGACCGAAGCGGTGCAAAGCCAGGGCATCGACATCGTGTTTCAGGGCAAGGTCAACGAGACGCTGGATATCTCTCTGAAGCTGATCATCGCCTTTGGTCTGTGCTTCCAACTTCCCGTGCTTCTGACCCTGATGGGCAAGGCGGGACTGGTCAGCGCGGCGGGGCTGGCGGGAACGCGGAAATACGCGGTGGTACTGATCCTGATGGTCGCCGCCCTCGTGACGCCGCCCGACATCCTGAGCCAGATGATCCTGTTCTTCGCCGTCTATCCGCTTTACGAAGTGTCGATCTTCCTGATCCGCCGGATCGAGAAAAAGCGCGAGGCCGAGTTGCGGGCGCAAGGTCTGTGGGACGAGCCCGAAGCTGATGAGGAAGACCACCCGGCATGACCAAAGATGCCCTGTCCCGCATCGCAGCCGCCCTTGAACGGCTGGCCCCCAGCCCGCTTCCAGCGCCCGATTTTTCGGCGGCTGACGCCTTTGCCTGGCACACAGACCCTGACCGGCTGGAGCCGGTGGCACGGGTCAGCCGCGTGGATCTTTCGCTGCTGATCGGCGTGAACCGGGCGCGTGACACGCTTTTGGACAACACCCGCCACTTCGCGCGGGGCCTTCCGGCCAACAATGCCCTGCTTTGGGGCGCGCGGGGCATGGGGAAATCGTCGCTTGTCAAAGCAGTGCACGCCGCTGTGGTGTCTGAGGGCATGGCCTTGAAAATCGTGGAACTGGCGCGCGAGGATCTGCCGTCGGTCCAACGCCTGCTGGCCCATCTGCGGGCGTCGGACTCGAGGTTCATCCTGTTCTGTGACGATCTGTCGTTCAGCCATGACGACCAGCATTACAAATCCCTCAAGGCTGTTCTGGACGGTGGTATCGAAGGCCGGCCCGAGAATGTGCTGCTTTATGCCACCTCGAACCGCCGCCACCTGATGCCGCGCGACATGATCGAGAACGAACGGTCAAGCGCGATCAACCCGTCCGAAGCGGTGGAAGAAAAGGTGTCACTGTCTGATCGCTTTGGCCTGTGGCTTGGGTTCCATCCCTGCAGTCAGGATGACTACCTGGCGATGATCCACGGCTACTGCGCCGCCCATGGCGTCACTGTGCCCGAAGACCGCCTGCGCGCGGAAGCGATCGAGTGGCAGGCAACCCGTGGAGCGCGCTCTGGCCGGGTGGCATGGCAGTTTTTCTGTGACCTTGCCGCCCGCGAAGGTTGCCGCATCTGACCAGAATGCGTCCCAGCGATGCAACACTCTGCTGCGTGAAAGATCGTCTTTGGGGTTTGGATCAAAAGCGCCGTCCGCGCCCCGGGTGGGGGCGCTGCCCCATCCCTCCGGGATAGTCATGAACAGATGAAAACAATAGATCGGCGCCACCGTTTCATCTGTTTGAAAAATATCCCCGCCGGAGGCCTCCAACGGGGACGAAGAGACGTTATTGCAAAAAGGCGACCGGGTCCGTGCTGTCCACTCCGCGCCGCACTTCGAAGTGCAAGAAGGATGGCGTCCCCGCGCGCACCTTGGCGATGGTCTGGCCTCGGCTGACGGAGTCGCCTTTCTTGACCGTTATGGCATCGACACCGGCATAGACCGTCAGCAGATTGTCGGCGTGGCGCACGACGATGATCGGGGTTTGTTTGGTATCGGTCGTGATCGCAGCGACAGTGCCGTCTGCGGCCGCTTTGACTGGCGTTCCGGCCGGGGCAGATATGTCGATCCCGTCATTGCGTCCCTTGGCGTAGGGCCGGATGATCGAGCCTTGAACAGGCATGGTCATCCGGGTTGCTGTGCTGCGTTGATTTCCCAGCGCGGGCGAGGCCGGTGTCTCTTTCGGTTTGCTGGCTGCCGGAGCAGTCTTTTCTGCTGGCAGAGGTTTCGTGGCGGATGGAGGGGTCGGTGTTGCCGATCCGGCACCCGGTGCGCTGACGCGTTGGGTGGCCGCCGGCGGGGCTGAGTCTGAAGCGACCGGAATGATCAGATATTGGCCTTCGCGCACGTCAAGATTGGGTCCAAGACCATTCCATTCCCCCAAGGCCTTGGCCGAGATATTGTAGGTGCGCGCGATGGAAAAGGCGGTTTCGCCGCGACGCACCTGATGGCGCACAGGCTCGCGTCCGGTGTTTGGGGCGATGGTGGCTGGTGGCGTTGGGGTTCCGACACGATCAAGCGCTGTGGTGGCGATCGCCGAGACATCGACAGGTGCCGGACCCGCGCCCGAGCCGATCACGGCGCCGCCACCCGGCATGGGGCCGCTGTCTGCAATGCGGCGGGGCAGGGCCAGGATTTCGCCATCCCGCAGCGGGTCACCCGGCTGGACCGCGTTGTAACGCGCAAGTTCCTCGGCGCCGACTCCGACGCGCGCGGCAACCGATGCGACTGTGTCACCACGCCGGGCCACCGCGACCTGATAGCCGGGATACGAGATCACACCGCGGCCATCTGGCGACGGGCGGCGTTCGGTGGCCTGCATGGCCGCACCCGAGGTGTCGAGCACACCGTTGCCGCCACGCAGATCCCAGTCCAGCGGGCCGAAGGGGCTGGTGCCCGAGGTCGGCGTACAGGCCGTGAGGGCGGCCACGGCACTGCCAAGGCACAGGATACGGATGCCGGTGCGTCCTTTGGGATTGGAAATGCGGATCATGCTCTGCCTCGTTTGCTTGTCGGGTGGTGTATCCCACCCTTTGTTACGCCACTCAACCAACCGCCACGCATCAGGCTCCTGCCTGCGGTGCATGACCTTACTCTGCCCCAAGGCCTTCGACCAATGGCACGAAACGCACCGGGCGAAGTTCGTCATAATCATATCCGGTCATGGTACGGGTAACCTTGATCAGGCTTTGCACAGTATCGGACTGGCCGACCGGCACAACCATGATACCGCCAACTTTCAGCTGCGCCAAGAGGGGGCCGGGTGGGTCTTCGGCGGCAGCGGTCACGATGATCCGGTCAAACGGCGCCTGATCGGGTAGGCCGAAGCTGCCATCGGCGGTAAATGCCGTTATATTGACCAGCCCAAGGTCCTGAAACACAGCCTGGGCTTCGCGGATCAGTCGTTTGTGCCGATCGACCGTGTAGATCCGTCGTGCGAGCTGGGCGAGGATCGCGGCCTGATATCCAGAACCTGTTCCGACCTCGAGCACTGTATCGCGGGGCTGCACATTCAGGGCCTGTGTCATCAACCCCACAACGGAAGGCTGGCTGATGGTCTGGCCACAGGCTATGGGCAACGGCATGTCGTCATAGGCGCGGTCGGCAAAATGGCCGCGCACGAACATGCCTCGGTCCACCCGTTCCATTGCGGTCAAAACGCGCGCATCCGTAACACCCTTCGAGCGCAGGCCATACAGAAAGCGCATCTTGCGTTCGGCGTCCGTCTGATCGGGATCGCCGTCCCCCATCATGCCAGTTGCGCCTCAAGCCGCGACAACAGGTCATGCGCGGTCAGATCAGCGCGCATCGGTGTTACGGAAATATAGCCTTCCAGGTTCACGGCGGCGTCGGTGCCGGGCAGGGTTGGCGTATGCTGGGGCCCACCTTTGATCCAGAGATAGCGCCGACCTGTGGGCGACAAATGGGGTTCGCACGAAAAGGCGGTGTCCCGGCGAAAGCCCTGTGCCGCGACCTTCAGGCCCTTGACCTTATCGCCGCTACAAGGCGGGAAGTTCACATTGTAGAACACCCGGTAATCGTCTTGCGTCCAGATGCCCTTGTCCAGAAGCAACCGCACGACGGACGCGCCATGCCGGATGGCCGCGTCAAACGGTGTCTCCAGATCATCGGTGCCACGCCCCATGAACTGCGACAAGGCAATGGCTGGAATACCTTGCAAGGCAGCTTCCATCGCGCCGCCGATGGTGCCCGAATACAGCGTGTTTTCAGCGGTATTGTTGCCCCGGTTGACCCCCGACAGCACCAGATCGGGTTTGGCCCCGTCCAACACGTCGTAAATCGCCGCCAGAACGCAATCGGCCGGGCTGCCTTCGGCAGCATAACGGCGGTCCGACAGCCGGGCGATCATCATCGGATGCGAATAGCTGATGCAATGGCCAACGCCCGACTGCTCGAACGCAGGCGCCACGGTCCAGACCTCGCCCTGTGGTCCGGCGATGACGTTGGCGATGCCGGTCAGGACCTCCAGACCGGGAGCATTGATGCCGTCATCGTTGGTGATCAGAATGCGCATGAAACCTGTCCTTTTCCCCTGCTTAGACGACGGTTTGACACGCGGCAAGCACAAGAGCAGCCGCCGCGCGACACGAGGACTTCATGCCCGCCCGCAGGGCCGTTGAAAGACGGGCGGCAGGCGATTTATCCACCGGTGCCTCTGTGCACAGCTTCCCTGCGCGTATGGGCGATGACGCCCCGCGCAATTGTTCTTACCTTTGGAAAAAAGGAGAACGCTGATGAGCTGGAACCCGGTGCTAGACCCGTCCATCCCCGTTGGTGATGCGGTGGATGCCATTGAAACCGTGATTGTGCCACGCGCCCGCGACCTGGGCGGGTTCGAGGTGCGCCGCGCGTTGCCGTCCGCCGCGCGCCAGATGGTCGGCCCGTTCATCTTCTTCGACCAGATGGGACCGGCTGAATTTCTGACCGGCAACGGCATTGACGTGCGCCCGCACCCGCATATCGGTCTGGGCACTGTGACCTATCTCATGCGCGGGCGGATCCACCACCGCGACAGCCTCGGCACGAATTCATGGATCGAACCCGGTGCGGTGAACTGGATGCTGGCCGGGCAGGGGATTACCCATTCCGAACGGCAGGATGGCACGATGCGCCACAAACCGCATGATCTGTTCGGTCTTCAAACCTGGCTTGCGTTGCCAAAATTCATGGAGGATGACCCGGCCGCCTTTCTTCATGCCGCCAAGGCCGACCTGCCCGAACTGGAGTCTGAGGGAAAGCAGGTGCGACTGCTCCTTGGCAGCGCTTACGGCGAGAAGGCCCCGATCGACGTGGGATTCGAGGTGTTCTACGCCGACGCCCGTCTTGCGCCGGGGGCGGCGATTCCGCTGCCCGACGATCACGAAGACCGGGGCGTGTACATCCTGACGGGGGATGTGACGGTGGGCGGTCAGGGCTTTGCAGCCGGCCGGATGCTGGTGTTCCGCCCCGGCGACCGCATCGCAGTGCGTGCAGGGGATGCTGGGGCGCGGATCATGCTGTTGGGAGGCGCCACCATGGACGGTCCGCGCCATATCTGGTGGAACTTTGTGGCATCAAGCAAGGACCGGATCGATGCCGCGCGTGAGGCATGGCGCGCAGGGGATTGGGCGCATGGGCGGTTCCGGCTGCCGCCTGACGACTCCAGTGAATTCATTCCCGCGCCCGAAAGATAAGCCCGTGTGAAAAAAGCGGGCCTTTGCGCGCGGTGCCGCTTGACGCCCCCCGCGCATCCCCCTAAAAGCCGCCCTACGACTTGGGAAACCGGGTCGGACGGAATGTGCGGTTGTAGCTCAGTTGGTTAGAGTACCGGCCTGTCACGCCGGGGGTCGCGGGTTCGAGCCCCGTCAACCGCGCCATTCCTGCCCTAAAAAGCCCCTGCAAATGCAGGGGCTTTTTGGTTTCATGCTGCCCTTGCCTTTGCAACCGAAGGTTCTGTGCAGGCCAGCCTGTTGGCAGGGGAAAGGGTCGCCGATTCTTCCTTGACGGCCCAGAGTCGGGCAGATATCAGCCCGTTATCGCGCGGTTGTAGCTCAGTTGGTTAGAGTACCGGCCTGTCACGCCGGGGGTCGCGGGTTCGAGCCCCGTCAACCGCGCCACTTTCCTCCATATGCATTGTTTTGAATGTGTGATAGAGCCCGGTCAAACACCGGAGGAACTATGCAGTATCTGGACCGACTTCCGCTAAGCTATGCACTGATCGCGGCATTGACGCTTGGGCTTGCGCCCTTTGTGCCAGAGCCGCATGTCGTGGAAAAACTGCGCATGCTGGTTCAAGGCGTGTTGGTGAAGCCGGTCGATATCGGTGATCTTGCGCTGCACGGCTTGCCATGGCTGATCCTGCTGGCAAAGGTGGCGCGGCAGTTCGGGACGCGTTGACCAAGAAGGTGGGGCAGTCGATGGATATTGTGGTGCAATCTGCGCTTCCTTTTGCGCCATGGGCGGATGCACGCACCCGACGGTTGCCGGGCATCCTGCCGCTGGATCTTTGCGAATGGCTGAAGGTGGACGATGTCTATGCTGGCCAGATGGCGCTGCGTGACCGTCTGATTGCGGACCGGCCGGCCGAGGTGATCGGGCACATCAGCACCGCCACGCAAGCCATCGACGAACTTTATGATTTTACGCTCTCGCGACTGCCCGAAGGGTTTCACAGACACGGGCAAACCGTGATCCGGCCGGACGGGGTGACCGTGACCTTGGATGCGGCGCGTCCCTTGCACACGCTGGGCCGGCTGGTGCAGGAAGACCTGTGCCTGATGCAAGAGGATGGCGCGGGCGAGCATCTTCTGTCCGCGGCTGTCCTGTGCTTTCCTGCCGGATGGCGTTTGCACGAAAAGCTGGGGCGGCCCCTCATGCGGATGCACCGCCCGGTCGAAAAGTATACCGAAGACGTCGGGCTCAGGGTGCAACGCCTGATGGATGCTGTGCATGTCGAGGCGCCTTTGTGGCGGGCCAACGCGCATCTGTCACGGGCGCCGCTGTTCAACCCGCTGTCCGAGGATGCGCCGAAGGATACAACGGATCAGTCCGACATGCCCTTTGTCCGGTCCGAGCGGCAGTGCCTGATCCGTCTGCCGCGCACGCGGGCGGTATTGTTTTCGATCCACACCTATCTGGTGCGCATCAGGGATCTGACGCCCGATCAATCAGCGGCTCTGGCAGAATTTCCGATCCACCGCGCACAATAGCGCAAAACCAAAAGGCCGCCCGGTGGGGCGGCCTTTCGATCTTGTGTGATCAAATGGATCAGCAGGAGTAATACATCGCATACTCAATCGGATGCGGTGTATGCTCATAGGCATAGACCTCTTCCCATTTCAGGGCCATGTAGCCTTCAAGCTGGTCTTTGGTGAACACGTCACCAGCCACCAGGAAGTCCATGTCTTTTTCCAGCTCTTCCAGCGCCTCGCGCAAAGACCCGCAGACGGTGGGGATCGCGGCCAGTTCTTCTGGCGGCAGATCATAGAGATCCTTGTCGGATGCCGGGCCCGGATCGATCTTGTTCTTGATGCCGTCAAGACCGGCCATCAACAGGGCTGCAAACGCGAGGTAAGGGTTGGCTGCCGGATCGGGGAAGCGGGCTTCGACACGCTTGGCTTTCGGCGATTCCGTCCACGGAATACGAACGCAGCCCGACCGGTTGCGGGCGGAATAGGCGCGCAGCACGGGTGCTTCAAATCCGGGGATCAGGCGCTTGTAGCTGTTGGTCGCCGGGTTGGTCAGTGCGTTCAGCGCCTTGGCGTGTTTCAGGATGCCGCCAATAAAATACAAAGCCTCTTGGGAAAGGTCAGCGTATTTATCGCCCGCGAACAAGGGCTTGCCATCTTTCCAGATCGACATGTTTACGTGCATCCCCGACCCGTTGTCGCCCTTCATGGGCTTGGGCATGAAGGTCACGGTCTTGCCGTAAGCGGCCGCCACGTTGTGGATGACGTATTTGTATTTCTGGATGTTGTCGGCCTGCTCGACCAGCCCGCCGAAGATCATCCCCAGTTCGTGCTGGCAGGTGGCAACCTCGTGGTGGTGCTTGTCAACCTTGATGCCCATGCGCTTCATGGTCGAGAGCATCTCGCCACGAATATCCTGCGCCTCGTCGATCGGGTTGACCGGGAAGTAGCCGCCCTTGTGGGCCGCACGGTGGGCAAGGTTGCCGCCCTCCATCTCGGTGTCGGTGTTCCAGGCCGCAGCCTCTGCGTCGATCTGGAAAGACACTTTCTGCGGGCTGACCTGATAGCGCACGTCGTCGAACAGGAAGAATTCGGCTTCCGGTCCGCAATAGAATGCATCACCAATGCCCGAGGCTTTCAGATAGGCTTCGGCCTTCAGTGCGGTGCCACGCGGGTCGCGGCTGTAGGACTCGCCGGTATCGGGTTCGACCACGGTGCAATGCACACACATGGTTTTTTCCGCATAGAACGGGTCAATATAGACCGACGTGGGATCGAGGATCAGTTTCATGTCGGACTGGTCGATGGATTTCCAGCCGGCGATGGACGAGCCGTCGAACATGAAACCTTCGTCGAAGAAGTCCTCGTCCACGAGATCCGCTACCAGCGTCACGTGCTGGAGCTTGCCTTTGACGTCGGTGAAGCGGATGTCGACATATTCGACCTCTTCATCCTTCATCAGTTTCAGAGCTTTCTTGACTGCGCTCATCATGCTGCCTTTCGGTTTTGTGCGTGTTTACAGGGGCAGGTCGCAGGCGACCCGTTCTTCAGGTCAGGGTATCAAACGGCGTCGTCGCCGGTTTCGCCCGTGCGGATGCGGATGGCTTGCTCAACCGAGCTGACAAAGATCTTGCCGTCACCGATCTTGTCGGTCCGGGCTGCCGATACAATCGCGGCAATGGCTTGGTCAACCATATCGTCTGTCAACACCACCTCGATCTTCACTTTCGGCAGGAAGTCCACGACATACTCGGCGCCGCGATACAACTCGGTATGGCCCTTTTGCCGACCAAAGCCTTTGACTTCGGTAACCGAAAGGCCCTGAATACCGGCTTCTTGCAGGGCTTCCTTTACTTCATCCAGCTTGAACGGCTTGATGATCGCCTCAATTTTCTTCATGGGCCGACTCTCCCGCTTCCGTCTCTGTAGCCGACTGACCACTTCCAGCGCGCTGGGACAATTGACTAAGGTTTATGCTGCAGGAACCAAGAACAGATTCTCTGGGGTGTGATTAAAAAATATGCAAAGTGATCACACAATGAGCAGAATAAGAACGGAATTGGCGGGATTATGACGGAACTTCTGACATCTGCCCAAATGCGCGCCATTGAGGCCGCCGCGATAGCTTCTGGTGCGGTCACCGGACTTGACCTGATGGAGCGCGCCGGACGGGGTGTGGTCGAGGCGATTTTCGAGGAATGGCCAAAGTTGCGCGCCACCTCGCACCGGGCGGTGGTGCTGTGTGGGCCTGGCAACAACGGCGGCGACGGGTTCGTGGTCGCGCGGCTGCTGAAGGACTGGGGCTGGAAGGTGGAGGTCTTCCTTTACGGCGACCCGGAGCGTCTGCCGCCAGATGCGCGGGCGAATTACGAGCGGTGGGGGGCGGTGGGCAAGGTGAAGCCGCTGGATATTGACGCGGTTTCCGTTGGCCGCGTGGCTGACCTGTGTGTGGATGCCCTGTTCGGCACGGGACTGTCCCGTGCGGTCGAGACTCCGCTGGTCGCGGCCGTGTCCGCGCTTTGCGATGCTTTTCTTGGGAGCGCAAAGCTTGTGGCTGTTGATATTTGCTCTGGTCTGTGTGCCGACAGTGGGCGTTCTCTGACGGGCAACGACGCGAGGGAAAGAAGCCTTTCCAGCGTGCTGCAACCGGATCTGACGGTGACGCTTCATCGTGCAAAGACTGGGCACTATCTGGGTGATGATGCGCGAAAGGCGGGGCGGCTGATTGTAGTGGACATTGGGCTTGCCTGCACACGGGATGGAATGGGCACAGCGCAGACGAGACTGGTCGCCGCCCCGTTGATGGGACTTCAAAAGAACGGAGGTCACAAGTTCGATTACGGCCACGCGCTCATCTTCTCCGGCCCTGCGGGCCATGGCGGGGCGGCGCGGCTGGCGGCGCGGGGGGCGCTGCGGATCGGGGCGGGGATGGTGACGGTGGGATGTGCGCCGGACGCGGTGGCCGAGCATGCGGCGCGTCTGGAGGCGGTGATGTTGTGCGAAGTTACGGATGGTCCGGCGCTGGCGCAGATGCTCGAGGATCGGCGGATCAATGCGCTGTGCCTGGGGCCGGGACTGGGTCTGGGCGCGCGCGAGGTGGACCTGGTGGCGGTGGCGCTGGGGCGGGCGGAGGGTGGGCAGATTGCCCACCCGACACGGTCTGTTGTGCTGGACGCGGACGCGCTGACGTTGGTCGCGCGGGATGCGGCGCTGTTTGGTGCGTTGCACGGCGCATGCGTGCTGACGCCGCATGCGGGCGAGTTTGCGCGGCTGTTCCCGGACATCGCCGCGCGGCTTTCGGCCCCGGCGACAAAAGGCCCCGCCTATTCCAAGGTGGATGCCGCGCGCGAAGCGGCGGTGCGCGCAGGTTGTGTGGTGCTGTTCAAGGGCCCGGATACGGTGATCGCCGACCCTTCGGGCCGCTGCGCCATCAACTCGGCCCATTACGACCGGGCGGCGCCGTGGCTGGCCACCGCAGGGTCGGGCGATGTGCTGGCGGGGTTCATCACCGGGCTTCTGGCGCGGGGGTTCAGCCCGTTCGATGCGGCCTGCACCGGCGCCTGGCTGCATGTGGAGTGCGCGCGCCAGTTCGGGCCGGGACTGATTGCAGAGGATCTGCCGGACGCGCTGCCAACGGTGTTTCGCGCCCTTGGGCTGTGAACAATACTCTTCGGCGGGCCGTCCCGACAACAGACTGTCGCGTCAGTGCAGCGGACCGCGCTGGATCAACGGTCAAAATACCGCTTCGCAGCCCAGTTCCAGGCCAGCCGCATAGATGGTTTGCGCATCGGCAAAGCGCAGCGTGACGATGCGGGCTTCGGCCATCACTTCTGCACGGATATATTCGCCATCTGCCAGACGCTCGGCCGCCATCACCGCCTGATCAATCCCGGCCAGAGCCTTGGCGCGCCAGTCGCGGATCACGATCGGTTGCGAAGGCGTGACGATGGTATCCGCTTCGGGACGGTCTTTGCCCAGCACGCCTTCGGAGATGCGGATCATCCGGGCGTCCTTCACCACCGCAATTTCGACCGATGTCACCGTGCGCGCACCAGCGCGCGTGATGATGCGGTCACCGGGTGACACGAATTCAACCGGCATCGCACCCATCAGTGTCAGAACCACTGTGCCGGCAACGATGCCGCAGGTCGGCATGTCGGTTCCGGCGGTGACGGTGCCAGCGGCCGTGCCAAGTGTCATCTCTGCCATGATCGTTTCCAGTGCCGTTATCATGCCTGCCTCGGCTTTTTTTGACCATGATTATGGCAACATGGCGGCACAAGCGAGACATTGTTGGACGCAAACGGGGCATTTTTGGTTCCAAGTGTCACTATTCCCATACCAAGGGCCGTGCGTTTTTTTCCTCTCGCATACCGCACGCGCCTTTGTTAGAAGGGCGCGGAAATTCAAGGCACGCACGGGTCCGGCCTTTGGGACGGGGCGTGGGTGTTTTGGGCAATTTGCGGGTGTGGCGAAATTGGCAGACGCACCAGATTTAGGTTCTGGCGCCGAAAGGCGTGGGGGTTCAAGTCCCTCCACCCGCACCATTGGATGTAAGAAGGACAACAACATGCAGGTCACCGAGACCCTGAACGACGGTCTGAAGCGCGGCTACACCATCACGGTGACCGCTGCCGAGTTGGAAGCCAAGGTTCAGGAAAAACTGATCGAGGCGCAGCCCGAGATCGAGATGAAGGGCTTTCGCAAGGGCAAGGTGCCGATGGCGATCCTGCGCAAGCAGTTTGGCCAGCGCCTGATCGGCGACGCGATGCAAGATGCCATCGACGGCGCGATGAAGGGCCATTTCGAGAAGACCGGTGACCGCCCCGCGCTGCAACCCGACGTCAAGATGCAAGGCGGCGAAACCTGGGCCGAAGGTCAGGATGTCGTGGTCGAGATGACCTATGATTGCTTGCCGCCGATTCCGGAACTGGATGCGTCGAAAATCACGCTGGAGCGTCTGGTGGTCAAAGCCGATGATGCCTCGGTTGAGGAAGCTTTGAAAAACCTTGCCGCCACCGCGCAATCCTTCGACGACCGCAAGAAGGGCGCAAAGGCCAAGGACGGTGATCAGATCACCATCGACTTCAAGGGATCAGTGGACGGCGACTATTTCGAGGGCGGCACCGCCGAGGATTATCCTCTGGTTTTGGGATCCAACTCGTTCATTCCGGGCTTTGAGGCGCAACTCGTCGGCACCAAGGTCGGCGAAGACTTGAAGGTCGAGGTCAATTTCCCGGCCGAATACGGTGCGGCCCATCTGGCAGGCAAAGCGGCTGTGTTCGAATGCACCGTGAAAGCGGTCAAGGAACCCAAAGCGGCCGAGCTGGACGATGAGCTGGCCAAGAAATACGGCGCCGAAGATCTGGCCGGTCTGAAAGGGCAGATTTCCGAACGTCTGGCCGTGGAATACCAGGGTGCAAGTCGTGCCGTTCTGAAGCGCGCGTTGCTGGACCAACTGGACAGCCTCGTAAAGTTTGACCTGCCTGCCGCTTTGGTCGAGGCCGAAGCAAACCAGATCGCGCATCAGCTTTGGCATGAAGAGCACCCCGAAGAGCATGGCCACAACCACGACACCATCACGCCGACGGACGAGCACAAGTCGCTGGCCGAACGCCGGGTGCGCTTGGGTCTGTTGCTTGCCGAAATCGGTCGCAAGGCCGAAGTGACTGTGTCGGATGCCGAAATGACCCAAGCCGTGCTGAATGCTGCGCGCCAGTATCCGGGACAGGAACGCCAGTTCTTTGAATTCGTGCAGAAAAACCCGCAGATGCAACAGCAGCTGCGCGCGCCTTTGTTCGAAGACAAGGTGGTGGATCACATCGTCGCCCAAGCTTCGGTCACCGACAAGGAAGTGGGCAAGGACGATCTGCAAAAAGCGATCGACGCGCTGGACGAGCTCTGATCCTGCGATCCGTCTGACAGGGGGCCGCGCCGGATGGTGCGGCCCTTTTTCTTTTGCCATAGGGGTGTGCCGATGCCGACTTTCCTGCCTGATCTGCCCGAAGCGCGCATCCTAGCTGCCCTGACCCGCTCTCCCGGCCACGAGGTGCGCAGCGGCAAATTCGACAGCCCCGACTCTTCGGCCGCGCTGGTTGCCAATGCCTTTGGTTGGTTCCTTGACCGTCCGGGTGCCCTGCCGCCCTTGCCGGGTGTGCCCGCCGGGGCAACGGTCAGCGTCGATCTTGAGGTCGAGATGCGCTTTCCCTGGGCCGGGGGACGGCATCCGTGGCTGGATGTCGGGATCGTCACCCACACCACGCTGGTCGGCATTGAAAGCAAACGGTACGAGCCGTTTCGCCCCGCCAAACAGACCGGGTTTTCCGACGTCTATGATCGTCCGGTCTGGGGGCCCAATATGGGCCGCTATACCAGACTGGCCCTTGAGCTGATCGAAGGCACCGCCGATTTTCAGGCGCTGGATGCGGTGCAACTGGTCAAGCACGCCTATGGCCTGCGCACGCGGGCCGAAAAGCGGGCTCTGGGGGCGGTTCTGGTCTATCTTTATGCCGAACCTGCGACCTGGGCCACGGGCAAGCCGGTCGATCCTGCGCGCAAAGCCCGACACCGGACCGAGATCGCGCGTTTTGGCAAGATCGTCGCAGGCGATGATGTGGTGTTTGTGCCCCTTAG
>JBKBWK010000028.1:20740-46205 GCA_046313895.1 Paracoccaceae bacterium
CGCTGGGCCGACGTCCTGGCCCAATGGGCGACGCAGCCGGGGCTGGCCGCACATGTCGCCGCGTTGCGGGGGCGGTTTGGCGATCTGGGGTAGGGGCGCAAGCCTGCCTTCTGGGCGGGGTCAGCCTTGCGGGTCTGCGGCAGCCAACGTGTCCCGGGTGGCCGCTGCCGGATAGACAAAGCCATGCACCGGATAGACACTGCCCAGAACGCCCGGCGTGCCCTCGACACGGACCTTGGACCAATCGCCTTTGGCCGACACATCGATGACCGGCATTTTCAGGGAAATCTTGTTGCGGTGCCAATTGGCATGATCGATCAGGATCATCCGGTCAGATACCACTTCGGACACAACCGCCACATGGCCCAGACGGGACTGGTTTGAGGGCGCGAAAACCATGACGGCCCCGGCCTCGGGCGATGGTCCGCGGTCATATACCCCGGCGGCGGCTTTCCACCATGTTCCGGCATTGCCCTTCAGATCCACCCCGGATGCGGTGCGGGCAAAGGGAACACACCAGACGCGCACACCTTTGGCCTGCTTTTGTTTGGCTGCGGCGATCGCCTTGGCCTGAAGCATGGAGTTGAAAGACGACGGAGCCACCGGAGCATTCATGGTCGATTTCGTGATCACATCGCCACAGCCAGCAAGCAGGAGGAGCGCAGAGCACAAAAGGGTGAGGCGACAGCCTTTGGCAAGGCTGCGGGTCTGGTTTGGCATCATCAAGGTGAATCGTCCCCGGATTTTGTTTTCCCGAGTAGTAAAAGCATGTTTCAGGTTCTGAAAGGCCGCGTGAAAAGCAGTGGCGGAATCCAGCCGGTTTCCAGGCTGCGGATCAGTCCGGTCTGGGCGCGGCATGTGCCACGCGTTCCCGCCACAGGACAAAAAGTCCTGCAGCCACCACAATGGCGATGCCGACCCACGCCACGCTGTCTGGCCATTCGGCAAAGAAGGCCCAGCCCCAAAGGATACCCCACAACAAGGCACTGTATTCAAACGGGGCCACGGCATTTGCATCGGCGATGCGGTAGGCTTGGGTCAGCAGTGTCAATCCAAGCGCTGCGATAACGCCACAGCCAGCCATCAGGGACGCGTCAATCGGGGTTGGCCACACCCAACCACGCATCAGAAAGGCCAGCGACGGGTGCATGCCTGTGGGGGTATCGCCGCCAAATCCGGTCGCCATGCCGACAGCAATGACCAGAAACACGAAGTTTCCCCAGAACGCCATGGCCGCAGCACTTTCCCTTTGTCCCAACTGACGGGCAAAGATCATCGACAGGCCGTAGCACAGGCCCGACAGCACCGGCAGCAGTGCCGCCCATTCGAAAAGGTTGCCGCCGGGACGCAGGATAACCAGCACACCACCAAAGCCGGCCAACACGGCCAGAACGCGACGCCAGCCCACGGTTTCACCCAACATCGGCACCGACAGAAGGGTTATGAACAATGGCGCCGAGAAATACAGCGCGACGGTCGAGGCCAGCGGCAGTGCAGGCAAGGCAAGGTAATAGGCGGCATAGGCCACGAACATCACCAGCCCGCGCCCGATCATCGCTCGGGTGCCTGGCGTGAACAGCGTGCGCAGCCCGCCGTCAAAGGCCGCCAGCAGCAGCAGAAGCGGCAGGGCAGTCAGGCTGCGGAACACCATGGCCTGCGACAGCGGGTAGGCTCCGGAAAGCAGTTTCAGGATCAGGTCCTGCACCGAAAACAATCCCAAGCCGGCGCAGAGGCACAGGATGCCAAGGCTGGAATCATTGCGGGCGGTGGGCAGTGAGGTCATTGGGGGCCTGAATCAGTACTGCGACGACCAGACCACGGCGCGGCACGGGCTGCACCACTGGGGCCGACATCGGCGGTGTCGGGGATGGGCCAGTCCTGACCTAGTCAGAGGTGGGTGGTTTGATAAATCGCGCACCTGGGGTCTGCTCCCGTGGCCCGAGGATGATGCGCCTGGACGTCAAGATCGGTTCAGGTGCAGCGGACAGGGTGTCGTTCTGTTGTGCGTCGGCAAGGGCCTGTTCCAGCTCACGGGTTGCGCGGCCGGACGAAGGGTTTTGCGCGGCACTTGGAGAAGATGCCGATGTATGACTGCCACCTGTTTGTTGCATCTGCCCATAGCCTGAGGCGGCCGCAATGCCGACCAATGTAACGCCAATTAGAAACAGGATTAAGCGCATTGGGCATTCCATCTGAATTCGGGAACAACCCATGTGGCGCAGAACTGTGGCACAGGTTTGTCAGTGCGGGTGTGCCGATTTGAAAAAGGCCGCGCTGAGGGATCAGCGCGGCCCAAATCTGTCCGACGATATCGCCCGACCTACTCTTCTTGTGCAGCACCGCCCAGATCGTCGAACAATTCGGCGATCTCGAAATCGGCAGCGGCTTCGGCTTCGGCGGCCAGTTCCTGGATCGACTTGCCCGAGGCTTGCAATTCGGCTTCTTCGGCCGAACGGGCCACGTTGATGTTGATCCGCACCGAGACTTCCGGGTGCAGAACGACCGTTACCGAATGGATGCCAAGGTCTTTGATCGGCTTGTCCAGCACCACTTGGCCGCGACCGACGGTGAAGCCACCTTCAGTTGCGACATCGGCGATATCGCGTGTGGTGACAGAGCCGTACAGCGCGCCCGAATCAGATGCCGAGCGGATGATGACATAGGTCTGGCCATCCAGCTTGACGCCGACAGATTCGGCCTCTTTCTTGGTTTCCAGGTTCTGCGCTTCCAACTGGGCTTTCTTGGCCTCGAAGGATTTGATGTTGCCATCATTGGCGCGCAGCGCCTTGCCCTGCGGCAGCAGGTAGTTGCGGGCGTAACCGTCCTTGACGTTCACGACTTCGCCCATCTGGCCCAGCTTGGCCACGCGTTGAAGAAGGATCACTTGCATGTCTGGTGCTCCTTATTTCACGGCATAGGGCAGCAGGGCGAGGAAGCGGGCACGCTTGATCGCGCGGGCCAGCTCACGCTGCTTGATGGCCGAAACGGCGGTGATTCGCGACGGCACGATCTTGCCGCGCTCCGAGATGTAGCGCTGCAGCAGACGCGTATCTTTGTAGTCGATCGCCGGTGCATTGTCGCCCGAGAAGGGGCAAACCTTGCGGCGGCGGAAAAAGGGTTTGTTCGCCATGGTTTAGGATCCTTTCCTGAGGCTGATGATCAACGACGCGGGCCGCGGTCTGCGCCACGGTCTGCACCGCGATCGCCACCAAAGCCACCACGGTCACCACCACGATCGCCACCGAAACCACCCCGGTCGCCACCGCGATCCGGACGGTCGCCGCCACCAAAGGCCGGACGTTCGCGGCGTTCGCCACGGTCGCCGTCACGGTCATCACGCTTTTGCATCTGCACCGACGGACCTTCGCCATGTGCATCGACCTTGATGGTCAGCACGCGCATCACGTCGTCATGCAGGCGCATCAGACGTTCCATTTCCTGCACGGCGGCCGGAGGCGCATCCGATTTCAGAAAGGCGTAATGGCCCTTGCGGTTTTTGTTGATCTTGTAGGCCATCGTCTTGACGCCCCAGTATTCCGATTCAACGACTTTGCCGCCGTTGTCCGACAGCACTGCGGTGAAATGTTCGACTAGGCCTTCAGCTTGCGTGTTGGAAAGATCCTGACGCGCAATAAAGACATGCTCATACAAAGGCATGTATCGTCCTTTTCGTCTCGGGCGGCTTCAAAGACCAACGGCATTTGGCCTTTCCGCGGCCGGGTCACGAGAGGCATCGCCATTAAAAGGGATGCGGAAAGGATGGGGCCTTATACAGACGCGCGCCGCAGATGCAAGCACGGCTTGGGACGCGCGGCACGGGCCGGGCAGGCTTATGTTCGCCAGCGCGCAGAACTTGTTCGCTTGTCCCGAATTGTGCGGATCCTGCAGCAGCGTCACATTGAGCGGGTCGCGCACCATTCCGGTCCGCTCAAGCAAGAGAGTTTTTCATGAACCGTATCGCCCCCGTTGCCCTGATTGCCGCACTTGTCGCCGCCCCCGCCTTTGCCGCGCCGGAAAAATATACGCTGGACGCCAGCCACAGCCAGATCGTGTTCAACTACAACCACCTTGGCTATTCGACCGGTTTCGGCATGTTCTCGGGCTTTAACGGCGAGATCATGTTCGATCAGGAAGATCCCGCTGCGTCTTCGGTGACCGTGTCGTTCCCGGTCAAGTCAATGCTGACCGGCTGGGAAGCCCGGTTCGAGCATTTCATGTCGGCCGATTTCTTTGGCGCCACGGACGAAGAGATGGTGACCTTCACCTCGACCGCCATTGAAGTGACCGGCGAGACTACCGCCAAGATCACCGGTGACCTGACGCTGAACGATGTGACCAAATCGGTGGTGCTGGACGCGGTGCTGAACCAGGTCAGCGATCACCCGATGGAAAACAAGCCCTGGGCCGGGTTCAACGCCACCACCACGCTGCTGCGGTCGGATTTCAACGTCGGCGCGTTTGCACCTTTCGTCAGCGACGAAGTGCAGGTCCAGATCTCGATCGAGGCGATGAAGGCCGAATAAGCCACGGATCGGACCGAAAAAAGGCCGCCGGAGCGATCTGGCGGCCTTTTTGCTGTGCTGCGTCTTACCGTGTCGCGGTCAGCGCCACATCGACCGCGACCCCAAAGCCGACCGAGGCTTCGTCGCCATAGCTGGCCCCCATGCCAAAGGCGCGGCGGTCAAGGGTGGTTTGCCCGGCCATCACGGCCGTGTCGCCGTCAAGGGTCAGCGTGAAGGGCAGGGTGACCGGCACCTCGGCCCCGCGCAAGGACAGGGTGCCTGTCGCCTCATACCCGGTGGGGCTGGACAGGATGTCGGCGGTGAACACGGCCTGCGGAAAGGTTGCCACGTCAAAGAAATCGGCCGATTTGGCCTGCGCGGTGACAGACCCCAGCGACAGCGACCCCGTGTCGATGGTGACGGTCACGCGGCCATGCCGGCCACCTGTCGCCACCTCGTCAAAGCTGATGTCGGCGGCCCAGGTGGCAAAGCTGCCGCTCACCGGCTGGCCCATTTGCGCGACCCCGATGGACAGGGTGCCTTCGGTGACCTGCCAGTTGCCAGCGGTGGCAGCAGGGGCTGGTGCGGCGGCGGTAATGGCCTGGGTCACCGGTTCCCCCCGCGGCATCGCGGCAACCCCAGCCCCAAGGCCGAACAGAGCGAATGCTATCAGCATCGGCAGAACCGGCGATGTGGTCGGGGCAACAACCTGATCTGGCGCCCGCGTTCCACGCAACATGCGCCGCAAGGTGCTGTCGCGGTCGATGATATGGTGCTTGAGCGCGCCTGCCACATGCAGCAGGATCGACACGATCATCAGCTTGGTGAACACCCAATGCGCCGCCCCCGCCGTGGCCGCCACCTCGCCCGATTGCGGCACGAACGGCAGTCCTTGGCCAAAGGGCCACAGGATCGGCGCAAAGCCGGTGACGGCGGCATGATGCACCCAGCCGGTCAAGGGCACGGCCACAAGGCTGATATACAGCATCCAATGCACCAGCCGCGCCATCCACAGCTCTGCCCGGCGGTCCGGGTGGATCGGGGCGGGGTGGGTTTGCGTCACCGCCCACACAATCCGGCCAAGCGCCACAAGGAACACCACAACACCAAGGGTCTTGTGAACCGAAAACAGTTGCGCCTTGCGCGCAAGCGCCTCGGCGGTGTCATAAGGCAGGCGGTTGGCGATGATCCCAAGCGGTATCGCCACAAGGATCAGGGCTGCCGTGGTCCAGTGGAACAGGCGTGCGACCCGGCCATAGGATTGCAGCGAATTGCGGGCAGACATGGTCAGGTCTCCGGTGATTGGTTTGATACCGATGTAGCGGCGCGCGCCAAAAAAGGCAGTGCCGTCAGCCGCACAGCGCCTGTGCGCGGGGTGCGGTGATTGCGCAGCGGACCCGAGACGGCTATCTGTGACATGTGATCAAACAGGAGGCACCATGGGCCGCGCATTTGTCTTTCCGGGCCAAGGTGCCCAAACCATCGGGATGGGCAAGGCCCTTGCGGACGCATATCCAGCCGCGCGTGCAGTGTTCGACGAGGTGGACGACGCGCTTGGCGAAAAACTGTCGGCCCTGATCTGGAGCGGCGATATTGCCGAACTGACCCTGACCCGGAATGCGCAACCGGCCCTGATGGCGACGTCCATCGCGGCGCTGCGGGCGATGGAGGCCGAGGGCATCGGTATGGACCAAGCCGATTTCGTGGCCGGTCATTCGCTGGGGGAATATTCCGCGCTGTGTGCGGCGGGGGCGCTGACCCTGTCGGACACTGCGCGACTGCTGCGCATCCGGGGTCAGGCCATGCAGGAGGCGGTTCCTGTGGGTGTCGGTGCGATGGCCGCCATTCTGGGGCTTGATTTCGAAACGGTGACCGCGATCGCTGCCGAAGCTGCCGGGGATCAGGTGTGTCAGGCGGCCAATGACAATGACCCGGCGCAGGTGGTGATTTCGGGCCACAAGGACGCGGTCGAACGCGCCATGGCCCTGGCCAAGGAAAAGGGTGCCAAGCGGGCGCTGCCCTTGCCGGTGTCGGCGCCGTTTCATTGTGCATTGATGCAACCCGCTGCCGTTCTGATGGGCGAGGCCTTGGCCGCTGTGGTGATCTCGAAACCGGTCTGCCCGGTTGTGGTGAATGTCCGCGCCGAAGCGGTGGAAGAACCCGACCGGTTTCGTGACCTTCTGGTGGCGCAGGTGACCGGATCGGTCCGGTGGCGCGAAAGCATGCTGTGGCTGGAACGGGCAGGCGTGACGGAGTATTGGGAAATCGGGGCAGGCAAGGCACTGTCGGGCATGATCAAGCGGATCGTCTCGGGGGCAGAGACGCGTTCGGTCGGGACGCCGGACGAAGTGGTGGGCCTGAAACGCTGATACGGCACGGGGTGGTGTCGCCGGGGTATCCCGGATCAGAAAAGTCGGAACCAAGGGGACGGAGAAATGTTTGATTTAACAGGGAAAACCGCGCTGGTTACCGGCGCATCCGGTGGTCTTGGGGCAGAGATCGCGCGGGTTCTTCACACGGCGGGCGCGACGGTGGCCCTGTCGGGCACACGGGTAGAGCCGCTGGAGGCCTTGGCGCACGAACTCGGCGACCGGGCGCATGTTCTGGCGTGCAATCTGTCTGATCCGGTCGAGGTGGAGGCGCTGATCAAGCGCGCGGCCGACGCCATGGGGTCGGTCGATGTGCTGGTCAACAATGCCGGGATCACCCGTGACGGGCTGATGATGCGCATGTCGGACGACGACTGGCAGTCGGTGCTGGATGTGAACCTGACCGCCACCTTCCGGCTGTGTCGTGCGGCGGTGCGCGGGATGATGAAGTCGCGGTGGGGGCGGATTGTGAACATCTCGTCCGTCGTGGGTGCCATCGGCAACGGCGGGCAGGCCAACTATGCGGCGTCCAAGGCGGGGATGGTGGGCCTGTCCAAATCCCTGGCAGCTGAAGTCGCCACCCGAGGCATCACGGTCAACTGCGTGGCGCCGGGGTTTATTGAAACGGCGATGACCTCGAAGCTGACAGACGCGCAGCGCGAGTCGATTCTGCGCGATGTTCCGTCGGGCCGGATGGGCGCGCCGCTCGATGTCGCTTCGGCCGTTTTGTATCTGGCATCGCCCGAGGCGGGCTATGTGACGGGTGCCGTCTTGCATGTGAACGGCGGGATGGCCATGCTCTGACGCGGATGGCCGATAACCGGTCCGTGAAAGCGTTTGCCTAAACCTGCGCCCCTTGCTATAGGCGCGCTGGAAATCGCCGGGCAACCGGTGTCGTCGCCTCTTGCGGCGGAATCGCCCCGCAAGGGCAGGGACAAGAAACGGGAACCCTCCCGCTAGGTAAAAGAGGAAGACACATGAGCGACATCGCTGACCGCGTGAAGAAGATCGTCGTCGAGCATCTGGGCGTCGAAGAGGACAAGGTTACTGAAACCGCCTCTTTCATCGACGATCTGGGCGCGGACTCGCTCGATACCGTCGAACTGGTTATGGCCTTCGAAGAAGAATTCGGGATTGAGATTCCCGATGACGCTGCCGAAACCATTCAGACCTTTGGCGATGCTGTGAAATTCATCACCGAAGCGGCTTGAACCCCGGTTCAAAGCATTGCGGAAACGGCACCCCTTAGTGGGTGCCTTTTTCGTTCTGGGCCGGTTGGATACCGTCGCGCAAATAAAAAGGCCCCGCGTCCGTTGGACCGGGGCCTTTGTGGTGCCTGAACCCGGCTTAGAACGGGATTTCGTCGTCGATATCGGACCGACCGCCTGCAGGCGCGCGGGCGCTGCCGCCACCGGCGCCGCCGCCAGCAGGGGCACTGCCGTAGTCGTCATAGCCGCCGCGGTCGTCATAGCCACCCGAGGCTGCACCGCCGCCGCCACCACCTTCGCCACGCCCGCCCAGCAGGGTCAACTCGCCGCGATACTGGCGCAGCACGATTTCGGTGGTGTATCGGTCAGCCCCTGACTGGTCCTGCCATTTGCGGGTTTCGAGCTGGCCCTCGATATAGACGGTGGAGCCTTTGCGCAGATACTGCTCAGCGATCTTTGCGAGGTTTTCATTGAAGATCGCGACCGAATGCCATTCGGTGCGTTCCTTGCGCTCGCCCGTTTGCTTGTCGCGCCAGTTTTCCGATGTTGCGATGCGCAGGTTCACCACCTTGCCGCCGTTGGGAAAGCTGCGCACTTCGGGGTCGCGGCCCAGATTGCCGACGATGATAACCTTGTTGACCGACCCTGCCATGAAACCCTCCGCTTATGGACCTGACCCGACGACCTGCCGGGACTGCTGCACCCGACCATCTTTGGTCTTGGTTAGGAACTTCTATACCGGCCCACAGTCGCGCCTGCAATCCGACGACGGAAGTGAAAGGCGCTGGCAAGAATCCGCCGAAGGGCGGGCGATGGCGGACCGGATCCGTCGGGGTCTGGATCAGCCGGGAAAATGTCGTATAGTCCGCCCGACAGCCGTCAACGGGAATTGCACCATGAAGATCACAGCTGCCATCTGTATCGCTGCTTTGGGACTGGGAAGCATTGCCCCCGGTGCCGTGCAAGCCGAGGGGCTGACGTTGTCAGGGTCCGGCAAGAACCGGGCGTCCTTGTTCAATTCGCAAAAAAAGTTGCTGGATGGCCGACTGTCGAAGCAATACGAAGCCTCGGTTCGCCTGACACCCAAGGGCAAACCCGCAATTTCGACGTCAGAAAGCACACCGCGCTATGCGGGCCGCTACAAGGGCGAATATCTGGCGGTGGCAAAGGCCGTGGCCAATCGCCATGGCGTTCCCGAAGACATTTTCCTTCGGCTGGTCCAGCAAGAATCGGGCTGGAACCCCGGCGCCGTGTCCCACAAAGGCGCCACCGGGTTGGCGCAATTGATGCCGGGCACTGCGCGCAAGCTGGGGGTGGATATCAACGATCCACGCCAGAACCTTGACGGTGGAGCCCGCTACCTGAAAATGATGCACGCCAAGTTTGGCAGCTGGCGTCTGGCGCTAGCGGCGTACAATGCCGGGCCGGGTGCGGTGGAAAAGCACAATGGCATCCCGCCCTATGCCGAGACGATCAACTACGTGAAAGCGATTCTGGGCTGAACAGGTGTTGGCGCGATGGGGCGCGCTGGCTTGCGCGCTACCACAAATGCGCCACATGCGGCGCGATCAAACGGTCATAGACCGCCCGTGCTGCCTGCATCTGTGCCACGGTAAGTCCCGGAAGATCAGCCGACGCCGCATTCGCCGCTGCTTGCGCCGGGGTTTTCGCGCCGGGAATCACCACCGTCACCGCTTGTTCCATCAAGATCCAGCGCAGTGCAAAAGCGGCCATGCCAACGCCTTGCGGAACAAGCGGACGCAGCGCCTCGACCGCCTCCAGGGCGACGTCGAACGGCACGCCCGAAAACGTCTCTCCCTTGTCGAACGCTTCGCCATTGCGGTTGAAACTGCGGTGGTCATCGGCGGCAAAGGCCCAGTCCTTGGTCATCTTGCCGGTCAGCAAGCCAGACGCGAGAGGCACCCGCGCAATGACGGCCACATTCTGCGCGCGGGCTTTCGCAAAGAACCTGTCTGCTGGTTTCATCCGAAACAGGTTGTAGATGATCTGAACCGAAACCACGCCGGGGTGCTGAATGGCGGCAAGCGCTTCGTCCACGGTTTCCACGGATACCCCGTAGTGCGCGATCTTGCCTTTGGCCTTGATCGTCTCCAACGCCTCGAACATCGACAGGTCGGAATAGACGGCTGTCGGGGGGCAGTGCAATTGTACAAGATCAAGGCATTCCACCGACAGGTTTTTCAGGCTGCGGTCGATGAAAGCCTCGATATTGGCCCCGGTGTAACCCTCCGCACTATGGGGGTTCAGCCGACGCCCGGCTTTTGTCGCGACAAAGGGCCGGTCCCCACCCCGTTCCGCCAGAACTTCGGCGATGATCTGTTCACTGCGCCCGTCACCATAAACGTCGGCAGTATCGATAAAGGTCATGCCCGCATCAAGCGCCGCGTTCAGCGTGGCTTTGGCATCGTCCCATGTGACTTCTCCCCATGTTCCGCCAATGGCCCAGGCCCCAAAGCCGATCGGGGTGGTGGTGCGGCCAGTGCGGCCGAAAGGTCGGGTCTGCATGGGGATCCTCCGTCTGTTGGCGTCACTTTATGGCGGGGCTTGGCAAATGACCATGGTGCTGCGGGGTCTTTTCGGCGGCGCAACCATCGGTTAGGGCTGTTTGCATGGAATTGACGGTAGAGACATTGGCCGTGGCGCGTGGCGGACTGACAGTGCTGGAAGGCGTCAGCTTTCGCCTATCACCCGGTCATGCGTTGATCCTGCGCGGGCCAAACGGCATCGGCAAGACCACGCTGTTGCGCACGCTGGCCGGGTTGCAACCTGCCGTCGAGGGCACGATCAGCGCGCCGCCCGAAAGTCTGACCTATGCCGCGCATGCTGACGGTTTGAAGGCAGTGCTGACGGTTACGGAAAATCTGCAGTTCTGGGCGTCGATCCATGGCTTGGGCGGCGTCGAGGATGCAATGGTGCAGATGAACCTGACCGAGCTGCGTGACCGTCGCGCGGCCAATCTGTCGGCTGGCCAGAAGCGCCGGTTGGGTTTGGCGCGGCTTTTGGTGACGGGGCGCCCGATCTGGGTTCTGGATGAACCCACGGTGTCGCTGGATGTGGCGTCGGTCGCGCTGTTTGGCGGCGTGGTGCGGGCGCATCTGGCGCGGGGGGGGATGGCGTTGATTGCGACCCACATCGACCTTGGGTTGGCCGAGGCGGCGGTGCTGGACCTTGCCCCGTTCAAGGCAAGGTTCCCGGTTTCGGCGTCGGGTGGCGCATTCGACGAGGCGTTCACATGATCGCACTTTTGGTTCGTGATCTGCGGCTTGCGTTCCGGGCCGGGGGTGGCTTTGGCCTTGGCCTTGCGTTCTTCCTGCTGGTGGCGGTGCTGGTGCCCTTGGGCGTCGGACCGGAAGGCTCGATTCTGTCACGGATCGCGCCGGGCATTCTGTGGGTGGGTGCGCTGCTGGCCTGCCTTTTGTCGCTGGACCGGATCTTTGCCCTGGATTTCGAGGATGGCTCGCTTGATCTGCTGGCGACCTCGCCGATCCCGCTGGAAGGGGTGGTGGCGGTCAAGGCGCTTGCGCATTGGCTGGTGACGGGGCTGCCGCTGACCTTGGCCGCGCCGGTGTTGGGGGTGTTGTTGAACCTGCCTGCACCGGGCTATGGCTGGCTGGTGGTCAGCCTTGCCGCCGGGACACCGGCCTTGTCGGTGATCGGGGCGTTTGGCGCCGCGCTGACCGTCGGGATCAAGCGTGGTGGGTTGCTCTTGTCCCTGCTGGTGCTTCCGCTGTATGTGCCGACCTTGATTTTCGGTGCCGAAGTGGTCAAGCGCGGCGCTGCGCAAGCCGAGGTGGCGGTGCCGCTGCTGTTGCTTGCCGGGATTACCGCAGGGGCGGTCGCGTTGTTGCCTTTTGCGGCGGCTGCGGCAATCCGCGTCAATCTGCGATGACGCCTGACATGATAGTGAGTTGAGACAGCAATCAAGAGAGGTTACGCCAGCCCCATGTCGCTCTGGGAATATGCCAACCCGAAAAAATTCATGCAGACCTCATCCGGGGTCTTGCCATGGGTTGTGGGGCTTGCCGGGATCAGCCTTGTCGTGGGCCTGATCTGGGGCTTTTTCTTCACGCCCGATGACTACAAACAGGGATCGACCGTCAAGATCATCTTCCTGCATGTGCCGACCGCAATGATGGCGATCAACGCTTGGGTGATGATGCTGGTGGCCAGCCTGATCTGGCTGGTCCGCCGCCACCATGTCAGCGCGCTTGCCGCCAAGGCGGCCGCCCCGGTCGGGTTGACCTTTACGGCAATTGCGCTGGTGACGGGGGCGTTCTGGGGCCAGCCGATGTGGGGAACCTGGTGGGCGTGGGATCCGCGCCTGACCGCCTTCCTGATCCTTGCGCTGTTTTATCTTGGCTATATGGCGCTGTGGCAGGCGGTCGAAGATCCCGACACGGCCGCAGATCTGACGGCCGTGCTGTGCATGGTGGGGTCGGTTTTTGCGCTGTTGTCGCGCTATGCCGTGAAATTCTGGAATCAGGGGCTGCATCAGGATTCGACGATCATGAAGGTTGGCGAAAAAGACCCGCTGGCCCCGGCCTACTATCTGCCGCTGGTGGTGTGCATCGCAGGATTTGTGCTGCTGTTCGTGGCGCTGGTTCTGATGCGCACCCGCACTGAAATCCGGGCGCGGCGTTTGTCGGCCCTGCTGGCACGGGAGCGGTTGGCATGATGCCGGAGCTTGGGAAATATGCGGTTGTGGTGCTGTCGTCCTATGGGGCATCGCTGGCGCTTTTGGCGGCCGTGGTGGCACTGTCGGTCTGGCAAGGTCGGCGGGTGAAACGCCAGTTGGACGAGGTTGAAGCCCGTCAGGGGAAAGACAATGGCTAAATGGCTTATGGTGCTGCCCCCGGTAATCTTTGCCGGACTGGCAGCGGCGTTTTATGTCGGGATGATGCAGCAAAATCCCAACAACATGCCCACTGCGTTTCAAGACCGCACAGCCCCCGTGGTGCCAGCGACGGGACTGGCGGGAATTCCGGTCCTGACCGATGCCGATCTGCGCACGGGGCAGGTGACGGTGGTGAACTTCTTCGCCACCTGGTGCCCGCCGTGCCGGGCCGAGCATCCGGTGCTGATGCAGATGGCCGCCGATGGCGTGCGGGTGGCAGGCATCAACATCATGGATGATGATGCCAAGGCGATTGCCTATCTGGCCGATGAAGGAAACCCGTTCTTTGGCGTGGCCACCGACCCGCAGGGCCGCAACCGGGTGGAATGGGGTGTGACAGCACCGCCAGAGACGTTCATCATCCGGGGCGACGGCACGGTTGCCTTCCGGTTCATCGGCCCGCTGATCGGCACCGACTATGAAAACCGGTTCAAGCCAGCCTTGGCCGAGGCTCTGGCGGCGCAACCTGCAGGCTGACCCACGGCTTGCTCAGCCTATAAGCAGCAGACCCAAAAGACAGGCCAGACCGAATTCTGCCCACGGCAGCGACACCGCGGGCAAGGTGCGGGCCTTTGGCTGTGCGGGTGTTTGTGGGTCAAGCGGTTGAAAGCGGCGGGGCATGCTGGTGGCCTCTCGGGTACGGGACCAAGCCAGTATTGCGTAACTTTCCAAACAGGAACTTAACAAGAACAAAAAGGCCCGGAACTGTGGTTCCGGGCCCTTTGAGGATCGTGCCTGCGTCGATCAGCGGCTGGCAAGATCGCGCAGCACATAGTGCAGCACGCCGCCGTGTTCGACATATTCAATCTCGATCTCGGTATCGATGCGGCACTTGATCTGGATCGTTTTTTCAGTGCCATCCGCATAGCGGATCGTGCAGGGCACCAGGCTCAACGGTTTCAGATCGCCGTCAAGATCATGGATCGATACCACCTCGTCGCCGGTCAGCTTCAGCGACTTGCGGTTCATGCCTTCGGTGAACTCGAACGGGATCACACCCATGCCGACCAGGTTTGACCGGTGGATACGTTCGAACGATTCCGCGATCACCGCCTTGACCCCCAACAGCGCCGTGCCCTTGGCGGCCCAGTCGCGGCTGGAACCTGCGCCGTATTCGATGCCACCAAAGATCACCAGCGGGGTGCCTGCCTCCTGATACGCCATCGACGCATCGTAAATGCTGGTCTGTGCACCATCAGGGCCTTTGGTATAGCCGCCTTCGACGTTGTCCAGCATCTCATTCTTGATGCGGATGTTGGCGAAGGTGCCGCGCATCATCACCTCGTGGTTGCCCCGACGCGAGCCATAGGAGTTGAACTCGGACACCGGAACCTGACGGTCTGTCAGATATTTACCAGCCGGAGTTGATCCTTTGAACGACCCGGCGGGCGAGATGTGGTCAGTGGTGATCATGTCGCCCAAAAGCGCCAGCACCCGTGCGCCTTCGATGTTGGAAATCACCCCCGGCGTCTTGGCCATGCCTTTGAAATAGGGCGGATTCTGGATGTAGGTCGAGGTCGAGGGCCAGTCGTAGGTTTCCGAATCGGTGATCTTCACCGCTTGCCACTTCTCGTCGCCCTTGAACACGTCGGCGTATTTCTTCTGGAACGCTTCCCGCGTGACGACCGCATGCACGATGTCGGCGATTTCCTTGTTGGTCGGCCAGATGTCTTTCAGATACACAGGCTTGCCATCCTTGGACGTGCCCAGCGGTTCCTTGGTCAGGTCGATGTTCATGTCACCGGCCAGTGCGTAGGCCACCACCAGCGGCGGGCTGGCCAGATAGTTGGCGCGCACGTCCGGGCTGATCCGGCCTTCAAAGTTGCGGTTGCCCGACAGGACCGAGGTGGCGACAAGATCGCCGTCATTGATTGCCTTGGAAATCTCGGGCGCAAGCGGACCGGAGTTGCCGATACAGGTGGTGCAGCCGTAACCGACAAGGTTGAAGCCGACAGCATCAAGATCTTCCTGCAACCCCGCAGCGTTCAGGTATTCCGACACCACCTGGCTTCCGGGTGCCAGCGAGGTTTTCACCCAAGGCTTGCGGTTCAGGCCCAGGGCCCGGGCCTTGCGCGCGACCAGCCCCGCGCCGATCAGCACATAAGGATTGGACGTATTGGTGCAAGATGTGATCGACGCGATCACCACCGAGCCATCGCGCAGGACATAGTCCTGCCCTTCGACTTTTGCGGTCGCAAGGTCGCCCAGGCTGCCCGGCAAATCGGTCGGGGCAGGGTTGCCACCTTCGGCAACCATCTCGGCCTTTTCCAGAACCGGCGCGTCGGGTGACTTGCGGATACCGCGGATGTAGTCACCAAAGGCCGTCGCGGCCGAGGTCAGCGGCAGGTAATCCTGCGGGCGTTTCGGGCCGGAGATCGCAGGTACAATGGTGCCCATGTCGAGCGAAAGCGTGCTGGTGTAGATCGGCGCGTAATCTGCGCCGCGCCACATGCCGTTTTTCTTGGCATAAGCCTCGACCAAGGCGATCCGCGATTCTTCACGACCCGTCTGGCGCAGGTAGCGCAGGGTTTCGTCGTCGATCGGGAAGAAGCCGCAGGTTGCGCCATATTCCGGGGCCATGTTGGCGATGGTGGCACGATCGGCCAGCGGCAGACGATCCAGACCGTCACCGTAGAATTCGACAAACTTGCCGACCACGCCATGCTTGCGCAGCATCTGCACGACCTTCAACACCAGATCGGTGGCGGTGGTGCCTTCCATCATCTGCCCGGTAAGCTTGAAGCCGACGACTTCGGGGATCAGCATCGAAACCGGCTGGCCCAACATCGCGGCCTCAGCCTCGATCCCGCCGACGCCCCAGCCCAGAACGGCAAGGCCGTTGACCATCGTCGTATGCGAGTCGGTTCCGACCAGGGTATCGGGGTAGGCAACCAGATGGCCGTCCTGATCGGTGTCGGTCCACACCGTCTGCGCCAGATATTCCAGGTTGACCTGATGGCAGATGCCGGTGCCCGGCGGCACCACGCGGAAGTTGTTGAACGCGTTCTGACCCCATTTCAGGAAGACATAGCGTTCCATGTTGCGTTCGTATTCACGGTCCACGTTGGCTTGGAATGCACGCGGGGTGCCGAATTCGTCGATCATCACCGAATGGTCGATGACCAGATCAACCGGGTTCAGCGGGTTGATCTTTTGCGCATCGCCGCCAAGGCCAAGGATGCCGTCGCGCATCGCCGCCAAGTCCACCACGGCTGGAACACCGGTAAAGTCCTGCATCAGCACGCGGGCCGGACGATAGGCGATTTCGCGCGGGTTCTGCCCGCCCAGCTTGCCCCAGTCGGAAAATGCCTTGATATCCTCGACCGAAACGGTCTTGCCGTCCTCGAAGCGCAGCATGTTTTCCAGCACGACTTTCAGCGCGGCGGGGAGTTTCGAGAACTCGCCCAGGCCGGCCGCTTCGGCGGCGGGGATCGAGTAGTAGCTGACGGTCTGGCCGCCTGCAGTCAGGGATTTCCGGGTTTTCTGGCTGTCATGTCCGACTGTAACGGTCATTTTGGGCCTCTCGCTGATGGCTATGGGACTGGCTTATGGACGGGTCCGGTGGCATACACCGGGGAGTCGAGGACTTTGTATGCAATTGTATGCCAAAAATCCAGCCCTTGTTTTGATGAAGTCGTGACGATCTTGCCATGAAATACCAGCACACGGGAATTCATCTTGCCCTCGCAAAACCTTGATTGGCAGGCACACCTTCATGTCTGTAGAACCAAAATACGGATTTGGGGATGACAGACGTGACGATGCGACATTTGGTCAGCGCGGCTTTCGGGCTTTGGTTCGGCGTTTCCGGCGCCTCGTGGGCGCAGACCCAACCCATAGTTGTCGAACTTTTCACGTCACAAGGATGTTCGTCATGCCCACCGGCCGATGAGTTCATGGCCGAACTGGCCAAAAGCCCCGACGTGATCGCTTTGTCGCTGCATGTGGATTACTGGGACTACATCGGTTGGAAAGATACCTTTGCCAACCCGCAATTCACCAAACGGCAAAAGTCCTATGCCAAGGCTGTGAGCAGCCGGATGATCTATACCCCACAGATGATCGTGGGCGGGCTCGATCGGGTGGAAGGCAACGATCCGTTGCAGGTCGCCGAAGCCATTCGCCGCCATCAAGGCCAGGTCAGTCCCGTACGGCTGACCCTGACCCGTGACGGCGACAGCGTCACCATCCGCGTCGAAGCTGACCCACCGCTGACGAAACCGGCACGCATCCAACTGGTCCGCTATCAGCCCCAGGCCACGGTTGCCATCGGCCGAGGCGAAAATGCCGGTCGGGAAGTGACCTACACCAACATCGTGACGGATTGGCAGTTTGTTGCAGACTGGCCGGGTCATGTCCCCATGGATCTGACCGCTCAGGCGCCGGGCCGCGAACCGGTGGTGGTGATCGTGCAATCCGATGGTCCGGCCGAGGTATTGGCCGCAGCCGAGGCGAAATAACGCCGCCTTACGGCTTCCAGCGCCGGTGGATCCAGAACCATTGGTCCGGATACTGTCGGATCAACCGTTCCAGATTGTCGTTCAAGGCTTGGGTCATCGCCTCGGGCGTGCCATGCGGGATCGGGGCATCGACGATGATCTGGAACGACAGGCCATCGGGTTGGCGTATCGCATAGGTCGGGATCAGCAGCGCGTCATATTTCAGCGCCATGTCGGCCGCCGAAAGTGCAGTCAGCGCCTCTTTGCCGAAGAATGTCAGCTTCATGCCTTTGCGCATGCGCTGATCCGGCAAGATACCCAGCATGCCGCCGTCCCGCAGGTGCCGCAGCATCTGTGCCAAGCCATTGCGCCCGCGTTCAAACAGGGGCTGTCCAATGGTGCCGATGGCTTTCACATAGTGATCATTGAACCAGGGGTTCGACATCGGTCGATACAGTGCCCCCAGTGAATACCCCCGGGCAATCAGGGCTGCGCGCACCGCATCGTAGTTGCCGAAATGACCGGTGGCGAGGATCACGGGGGTTTTCGCCGCATGGGCGGCCTCGAGCGCCGCGACACCCTCGCCGGTCAAGGGCAGGCTGGTGGTGCGGGCAATGAATTCGGCCCCCGAATAGATCTCGATCACCGTGCGCCCGATATTTTCGGGAACACGCGACACCAACCGGTCAATCTGGTCCTGCGCAAGATCGGGCAGGGTGTGGGCCAGATTTTCCTGTATCCGCCGGGGCCAGCCCGCCAGTGGCGCCACAATGCGCGACATCACCCAGCCACACAGCGGCACCCGCCAGCGATAGGGCAGGGCCAGCAAAAGCCACAGTACCGCACGGATGGCACGGTCCGTCAGCCATTGGCCCCATGTGCCGGTCTTGTGCGGGTCTGCTTTGGTCATTCGTCCTGTGCGACGGGGATTTTGGGGCCCGCCTGTCCCTGAGTTTCGCGATGCCAGACATAAAGACCCGCCACCACGATCACAAGCGCACCGATCACCGTAGGCAGATCCGGCACCTCGTCGTACAGAACAAAGCCCCAGAGCGTGGCGAACAACAGTCCGACATAGGCGAATGGTGCCACGCTGCCCGCCTCGGCCAGCGAGAAGGCGCGGATCAGTGCAAGCTGCGCCGCCGTGCCCAACACCCCGATCAGGGCGAACAGGGGCCAGTCGGCGACAGGAACTGGAACCCAGACAAAGGTCAGCGGGACGCTGGTCGCCAGCATGCCAAAGAGGGCGGCCAGAATCATTGGTGTCCAGGCGCTTTCCTGCGGGCCAAGATGGCGGGTCAGCAGCGCGTTGATGGTATAGAACACGGCCGACGCCAGTGGCAACAAGGCCGCCGGGGTAAAGACCGCCAGACCGGGGCGGATGATGATCAACGCGCCGATCAAGGCGGCCACCACCCCGGCAATTCTGCGCGGACCAAGTCGTTCACCCAAAAACAACGCCGCCCCCAGTGTGATCAGTACCGGGTTCAGATCGCCCAACGCCGTCGCCTCGGCCAGCCCGATATGCGGTAAGGCCGAGAAAAAGCACGCAATGGCACCCAGCTGGCAGGCGGATCGGATTACATGCAGCATCGGCCATGGCGTGCGCAGCATGACAGGCAGACGTGGCCCCAGAATCAGCGCTACAATCAGCACCTGCCCGGCAAAGCGCGCCCAAATCACCTGCGGCACCGGGTAACGGGCGATCAATCCCTTGGCCGCAGCGTCCATCGCCGAAAAGCAGAAAATAGCAAGCAGCATCAAAAGGATGCCGCGTTTGGTGTCTTTGATGGTGGGCAGGGTCATCAGGGCATCCTTTGGCGTGGACGCTATCCTTTGCCTCGCGCCGTCACAACCCCGGCTCTGGCGTCAGTCTTCGTCGCGGTTCATCACGATCTCGCCTGCCCCTTCCAACTGGCGGATGGTCGTGACGATGGCCGACATCGCCTCTTCGGCATCCTTTTCCTTGACCTTGCCGCGCGCTGCCATGTCGTCGCGGATGGTTTGCGCCATGCGTTGGGACATGTTCGACAGGAAAAACTCCACCACCGGGCCTTGGGTCGGATGCCCCTGCGCCGCGCTGAATGCCGATACCAGAGCAGCGGCATCGACCATGCGCACGATCTTGGGAATATCGCGGGGCATAATCCGCGCCGGGATGTGTGTGAAGGTGAAAATGGCCTTGCGCACCTGTTCGGCGAAATCGGCATCTTCGGCGTCCAGACCGATCAGCACATCGTCGCGCGTGGCGGCGGTCGAGACGTTCAGAATGGCACCCACCCGTTCCACCGGCCCGGCGTCAAAGGCGCGGACCGGTTGCGCATCCAGTTGTGACGCGAGGGAATGCCCGATGCGCCGTACCGTATCTGGATCGACGTTGCCGGTCATGGATACGGCGTAGGCCACGCGCCGCGCCTTGTCGCCGGGAAGTTTGCCCAACAGCTCGGCCGCCTTGGGCACGGGCAATTTCGACAACATTACGGCGGCGACTTCCACACTTTCAGCCTCCAGCACGGGAAGGAGCTGATCGCAGGGCAGGGTGGTCAGACGCGCCCAAGGATCAGCTTTTCCCGCAGCCCCGGCAAGACGGCGCAGACGGGTTGCCGCAGAGGGGCTGATATGGCCGTCCATCATCGTCAAGGCGCCATCGATGCCGCCCGGAAAGGACATGCCCACCTCTTCCAGCTCGGACAGGAATTCTTCAACCACAGACGCCAGTGTGGCGCGATCAACCAATCGCATCTGCCCGATCTGTTCGGTCAAGTCCGTCTGCATGTGTTCAGGCAACGATGCCAACGGCACTGACCCGCCTTCAGACAGCATCAGCCGCACGATGATGGCGGCCTTTTCGCGGGGGGTTGGCGCCCTGCGCTCGCCGATACTGCCACCCAAGGATACGGCGCGCTGCACCGGAGTGATCCGCGCCAAAGCGTGCCCAAAACCATCCGACATCCGATTCCCCGTTCTGGTCATTCCTGCAGTGAAGACTGTCAGACCCGGGTTAATATCGGCTTACGGCCTTCAGGTCGTCGGTGACTGGACACATTCGCCCTTGGCGGAGTCCCATGTCATGCCTTCTTTGCACGACGACGCGGTGATCTCTTTGTGACCGCCGCAGGCAGCCATCGAAATCGTGGGCAGCAGCATGAGGGCAATCACGGCGGCAGTGAGTTTGGTTTTCATCAGTCGTCCTTCCCATGTCTGGTTGCAGATAAGGAAAGGGTAGCACGGATTTGCGGACCGCAAGCCAAGATCTTGGTCAGCCGTCGGCCCGCTGGATCACGGTTCCGTTACTTGCCGAAAACGCGGGCAAAGATCGTGTCGACATGCTTGGTGTGATAGCCAATGTCGAATTTCTCTTCGATCTGCGCTGGTGTCAGGGCCTTAAGCACATCGGCATCATTCAGCAATTCAGTTTTGAAATCAGCGCCTTGTTCCCAAACCTTCATAGCGTTTCTCTGGACCAGCCGGTAGCTGTCTTCGCGCGACACCCCCGCTTGTGTCAGCGCCAGAAGCACCCGCTGGCTCATCACAAGACCGCGGAACTTGTTCATGTTTCGCATCATGTTCTCGGGGTAAACCACTAGTTTTTCGACCACATTTGCCAGACGGTGCAGGGCAAAATCCAGCGTGATCGTGGCATCCGGCCCGATGGCACGTTCCACCGAGGAATGGCTGATATCCCGTTCATGCCACAGCGCCACATTCTCCATCGCAGGAACAACCGCCATCCGCACCAACCGTGCAAGCCCGGTCAGGTTTTCGGTCAGCACCGGGTTGCGCTTGTGCGGCATGGCCGAGCTGCCCTTCTGACCGGGAGAGAAGAATTCCTCGGCCTCCAGCACCTCGGTGCGCTGCATGTGACGGAATTCGATGGCGATGTTTTCAATGCTCGATGCGATCACGCCCAATGTGGCGAAGAACATCGCATGGCGGTCGCGCGGGATGACCTGGGTCGAGATCGTCTCGGGCGTCAGGCCAAGCATCTTGCACACATGCTCTTCCACACACGGGTCGATGTTCGCGAACGTGCCGACCGCGCCGGAAATGGCCCCGGTCGCCACTTCTTCTCGTGCATTCACAAGGCGTTGCCGCCCGCGCTTCATTTCGGCGTAGAACCGGGCAAAGGTCAGCCCCATCGTGGTCGGCTCGGCATGGATGCCGTGGCTGCGACCGATGCGGACGGTATCCTTGTGTTCGAATGCACGGGTTTTCAACGCCGCAAGAACCCGGTCCATCCCGGCCAGCAGCAGATCGGCGGCGCGAACCAATTGGATGTTGAGCGTGGTGTCCAGAACGTCGGAACTGGTCATGCCTTGATGCACGAAGCGCGCCTCGTCGGCCCCGACAATCTCGGACAGGTGGGTCAGGAAGGCAATGACGTCATGCTTGGTGACAGCCTCGATCTCGTCAATGCGCGCGACGTCGAAGGTCACATCCTTGGCCTTCCACACCGCTTCGGCATTGGCCTTGGGGATCACGCCCAAGCTGGCCATCGCATCGCACGCATGGGCCTCGATCTCGAACCAGATGCGGAATTTCGTCTCGGGCGACCAAAGGGCAACCATTTCGGGGCGGGAGTAACGCGGGATCATCACGAACCTCTGATTGGTAAGGGCGGTCGCGGCCCCCTTAGACTGACGCAACGGGTGACGCAAGGCAAAGGGGGGCCGATGCGGCGATTGGTGCTGACCTTCCTGCTGTGGAGCAGTCCGGCCCTGGCCGAGAATTGGCAGGTGTTGACGGGCGACCAGATCGCGCAGGCGCTGACCGCGCGTGTGCTGGTGTTTCCAGAAGGGGTCGCACAGGATTTTCTGGCCGATGGCCGCACGATCCGCGCGGGCGCCTGGGGTCAATGGCAGGTGGATGGCGACCGCTACTGCGAAAGCTGGGCCGGCAAGCGCCCGATCTGTGCCGAGGTTGACCGTCGGGGACTTGACCTTCGTTTCCGCGAAGACGGCGGCTTTGTGCGCACGGGCCGCTACGGCGACCTATAGCGTCAGGCGATAGCGGATGTGGTCGTCGTCGGGGCAAAAACTGTCATAAAGCGCGCGGGCAGCCGTGTTGGTTCTGTCGGTGTTCCAATACAGCCGATGCCACCCGTTGGTCCGGCCGATGGCGATCAGGTCATTGATCAAGGCCCGACCCACACCTTTGCCCCGTGCCTCGGGGGCCACGAACAGATCCTCGAGGTAGACATCATCCCCCGGCACCCAGCTGGAGCAATGATGGTGGTGAATGGCAAACCCGAGCGCACGGTCCTGTTCAAACGCCATACGGCAGGTCATGCGGTGATCGGGATCGACGATCCGCGCCCATGTCGCAGCCGTAACCGAGGGCTGCAGGGTGACTTTGTAATAGGCCAGAAAGCCGTTCCAAAGCCCGGTCCACGCCCCAAGGTCTGCCTCTGTGGCCCCGCGAATGGCAAGTGTCACGCCCGCACCCTGTTTGTTTCAGATGGATCAAAACGTCCGGGGAAGGCCCCGGACCGCCTTTTGCACAGGGTGTCAGGTGAGCCGCGCAAGGATGCGTGCCCAGGACCGGATCCCCTTGTGGAAACACTCCAGATCGTACTTTTCGTTCGGGCTGTGGATCTGGTCGTCGTCGCGACCAAACCCGATCAGCATGGCGTCCATGCCCAGATAGGTCTTGAAATACCCCGCAATCGGGATGGACCCGCCGCAGCCGACAAAGGCCGCAGGCTTGCCCCATTCGTCCGACAGCGCCTGTCGGGCCGCATCAAAGGCAGGTGCCTCGACCGACATCACCCCTGCCGGGCTGTTGCCGTGTCCGTGGAATTCAACGGTGCAATCGGCGGGCAGTTGCGCTTGCACCCATGCGCGGAAGTGGTCGCGCAACACATCGGGGTCTTGCCCGGCCACCAGACGGAACGACACTTTGGCATGGGCCTCGGACGGCAGCACGGTCTTGAATCCTTCGCCGGTGTATCCGCCCCAGATGCCGTTCACCTCTGCCGTCGGCCGCGACCACAGCATCTCAAGCGGGGTGCGATCCGACTCGCCCGCCGGAACAGACAGGCCGACATCGCCCAGGAATTTGCCATGGTCGAAGGCAAGCGCCTGCCATTGCGCGCGGATTGCATCGGGCAACTCCTGCACCCCGTCGTAGTAGTGCGGCACCGTTACCCGGCCGTTGTCGTCATGCAGCCCGCCAAGAATACGCGTCAACACCCGGATCGGGTTGATCGCGGCCCCGCCATACATGCCCGAATGGAGATCCTTGTCCGGGCCCCGGACGGTCAACTCCTCGCCCAGCAGTCCGCGCAGCATGGTCACGATGGCCGGGGTGTTGTCTTCGAACATCCCGGTGTCGCAGATCAGGGCGATGTCAGCTTTCAACTCGTCGGCATTGGCTTGCATGAATGGGATCAGGCTGGGCGAGCCGGATTCCTCTTCGCCCTCGAAAAAGATGGTCAACTTGCCGGGCAGGGTGCCGTGTACGGCTTTCCACGCGCGGCAAGCCTCGAGAAAGGTCATCAACTGGCCTTTGTCATCCGCAGAGCCGCGGGCACGGATCACCCGGCCTTTAGCGGTGTCCTGCACCTCCGGGTCGAACGGATCGCGGTCCCACAATGACAACGGATCGACGGGCTGCACATCATAGTGGCCGTAGAACAGCAGGTGACGGTCGCCTGTGCCGCCATGCGCCACGACCATCGGATGTCCCGGTGTCGGGCGGACCGATGCGGTGAAGCCAAGGTCTGTCAACTCTGCCACCAACCAGTCGGCGGCGCGCATGCAATCGGGCGCGAAGGCGGGATCGGTGGAAATCGACGGGATTCGCAAAAGATCCAGCAGCCTGCCCAGCGACTGGTCCAGATCGGCATCTATGCGGGCGAGGACAGGGTCAAGCGACATGATTTCTTTCCGCTTCTCTAAAGAACGTGATCAAGCGGCGGAGCGTAACAGGATGGTAGGCACTGTCCAGAGGTGCGACTTTGGGTTAGACACCAAGCCGGTTTTGCAATGGCGTGAGGGTGAAAGCGGGATGTTTGGGAACAGGACGGCAGTTTCGATGATGGCGGGCATAGCCTTTTTCACCCAGATCGTGGCGGGGACTGCGGCATTGGCGCAGGACGGTGTTGCGGTGGAAACAGGGGTGAACAACGGATCGGCCGTCAGCCTGTACCTGCACCCGTTCTTGACGCCGGAAGAACTGGCCACGCTACGGCTGGTGGCGTCAAATGATCAGGCCCTGTCGCTGTTTGTCACCAGCCGCACCGGACACGCCGCCCTTGCCGCCGCTCCGGGCGAAGGCTTTGTTCGCGATGGCAAACCGGTGGCTTCGGCCGTGGCTCTGGGCAATTTACCGGATGCTGCCGCAGCCAGATCCGCAGCACTGGACGCCTGCAACAAGGCCCGCAGGGCGACAACACCTTGTGTGGTGGTTCTGGAAGTTGCCCCGTCACCCTGAAAGCCTGCCCTGACGCCGGGTAAACCTTTGAAAAGTGCCGGGGGCGTCAAATTGACCAGTTTTCAAGGCATGTTTACTTGATGCAAGTCAATGCAAAGGTCCGTTGAAACGCCTGATATGTGGGCATGCCAAAAACGGAATAGCCACCTGCGACCGCGCGTGCAGGCTGTCACGGAGAGACCAGATGAACTACGAAGCCGCCTTGGATGCCGCCCTGCAACGTCTGCACGATGAGGGTCGCTATCGGACGTTCATCAACATCGAGCGCCAGAATGGCCAGTTTCCCCATGCAATCTGGACCAGGCCCGATGGCAGCAAGAAAGACATCACGGTCTGGTGCGGCAACGACTATCTGGGTATGGGGCAGCACCCGGCGGTTCTGGCCGCCATGCACGAAGCGTTGGATGCCACAGGCGCAGGGTCGGGTGGCACGCGCAACATTTCCGGCACGACTGTCTATCACAAGCGGCTTGAGGCCGAGCTGGCCGATCTGCATGGCAAAGAGACGGCCCTGGTGTTTTCCAGCGCCTACATCGCCAATGACGCAACCCTTTCAACGCTGCGCCTGATCTTTCCCGGCCTGATCATCTATTCCGAC
>JBKBWK010000029.1:0-41929 GCA_046313895.1 Paracoccaceae bacterium
GGCCATCTTGCGTGCGCGCTCTGGGTCTGATCCGGTCATCCGATCGCCTCAGTAATCGTTTGTCTTGGCCCGGATGCGAAATGCCTCCAGCCCTTCGGTTACGATGATCCTGGCCTGAGGCACCCACTTGTCGCGCGTCACGCGACCGCGAAAGCCCTTCAGGTTCTGGTCCATCCACTCGATATCCGCCGCAGTCCACGCCGCGATCTGGTCAAAGTGGAAGAACCCAAGATCGTTGCACAACTTTTCCAAAGCCGGGCCGATGCCCTCGATCTCTTTGAGATCGTCGGCATTGCCGCCGCGCGCAGCGGTCAAACCCTGCGGCTTTGTCGCACCCGATGACACCGCAGCGGCTTCGGCACCTGTATCGGCCGGATCATCCTTCGACACCGGCTTTCCCTTGGATTGCGCCGGCGCTTCTTGCACCGTCACGCCGGTTGCATCCGCCACAATTCCGGCACCGGGTTGGGGCTCAGACACGTTGCCCGTGCCGTGCAGCGCCTGCGGATTGCCCAGCCATGGCGTCGTCAAGGGCACTTCCGTGCCGTCGATCCGCTTGACCGTCTCACCAATATCCACTGCAAGTTGCGCCGACGCATTGTATTGTTTGCGCCCGGACTCGAAGTCTTTCAGCGATGTCAGCCCGGTCACGGGTTCCGACGCATAGCGCCCGTTCTGCGGCCCCGGCACCGGCACCTCGCCCGCCGAGAACCGCGCAATAAGGTTCCGCAGCTTCTCGGGCGTCAGGTCTTCGTAATAATCCTTGCCGATCTGGGCCATCGGCGCATTGGTGCACGCCCCCAGACATTCGACCTCTTCCCACGAAAACTTGCCGTCCGCTGATACTGTATGTGGCTGCTTGGCGATCAATTCCTGACAGACAGCGATCAGATCCTCGGCCCCGCAGATCATGCACGACGTGGTGCCGCAGATCTGGATATTTGCAATCGAGCCAACGGGTTGCAACTGGAACATGAAGTAGAACGTCGCCACTTCCAGCGCGCGGATATAGGCCATGCCCAACATGCTGGCCACATATTCGATTGCCGGACGGGTCAACCAGCCATGCTGCTCTTGCGCGCGCCACAACAGCGGGATGATGGCGGACGCCTGACGCCCCTCGGGATATTTGGAAATCTGCCCCTGCGCCCAAGCAAGGTTTGCGGGCGTGAATTCAAACGAGGCGGGTTGTTCTTTGTGAAGGCGGCGCAGCATCAGCGGTCGATCTCCCCGAACACGACATCCATCGAGCCGATGATGGCAGACACGTCCGCCAACTGATGACCCTTAGCCAGAAAGTCCATGGATTGCAGGTGCAAGAAGCCCGGCGCGCGGATCTTGGCGCGGTAGGGCTTGTTGGTGCCATCAGCCGTCAGGTAAACGCCGAATTCACCCTTTGGCGCCTCTACCGCCGCATAGACCTCACCGGCAGGCACATGGAAGCCTTCGGTGTAAAGCTTGAAGTGGTGGATCAAGGCTTCCATCGACGTTTTCATCTCGCCACGCTTGGGCGGTGTGATCTTGCCGCGCGCCAGCACATCGCCCTTTTCGACCCGCAGTTTTGCAACCGCCTGCCGGATGATGCTGGTCGACTCGCGCATTTCCTGCATGCGGCACAGATAACGGTCATAGCAGTCGCCGTTCTTGCCGATCGGGATCTTGAAGTCGAATTCGTCATAACATTCGTAGGGCTGGCTGCGGCGCAAATCCCATGCGAGGCCTGATCCGCGCACCATGACGCCGGAATATCCCCACGTCAGGATATCATCCTCGGTCACGATGCCGATATCGGCGTTGCGCTGCTTGAAGATGCGGTTTTCCGTCAACAGCGTGTCGATATCGTCCAGCACGCGCGGGAATTCCACCGCCCATTGATCGATATCCTCGACCAGTTGATCGGTCAGATCGACATGCACACCACCGGGTCGGAAATAGGCGGCGTGCAGGCGGGCTCCAGAGGCCCGCTCATAGAACACCATCAGCTTTTCGCGTTCCTCAAAGCCCCAGAGTGGCGGGGTAAGCGCCCCCACGTCCATGGCTTGGGTGGTCACGTTCAGCAGGTGGTTCAGCACCCGGCCGATTTCGGAATACAAGACCCGGATCAGCGAGGCCCGGCGCGGCACGACCGTTCCGGTCAGCCGTTCAATCGCCAGACACCAGGCATGTTCCTGGTTCATCGGCGCCACATAATCCAGCCGGTCGAAGTATGGCAGGTTCTGCAGATAGGTCCGGCTTTCCATCAGCTTTTCGGTGCCACGGTGCAGCAGCCCGATGTGCGGATCACAGCGTTCGACAATCTCGCCGTCCAGTTCCAGCACAAGGCGCAAAACACCATGCGCCGCAGGGTGTTGCGGCCCGAAGTTGATATTGAAATTGCGGATCTTCTGTTCGCCCGTCTCGAAATCGGTCGAACCGTCGTCATAGGTGTTCTTGCGAATATCGCCGTCCATCAACGTGCTCCCCTACAGTCGCGGGCCATCACTTCGCCCCCGCCTTGTCGTCACCGGGCAACACATAGTGCGCGCCTTCCCATGGCGACATGAAATCGAACTGCCGGTATTCCTGAACCAGTTTCACCGGCTCATAGACCACGCGCTTTTGTGCTTCGTCGTAGCGGACTTCGGTATAGCCCGTGGTCGGGAAATCCTTGCGCAGCGGGTGGCCGCGAAAGCCGTAGTCCGTCAGAATGCGGCGCAGATCGGGGTGGCCGGAAAACAGAATGCCGAACATGTCGAACACTTCGCGCTCGAACCAGTTGGCGCTGGGGAATACATCGACAAGCGATGGCACCATGTCAGTCTCATCGACCGCGATCTTCACCCGGATCCGTTGGTTCTGATACATCGACAGGAAGTGATACACGACGTCAAACCGCTTTTCGCGCGTCGGGTGGTCCACAGCCGTGATATCGACCAGTGACGAAAACCGGCAGGCGGCGTCAATCCGCAGGAAATCGGCAAATTCCGCTATGTGGCTGGCAACACCATCCACGGTCAATTCGCCAAACGCAATGTGGCTTGCCAACACGTCGTTTGGCCGCTTCATCGCGATATGGCTGGCAAGGTCTTGCAACGCTTCGGACATGGGTTTCTCCTCAGCGGGTCAGGGTGCCGGTGCGGCGGATCTTCCGCTGCAACTGCAAGACGCCATACAACAAAGCCTCGGCCGTCGGCGGGCAGCCCGGAACATAGATATCAACCGGCACGATCCGGTCGCAGCCCCGCACCACTGAATAGCTGTAGTGGTAATAGCCGCCACCATTGGCACAAGAGCCCATGGAAATCACATAGCGCGGCTCTGGCATCTGGTCGTAAACCTTGCGCAGCGCCGGGGCCATCTTGTTGGTCAGCGTGCCCGCGACGATCATCACGTCCGACTGGCGCGGGGATGCGCGCGGGGCAAAGCCGAAGCGTTCCACATCATAGCGCGGCATAGAGGTGTGCATCATCTCGACCGCGCAGCAGGCCAGACCAAAGGTCATCCAGTGCAGCGACCCGATCCGGGCCCAGTTGATGATATCCTCGGTCGAGGTCAGCAGAAACCCCTTGTCCTGCAAATCCCGGTTCAGGGCCTGAGTGGCAACCTCCATGTCGCCGCCTGCCGTGTTGGCACCCGCCATCACTCCCATTCCAAGGCCCCCTTCTTCCATTCGTAGGCAAAGCCCACCGTCAGCACGCCAAGGAACACCATCATAGACCAGAACGCGACCATGCTGATTTCCCCAAAGGCAACCGCCCATGGGAACAGGAAGGCCACCTCGAGGTCGAAGATGATGAACAGGATCGACACAAGGTAGAACCGCACGTCGAACTTCATCCGGGCGTCGTCAAATGCGTTGAACCCACATTCGTAGGCCGACACCTTTTCCGGGTCAGGATTGCGGACCGCAAGCACGGCAGCCGCAAGGATCAGGACAAGGCCCAGACCTACTGCAAGTGCAAGTAGAACGATGATGGGAAAGTACTCTCGGAGAAGTGCGTCCACGAGATGCTCCTTCGGCTGGCGACTGCGAGCTGCGGATACTTCTGATCCGCTTGCACTCTTGCGCACCCGTTTACTCTGCTCCCCCTTCGCGGTCAACGTACAGGGCAACGAAATCCATCTGGAAACACATGAGAATCGCAAGTTGTATGCAAATGAATACCGTCAGGTTTTGCCAACCAACCCCCGACACGCCGCGTTGCAGCATCCGATTCGGCAGGCGCAGCATCTGGAGCGAGGCAATCGCCCGTTGGCGCGGCCCGAAGGCACTCCCACGACGCACAGCAAACCGCTGGCTCCGAGGTGCCCCCGTCACCAAAAATTTCGTCAACGCATTGTATAAAAGCGACATAATGCCCCCGATCAGCGATGCCAAGTCTGTATGAAACGCCGCAACGACAGCGCGACTTTGGTCGAGATCGTGACCCTGCGGACAACATGGTCTGCGCCCATACCTTCAGCACATAACTGAAAGTTCGCGTCACTATTTCAAATCTGCGGTCAAACCTGTCACCAATAGACCCAAGCAAAAGGGAGCCTTCCGGCGATGCATGCATTCAGTCCTACGGTCGAATTTGACGCAATCCGCGACGGTGTGGCGCGGGTTTGTGCCGATTTTCCGGGCAGTTACTGGCGCGATCTTGATAGCCGCCGGGCCTATCCGACTGATTTCGTCAATGCACTGATCCGCGAAGGCTGGCTTGGGGCGATGATCCCCGAGGCATACGGCGGATCGGGACTGAGCCTTTCCGCCGCCGCAGTCGTGCTGGAGGAGATCCACCGTCAGGGCTGCAATGCCGCTGCCTGCCATGCGCAGATGTACACGATGGGCACCTTGTTGCGTCATGGAAACGAGGCGCAGAAACGTCAATACCTGCCCGGCATCGCGGAAGGGTCGCTGCGGCTTCAGGCCTTTGGCGTGACAGAGCCGACCTCTGGCACCGATACGCTTGCGCTCAAGACCTTTGCCCGGCGCGACGGCAATGACTTTGTGATCAACGGCCAGAAGATCTGGACGTCACGCGCGGAACATTCCGACCTGATGATCCTGCTGGCGCGCACCACCCCGCGCGAAGAGGCCACGACCCGCACGGACGGGTTGTCGGTGTTTCTGATCGATTTGCGCGGCAAGATCGGCCATGGCATCGACATCCGCCCGATCCGCACGATGATGAACCACGCCACAACCGAGGTGTTTTTCGACAATCTGCGCGTGCCCGCGACCGCCCTGATCGGCGAAGAGGGCAAAGGCTTTCGCTATATCCTGTCGGGGATGAATTCGGAACGCATCCTGATTGCCGCCGAATGTATCGGTGATGCCAAATGGTTCATCGACAAGGCGGCGGCGTACGCCAAGGAACGCGTGGTCTTCGGCGCGCCGATCGGGCGCAATCAGGGGGTGCAGTTCCCGCTGGCCCGCGCCTATGCGCACATGGTCGCCGCCGAAGCCATCGTGTACCGTGCGGCTGCGATGTATGATGCAGGCCACAATCCGGGGATCGAGGCCAATACCGCCAAGTTGCTGGCCGCCGATGCCAGTTGGGAGGCGGCCGAGGCCTGCGTGCAGACCCATGGCGGATTTGGCTTTGCCGAGGAATATGACGTGGAACGCAAGTTCCGCGAGGCGCGGTTGTATCAGGTGGCCCCGATCAGCACCAATCTGATCCTGTGCTACATCGCAGAACAAGTGCTGGGCTTGCCCAAAAGCTATGGCCCCGCGGCATGACGGGGGATCTGGACGGCATACTTGTGGTGTCGCTGGAACAGGCGGTGGCGGCGCCCTTGGCCACGTCGCGGCTTGCCGATGCGGGCGCGCGGGTGATAAAGATCGAACGCCCGGAGGGCGATTTCGCCCGTGGCTATGACCATCTGGTGCACGGCGAAAGCGCCTATTTCGTCTGGCTGAACCGGGGCAAGGAATCCATCGCGCTGGATCTGCGACGGCCCGATGATCTGGCACTTTTGCGGGGGATGATCGCGCAGGCCGACGTGTTCATGCAAAACCTCGCCCCCGGTGCGGCGGATCGTCTGGGGCTTGGTCATGTCGATCTGTGCGCGGCGCACCCCCGTCTGATCTATACCTCCATTTCGGGCTATGGAGACGACGGGCCGTATCGCGACCAAAAGGCCTATGACATGCTTGTTCAGGGCGAGTCCGGGCTGTTGTCGATCAACGGCACCGCCGAAGGCCCAGCGCGGGTGGGGATATCGGTCTGTGACATCGCGGCAGGAGAAACCGCTTTTGCCGGCATCCTGCAATCCCTGATCGCGCGCGGCCGAACCGGCCGGGGTCGGCACATCGAGGTGTCGTTGTTCCAGACCATGGCCGACTGGATGAACGTGCCCTATCTGCAAGCGCATTACGGCAATGCCGCGCCGGTGCGGCTGGGCGTGCAGCACCCCAGCATTGCGCCCTATGGCGCGTTTGACTGTGCCGACGGGCGGCAGGTTCTGTTATCGGTGCAAAGCGACCGCGAGTGGGTGGTATTTGCTGCACATATTCTGGGACAGGCCGAGTTGGGGCGTGATCCCCGCTTTGCCACAAATATCGCGCGCGTGTCGCATCGCGACCAGATAGACGCGCTGATCGTCCCGGTGATTGCCGCCCTGCCCCGAGAATCCGCCATTGCCGTGCTGACCAAAGCGGGGATCGCCTGTGGGCGTCTGTCGGATCTGGCCGATCTTGCCGCCCACCCGCAGGCCCGCCGGATCAGCGTGGCAACGGCGGGCGGCACGGTAAACCTGATGGAAAGGGGCCTGAGGTTTTCCGATGAAACCAAGCCGCCTCCCTTGCAGGTTCCGGCCTGTGATGCGCATGGCGCGGCCCTGCGCCGGGAATTCGCGCCCGATGGCCGGCCTTAGCCCGCTGCCAACGGCAGGTTGCGTGCCACTGCCACAAACGCGCGCACTTGCGGACTTTGGTTGCTGCGCTTCCACACCAGTACCGTTCGGCTGCGAAACTGCGGATGCATGATCCGGCGCACCTCGACCGTTCGGCCCAGAAACCCGGTCAGGCTTTCGGGATAGATCGTCACCCCCATCCCCGCCGCGACCAGTCCGATCAAAGCAAGCGTGTTGGACGCCTCCAGCGTCACACGCAATTTCACCCCCTCGGCGCTGAACAGATCGTCCAGCCGCCAGCGGTATTCATCCCATTCGCGCATGTCACCAAGGATCAGGTCCTGATCGGCCAGATCCGCCGGGGTGATCGTTGGCCGGCGCAAAAGCTCATGGTTGCGCGGGGCAACAACATAGAGCGGCTCCGATGTCAGCGGTAAGCTGTGGTAATCGGGGTGGTCAAACGGGCCGATCATATAGCCTACATCCACCTCGTCCTGCGCCAGTGCTATCTTTTGACCCTGCGTCCGGATGTAGCGCAGCGCCACCTCGACATGTGGATGGGCGGTGCGGAAGCGCGCCACCGCCTGAGGCATCGCCTCGGTCGCGGCAAAGGCCATGTAAGCCAGCCGCAGGGTGCCCGCCTTGCCCTCGGCAATGCGGCGCGCGGCGCTGACCGTATCGTCATAACGCTGCACCAGATGGGCGTTGTCGTCGTAAAATCGCCGTCCGGCCTGCGTCAGCGCCACATCGCGGGTGGTGCGTTCCAGCAGGCGAAACCCAAGCGCGTGTTCAAGTTTCTGAATTCGGCGGCTGAGTGCGGATTGATCAAGATGCAGCCGTTCCGCTGCCCGACGAAAGTTCAGCTCTTCGGCAAGCACCAGAAACGACTGCACATGTTCCACCCCTGCAAACCGCGCCATCATCCGCCCCTGAATCAGTGATGCAATTCACGCATCAATAAATGTCACCATGCCATTTCCCCAAGCGAAATCTGTGCGGCATCCTGCCTTCACAGAGCTTTGCATTGGTCAATATCAGTCGGCCAACGCCCTTCATCCCCTGCATCAATGGAGAAAAACATGAGTGATGTTGACGCCAAGGAACTGGACCGCCTGCTGCAACAGGCGTTCGATACCGCATCGAAGCTGTATCAGGAACGCGGGTTTCAACGCCGCGTGGGCTTTGGCAAGCGCCCTGCCCTTGTCAGCGTCGATCTGGCAAACGCCTGGACGCGTCCGGGCAACCCGTTCACCTGCGATCAGGAAAAGATGGACGCTGAGATCATTCCGGGCATGCAAAAGCTTTTGAAAGCGTTCCGCGCGGCCGGGCTGCCGGTGATCCATGTCACCACCGCCTATGAGATCACCGACCGAAACGCCGATTTCACCGACATGGGGCTGTGGCACGACAAGATCCCGATTGATGTCGTGAACCTGAAAGACAAGGACCTGTGGGCCATCGACAGCCGCATCGCCCCGGTTCCGGGTGAATACACGCTGCTGAAAAAGCGCGCCTCCGCGTTTCATGGCACCGAGTTGGGTGGCATCCTGCGGGCTGGCAACGTGGATACCATCCTTGTGACGGGCGTCACCGCCTGCGCCTGCGTGCGCCAGACGATCTGTGACGGCATCGCGGATGGCTTCCGCCCGATCGCGGTCAAGGAATGTATCGGCGACCGCGTGCCCGGGGCCGTCGCGTGGAACCTGTTCGACATCGACGCAAAGTTTGGCGACGTCCAGACGGTCGAGGAATGTCTGTCCTATATCAACGGATTGGCCGCCAAGGCCGCTGCCTGATCCCGGCGACGGGCCGCCGCGTGCGGCCCGGCCATCTTTCCACGGTAAAAAGTGCCGGGACATTCAACAGGAGAGCAATCATGGCCAGAATTGGCGTCGATGTGGGCGGCACGAACACCGATCTTGTTCTGGAATGCGCAAAAGGCGTGTTCTACCACAAGGTGCCAACCACCCTGAAAAACCAATCCATCGGTGTTGTCCAAGGCGTGCAGGGCATCTGCCAGATGGCCGGAATTGCCCCGTCGGATGTGGAAACCATCGTGCACGGCACCACCACCGCGACCAACATCACCATTGAACACAACGGATCAGATTGCGGAATGATCACCACCGAAGGGTTCCGCGATATTCTACACATTGGCCGTCACAAGCGGCCCTATAACTTCTCGCTGCATTTCGACGTGCCTTGGCAAAGCCAGCCGCTGGTCAAGCGCCGCAACCGGGTGGCCGTGGCCGAACGCATCCTGCCGCCCGACGGGCGGATCGAAACCCCGCTGGACGAGGCCGCAGTCCGCGCCGCCTGCGCGCTGTTTCGCAAGCGCGGGATCAAGTCTGTCGTCATCGGATTCATGTTCGCCTTTCTGAACGACGCCCATGAAAAGCGTGCGCGCGACATCGTGCTGGAGGAAATCCCCGACGCCTATATCACCCTGTCATCCGACGTGGCGAATGTGATGCGCGAATACGAACGGTTTTCCACCGCCGCTATGAATTCCTATGTCGGGCCGAAAACCGCCTTTTATCTGCGCGATCTGGATGCGCGCCTGCGCGAGGCGGGCGTCACCTCGCGCTTGCGGATCATGCAATCCAATGGCGGGGTCTCGACCGTGGATGCCTGCGCCCGCCGCCCGGTGCGAATCCTGATGTCCGGGCCTGCGGGCGGGGTGATCGGCGGCGCGTCCGAAGGCGTGATGGCGGATGAGCCGAACATAATCACCGTTGATATCGGCGGCACCTCGGCCGACATTTCCACCATTCCTGGCGGCGTGGTCAAGATCATGAACCCGCGCGATACCTTTGTTGGCGGCCATCCGGTGCTGACCCCGATGATCGACCTTGTCACCATCGGCGCCGGCGGCGGATCGGTGGCGTTTATCGACGAGGCCGGGGCGTTCCAAGTCGGCCCGCGTTCTGCCGGATCGGAACCGGGGCCGGCCTGCTATGGCCGGGGCGGCACCGAACCCACGGTCACCGATGCCCAGATCGTGCTGGGCCGTCTGGACCCGGACATGGCGCTTGGCGGCGATCTTAAGCTGGACGCGGCGTTGTCGTTTCGCGCGGTCGAGGAAAAGATCGCAAAACCATTGGGTCTTAGCGTATCCGAGGCGGCCCTTGGGATCATCCGGATCATAAACAACAACATGGCGCTGGCGATCCGGTCGAATTCGGTCGCACGCGGCGTGGATCCGCGGGCGTTTTCCATCATGCCCTTTGGCGGCGCTGGCCCTTTGCATGGGGTGGCACTGGCCGAGGCCATGGCCTGCAAGGATGTCATCGTGCCCGTCGCCCCCGGCATCACCGCCGCCGTCGGGTTGCTGAAAACTGACCTGCAATATGAACACACCGAGGCGGTGATCGTCGAATTGGGCACGGCAACCCCCTCCGACCTCGCCCGGATCAACGCGGCTTCGCAAAGCCTGCGTGCCCGTGTGCAAGAAGAACTGTACAGCGACGGAATCCAGCGTGAGGCGCAAAAGATCACCGTGATTGCGGAATGTCGCTATCACGGCCAGGGATTTGAGCTGCGCGCCACCCTGCCCGATGGCGAAGTGACGGCCGAAAACCGCCATGTCATTTCCGACAGCTTCCACGACCGTCACCAGACCGATTACGGATATAGCTACCGCGATGCCGAGGTGGAGCTGATCACCCTTCGCGCCATCGGGTCGGCGTCAGTGCGGCGGGTCGACATTCCGAAAATCGCGCGCAGCGACGGGTCGGGTATCGTTCATGCCCTGATGTTCTCGCGCCCAACCACCTTTGACGATGGCCGCACACTGGACACACCACGCTATGACCGCACCAAACTGCGGGCAGGCGATGTGGTGCCGGGGCCTGCGCTGTTGCACCAGCACAATGCGACCACGCTTATACCGCCCGGATACGTCGCCGAGACGCTGGATTACGGCAACACCCGCATCAGCCCCATCACCGCGTAAGGAGGGCCAGACATGAACAAGATCACCCCGATCATCGACACCGTCGATCCGATCACACTTCAGGTCATTCGCGGCAGCTTCGAGACGATTGCCGAGGAAATGGGACATGTGCTGTATCGCATGTCGTTTTCCTCGATCATCCGGGAAAGCCAGGATCTTGGTGCCGGGCTGTTCGATGCCGATTTCAACACGCTGTGCGAAAGCGAAAGTACGCCGATGCATATCGGATCCATCCCCGGCTATCTGCGCGGCATTGCGCAAACGCTGGAGGATGGCGAATGGTATGACGGCGATGTCGTGGTGCATAACCACCCCTATTACGGGGCCTCGCACACCCCCGATCTGGCCATCGTTGTCCCGGTATTCTTTCAGGGCCGTCTGGTCGGCTTTGCCGGAAACACCGCGCACCATGTCGATATCGGTGCCGCAACCCCCGGCCTGATCATCGACGTGCCGGACGTCTTTGCAGAGGGCATGCTGTTTGCCGGAACCAAGCTGTACCGCAAGGGTGCGCCCAACAACGCGATGTGGAACTACATCCGCCGCAATTCGCGCGCCGCTGGGCAGTTGGTGATGGACATCGAGGCCCAGGTCGCCTCGGCCCGGATGGGTGCGCGCCGTTTTGTCGAACTTCTGGAAAAATACGGCGAAGAAACGGTCTTTGCCGCCTCGCGGCAGTTGATGGACTATGCCGAGCGCATGACCCGCCAACGCATCAGCGCCATTCCCGATGGGGATTACACCGCCGAAGGCTGGCTGGACGACGATGGCCGCAACCGCGACAAGCAGTTGAAGGTAAAGGTCACGGTGCGGGTGCGTGGCGATGAGGTCGAGGTCGATCTGACCGGATCGGCCGACCAGACCCCCACCGCTTACAACGTGCCGTTTGAAGGCTCGACCAAAGTGGCGGCCTATGCGGGGTTTCGCAAGCTTCTGCTGGATGCCGCCACATCCGATCTGCGCGTGCCGTCCAATGAGGGATCCTTCCGCCCGATCAAGGTGACAGCACCCTTGGGGTCGATCTTCAACCCGCGCGCGCCTGCCAGTGCCGAGGCGCGCTTTACCCAGTGCAACCGGATGATCGACCTGATCATCCGCGCCCTTGCCCCGGTGATGCCCGATCAGGTGATCGCGGGATCCTCTGCCTCGATCAGCTTTGCCGCCTATTCCGGGCTGCGGCCAAACGGCGACTACTGGGTGTTTCTGGAGGTGAATGAAGGCGCCTATGGCGGGCGCCCCCGGTCGGACGGGCCGGACAGCATCGACAACCTGATGGCCAACACCCGGAACAACCCGCTGGAAGATCTGGCGATGCATATTCCGATGATCTGCGATCGGTATGAGTTGCGCGACGACGCCCCCCCCGGTGCGGGGGCGCATCGCGGTGGGATCGGGGTGGTCAAATCGCAGCGCGTGTTGACGCCTGCCTTCATCACCCACGAATCCGAACGCCACACCGAGGCTCCTTGGGGGATTTTTGGCGGCGGGGATGGCGCGGTGGGGCGCTGCACCATCACCAACCCCAGCCGACACGGCGAGGAACAGGAGATGTATTCCAAATTCTCGGGTCTGGCGGTTCAGGCGAATGATGTGATGACCTATTACAGCCCCAATGGCGGCGGATACGGCGACCCTCTGACGCGCCCCCCGCTCAAGGTGCTCGAAGATGTGCTGGACGGTTTCGTGCGCGAGGCGGATGCGCGCGACAGCTATGGTGTGGTGCTGGACCTCGACTCGGAAACCGTGGACATGCCCGCGACCGATTTCTTGCGCACGCAATTGCGTGCAGCGCGCGGCTGACGGCTTCTTTTCTCGGCACAACAGCTATGCACGGCCCCGCACAGTGCTGCGGGGCTTTGTTCCATGCGGCGAATAGGGCAGAGTTTGGGGTAGAAATGCAGGGCGATTTACCGCCCCGGCCCTGTCGCGAAAGGCCCGCCGATGTCCCGTTTCCTGATCACAGCCGCCGCTCAGATGGGGCCGATTTCCCGGTCGGAAACCCGTAAGGACACTGTGGGCCGCCTGATCGAGATGATGCGCGAGGCCCGTGGCCGCGGCGCGGAATTGGTGGTTTTCACCGAACTGGCGCTGACCACGTTCTTTCCGCGCTGGATGATCGAAGACGAGGCCGAATTGGACAGCTTTTACGAAAGCGCCATGCCGTCATCCGACACGCAACCCTTGTTTGACGAGGCGCGGCGTCTGGGGATCGGTTTCTATCTGGGCTATGCGGAACTGTTGGTGCAGGGCGGGGTAAAACGACGGTTCAACACCTCGATCCTGGTCAATGCCAAGGGCGAGATCATCGGCAAGTACCGCAAGGTCCACCTGCCCGGTCATGACGAACCGCAGCCCGGACGCGCCTTTCAGCACCTTGAAAAGAGGTATTTTGAACCGGGCGATCTGGGCTTTGGGGTGTTTCGCGGCTTTGGTGGCGTGATGGGCATGGCCATCTGCAATGACCGCCGTTGGCCGGAGACCTATCGGGTCATGGGCTTGCAGGGCGTCGATATGGTGATGCTGGGCTACAACACCCCCTTTGACCATACGGGCGACGAGGCGGTGAACAGCCTGACGTTGTTCCATAATCACCTGTCCATGCAGGCGGGTGCCTATCAGAACGCAACATGGGTGGTGGGCTGCGCCAAATGCGGCACCGAAGAAGGCTCGCGCATGGGCGGGCAAAGCGTCATCATAGCACCCTCGGGCGAGATCGTGGCACAGGCGGTCACGGTACACGATGAGGTCATCACCGCCAAATGCGATCTGGATATGGGCCGCATCTACAAGGAAACCATCTTCAACTTCGCCCGCCATCGCCGCCCCGAACATTACGGGCTGATCGTCGAACGCGCAGGCGCCATCCTTCCCCCCGAATGACAGGAGATTTGCGATGACCACCGTGATCAAGGGCGGCACCATAATAACCGCCGACCGCACCTTTGCCGCAGATGTGTTGATTGACGGCGGCCGCATCAGCGCCATCGGGGACGCGCTGTCGGGCGACACGGTGATCGACGCAAGCGGGGCCTATGTGATGCCCGGCGGGATTGATCCGCACACGCATCTGGAAATGCCTTTCATGGGCACCAGTACCGCCGAGACATGGGAAAGCGGCACCTTTGCCGCAGCGTCCGGCGGCACAACGCTGGTAATCGATCACATCATCTCTGACCCTGACGAATTGGTGGCACCGCTCGACCTGTGGAACGAGCGTGCCACGAGACAGGCCAGCATCGATTACGGGTTTCACATGTCAATCACCGGCTGGTCGGAACGCGTGTTCGACCAGATGGGCATCGTGGTGCAGCGCGGGGTCAACACGTTCAAGCATTTCATGGCCTACAAGGGCGCCTTGATGGTGAATGACGACGAAATGTTTGCATCTTTCAGCCGTTGCGCCGGTCTGGGGGCCATTCCCTTTGTGCATGCCGAAAACGGCGATCTGATTGCAGGATTGCAGCAAAAGCTGATGGCCGAGGGAAACAGCGGCCCCGAGGCGCATGCCTATTCCCGCCCGCCCGAGGTAGAGGGCGAGGCAACCAACCGCGCGATCATGATTGCCGATGCGGTGGGCGTGCCGGTCTATATCGTGCACACCAGCTCCGAAGAGGCACATGAGGCCATCCGCCGTTGGCGCCAACGCGGAACGCGGGTCTGGGGTGAGCCGCTGATCCAGCATCTGATCCTTGATGAAGACGTCTATGCGCATCCAGACTGGGACTATGCCGCCCAACGGGTGATGAGCCCCCCCTTCAGGAACAAAAAGCATCAAGACAGCCTGTGGGCGGGGCTTGCCGCAGGGTCGCTGCATGTGGTGGCCACCGATCACTGCGCCTTTACCACCGCCCAGAAACAAGCCGGCCGAGGCAATTTCACCAAGATCCCCAACGGCACAGGGGGGCTGGAGGACCGACTGTCGCTGTTGTGGACCCATGGCGTGATGACGGGCCGGATCACGATGAACGAATTTGTCGCCGTCACCTCGACCAATATCGCGCAGATCCTGAACATCTATCCACGCAAGGGGGCGGTGATGGTGGGGGCCGATGCCGACATCGTGGTGTTCGACCCCAAAGCCAGCCGCACCATCCGTGCCGCCGATCAGAAATCCGTCATCGATTACAATGTCTTTGAGGGGTATGAGGTGACGGGCCTGCCGCGATACACCCTGTCGCGCGGTGATGTGGTCTGGGGGCCGGGGGTGTCCACGCCGCAGCCGGGGCGGGGAAAGCACATCGACCGCCCGGCCTTCCCTGCCACCTCGCGGGCGCTGAGCACATGGCGGAACCTGACTGCGCCGCGCCCCGTGGCGCGATCCGATGCAATGATGCCGATCGGCGTCTGACCGACTTGATTACCGATCAAAAGGGCGCATCCCATCGGCTGCGCCCTTTGCATTTGCGCCGGAATTTGCGTGCATTTTGTGCACCATCGCACATTTTGCGAAAAATCAGATATCTGGTAATTGCATTTCCCGTGGATGGCCTTCACGAATCCAGCATAACAGCGGCTAAAAATGCCCTGATTACAGTCATATCAACGCAATATCTTCAGTTGCGATGATTGGTGACGGAATTGAACGGGTTTTGCGGTATGCAAAAACCTCTTTTTCAAAAGCCCGTTCCATGCCCTAATCAGCTGGAAGCAGCAATGGCGTGCGCCTGTCCTGTCGGATCAGAACAGGGTGCAATGTTCACAAAAATCGGGGGGTCGAGGGATGATCAGGGTCGGGGTCGATGTCGGTGGCACCTTTACGGATCTGGTGTTGGAGGTTGTCGAAACCTCGGGACGGCAAAGGGTCTTCACCCACAAGGTGTCCTCGACGGTGCCAGATCAGTCGGTTGGCGTGGTGCAGGGCGTGGTGGAGTTGTGCGTAATCGCGGGCGTCGATCCCGGCCAGATCGATGCAGTGTTGCATGGCACGACCGTTGCGACCAACATCGTGATCGAGCGCAACGGGGCCGAGGTCGGGATGATCACCTCAAAAGGGTTTCGCGACATCCTGCACATGGGGCGCCACAAACGCCCGCACAATTTTTCGTTGCAGTTCGATGTGCCATGGCAAAGCGCGCCGCTGATCAAGCGCCGCAACCGGATCGCGGTTGCAGAACGCCTGATGCCACCGGACGGGTACATCGACACGCCACTGGACGAGGACGAGGTCGAACGTGCCGCCGAGCTTTTCGCTCAACGTGGGCTGGAGGCGGTTGTGATCGGCTTTCTCTATTCCTTTGTGAACAATGACCACGAATTGCGCGCCAAGGAAATCGTCCGCCGCGTGATGCCCGATGCCTTTGTCTGTGCGTCCAGCGAAGTGGTGAACACCATCCGTGAATATGAACGATTTTCTACCGCCGCAATGAACGCCTACATCGGCCCTAAGGTTGCTCATTATCTGGACAACCTGCAACGACGGCTGCGAGATGCCGGGGTGACGGCCTTTGTGCGCATCATGCAATCGAACGGAGGCGTGACCACAGTGGAACAGGCCAGCCGCAATCCGGTGGGGCTGCTGCTGTCGGGTCCGGCAGGGGGCGTCATCGGTGGACGCTGGACTGGTGAAGCCTGCCATCAGCGCGACATCATCACGATCGACATCGGCGGCACCTCTGCCGATATCAGCGTGATCCGCGACGGCGATCTGACCATCAAGAACCCGCGCGATACCGAAGTGGCGCATCTGCCGGTTCTGGTGCCGATGATTGACATAGATGCCATCGGCGCGGGCGGCGGGTCGATCGCCTATATCGACAGCGGCGGCGCCTTCCGGGTCGGGCCGCGTTCAGCCGGGGCGGAACCGGGACCGGCTTGTTATGGCAAGGGTGGCACCCTGCCCACGGTGACGGATGCGCAGGTTGTGCTGGGGCGGCTGGATCCCGAACATTTCCTTGGCGGCGGGTTGAAGATCGACCCCGCCCTGTCGGAAGCCGCGATCCGCACCCATCTGGCCGACCCTCTGGGCTTGTCGGTAACCGACGCGGCCCTTGGGGTCTTGAAGATCATCAACAACACGATGGCGCTGGCGATTGCGTCCAATTCGGTCGCCCGCGGAATTGATCCACGCAACTACAGCCTGATGGCCTTTGGCGGGGCCGGGCCGCTGCACGGCGTGGCCTTGGGCGAGATCATCGCGGTAAAGAACGTGATCTCGCCACTGCACCCCGGCATCACTGCGGCGATGGGGCTTTTGGTAACGGAACCTCGCTACGAATATACACAGTCATCGCTGACGATCCTGCAATCTGCAAAGCCCGAGGCCCTGACGGCAGTGAACACCGCCTTTGACCGGCTGCGCGCCGAAGCGGCTGCCCAGCTTGCCGCCGATGGCATCGCACCCGAAGGCCAGACCTTTGCCCGCATCGCGGAATGTCGCTATGTCGGTCAGGGGTTTGAATTGCGGGTCGAGGTGCCCGACGGCCCGATCACACCCGACACGGCGCAAGAAGTGGCGCGCCGCTTCTTTGCCGTGCATCGCACGGAATACGGCCATGCTTTCGAGGACCAGGCGGTGCAGATTGTCACCTTGCGGGTCATCGGATCGTCCCGGTCGGAAACACTTCGGCTGCCACCGCTTGAAAAAGGCGGACGACGAAATCCGTCCGAGGCCGCCCTTTACGCCCGCGCCACCACCTTTGACGATGGTGCCACGATCCAGACAACACGCTTTGGCCGCATGAAACTGCGCGCCGAGGATGTGGTCGCCGGACCTGCGGTGATCGTGCAGCAGAACTCTACCACCATCGTTCCGCCGGGCTATGAGGCGAAAGTCATGAAACTGGGCGATCTGGTGATCAGCCGCACCCTTCAGGAGGATTGATGCCATGACCAAGACCATCGACCCGATCACCCTGCAAGTCATTGGCGGCGCGCTGCATGCCATAGCCGAACAGATGGGAAACGTGCTGTATCGCATGTCCTATTCGTCGATCATCCGCGAAAGTCAGGATCTGGGCGCGGGGTTGTTCGATCTGGATTACAACACCCTGTGCGAGTCGGATTCCACACCGATGCACATCGGCTCGATTCCCGGCTATCTGCGCGGAATTGAACAAAGCCTGCCCAAGGATTCGTGGCGCGCAGGCGATGTGGTGATCCACAATCACCCCTATTTCGGGGCCAGCCATTCGCCCGACATCGGCATCGTCATGCCAATCTTTTACCATGGCGAACTTGTCGGCTTTTCGGCCAACACCGCGCATCATCTGGACATTGGCGCGGCCACGCCGGGCCTGATCATCGACGTGCCGGATGTCTTTGCCGAGGGCATGTTGCTGAATGGATTGAAACTGATCGAGGCCGGCAAGCGCAACGACACGCTCTGGCGCTATATCAGCGGCAATACCCGCGTGCCCGGTCTGGTGATGCGGGACCTGGAGGCTCAGATCGCCGCCGCCGAACTGGGCGTGCGCCGCTATTGCGAGCTGATGGACACCTATGGCCGCGACACGGTGGAACAGGCGTCCCGGCAGTTGATGGACTATTCCGAAATGATGCTGCGGCGCGAAATCGCCAAGATTCCGGATGGCGATTACTTTGCCGAAGGGTTCATGGATGATGACGGCCGCACCCGCGGCAAGCGTCTGCCGATCAAGGTCACGGTCCGCGTGCGCGGCGATGACGTCGAGGTGGACCTGACCGGATCATCGCCGCAGGTGCCGACCGCCTTCAACGTGCCCTTCGAGGGCTCGACCAAAGTGGCCTGCTACTTCGCCTTCCGTGCGCTGCTGCTGGATACATATACTCACCCCGAATACATCCCGCAAAACGAGGGCAGCTTTCGCCCTGTAAAGGTGACGGCGCCCTTGGGCTGCATCTTCAACCCGATCGCGCCTGCCTCCTGCGAGGCCCGGTTCAATCAGATCCAACGCGTGGTGGACCTTATCATCAAGGCGCTGGCCCCGGTTCTGCCCGACAAATGCACCGCCGGGAACGCGGCCTGCCTGTCGTTCGCCAGCTATTCCGGCCTGCGGCCTTCGGGCGACTATTGGGTGCTGATTGAGGTGAACGAGGCGGCGATGGGTGGGCGTCCCGGTTCGGACGGGCCTGACACCATCGAAGAGTTGATGCGCAACACCCGCAACAACCCGCTGGAAGATCTGGGAATGCATCTTCCCATGGTCTGCGACCGCTATGAAATCCGCGACGACGTGTTCCCCGGAGCGGGCGAATATCGCGGCGGCATGGGTGTGGTCAAATCCCAACGGTTTTTGACCCCCGGTTTCATGACCCATGAAAGTGATCGCAACGAGGATGTGCCATGGGGCATCTTTGGCGGGCATGAAGGGGCGACGGCGGCGGTGCGCATCCACAACGCAAACGGCACTGATGAGCCCCGCGACGTGGACGCAAAATTTTCGGGCATGCGGGCAGAGTTGAACGATGTCGTTACCTACCTGTCACCCTGCGGTGGTGGGTATGGCGACCCGCTGAACCGCGATCCGAACAAGGTGCTGGACGATCTGTTGGACGGCTACATCACCCCGGACCACGCCCGCGCGATCTATGGTGTGGTGTTCCAAACGACGACCGATGGCTATGGCTGGGGTCTTGACCATGCGGCCACTGCGGATCTTCGCGCGTCGTTGCGCGCGGCCTGACGACAGAGGAAAGTCACAACGAATGGAGTTTCTGGACCTGCAGTATTTCGTCAGCATCGCCGACACAGGCAGCTTTACGAAATCGGCGTTGCAGAACAACTTGGCGCAATCCGCGCTGAGCCGCCGCGTGCGCGATCTGGAAACCGGGCTTGGCACCGCCCTGTTCTATCGCAACGGGCGCGGGGTGGTGCTGACCGAGGCGGGCGAGATCTTCTTGACCCGCGCGCGCGGCATCCTGTCGGAGGTCGAGGCCTTGCGGCAGGATATGCGCCAAAGTGCGGGGGCGCTGGATGGTACGGTAAAGCTGGCGGTGCCACCCTCTGTCGGGCTGATCCTGCTTGCGCCCCTGCTGTCGCAGATCCGGCAGGATTACCCGCAGATCAGGATGAAAGTGCTGGAAGGATTTTCAGGCCATGTCGCAGATTGGCTTTCGGCGGGCAAGGTCGATCTGGCGGTGCTGTACAAGACAAAATCCTCGGCCCTGCTGGATGCCGAGCATCTGTTGTTCGAGGATCTCTACCTGATTTCGAGCGCACAGGCCCCAATTGTAGGCAACGGCAGCACGGTCACACTGGCCCAGATTGAAGATGAGGATCTGGTCTTGCCCGGCCTGCCGCACGGGTTGCGGATTCTGGTCGATACGGCCTGCACGCAGGCGCAGGTGTCATTGAATATCTCGATGGAACTCGAAACCCTGCCGACCATCTGCGATCTGGCCGCAACCGGCACCATCCGCACCATCCTGCCGCTGACGGCAGTGCGGGCGGCGCTCAAGGCTGGCACCCTGGTTGCGCAAAAGATCGACTCGCCACCAATCAGCCGCGAGTTGATCCTTGCTCACGCCCCCCATCGCGCGGCAGCGCCGGCGACAAAGGCAGTGGTCCGCCTGATCCGCAGCCATATTGCAGACCTTGTCCGCTCCGGCCTTTGGGTCGGCAGGATTTAACCATCGTCAAAGGGACACCACCATGAGCGAAGTCTTTCCAACCCTGTTCTCCCCTGTCACACTGGGGCCATTGACGCTTCGCAACCGGATCGCCATGGCCCCGTTGACCAGGCAGATGGCGGAGGCCGACGGCACCCCGACCGATGAGATGGCCGCCTATTACGCCCGCCGCGCGCGGGGGGGGCTGGGGCTGGTCATCACCGAGGGCACCTATGAACAAGACGCCTTCCAGTCTCGGGCCTATCTGTCGCAACCGGGCATCGCCACGGCCGGGCATGTGGCGGGTTGGGCAAAGGTTTGTAAAGCGGTGCATGACAACGGCGCCAAGATCATCATCCAGTTGATGCACGGCGGGCGGGTTTGCGATCCGCGCACACTGAACGGCCAACCGGGCGTCAGCGCCTCTGACACCCAAAGCGGGGGCTGGACGCTTTACACCGACACGGACTACGAAAAGCAGATCCGCAATATCAAGGGCGACTGGCCTCTTGTCACCTTTCCGCCCGCCCGCGCCCTGACGGTCGAGGAAATCCACGCCGTGGCCGATGGCTTTGCACAAGGCGCGCGCCGTGCCGTCGAGTCCGGGGCCGACGGGGTCGAGGTGCACGGTGCGAATGGCTATCTCTTGTGGCAGTTCATCACGCCGAAAACCAATCTTCGCACCGATGAATTCGGAGGATCAGCGGAAAACAACACCCGCTTTGCCCGGCTGATCGGGGAAAAGATCCGCGCCGCCATCGGGCCGGACAAGCTGATCGTGCTGCGCCTGTCGCAAGACGGGGTGGATGATTTTACTGGGGTCTGGCCGGATGGCACCGCCTATGCCCGCGCCGTGGGCGAGGCATTGAAGGGGTCGGCCTATGATGCCCTGCATTGGGCCAGCTTCAACTATCTGGACAACCGCGATCCAAAAGACCCGACGCCGATGCCAACAGTTTTGAAACAGGCATCCGGCCTGCCGGTCATCACCAACGGTGGCATTGCAGACGGTCCGAAAGCCGAGGCTGCTCTGACCTCTGGGGCGGCGGATATGGTGGCCATCGGGCGGCCCATCTTTGCCCAACCCGACTGGCCCTATATCGTGCGGTCCGGGGTGGATTACCCATGGTTGCCGTTTGACCGCAAATACGTGGTGCAACCGCCGCTGGATTTGGCGCTTGCCTATCCGATGGGACTGGTGGACCCTGAATGGCCATTGCCCTGACGGCACGGCCCCACAGGACGCAGGACGATGACTCAATTCGCAGACTGGATGCAGCGCAGCGTCACACGGCAGGACATGGTCAGTGACCGCCTGATCGGCCAGATGCGGGCGACCCTGCCCGATCATCTGGCGCCAGCGGACGTGCCCTTGGGCCTGTTTTGGGCCTTGGCGCCCGATGCACTGACGCCAGACCGGCTGGGCCGCGACGGTCATGCCCGCCAAGGCATCTTTCTGCCGCAACTGCCCCTGCCCCGCCGAATGTGGGCGGGGGGGGAAATCCGATTTGACGGGGAATTGGCCCAAGGCGATCTTGTGACCAAGACCAGCCGGATCGGTTCGATTGTGCCAAAGTCAGGCACGACCGGGAATCTGATCTTTGTGGCGATGCAACATGACTACGCCGTAGACGGGCGCATTGTGATCCGCGAACGGCAGGATCTGGTCTATCGCGCCGATCCCGCACCGGGCGAGGCCGCGCCTGCCTATCCTGCGGCACCGGACATCGGGCCAGCCCTTGCCACGCGCGCCCTGCACAGTGATCCGGTGCTGTTGTTCCGGTTTTCCGCCCTGACCTTCAATGGCCATCGCATCCATTACGACGCCGATTACGCCCGACAGACCGAAGGCTACGGCGGTCTGGTGGTGCATGGGCCGTTGCAGGCCATGGTGATGCTGAACATGGCGGCGCAGGAGCTGGGACGCCCGCCTGCACAGTTCGCCTATCGCGGGCTGTCCCCGTTGATCGTGGGCGAGCCTGCGACAGTCGAGGCAAGGCACGCCGAAACGGGCCTTGCGCTGCGGGTGGTCAAAGCTGGTGGCCCGGTTACGATGACCGCGACCGCAACCACCTAACCGTCTGCGGCCTTGCCGACAGCCTCTGCCCGAAACCCGCTTGGGGTCTGCCCGAACATAGCCTTGAACAGGCGTGAAAACTGGGCCTGATCGGAAAAGCCAAAGCGGTAGGCCACATCCGACATCGGACCGGGGTCCGGCATCAAGAGCAGGTCACGCGCCGCAAGCAGGCGCTGTTCGCGAATAAATTGCGACACAGTGCAATTCACATCGGCAAAGAGTTCGTGCAGGTAGCGTTTGGAAATGCCGCAGCCTTCGGCCACAGTTTCCGGCGACAAGGTGCCTTGGGCCAGATTGCGGCGGATCACCTCTTCGGCCCGCCTGCGATGGGCGGCTCGTACCGACGAACCGGCGCCCTGTTCGACATCGGCCCCCCGGTCCAGCGCCAGCACCAGAAGTTCGATCAGATGCCGCCCCAGAACCCGGCCACTGGCAGGATCTTCGGCCCCAGTGCGCTGCACCTGTTGGGCCATGACCGTGAACAGGCTGCCGATGCCTTCGCGCCCGTTGATGACATGGGCGCAAAACAGATCAGGATTGCGCAATCGTTCGGCCAACAGCGGCTTTGCGATTTTAAGAACGCACAGGTCATTCGCCGCCCCATAGGAAAACCTATACGGCTCATCCCCGCGTTCCAGAATGAAGCCGCCCGGATCACAGCGCACCTCGCGCCCCAACTGGCGGAACTCGACCGGAGACTGCCGTGGAATGGTGATCAGATATTGTTCCTCTGACGCGGCGGCGATGTGATGGCGGTGGCGTTCATATTGAACCGCCTCTGTCCGCAAGCGAGACAGCGACACATCGCCCGCATCCTTCATGTCCAGTGTGCCCTGAAAGCCGGCCGCGTTGCGAAAGGTCAGATCCAGCGGGAAATAGGCGCGCGCGATCACCGCATTCCAATGGGCGGCGCGCGCCGACGCGGGAAGGCTGTCCGTGCTGTGCGACCGAATGTTCACTGGCGTGATCCGCTGTGGTGCAAAAGGTTCATACAGTATTGGGTGCGCTTCGACGCCATAAGTCAATTGCCGCAGAGGCGTCGCATAGCAAAAATCCACCCAAGAGACTGCGTGCCACCCGATTGCCGCGCCATCGCGCACTCTGTGACAAACGCTTGTGCGCCCGCTGACAAGACGCGCGTCGCAATCAGCGGCAGGCTGATCACATAAACAAACGAAAAGTCCGGGATTCGGCACATTCAGGGAAAAGACGCAACGCCCCGCCATCTGCGGGGACAGCCCTGAGTTGCCAAAGGCCCGATCACCCGAACCGGAGGTTGGCATGACCAAACGCAACGTCGATCCGATCACCTTGTCCGTCGTGCGCGGTGTGCTGGAAACCACCCAGCGCGAGATGACTCTTGCGCTGGAACAAACCGCGCGCAGTTCGGTGTTCAACCTTGCGCACGACTATTCCACCGCGTTGTTCAACGCCACACCCGAGATGATCCTGCAAGGACAGGACATTCCCATTCACCTTGGATCGCTGATCCCGGCAATGAAATCGGTCGCGGGCTATTTCGAAGGCGACATCCATGATGGCGACCTGATCCTGCACAACGATCCGACCTATGGCGGCAGCCATATCATCGACACCTGCATGTACATGCCGGTGTTTTATGAGGGCGAGCTGGTGTTCTGGACCGTGTGCAAGGGCCACCTGACCGATATCGGCGGCCCGGTGCCGGCCGGGTACAACCCCAATGCAACCGAGATCTTTGCCGAAGGTTTGCGCATCCCTCCCGTCAAGATCTGGGACAAGGGCAAACCCCGCAACGATGTGCTCAATCTCTTGCTGATCAATATGCGCGCGCGCCGGGATCAGGAGGGCGATTTCAACGCGCTGATCGGCGCTTGTCAGGTCGGCGCTCGCAACCTCAAGCGCCTGATGGACAAATACGGCAAGATGCTGGTGCAGGAGTGTATCGCCGAATTGCTCGACATGGCCGAAAGCCACATGCGCAGCCTGATCGCAGGCGTGCCAGACGGCACCTACAGCGGCACCGCCATTCTGGAAGATGCGGGCCACGGCTATGGCGATTTCGAAATCACCGCGACCGTGACCATCAAGGGCAATGGCTGTCACATTGCCATCCAGTCGCCTCCGCAAATCCCGTATTTCATCAACAGCTACGAAGGCAACAGCCACTCGGGCGTCTATCTGGGCCTGATGATGTTCGCGCAACTGCCGCCGCCCTACAACGAAGGGCTCTATCGATGCGTCAGCACCGACATGGGGCCGAAGGGCACCCTGTGCAACGCGAAGGCCCCCGCTCCACATATGAACTGCACCACGACACCGATGGAGACATTGACCGATGCCGTGCGTCTGGCCTTTGAACAGGCCGCACCCGACAAGGTGTCGGCAAGCTGGGGCCATGCGAACGGGTGCAACATCGCGGGCTGGGACAAGCGCCATGACGAGGAATACGTCACCATGGTGCTGGCATCGATCATATCGGGCGCCGGGGCCACCTCCACCCAGGACGGCTGGCATGCCTGCGGGCCGGAATGCTGCTTTGGCGCACTGACCTCGGGTGACATCGAAATGCTTGAACACAGCTATCCGATCATCATCCACCGCTACGGCCTGATGGAAGATTCGGGCGGCGCGGGCAAGCATCGCGGCGGATCCGGCACCTGCTGGGAAGTAGAGCCGCTGGATACGCCGATGACCCTGATCACCTTTGGCGAGGGCCGTCGGATCCCCGCGATGGGGGCCGCGGGTGCCAAATCGTCGATGATCGAGAAAAAGGTCGGGCGGCTGGAAGTCACCCGCAACGGCGAGACGCAGATCATCACCGACAATGTCATCGAAACCATCCAGCCCGGTGAACGCGCCGCCAACAAGAACCCCGGCGGTGGCGGTTACGGCCCGGCCTATGAACGTGATGTGCAAAAGGTGGTCGAAGATGTGCGCAACGGTCTGGTCAGTCTGGAAGGCGCGCGGCGTGACTATGGCGTGATCATCACCGACCGCGACACGCTCGCCGTTGACGCAAACGCCACCGCCGATCTGCGCCGCGCACCGGCCTGACGCCTCGCTGTCTTCATCTGTTCAAAAATATCCTCGGGGGGCTCGGGGGGCAGATAGCCCCCCGCCGTTCCGCCAAACCGCCGCCGGCAAGGCGGGCCTCAGACAAAGGATTTCACCCATGCAGACCAAATACCGTTTGGGCATTGACGCAGGCGGCACCTTCACCGACTTCATCCTTGCCGACCGCACCGGCGAATTGCGCATCTTCAAGGCGCTCTCGACACCGCAAGACCCGACGCAGGCCATCCGCAACGGTCTTGCCCTGATCGAAGAGGAAACCGGGATCACCGCGACCGAAATCGTGTCCAACGCAGATCTGTGCATCAACGGCACCACGGTGGGCCTGAACGCCCTGATCCAGCACAAGGGCGCGCGCACCGGCCTGATCGCCACCAAGGGTCACGAGGACAGTATCGAAATCCGGCTGGGCCACAAGGAAGACGGCTACCGCTATGATCCGGACTATCCGCCCGCCCGCATGCTGGTGCCGCGCTATCTGCGCTGCCCGGTGCGCGAACGCGTGGTGTCCACCGGTGCCGTCCATACACCGATGCACGAAGAGGACGTACGCGCCGCCTGCGACCATTTCCTGCGCGAGGGTGTGGAGTCCGTGGCGATCTCTTTCGTCTGGTCGGTCCTGCACCCCGACCACGAACGCCGCGCCGCCGAGATCGTGCGCGAGATGATGCCGGGCGTGCGCCTGACCGTGGGCAGCCAGCTCTACCCGCAGGTGCGCGAATACACCCGCACCTCGACCGCCATCGTCAACGCCTACCTGGCCCCGATCCTCTCCGCCTATGTCGAGGCGGTTGACGGCTACTTCCGCAGTCTGGGCGCGCGCAATCCGGTGCGGTATTTCCAGTCGAACGGCGGGCTTGCGCTTGGGTCGGTGGTATCGGACCAATCGGTATATGCCATCAACTCCGGTCCCGCATCCGCTCCGCAGGCAGCGCTTTATATCGGCGAGCCGTGGGATCTGAAGAATATCATCACCGTCGATATGGGCGGCACGTCGTTTGACATCACCCTGACCCGAGATGGCAGGGCGAATGTGTCAAAGAACATCGACTTCTTGCGCTATCGCATTGGTATTCCAATGATTCAGGTCGAAACGCTGGGTGCGGGCGGCGGGTCGATCGGCTGGATCGACACAATGGGCCTGTTGCAGATGGGTCCGCAATCGGCAGGGTCCGAACCGGGGCCGGCCTGTTATGACCAAGGCGGGGAAAGGCCAACCACGACGGATGCGAACCTTGTGCTGGGCTATCTGAACCCCGATGGTCTGGTGGGCGGGCGTTTGCCGCTGAACGTGCAGCAAGCCCGCAAGGCGATCGAGACCGATCTGGGCAAACCGCTGGGCCTGAGCACGGAACAGGCCGCTTACGGCATGTACACCATCGTCAACAACAACATGGTCAACGCCATCCGTCGTGTGTCGGTGGAACGCGGCTATGACCCGCGCGATTTCGTGCTGAACTGTGCGGGTGGGGCCACGGGAGCACATATCACAGCCCTTGCGCGGGAAATGGGCATCCGGAGGGTTCTGGTGTCGAAACTGGCCTCGGGGCTTTGCGCTTACGGCCAGATCATTTCAGACGTGAAATACAACTACATGGCCCCGGCCCCGGTCCGTCTGGAAGGTGAGGCTGCCGCGGCAAAACTGGATGCGTTGTTCAACGGGCTGGAACAGCGTGGCCGCCACGATTTGGCCGAAGATGGCTTCGGCCCCGACCGCATCTCGATCCGGCGCAGTCTGGACATGCGCTATGTCGGTCAGGTGCATGAATGTACGGTCGATGTCGATCCCTTTACCTTGGACGAAGCCGCGCTCGATACACTGAAAGCGGCCTTCCATGCACGGCACGAAGAGCTTTACACCTATTCCGAACCGGCAAGCGTGGTCGAAGTGGTGAACGTGGAAAGCGCGATCTGGGGCCGGGTGGACCGTCCAAAGCGGATTTCTGTTGAAAAGGGCAAGGGGGCCACCCATGCTGAGGCAGGAAAACGTCCCATGATCTTTACCGCCGACGGGGTGGCGCGGCAAACCCCGGTCTACGTTGGCGCAAGGCTCGGGGCGGGCGACCGGATCACTGGCCCCGCCGTCATCGAAGAGGTGACGACGACCGTTGTGATCGAACCGGGCTGGACGGCCGAATTGCACGAGTCTGGGGTCTATGTGCTTGATTACACAGGTTGAACCACAAGAATATCGGTCTGCGCGCCCAAACCTGCGCCGCCCCCCCATTCAGGAGAGACAAGCGTGACGATCATCAATTGCGACATGGGCGAAGGCTTCGGGCTGTATCACATCGGCGATGACAAGGGGCTGATGCCGCTGATCGACGTGGCCAACGTGGCCTGTGGGTTCCATGCCTCTGATTTCAACCACATGCGCAAGACGGTGCAGTTGGCCAAACAGCATGGCGTCAAGGTCGGGGCGCACCCGTCCTTGCCCGATCTGCAAGGCTTTGGGCGGCGCGAGATGAAGATCGGGCGCGACGAACTGCTCAATTGCCTGATCTACCAGATCGGCGCGTTGAAAGGCTTTCTCGACGCCGAAGGCATGGTGCTGAACCATATAAAACCGCATGGCTCGCTGTATGGGATGGCCGCACGGATGGACGATATCGCCCACGCCGTCGCCGATGCCGCCGATATCTTCCGCGTGCCCTTGTTCGGCATGGCAGGCACGCTGCACGAGACGGTGTACACCGCACGCGGACACGTCTTTGTGTCTGAATTCTACGCCGACCTTGACTACAATGATCAGGGTGGGTTGATCATTACCCGCGAACATGCGGCCACAGATCCGGAAGCCGCGGCAGCAGCCTGCCTGCGCGCCATCGCCGAAGGCAAGGTGCGTTCGGTGGGCGGTGTCGACGTGCCGGTGCGCGCGGATGCGATCTGCGTCCACTCGGACACGCCGAACGCAGTCGAAGTGGCGCAAGCGGTGCGTGAAGCCGTCGCGCGCGGCGCCTGAAACCCCAAATATGACCCAGCAGGAACAAACACATGGCCAAGCAGATCCTCTCTCCCCTTCCCGGTACGTTTTACCGCAAACCCTCGCCCGACCAGCCTGCCTTCAAGTCCGTGGGCGACACTGTGGCGGTCGGCGACGTGATCGGGCTGATCGAGGTGATGAAATCCTTCAACGAAGTCGTGGCCGATCAGGCGGGCACCATCACCGGTTTTCCGACCGATGACGAAGAACCGGTGATGGCTGGCCAAGCCCTCGTCGAGTTGGAGTGACAATGGCGATCCGCAAACTACTGATTGCCAACCGGGGCGAAATCGCTGTGCGGATCATCCGCGCGGCAAAGGAATTGGGTATCCGCACCGTGCAGGTGCACAGCGCCGCCGATGCCGACAGTCTGGCCGTGCGTCTTGCGGATGAGTCGGTCAATATCGGCCCACCGTCGGCGGCGAAATCCTATCTGAACGTGGCAGCCATATTGGATGCGGCGGCGCAGACCGGGGCCGATGCCGTGCATCCGGGCTATGGCTTTCTGGCCGAAAACGCCGATTTTGCCGATGCGGTGGTGGCGGCGGGCATGGTCTGGGTCGGGCCTTCAGGCGATGCGATCCGGGTGATGGGCGACAAGGTGGCGGCACGCATTGCCGCCGAAAGTGCAGGCGTTCCGGTGGTGCCGGGGTCGGACGGGCGGATCGACGACCCTGATCAGGCCCGCGCGGTGGCCTTGGCCATCGGCTTTCCGGTGATGATCAAGGCGGCGGCGGGCGGCGGCGGGCGTGGTATCCGCATCGCGCATGACATGCCCGAATTCGACCGCCTGTTGCCGCAAGCCAGTGCCGAGGCCAAGGCCGCCTTCGGTGATGGCGGGCTTTACATGGAAAAGGTCATCGAACGGGCGCGCCACATCGAGGTGCAGATCCTGGGCGACGGCAGCCGTGCCGTGCATTTGTTTGAACGCGAATGTTCCTTGCAACGCCGCCGTCAGAAGGTTTGGGAAGAAGCGCCCTCGCCCGCCCTGCCACAGGCGATGCGCGAAAAGCTCTGCGCCTCTGCCGTCGCCTTGGCCGAAGCGGTGGGCTATCGTGGCGCTGGCACGGTCGAGTATCTGTTCGATGATGTCAGCGGGCATTTCTATTTTATCGAGATGAACACCCGGATTCAGGTCGAACATCCCGTGACTGAGATGATCACCGGCGTTGATCTGGTGCGCGAAATGCTGCGCATCGCGGGCGGCGAGCCGTTGCGCTACGGTCAGGACGACATTCGCCTGACCGGCCATGCGATCGAGGTGCGGATCTGCGCCGAAGACCCGGCCCGCAATTTCCAGCCCGGTCCCGGCACGATATCGGGACTGACCATACCGGGCGGCGCGGGCGTGCGTTTTGATACCATGCTGTATCAGGGCTATACCGTGCCGCCGTTCTACGACTCGCTTCTGGGCAAGCTGATCGTCTGGGACGAAGACCGCGCCTCGGCCATCGCCCGCATGATCCGCGCGCTGGACGAGCTGTCGGTTGACGGATTGCCCACCACCAAACCCCTGCACCAATTGCTGGCGCGCGACGTCGAGGTTGCGGCCGGGGGCTTTCACACCCGCTGGCTGGAGCCGTGGCTGGAGCAGAATGCACACCGTCTGGGCACTAGGGAGACACCGGAATGACGACCAGATACTCCTTCGGAGGAGATGAGCACATCTTTGTCGAATGTGATGAGGAAATGTCGCTAGAAGCCTTTTTCAAGGGCATGTCGATCACCAACGCGCTGCGCGAGGCGCACATCAGGGGTGTGACCGAAATCTGCCCGGCCAACGCGTCGTTTCAGGTGCGGTTCGACCCCGATGTGATCGCGCCAGACGACATGATGCGCGAATTGCAGGCGCTGGAGGCAGCGGCGCAATCGGCCCCGTCAACGCTGGACACGCGCATCATCGAAGTTCCCGTGCTGTATAACGACCCGTGGACGCATGAAACCCTGATGCGGTTTCGTGAACGCCACCAGGACCCGACGACGACCGACATCGAATACACCGCGCGCATCAACAATCTGGACGGAATCGACGGCTTTGTGAAAGCCCATTCCGGCGCACCGTGGTTCGTGTCGATGGTGGGGTTCGTGGCCGGTCTGCCGTTTCTGTATCAGATGGTGGACCGCGCCCGGCAGATCCAGTCGCCGAAATACCTGCGTCCGCGCACGGATACGCCGCGCCTGACCGTGGGGCATGGGGGCTGTTTTGCCTGTATCTATTCGGTGCGGGGCGCGGGCGGCTATCAGATGTTCGGCATCACACCGATGCCGATCTACGACCCGACCCAGACCACCCCCTACCTGCGGGATTTCATGTGCCTGTTCAAACCCGGCGATATCGTGAAATGGAAACCCATCGACCGGGCTGAGTATGATCACACCGTGGCCGAGGTTGATGCCGGCCGCTGGATGCCCCGCATTGCCCCCGTGCGCTTTTCGCTGGAAGAGTTCCACAAGGATATCGACGGCACCAATGCCAAGGTGATGGAGGCTCTCGATGGCCGTTAATGTGATCAAACCCGGCCTGTCCACCACGGTGCAGGATCTGGGCCGTCCCGGATACTATCATATCGGGATCCCGCAATCGGGGGGGATGGACAGCCTGTCGCTGGCCGCCGCCAACCTTCTGGTCGGCAACCCGGCTGGCGATGCGGTGCTGGAGGCGGTGTTCATGGGGCCGGAACTGGAGTTCACCGCCGATGCCGTGGTTGCGGTAACCGGGGCCGACCTGCCGCCAAAGGTTGATGGCGAGGAACAGCCGGGATGGACAGCCTTTCCGGTCAAAAAGGGGCAAGTTCTGTCCTTCGGCTTTCTCAAGGCGGGGGCACGCGCCTATATCGCCGTTTCTGGTGGCATCGATGTGCCCGTGGTCCTTGGGTCACGCTCGACCTATACGCTTGGTGCGCTTGGTGGACATGAAGGGCGCAAACTGGCGGCGGGCGATCACTTGCCGGTGGGTCTGGCCAAGGCGGGGACGTCCGGACGATCCGTGCCGGAAACCCTGCGCCGCAAGCCCGGCACCCCGGCAGAATTGCGCATGCTGCCAGGGCTTTACTGGCACCGCATCACCGATGCCGCAGGCATCCAGTTCTTTGCCGACACCTGGAAGGTCGCGCCCGAGGCCGACCGGATCGGCTATCGGTTCAAGGGTGGCACGCCGCTCGACTTTGTGCCGCGTGACCAGCCGTTCGGCGCAGGGTCGGACCCGTCGAACATCGTGGACGCCTGTTATCCCTATGGCTCGGTGCAGGTGCCGGGGGGAACCGAACCCATCGTCCTGCACCGCGATGCGGTGTCGGGCGGCGGCTACTTCATGGTCGGCACCGTGGTATCCGCCGATATGGATCTGATCGGTCAGTTGCAGCCACATACGGCGACGCGTTTCGTCAAGGTCACCATGGAACAGGCCCTTGCGGCGCGGCGGGATCGAAAAGCCGTTCTTGCCGCCATCGAAACTGCGCTAAGCTGACGGCAAAGCCTTGAACATCCGCGCGGGCGGCCCAACCGCCCGCGCCCAATGGAAAGACCACTTCTGATGGACAGCGCATCGCCCCAAGCCTTCCCCGCCCCGCCGGTCGTGCACAAGCGAAGGCTGCGCGTGCGCGGCACATCGATTACGCTTCTGGATCCCGTCCGCGATCAGGCAGCCGCGGATCTGGGGTTTCAGGTCGATTTCGAGTTGCTGGAATTTCCGATTTGTCAAAGCCGAGCGGCGATGGACCCGGAAAGCTATGATGTCTATGAACAATGTTTTCACAACCTTGACATTGTCTGGTTCTGGGGCGCTTTGCAGCCCATCGACATCACCCGCATAAGGGATTGGGACAACATCAGCGCGCTTGCCAAAGAGGGCGGGGTCAGCAAATACGCTTGGCGCGGCCATGGCGATGCGCCAGTGAAAAAACTTTATGTCCAGCCCGGCGGCTTTCTGGGCCCAAAACCCTCACGCCATGTCTCGATGCTGCCGACAGTGCACAACATGGACAGTTTCGGCTATGATGCGCGGGTGTTTGGCACCGGCCCGGATGTGCGGCCAAGCTGGTCTTGGCTGCTGGACAGTCGTGCCAAGGGAAGGATCGCGCTGGTGGATGAACCTGCCATCGGGCTCTTTGATGCGGCCCTTGCGGCCGAAGCCTCGGGCGAGTTGGAATTCGCCGATATCGGCAACATGACCATCGAAGAAATCAATGCGCTGATGGCCCTGTTGGAGGATCGCCGCGCTCAGGGCTATTTCTGTGGCGCATGGCGCGACGGGGACGCTGCCGCGAACCTGATCCGCAACGGGTCTGTCACGGTGCAAAGCATGTGGTCCCCAGTCTATGGAAAACTGGGCGCGGGCTTTGGCCATTTCATCGAATCGGCCCCGATAGAGGGCTATCGGGCCTGGCATGGGGGAGCCAGCCTGTCGCGCCATTTGCGCGGGGCCGGGCTGGACATGGCCTATGAATATCTGAACTGGTGGCTGTCGGGATTTGCGGGCGCTGTCATGGCGCGGCAAGGTTACTATATCTCGAACCCCGAGCCGATAAAGGCGCATCTGTCGCCAGAGGAATGGGCCTATTGGTATGACGGTGCGGCTGCACGGCATGATCTGGCCGGACCATCTGGCGATACAGTGGTCAAGGCAGGGGCGCGGCGAGCGGGCGGCCCCTATCATGAGCGCAGCCGCCGGATTGCCATCTGGAATACCGTGATGGATGAATACAACTATGCCACACGGGCATGGGACCGGTTTATCGGGCGCATCCGCGAAGGTGTGGCCGCATGATCCGGTCAGCCAATCCCCTTGCACAAGAACCGCGCTATGAGTTGATCACCCGCGTGTTGCGCAGCAATATCCGTAACGGCACGATCCCCGAAGGCTTTGTGCTGCTGGAAGGCCCGATTGCCGCCGTGATGCAGACCAGCAGGGTGCCGGTGCAATCGGCGCTGCGGCAATTGCTGGATGAAAGCCTGATCCACCGCTTTGACGGGCGCGGCTATCTTGTGGGGAGTGGGGCGCATCCGGTCGTGCCGTTGCGCCGAGATATCCGCGACCTTCCCCTCGACATTCCCGCCGAGGTGGATGACGCGCTGCAAACCCGTGGAACCTGGCGTCATGTCTATGATCAGGTCGAAGAAGTGGTGGCTTCGTGCCAGATCTTTGGCGAATTCCGCATCGTCGAAACCGAATTGGCAGATTACCTTGGCGTCAGCCGGACTGTGGTGCGCGATGTGCTGGCCCGCCTGCAGGAACGCGGACTGATTCGCAAAAGCGCCAGTTCACATTGGATCGCAGGTCCGCTGACCGCCCGAACCGTCAGCGAGAAATTCGAGCTGCGCAGCATCATCGAACCCGCAGCCCTGAGGCTGGCCGCGCCGCATATCCGATATGCCGAAGTCGAGGGCGTGCTGGATCGGATCGGAACCGATCCAACCATTTCGTCGGAATTTCTGGGCGATGCGCTGCTTGAACTTTGTATTGCGCAGGCACCGAACACGACATTGGTTGAAATGATCCGAAGCAATGGCCTGCTGTTGTCGGCGGTCGATCGCGCACTCATCGGCCTTGGCCTGCCCCGAGACGAGACAACGATCGAGCAATACCACACCCTGTTTGACCTGATCTCCCGCCATCCCATTGATTCTGCCGCAGAATACCTGCGCGACCACCTGTCCATCGTCGCTCGGCGCTATCTGGCGCGGATGAAAATCGTTGCAGTCATCAATGAGACTGGACCGTTCGCGCCATATCTGAGTCCCTATTAAAATGAATATCGCATTGTAAGTTCATTTTCTCGCGCCGATACCATTCAGGTTCGGCTGAATATTTGCGCATATTTTTCGTTTCATTGCTGGATTTCAAGCGTTATCGAAATTTCATTAACAGTTGACAGATTTTCAAAATCGCTATTTCATACGAAATACAGTTTTTTCATGTTTCGGCCGCCATCGCACGGCGCGAAAGAGTGGATGATCAGAACTCGGACAGCCGCCCGGCGGCTGACCTTCACGCGGATGAGGTGATGGTGGAAACGGCAGTCTTTCGACTTGAAGGGGTGACAAAGCGCTACGGCGATCTTGTTGCGCTGGACAACGCCACCCTGTCGGCGGGCGAGAACGAATACATCTCGTTCCTTGGACCGTCGGGGTCGGGCAAAACCACACTTTTGCGGGTCATCGCTGGGTTCGAACAACCCGAAGCGGGGCGCGTCTATTTTCAGGGACGAGACATTACCAACACTGCTGCGCATGAACGCGGAATCGGGTTCGTGTTTCAGAATTTCGCCCTGTTTCCGCATCTGACCGTGATCCAGAACGTCGGCTTCGGTCTGACACATGGCAAACATGGCCTTAGTGCCGCCGAAATTGACCGCCGCTGCCGCGAGATGATCGAACTGGTCGGTCTTGCCGGACTCGAGGATCGCGGCGTTGACCAGATCTCGGGTGGTCAACGGCAGCGCGTCGCTCTGGCGCGCACCCTGACGATGCAACCAAAGCTGGTGTTGCTGGACGAACCTTTGGGCGCGCTGGACGCCAACCTGCGCGGCAGGATGCGCAACGAATTGCGCGCCATCCGCGAACGACTGGGCGTGACCTTCGTGCATGTGACCGGCAGTGAAACCGAAGCCCTTGCCATGGGCGACCGGGTCGTGGTTCTGGATCGCGGCCGCATCATCCAAAGCGGCACGTCAGAGCAGATCTATGATTCCCCCGCCTCACCCGACGTGGCGCATTTCCTGAACCGCTTCAATCTGTTCGACGGCACCCTGTCGGGTCGCACATTCACCGGCATCTTCGGCACGGCACGGGTTGCCAACGCCCGCCGCGCCGACCGCGATGTCTATGCCATCCGCTATGACCGTCTGCGTGCCCTGCCCCTGTCGGCCAAGCCCGAAGGCCCGGCGCTGAAGGCAACCTTCATCGCGTCGGAATACCTTGGGTCATCGATCATGAATTTCTTCGAAGCCAGCGACGGCCATGTGATCGAGATGGAACACCACCTGAGCCTTGGCGCACCCGACACCTTTGAACCCAAGCAGGACTACCTGCTGACGTGGAACCCCGAAAAGGCCATCGTCTTTGGCCGTGAGGCAGCGTGATGTCAGATACCGTCACCCAAAAACAGCGGCAAAGTTCCACCACACGTTGGCTTCTGGCCCCCGGAATTATCTGGATGTGCCTGTTTCTGGTCGTTCCGATCCTGATGATCGTCTATGTGTCGTTCTGGACCCAGACCACCTTTACGATTTCATCCGAGCCGACACTGGCAAGCTGGAAGCAGTTCTTTGCATCCGACACCTACACAGGGTCGCTGTGGACGACGATCCGCATCTGGCTGATCGTTCTGGCCACGACATTTCTTGTGGGCTACCCCACCGCCCTGTTCGTGGGGCTGTTGATCAAGAGCAAGACCCTTTCGACCGTGCTTCTGGTGATCTGCGTGATCCCGTTCTGGACCTCGTTCCTGATCCGCGTTCTGGCCTGGCGGCCGATGCTGGGGAAGGAAGGTGCGATCAACATCATCTTGTTGAAACTGGGGATCATCCAGCAGCCGATCGAAGTGCTTTTGTTTACCGAACTGTCGGTGGTCATCGGCATGACGCAGATCTACTGCGTGTTCATGGTCGGCCCCATCGCCTTCATGCTGGCGCGGATCGACCGCAACATCATCGAAGCCGCGCGCGACCTTGGTGCCGGGTTTGGCCGGATCTTCTGGAAGATCATCTTCCCGTTGTCACTGCCCGGCGTGGTGGTTGGGGCCATCTTTGTGTCTGTCATGGTATTGGGTGAATTCGCCACCTCTGGCGCGCTGTCGGGCCGCAAGGTCAACCTTCTGGGCAACATCATCGTGACACAGGTCGGGTCGCTGAAATGGGCGATGGCCTCGGTCGTGGGGGTGATCCTGACTGTGGTCATGGGTGTCGTGATCGCAGGTTTCCTGCGCATCGTTGATCTGAAGCGGGAGCTTTAAGACATGGAATCGCGCCTCCTCAAACCCATCCTTGCCGTTTATGTCGGCTTGTTCATCCTGTTCCTTTATGGGCCCTTCGTGGTGCTGGCGATCATCTCGTTCCAGCAAGGGCCCGAAGGCGGGCCGCAGTTTCCGATCATCGAGTGGTCCACCTATTGGTATCGCCATATCTTTGGCCTGACACCGCCATCGCGCATCGCCCCCCTGCCGTTTGGCGAGGCACTGATCCGGTCGCTGGTGCTGGCCTTCATGACCATGGTGGTGTCCACGGTTCTGGGTGTGATGTCGGCGCAAGCGTTCCGACGCAAGTTCAGTGGATCGACCTTTGTGTTCTACCTGATCGTGCTGGGCATGATGGTTCCGGGCGTTTTGACCGGCCTTGGCACCTCGCTTCTGGCCAACAACGTGATCGGCATCGAACGGCATTGGTACACGACCGCCTTTGCAACCCACGTCGCCTATACCTTCCCCTTTGCCTTTCTGGTGATGCTGGCAATCCTGAACCGGTTTGACGCATCGGTGGAAGAGGCCGCGTGGTCGCTGGGTGTGGATCCATGGACCACGTTTCGCAAAGTGACCTTCCCGCTGATCTTTCCGGGCGTTCTCTCGGCGATGCTGTTCGCCTTTACGCTCAGCTTTGATGAATTCCCCCGCACCCTGTTTGCCTCGGGCCGCGATCAGACCTTGCCTTTGGCGATCTACGGCACCTTCTCGGTCGAGATTCACCCCAACATTTTCGCCTTCGGGGTACTGACCACTCTGTTTTCGTTCTCGCTGCTGTCGGTCTACGGTTTTCTGATGGCCATGTCCGTCCGTCGTGCCCGCAAGCTGGCGATGCAGGAGGACATCGGATGACAACCGCACTTGTTACCGGGGCTGGTTCGGGCATTGGCCGCGCAATTGCCGAACGTCTGGCAGCGGATGGCTACAACGTTGTGGTCAACGATTTCCGTGTGGACGCGGCCAAGGATGTCGCGGCAGGGATCGGCCCGAAGGCCCGCGCCATCGGCGGCGATGTGTCGGTCGAGGCCGATGTCGCCACGATGGTTGCTGCGGCAGAGACAGCCTTTGGTCCGGTGACGCATCTGATCAACAACGCGGGTCATGTGCATCAGGGTCGGTTTCTGGACCTGACACCGGCAGATTTCGACCGGATGATCGCGGTTCACCTACGCGGCACGTTTCTTGCGACCCATGCCGTTCTGGGTGGCATGCTGGCGCGCGGGTCGGGCGTGATCGTCAATGTCGCATCCCAACTGGGCCAGATCGGCGGGGTCGAACTGGTGCACTACTCAGCCGCCAAGGCCGGGATCATCGGGCTGACCAAGGCACTGGCGCGCGAAGTGTCGGCGCAGGGCGTGCGGGTCAATGCCGTCGCCCCCGGCCCGATAAACACGCCGCTGGTGCGCAGCCTGTCCGAAGACTGGCAGCGTGCAAAAGCCGCAGAGCTTCCACTTGGGCGGTTTGGCGAACCCGAAGAGGTCGCCGCGACCGTGGCCTTTCTTTGTTCGCCCGCCGCGTCGCTGTTCGTCGGCCAGACGCTGGGCCCGAATTCCGGAGATGTGATGCTATGACCGACACCGTTCTGATCACTGGCGCAGGCATCGGCATTGGACGCGCGGCAGCGTTGGCATTTGCCGGGGCAGGCCACCATGTCGTCGTGACCGATGTGCTGGACGCCGAAGGCCGCGCGGTCGTGGCCGATATTCTGGCCGCTGGCGGCAGCGCCGAATTTCACAAGCTGGACGTGCGCTCGACCGACGCCGCCAATGCGCTGGTGGCGCAAATCGAGTCCACGCGGGGCGGCATTGACGTGATCGTCGCCAACGCTGGGATTGCGCACAAAGTGCCGCTGCCCCACCTGACGGATGAAAAATGGGACCACACCTTCGACATCGACCTGAAGGGGATATTTCGCGTGATCCGCCCCGCCCTGCCCGGCATGAAGGCGCGCAAGAAAGGCGCGATCATCGCGCTGTCGTCGATCATGGGTGTGGCGTATGGCTGGGATGAGCATGTGCATTATTCCGCCGCAAAGGCCGGGGTCGTCGGTCTGGTGCGTGGCCTTGCGGTTGAACTGGCGCGAGACGGCATCCGCGTGAACGGCGTGGCACCCGGCTACATCCGCACCGCGCAACTTTTGTCACGCGAAAACTCGCTGGGGCCAGAAGGCGCGGAAAAGGCGGGTGATTTCATTCCGATGGGGCGCATCGGCGAACCCGAAGACATCGCGGACGTGATCCTGTTCCTTGCATCCAACGCTGCCCGATACATGACCGGTCAGGTCGTGGTCGTGGACGGTGGACTGCTCGTCGGGCGCTACTGATCCGGCGACAACAATAAGACCAACACGACAACCAACACGGCAATCAGGAGGTATCTGAAAATGACGATGAATTCCCTATCACGCCGCCGCTTTCTGCAGGGAACTGCAGGATCGGCCGTAGTCGCAGCCGGGGGCATGCCCTTCCTTGGCGCACAACAGGCCTTTGCCCAAGACCTCGCATCGCAGGAATTGCGCACGGTCGGTCTGTCGGTGACGGTGCAAGAGCGCATCCTCAACGAATTCAAGGCGGCTTCGGGGGTGCGCGCGGTGTCTGGCAAAGCCGACATCTTCCCGAACACGCAAACCGAACTTTTGTCTGGCTCCACCGCTTATGACTGCTGGGAAACGATTGGCGAGCGTCTGCCTTCCATCGTGATGACCGACCTCGTCGCCCCAATTCCGACGTCAGCCCTGTCGAACTGGACTGGCGTGGGCGAAAGCTTTACCACCCCGTCCGACAAATGGGACCGCAGCGCGCAGATCGTCGGCCAGATCTGGACCGACGAGTCGCAGACCGCACTGAACATGGTGCCAACGGTCTATAACTTCGATTCCATCGGCTATCGCCCCGACCTCGTGTCCGAGGAAGAGGCTTCGATGTGGTCGTCGTTGTTCGACCCCAAATTCAAGGGCAAGACCGGCCTGAACGTGGACCCGCTGATCGCCTTTGGTCAAGCCGTGATGGCAATGAACGAAATGGGCCTGCTGGAAGTGCCAAACCCCGGCAACCCGGATGCAGCAGCCATTGAAGAAGCGGCGAAGTTTCTGATTTCCAAAAAGAAAGAGGGCCAGTTCCGCGCGCTGTGGGGCGATTTCGGCGAACTCGTCAACCTGCTCGCTTCTGGCGAGATGATCCTGGCCGACGCATGGCAGCCCGCCGTGATGGCGGTCAAGGCGCAGGGCGTGCAATGCTCCTATGCCACCATGAAGAACGGCTATCGCGGCTGGGCGATCGGTGTTTCGGCGTTGAAATCCTCGCCGAACTTTGATGCGGTCACCGCCTATGCCGATTACTGGCTGTCAGGTCCGCCAGCCGTGGCCGTGTCGGAACAGGGCTATTATTCGCCCAACGACAAGGTCAAAGGCATCATGGCGCCTGAGAAGTACGCCTTCTGGTATGAAGGTGCGCCATGGGTCGGCGCCGAAGAGCGCGGCATCAAGGAAGGCGATCTGCGCGATGGCGGATCGCTGGCAACCCGTGCCGCAAACGTCGCCTACTGGCACCAGTGGCCAGCAGAATACGACCTGTTGATCCAGAAATGGGACGAATTCCTGTCTGCCTGATCCAGCCGTGAACCTTGCGACCGGGGCGGCACCCGCCCTGGTCGTGCACAGACATGAACCCCGAGGACGAGCCCGTGGCCTACGACCTATCGCTTTCCCATATCGGCAAGACCTATGACAACGGCACGCCCGCCGTCATCGACTTCAATCTGGATGTCGAAAAGGGAGAGTTCATCGCCTTTCTGGGCCCTTCTGGCTGTGGAAAGACCACTACCCTGCGGATGATTGCGGGTTTTGAATCGATCACCTCGGGCGATCTGATGATCCGCGGCAAGCGCATCAACGATATGCTGCCCGAACATCGCCCGACCTCGATGATCTTCCAGAACTATGCCCTGTTTCCGCATATGAACGTGCGCCAGAACGTGATGTTCGGGCTGGAGGTCAAGGGCCTGCCCAAATCCGAAGCCAACCGCAAGGTAGACCGGATTCTGGACAAGCTTGGCCTGACCGAAGTCGCCGACACCCGCACCACACGCCTGTCGGGTGGTCAGCGTCAGCGCATCGCGCTGGCCCGGTCGCTGGTGGTCGAACCTGACATCCTGTTGCTTGACGAACCCTTGGGCGCGCTGGATGCCAACCTGCGAAAAAGCATCCAGAATGAGTTGAAGCTGCTGCAGCGCGACCTTGGCATCACCTTTGTCTTTGTCACCCATGCGCAATCAGAGGCACTGGCCCTGTCGGACCGCATCGTGGTTATGAACGCTGGCCGCGTTGAACAGATCAGCCCGCCGCGCGAACTTTACACCCGGCCGCAAAGCATTTTCGTTGCCCGGTTCATCGGGGCGAACACGTTGATTTCGGGTACTGTGCGTGCGGACAGCGGGGGCAAGCTGACAATGGACACGGCGTTCGGTCCGCTTGGTGTTTCTGCCCCTCCGGCCGGTGTCGCACCGGGCACAGCCGCCTCGATTGTTCTGCCGGCCGAAGCCATGCAGGTTCTGTCCGGCACCATGGCCGAATCCGAGGTGCGGGCCACCTATGGCAACAATGTCATTCCCTGCACCATCAACCGCCTGCAACTGGTCGGCCACATCATGCAGATCGGACTGACCCTGCCGAATGGCGAGGTCGTCTCGCTGGAGGGCCATGCCGAAAAATATCGTGACAGCCTGAACGCCGGACACACCGCCTATGTCGCGTGGGATCCGTCCGAGGCGACGCTGATCCCGCAATAGGACAAAACCGATGACAGTCACCACTGCAAGCACTCTGGCGCGCGCCCTTCGGGACGGGCACCGCGATCCGGTTGATGTTGTCGATGAGGTGTTTGACAAGATCACCGCGCATGGCGACCCGGCGCTGTTCATTCGCCAGACGCGCGACCGGGCGATGGCAGAGGCACGCGCGGCGCGGGAACGCCTGCGCGCAGGCAATCCGGCCAGCCTGCTGGACGGCGTGCCGTTGGCATGGAAAGACCTGTTCGACCTGAAAGGCACCGTGACCACCGCGGGGTCAAAGGTGCTGCGCGATGCGGCCCCTGCGGCACAGGATGCGGCGCTTGTGCAGGCCGCGATGCGTGCCGGACTGGTTACGGTGGGCGCGGTGAACATGACCGAATTCGCCTATTCGGGCATCGGGCTGAACCCGCATTACGGCACCCCGCGCAATCCGCGCGATCCAAAAGTGGCGCGCTCGCCCGGCGGCTCATCATCCGGCAGCGGCGTGGCGGTTGCGGCGGGGATCGTGCCGCTGTCCGTCGGCACCGATACCGGCGGGTCGATCCGCATTCCCGCGTCGTTCAACGGCGTCGTCGGCTACAAGACCTCGACCGGGCGTCACCCGCTTGACGGCGTATTTCCCCTGTCGCCCACGCTCGACACGCTGGGCCCCCTTGCCAACACGGTCGAGGATTGCGTGCTGGCCGATGCCGCCTTGCGGGGTCTGTTCACCCCAAGGGCACAGGCGGTTGACCTGTCGTCGGTGGAATGTGTCATCCCCGACGCTGTGAT
>JBKBWK010000030.1:0-41255 GCA_046313895.1 Paracoccaceae bacterium
CGGCCGGACTTTGTCGCAGGCTGGCCCGAGGCGGGGATGGCCGGGCCTGGATGGGCGTTTGACGGCGAAACGTTCCTTCCCCCCGATATTGCGACCCCAGCCTTGACCGTCGCCATGGTCAATGCCGAACGCGACCGCCGGATGTCTGCAACCTTCCTGTTTTCGGGCAAACGCTATGACTGCGACCGCGACAGCACGGCGCGGATCACGGGGGCGGCCACCTTGGCGGGATTTGCCCTAGGCGCAGGCGCGCAACCGGGCGATCTGCGCTGGCATGGTGGCGATGCGGACTTTGTCTGGATCGCGGCCGACAACAGCTTCACGCCGATGGACGCGCCGACCTGCTTTGCCTTTGGTCAGGCTGCCGCCGCCAACCAGTCGGCGCATATCTTTGCCGCCCGCGCGCTGAAGGACATGGATCCGATCCCGGCGGATTTCGCCGACGACACGCGGTGGCCGCTATGACCGCGCCCAAAACCGGCAGCCCGACCCGTGCCGAGTTTGCGGCGCTGGCAAAGGAACTGGCCGAGGTCCGGTCAGCCGCAAATGCCGCCAAGGTGGCGTCGGAATCGGCGACCAAGACGGCGGGCGAAACGCATGACATGGTGCAGAGCATCCATAACAAGCTGATGCAGCCCCAGCCGGGCCAAAAGCTCAGCCTGCTGGATCGCATGGCATCGGTGACCATCGACATCGAAAGCGGCAAGCGCACCGGGCAGATCATCATGGCATTGGTGGGATTTGCCATCGCGGTGGCGGCCTTGCTGAAGTGGGGGCATCTGCCAAGCGGCAAAGTCTGATCCATCTGCAAACATCAACGGCCAACAGCCCCGCCATGCGCGGGTTTTTTCATTTTCAGGAGGGGCCAATGGCCAAGGACAACTTTGCCGCCGTCATGGACGAAGTCTTCGCCCATGAAGGCGGGCTTTCGACCACGCCAAAGGATCCCGGAAACTGGACCAGCGGGCGTGTCGGTGAGGGCGATCTGCGCGGTACGAAATATGGCATCGCCGCCCATGCCCATCCGACGGTGAACATCCGCGATCTGACCAAGGCGCAGGCAGCCGAGATCTACCGGCGCGCCTATTGGCAGGCGATCCGGGGCGATGAACTGCGGCGCGGGCTGGATCTGGTGACGATGGACGCCGCAGTGAATTCCGGTGTGTCGCGCGGCGTGCGCTGGTTGCAGATGGCGGCGGGCGTGCGGCAGGACGGGAAAATGGGCCCGCTGACACTGTCTGCCGCAAATGATAGCGCTGACCCCATCGGCGTGATCCAGCGCGCCTGTGCGGCCCGTCTGGGCTTTCTGCGCGGGCTGCGCATCTGGGGCAGTTTTGGCCGTGGCTGGTCCCGCCGCGTGGCCTCGGTCGAGGCGGTGGCAACGCGCATGGTCGTGCAGCGTGCCGGCGCACCTGCCCGCCCCGTTCTGATTGATGCCAGGGACAAAGCGACGGCGACGGCGCGCCGCGACGAGGCGACGGCAGGGGCAGGCGGCATCAGTGGTGCGGGTGGGTTCACCTTTGCCGATGTGCCGGACTGGACGCTGTGGGTGCTGGGCATCCTGCTGGTGATCTTTGTTGTCAATCAGGTTGGCCGGGCGCGGCTGCAAAAAGACCGCGCCGCCGCGTTTCAAACCGCCGCAGAGGGGGCAGACAAATGATGGGTGAACTGACGGTCTTTGTGCGAATTCTGCTGTTCATCGCGGCCGGATATCTGGCCAATGCAGGGCTGCCACCTGCACTGGTGGACATGATCACCAATGACCCCGGCACGGCGGAATTGGTGTCGCATGGCATCGCTGCGGTTCTGGCGCTGCTGGTTTATCTGTGGAGCCGCCTTGCCCGCTGGATGGGATGGGCGACATGATCCGCCTTCTGATGCAGATCCTGGGGGGCGGCTTGCCCGACCAGCTGCGCCGCGCCTATGAGGCCAAGGTCAATGCCCAGAACGATGAGGCGCGCATCGCGGCCGAGGTGCAGATCGCACGATTGCAGAACCGCTTGGCGCAGCCGGGAAACCGGCTGTTGCAAGCCTCGATCGGCTTGGCTGCCCTTGGGGTTTGTGGCCATCTTTTTGCGGTCGCCTTTGTCAGCGCCTTTCCGTTCTGGGGTTGGACGGTGCACGCCTTGCCCGCGCCGATGAATGAATGGCAGCGTGAGATCATCCTTGGCCTGTTTGGCTTGGGTGGTCTTGCCTTGGCGCTGCGTCGATGACCGGGCCGCGCGTGCTGTTGGCACTTGCCTTTGCCATCCTGGCCCCGGCCGCAACGGCCGCCCCGCAATGTGGCCCCCATGCGGTCGTGGTCCGCCACCTTGGCGACAAGTGGGCCGAGTCGCGCCATGGCATCGGCATCGCCGCCGATGGATCAGTGGTCGAAATCTATGCCTCGGCCCCCGGCAGCTGGACGCTGATCGTAACAAACCCACACGGCCTGACCTGCCTGATTGCATCCGGGCAGGGGTGGGATGCCGTGTCTGACCCATTCCCTGCACCAGGTGTGCCGGGCTAACCCCTTTGAACAGGAGAGCACAATGCCTCGTCATACGTCCATTTCTGTCGCCCCCGGCGCAGCGGTCGCACTTTCAGACGGACCCGTTGCCGCTGTGCGCGTTCACAACGCCGGCGTCTATGCTGTGGTGCTTCAGGCAACCGCCACCAACGTGCCGCCCACGTCGCCTAATGGTGGCGTGACGCTTGCAGGTGGTGCCACGCTGGCCGCCGATCTGCCACTGGAAGACCTATTCCCCGGCATCGGGTCCGGCCCATTGTACCTGTGGGCCATGGCGGATATGTCCGCAAGCCTGTCGGTGTCACATGCGTAAGTTCATCGGCATAGATCTGCGGTTTCCTCGGCTTGGCAATATGCGCTTCTATGGCGGTGGCGGTGCGCAGCCCTCGGTTGGATGGTCAGTCGCACCAACAGACAGCGGCGCTACAATTGAGAGTTACCCATCGTTCACTGGCGCTTGGTCAATCAACCCGACCGACGGTGGCGCAACCATCAACACATACCCGGAGGCTGTATAATGCCGCAATTTATCGTTGTTCCAAACGAAGACGTAACTGACGGCGCGCTGACAACACTTGCCAATGCCACATTTTCCAATACGGCAAACCTGTCGGGCCTGACCAATGGCGCAGGTTATCGTGCATTTGCCTTGTCAACGGTGTCGCCGCTATTCACACCTGCCATCATAGGTGCCGCTCCAACTCTATCTGGTGGGTCAATCGCACAATCTGGCAACGATCTGGTCATCACCGAGCCAACGGCATCTGGCGACCCAACCCCGACGACGACATTGGTTAGCGTCACGCGCGACGGAATAAACATCACAGCCAGCCTTGTTGGTTTGACCATTCCTAACTTCGTAACGGGGGTATACTCTGTCCTGTTTACAGCGTCCAATGGAGTTAGCCCCGACGCCAACCGGATACTGACAGGAACATTTACTGCCGCAGCGGATATCACGGCTTCCCCGGTGTCTCTGTTGTCGTCTGTTGCGCTTGGAGATAACATGACTGCAACTTTCTGGGACGCTCCTACAGGCGGCAATCCGGCAAATGCCCAAGTGGTCTTTGACGCACTAGGCCAGCCGTCGGTGATTGCAAACCCTGATGTTTATGTTCGATTTTCTCCAACGGCTGCGGGGGAAGCCTATGGCACGATGGTCAATCCACACAGGCTTTCAAACGGCAATGTTCACGGTTTTGATCGTCGGATGGAAACCAGCGGAACAATCAAGACTACTGTCCGTCTGCCTTATATTCCTGCCTTGGATGTTGAGGCAAGTAGCGGACCCGGTTTGCCCCTTGATGCGCCAATGACTTACATTAAGCATTATCCGCGTGGCAGCTTTGGTGATGGAGGTAACGCGCTAGAGTATGGGGTGCTGACAGTTCTTCCAGATGTTCCCCCTCTAGGGTTCTTCCGTCCCGGTACTTCGATCCCCACAAAAATTGTTGTTGCGCGAGCCGAACAAATCAACATGAACGTACTGCAAGAGTTGGCAGATGTATCGGGGTCGATCACATTGGCGTCCGTTCTCGATAGGATTCCTTTATTCCGTTTTGGGAACGGCTATGGCGGGGAAAGTCTTCGCAACTTAAGCAACGACAGAGCAGGCACGGCATCAGCTTATATGTCCACGTCTGGGACTGGTGCGGCACTTGCGTATAATCGTCTGCATATTGGACCAAACGATGCAACAAAAGAACAGGCCGTGAAACGGCTTATTCAGATCGGGCTGGACCGTTATTCGGATTATCTCGGCGGCTGGCGTGGGGCTTCCGGTGCAGGCCAATACCAGAAAGAACTGGAAGCAATGGTTTTTGCAGGGTTTTCATTGAACTCGCAAGAAATTCTTGATGCTGCAAAAGAAATTAACCAAAATGTAGTTGGACAGATTAAGTGGGTGCCACAATCTGCTGCGGGATACAGCGCAGGCTGGCCCACAGGCGGAGCTGTGGGGTCAAACCAACGTCGATGGAACGCAAGTATTAAAGATGTTCATGTCGGACAACCATTTTTATTCCAAGCTAATACGGTTCAATCCCCGCTGCATACGTTGGCTATTACCCAACGATATCTGACAACAACTGCGCCTGCGCTAACCATGGGACTTTTGTTTATCCTACTGCTCCGCAATGGACCGGGTGGGCAAACAGGCTTAGATTGGTGGCTATCCTCACGAGGCGGTAATGGTCTAAAGAACACCACAAACGACCGTGCTGCGGCTGTAATGTGGCTTGATCGTTACATGAAGTATCCAGATTTGGCTGTTCCAGATTGGATTAGGAATTTTTACGAGGTCAATCGGAGCCTTATTGATATTCCAAAATATTCTGGTCCCGGACTCACGTTTGAGCGCGAAAGCCCAAATAACGGGCCATACGTCACAAATACCACAGATGGTTTCACCTTTAATTGGTCTGCGTGTAACTGGTCAACTGGTCTGATGAACTCGGTTCAGACACGGTTTTCGCAGGATGGGGTGCAGTTTATTTCCGTGCCGAACGTGGGTTCCGGCGAAAGCGGGTCCGTGTCAGTTGTTCCGGGTGCAAACGTCGCTTTGACAGTTCAACAACACTACGTCCAAATGCGCTACCGCAATCTTGCACCAAACGGCGCAAACTATTGGTCCGAATGGTCTCCAAACTTTTCGTATGTTGATCAGGCTGGTTTTTCTGGTCTGCGTCTGATGGCTACACCAACAGGGGTACGCGCAAATCACGAGCCTGTGTTTTTGCATGAGCCGCTTTTGTTTGCCCCGGTAAATCCCCGCACGGACGAACCTGCATACTACCCGGTGTCCGGTGAAGTAAGCGCATCTGAAATTGTTTTGGTCGCAGGTTGTGGTTATATCGACGCGCATCCGGTCGCAACTCGGCAATACCAACTGTTTGTTGGCGGATCGGCCTATGGACTTCGGCAGTCGTCACCAAAGTTCGTCCGCAATAGGGATATTCCTGCACTAACGGATATTTTTGTTAGAGTTTATGCCAACAATGGTATTGGTGCAGAAGTATTTGCCGATACGAATGTGATCCAATTTGCCGCTCAGGTTGATTACCCTGCTGATATTGTATTCGATAGTAGTTTCAGTGGCAGTTTCGATATTGATTGGCCTAATGTTCGAGATACCATGGTCGGCTCGGGTGGGACATTAACTTGGAATCCATTCGAGTTGGTATCTATTGAGCCTCCCGGTGATCTTGAAATCACTTCGACAGATATTCCACAGACAACTCCCGGAATTATCAAAGTTGCCAAGAACGGGACCAATCCAAAAGTTGGTCTAAATTTGGCAGCACAAAGGCCGTTGGTTATTGGTAACAAATACCGTGTGGAATTTGATGTTCCTATCAATTCCGGGGCTGGTTCCCCTGCACTGGTCAGATTGGGCACCGTTGTAGATGGCTCGGATATATACCTAAACAGAGTTGATCAATTCCCACAGCCAAAAATACACAAAGCTGTGGCAGAGTTTACCGCGACGGCTGTTGATCTGTGGCTTTCTGTACTTTATCTGACCGCCACAGGTGGGACCGTTGGGGGCGATCCTATAATTTCTAACTGTATCGTCAGGGAAATTACTGATTTTTCCCCCGTTGCCTATCCAACCCCGTATGCAACTCCCGTTGTAATATATGACACAGCGGTTGATGGGTTTGACCTGACCGGGTGGACCGTAACAAATAATGTTTCTGCGTCTGCGGCAGGATTTTTGTTGGATGCAGGGGCAGATTGGCCGCAATTGACCAGAGATTTTATCTTTCCAGAAGGAGAAGTCGGACGGGAAATTCGTGTTACAGTTACGGCTTCTCGTGTATCTGGATCGGCATTGGCGCGCATGAATATCAGCCGAGCCGCATATGTTGATCCAGATTACGGACCAATCCCTGTTGGTAGTGGTCTTTATGTTAGCGAGCGGCAATTTAATACAGGACTAACCACATATACCGATGTTTTTCGAGCGCAAAACTCACCCAATATTCGGGCAAATTTTAACGTTCGGTCTGCTGCTGGTGGATATAGAATATCCGGTATCAAAGTGGAAATGCTGTAAAGAGAAAACCCCATCCCCGGCTGCTTAGGTGGCCGGGGTTTTGCGTTTCCGCCAAAAAACTGCAAACATCGCGGCAAGCAGCATCATGCCAGACGCTGGTAAAGGCACGGGCGACGGGTCATTCCAAGCGCCTGGGCCGAAGCTGACTCCAATTCGAGCAGAATGCCCTACCGCATCATCACTGTAGTAGTCTCTGACGGGTGTACTGATCCAACCGACTGTACCAGGATCGCCGTGCTGCATCTGCCAATCAGTAATCAAGCCGGCTGCGTCGAACGTTAGAAAGAAGTAAAGTTGTCCCCAACTTGAGCGATACCATTGGCCCAAGAATACGCTACCCGAGCTCAGCGTTTGGTCTATGAGTGGCCCAGTAACAGCCTCATCAATTTCGAGGGTAACCCTCAAGCCGGGTGCGACAAAGCCACCTGCATACTCCTGCCCAATGTAATCGGAAATCCAGAACCCTTGACCGTAATAGTCAAACGTCGCCGCATTCGCCTGTGCGCCAGTAACTGCGAGCGCCGCCGCCACCAAAAAAGCCTTCATGAATATACCCCATCAAACTATGTGAGGACACGTTGGGGCAGGGCTGGCGATTCGTGAAGATGATTCGTGATGGGCATCATACGAGCTTGATCTGGTCGTGGGCGGTGGCGCTTCGGTCATCAAACAGTGACAACGGTTTACACCCGCCCCTTAACCCATTGTTTTTGCTGTGCCTAAATTTTCTCATGTTTACAGGTGGTGTCTTTCATTTTCAACGCTTTGGGTCTGACTCATAATCACGGGGTCGGGGGTTCGAGTCCCCCCCTCGCCACCACTTCAACCCTTTGGCAACATTGCGATAACTGGTGCGGGGGGTTCGTGATCACCCAACCGTTTACAGGGTTCGTTTACAACATCGTCCGCCGTTTGTTCTGGAAAGTTCAAAAGATCGCGCGGCAATCCCTGCAAAATCGCTGCCCGATCATAGGCGAGAGCCGCTAACTCAGGCTGGTCAAAGCAACCAAGATAGGTGCAGCCTAGACGTGCAACCCAGACATAACGCTTGTGGGCTTTTGTGATGCCCCTAAGCCGTCCTGGTAGGTTTGGCCTGTTGAGGGAATTAACCATTGGCGACACTGGTCGTAGATTGCACAAGCGGTTGTCGGTCTTAATTCGATTGATGTGGTCTATCTGATCCGGCCATTCATCGTGGGTAATTGCCCAAGCAACGCGATGCGCCAAAAGCCTTTTCCCCAGGACATTCCCCGTCAGATAGCCGTGCGGCCGGTGCACGGTAAAGAGAGCGGGATTCTTTCTCTTGCGATGCAGGAAAAGGCCTGTTGCTGGATCATAGATAAGTGCATCGATCAGTTGCTGGCGGCTAATTTGCATCTTTCGTTCCTGTCCTGTGCTTTTCCAGCTTGGAAATCGCCGATTCCCCAAGGCTTCGGTCGCGTGACAGGTAGTGGCGATCGAGGATTGTTTCTGCGTCTTTCAGGGCGTGGCCGGTGATGGCGGCGATCTCGGGGACAGTGCAGCCGGCGGCTGCAAGGCGCAGCACGGTGGTGCCACGGAAATCATGAAATGTCAGCCCCTCGATCTGTGCGGCATCACGCGTCTTGCCAAAGGATGTCTTGAAACCATCGGCTGTCCAGGGTGTGCCACGGCTGGTGGTGCAGATCTGCACGGCGCGGCGCTTGGCCTGTTTGGTAGCATCAAGGATGCGGGCCAGATCTGCGGTGACGGGAATGGTCAGGTTCCGCCCGGTCTTGGATTGGCGCAGACGGATCGATTGCCCGTCATAGGCCGACCATGGCAGGGTGCGCAGGTCGCCCTGGCGCTGGCCCGTGTTGACGGCCAGATGCACCATCAGCGCCACCTGTGGTGAGGCCACCGCCAGCAGCGCCTCGATCTGCGCGTCTGTCCAGACGGCATCCGCGCGGCTGCCAGAGGAAAGGCGGCCGGGGCGTTCGCAGGGATTGGTTGGGATCGTGCGGCGGTCGTGGGCCCAGCTGAGGACGCGGGCGAGCACGGCAAAACAATAGTCGGCTTCACGCGGGCCTTTGGCCGCCAGATCATCACGCCATTGCAGGAATTCACCGCGAACGCGGGGATCTGCGATTGCGGCCAAAGGCATGTCGCCAAAGGCGGTTTCGATCTTGCGGATCCGGCGCGCGTAATCGGCTTGGGTGCCTGGCATCAGGTCGGTGAAGGCCGGGGCCCGTTGATACGCGTTGATCAGGCTTTGCAGGGTGCCGTCGTGATGGGTTGGGCGGTCGCGTCCTGCGGTCAGGCGCTGGAATTCTGCGACGAAATCGGGGGTGCCAAAGGCCGATACCATACGCGGCCCGCCGCGCCATGCGTAGAAGTGCAGGCCTTCGGCCCCGCTGGCCAGTTTGCGGCGGACCTTATGCAAGCCTTTGAGCATGATTTCCACGTTTTGCTTTCCATGCGTCGAACGGGTCAGCGGCGGGTGCGGCTGATTCTGCTGACAGCACGATGCGCCCATCCGGGCCGATCTCGCAACGGTTGACATCAAGGCCCGCGGCTTTGGCCGCCTTTATCGCACGGGTGATATCGGCTTGGGTGAATGTCGATGCGCGGCGGGTCATGTTGGGTAATCCCCCGCGCGTTCCAGCCTTTTGCGGCAGGGAGCAATCCAGTCGAACAGCGTTCCGCGTGTGCCAGCCATGTGGGTTTCCCAGACCAGCCAGCAGTAGGCGGTGGCGGTGCTGCCAGTGGCGCTGAGCTTGCCCTTGTGCATCACCACCCGTTCGGCGAATTGCAGGATCATCGATGGCGGGGTGATTGAGAACAGGTTGGTATGGCGGTTGACGCCTTCCAAAAAGGCGCTGCGCACGATTATGGCCACGCCTGCGCGGCTGGTGCGCAGCGCGCGGGCGATGAACTGTTCGGCCAGCTGGAAAGGCGGGTTGGTGATCGTCCAGTCCACCGGATCGGGATCTGGGCCGAACAGGTAATCGGCCTGCGGAAACCCGGAGCCATAGTCGTGGATATCTGATGCTTCGACTGTGCCGAAATATTCGCGCAAGGGTTTGACCATGTGGCCACGATTGGCAGCGGGTTCCCTGGCAGTCTGATTGCCAAAGTGGTGTGGCCAGTTGCAGACAGGCAGCGCCTCGCACAATGCCCGCGTGGCCCAAGGTGGCGTTGGGAAGTCGTCCAGGCTGTCATGCGGTTCTGACCGCTGCTGCATAACGGCGGTGCTGCGGTTCTGGGTCAATGCAGGGCCTCGTTGGTTTCATCCCAAGACGTTTCGTCAATGCCGAGCCGCGCCTCTACCTCGGCCATGATTTCCGACAGTGTGGCGGTGTGATCGGTGACTGACGGTTCGGCATCTGCGCGCAGCAGCTGTTGGTCGCAGGCATCCGGATCGGTGTCTGTCATCTCGATCGCCATGATGACGCTGACGTAAAGGTTCAGCAGCAGGTCGCGGTCGGTGAGGGTAGATAGCGATGTGTTGGACACTACACCGTCCTCACGTTGATACCGTGCCTTATCGACAGTTCATCTTCCTTGACCTGAGCCTCGCGCTCAGCGGCGTCCGCGATTGCGGCCAAGTATTCCTCCAGCGTGAAAACGCCCTTTGCGATCAGCAGGGTTGCCAGCCCGCCCATGTCAGACTTTGACAGGTCGATCCCTGTGCGCAGGTCTTTGTATTGGTCGCGTGGCCGGTCTGGGTTGAACGCAACAGCGGTCTGGACACGATGCGCCGCCCGCTCATAACGTTCTGCTTCTTTGGCATTCTTTCCTTTGTCAGCCATCACGCGTCCCCCTCTTCGCTTGCCGCACCGAAACGCAACTCCTCGGGCAGCCAAGCGTCGATGCGGGCGTTTTCTTCGCGGGTCAGGCCCATGGCCTCGCGCGTGGCGTGGAAGTTGAACAGCTGGTCGAGTTCCTTGGCCTTGTCCTTTTTGGACAGGCTGGCAAAGCCCGCGTGGCGGCTGCCTTCATCCGGCACCAGCTCGCGCCATAGGGCATCAAGATAGCTGGCACTGACGCGGTTCAGAAAGCCTGTCAGAGTGGGCGTCCACAGGGTGCGGGCGTTGATCGGGCGGTTCAGGATGATGGCGCGTGCGGCGATGTGATCGACGATGGCGCCATCGGTGCGGCAGAAGGCGCGGGCGAGGCCATTGTAGAAGGCGCGGTCGATGGCATCTTCGTTCACGTTGAGCCAAGCCTTGAGGGTGATGTGCGGCGGGTCGGTCTGGTCGGCTGTGCAGGGGTCTGCCAGCTCGGCCGGGATCGTGCTGCCGTCGCGCTTTTCCGGGGGCGTGGCGTGGGTCTGGTCGAGGGCGAAGGGCTGCTCCCAAGGCTTTAGCTTGCGGGCCAGTTGCAGGGCCAGCAGGTCGTGGGTCAGGGTTTCGTCGTGGCGCAGCGCATCCTGGATCACGATCAGGCGGATGCGGCGCAGATCGTCTTTCAGGTTTTGCGGCATCGACGCCTCGGCCGGGGCGGCGTTGATCTCGATCCCGTCGCCTGTGGTGTCGCGCAGTTCATCCGCCTTGCGTCGGAACGCGCGGGTGACTTGAAGCGCGCCGTTCTGGATTTCGGTCAGGATGCCGCTGATGGCGCGGTCCTGATCTGTGAAGGCGCGTTGTGCGGCGCGGGATTTAAGCGCGGAAAGCTCGGCCTCTTCGGCATCGGTCAATTCGTCTGCGTCGGTCAGGTCGCTCATGCGTTCGGCATCACCTTCGGGCAGGGGAATGCGGTCGGCGCCGATGCGGCGGTGTTTTTCGCTGATCTGCCAGAAGTTCTCTGGCACATATTCGGCCCAGAGCCAGCCTTCGGCGGCGCGAATTTCTTCGGTTTCGGCCTCGGCCTTTTCGGTGGCCAGATGATCGAGGATGGCGACATCGTGCAGGATGTGTTCGTCGGAGAACAGGTCGGTGGTGCTGCTGCCGCCCGCCTCGTGATAGGCTTGCAGGCCGACATAGCGGGCGCGCTTGTCCTTGCTGCTGACGGTGTCGCGGCGCAGCATGGCCTTGACTGCCCAGGCATCCTTGCCGCGCAGGGCGGCTTCGAGTGCCATGGTTTGCACGTCTGCGTCACGCGCGGTGGTCAGGGCCTTGGCGATGTCAAGGGTGATGTCGCCGTTGCGCAGCGCGGTGATGGCCGGCGTGGGTAGGGTGGCCAGCGCCAGCAGCTGGCGTACGCTGCCGATCGGGGCGGAAAAAGTGGTGGCAATGGTTTCAATCGTGTGGCCGCGTTCGCGCATCTGGGCGTATGCGCCGATGCGGTCAACAATCGGCAGTTGGGCGTGGCTTTCGTTTTCAGCGCCGGCCCATTGGATTGCCATGTCGGTATCGGTGGTGATGTTGACCGGCACCGGGCTGGTCCAGTCGCCCCGCGCCGCAAGCATCTGCAAGGCGCGCAGGCGACGGCCACCTGCAACAATGCCGATATCACCGGGGTGGTCGGGGTTGTCGTTCGCGGGGTCGCTGTCGGCAAAGCCCGACAGGTTCTGAAGCAGGCCGACGGCCGAGATCGACGCGGCCAGCGCCTCGATCTCGGCCTCGGGCGGTTCCTTGCGGGGGTTGATCGGATGCAGGTAAAGCTGATCGAGCGGGATCAGGCGGGTCTGCGGCGCTATGTCGATATTTTCGACCTGGCTGGCGGACTGGCTGCGTCTGGTCATTGCGGATATCCTTTGCGGTTGGGGTGCGGTGCTTCTGGATGCCGCCCCGATGCCGGGGCGGTCACCACAAGAGCCGAGTTGATCACCGGGCCGGGTTATTTGACGGCTTCGGTGTTCGGCGTGCTGTTCTGTTCCAGTGCTGCGGCCAGATCATCGAGCAGGTTATGCGGGGTGCTGGCGCGGGCGGTGGGGCAGGTTGGGTTGTTGAGGTAAAGCACCTCGCCCTTGGCATTCTTGATTTCGACATTGGCCGCCTTGTCGCAGCCGGTGTCGCGGTAGCCGTTCTGTTGGTGCGCCGGAAAGCTGAATGCCATGGCGGCAACGGTGGTCAGCATCAGTGCGGTTACGGTGGAGAGGATCAGTTTCATGGTCGTTTCCTTCGGTTTGGTGCGCCGCCGGGATTGGCGATCGCGGGGGTGGTGGGGTGGGGTCAGCGCACGCCCGTCTCAAGCCGCAGGCGGGCGGATTGCTGCCATTTGCGCAGCAGGGCGGTGGTGCTGGCGTGGGCGGTGACGTGGACGCCATACAGGGTCAGCGACAGATCCTGCCCATAGCTATGCACCGATTGTGGGTAGGCATTTTCGATCTGGGTTAGAATGCTTGTCACGGCAAAGCGGCTGTTGTCGGCGGTGGCGTCCAGCAGGGCGTTGATGTGGCTGATCATGGTGGTGATCGCCAGCGCGCGGGCCGGGTCAAGCGGGGCGTCAGTCGTGCGATGGTGGACGGTCATGCGCGGCCACCAGCCTTGCTGTCTGTAAATCGGGCGAAGGCGTCATCTTGGGCTGACTTCATTTCAGTCAAGAGCTCGGAATGACGCCGCATCAATATGGGTAGAATGTCGTCTTTACGGAGGGTTACATGCAAATCTCTTTGCTTCCAGCCGAGGTGCTGCTTTTTGCCATCGACCACCTCATCGCCAAACAGCGTCACTTCTGATCGAAGGCTGACGCCATAGCTTTTCTTTGCTGTAACTGATGGGAGCCATGCCTTCGGAGGGGATCGGTATCGGTTCAACACTTCAGTCGCGACCAGAAGTTCTCGCCAAAGGCGTTCCATCTTGACGGTCATGTCTATTGTTATGGCGAAGTCAGGATTGACTATTGGCGCATCTGTGCCGGTGGCATCTTCCGCGACAGTGCCAAAGCTATATTCGACAGGTTTTGACTGTGGCTCATTGGCCGTCACTGTCAGAGAAGGTTGCTCAGCAATTGCCGGAGGTGCGTTTTTCGGCGACGGAGTAGGAGGGAGTTCCTGTCCTGTCATCGCTACCTGCAGTGCGCGAACAATCTCTGAGTTTATCGAGCTGCCCATCTTTTGAGATTGCCGATACAGCCAGTTGTGGATTTCGATTGGCAGACGGGTAGCAAAGCCCTTGCGCTTATCTTCCAATTTCATTGGGAGTCCTCGATCTGTTTCAGGGCGTCAGTCGTGCGATGGTGGACGGTCATCGGGGATGCCTTTCATGGGGTGCAAGCTGCGGGCAGCGGCGTCGTAGTCGTGGCGAGCAAGGCGGCGGGTCTGGCGATCAGCGATCTGTGCGGGTCGTGCCAGCCATGCCAGAAGATCTTTGATCTGCCGGATCATGGCTTTGCTGCTGCGGCGCGTTCCTGCGCCTGCCAGTTTTGCCAAAGTGTGCCTGCGGGGTGCATGTAGCCGGGGCAGGGCCGCACCGGGCCGCTGGTGGCGCCATTGACAGACCAGATCACCGCACGGCCGTTCCAGAAGGCGCGGCACAGATAGGCCTTGCCGCCGTTCGATTGCGGGTCGCGATCTGCGTTGCGGCGCGTCGGGGGTGTCGGTTGTTCTGGTGGTTTTGGGTCTGGCGTTTCATTGTAGTCGCGGCAGCTGGCGTCGCAGTCCGGGTTGATCGTGTAGCCGCCTTTGCCATCGTCGATGGCATAGGGTGTGGCGCGGGCGGTCGTGGCCGTGCAGAGCAGGGCCATCGTCAGGGCGATGCGGATCATGGCGGGTCAGTCCTTTGTAAGGGTCAGCGCACAGCGCCGCCAGTTGCGGGCGGCTTCTTCTGCCGTGGTGCCGCTGGCGGTGACGCCGTAGAACGCGATTTCGAACAGGTGGGTGGCCGGGCGACCGATGGGGCCGCCCGGTGACGGGTCTTGCCAGTGCCCAAGGCCGCGCAGGCAAGCGGTGCGGATCGTGTCGGCCAGTTCCCGCGCCGGCATGTCACGGGACGCGGCCACAAAGCTGGCGCAGTGCGGATCAAGATCGGGCGCGGGAGTCATTTGACGCGGGGCCGGGTCAAGGCATCATCGCCGGGTTGTTCCAGTGACAGGGCGCGAACCTCGCGCGCGGCCGACATGGTGGCCACAATCAGCAGCGCGCCGCAAAAGCCCGACAGGAATGACAGGGCCGCGATCCAGATAACCGTGGTTGCCATCATGCCGCACCGCCAAGGTCGGACGGGCCGCTGAACCACGACTGCCGCAGCTTGCGCACCACCTGTGACGTGCGGGCCGTCGCGGCATCCAGTTCCTGCGTCAGCGTCAGCGGCGGTTGTGCAGTGCGTTCAACGATATGGGCTGGTGCAAGGCGGGAAAAGTTGACCTGCTGGCCCCGCGCCTCTTTCAGGTCGGACCACGCAGCCTGAGCTACGCCAAGGTGAAAGTGCTGGCCGGGCGTGATCAGAACGGTGTCAAGCGCCACCGCGATGCGGTGGGCGGGGATCGGGGGGTTGGACGGGTTAGGCATGATGGCCTCCATCGGGTTGCGATGGGGGTAATATGCGCATTTTGCGCAAGTCACGTCAAGCGCAAAATGCGCATATTGCACAGGGACCGATTTTTATCGCATGATTTTGGCAATCTGGCGGCAAGGGAAAAGGGATGTTCAAGTTTGGTATGAGTGCAACGCTGTCGGCGGCGGTATTTGTTGGATGGCAATATTGGAATGCTTCGATCGGTGATTTGACTGCCGTAGAAGCACGCGCGGTCATGGCCGTATTGGCCGAAGGCCATGGCGGGCGCGGTGCGGGACTGCAAGAGCCGATCCTTAAGAAACCTGACGGCACCGGGTGGGTGCTTTGTGGATGGGTGAGGATAGGCGGGGTAGATTCGCCGCTTGGGTCACAGCCATTTCTCGGGCGCATTTCCGGAAAAGGTGACTTTTCCATTGCGTCGTTGGCGGTCACGCGCAGCGAAGCCAATGCGGTGCACGATGCCTGTGCCTATCGCGGCATGAAGCTGTGATCAGTCTAGAAGATCACGCGCGATTTCCAGTTTTTCTATAAGTTTATCAATGCCGTTCTTGTCTATTGTTGCCAGAACCTGAATGTGCGTTCCGTCCACCCGGATGGTAATTTCAGGTGTTGGCTTTGCCGGACCATACAGATCGTCCACCAGTCGTTGGCCCCGCATTTTGGCGCCAGGCTCAGCCATGCCAAGGCCCGATTGCGGTGACAGCGTAATCAGGTTGCGCACATCGTTTTCGACTTCAGGGTGATCACTGAACGCCACCAACAGCTTTTCCACGATTTCCGCAGGAAAGCTGCTGCCCTTGTAGCGTTCCTCATAGTGCCGGTAGCTGCTGAGCTTCATGTTCATGCGGTCCGCAACCTTTTCAAGGCTGAGATCGGTTGCCTTTCTGATGGCCTTCAATCGTGCGGCTGCGCTGGTGTGTTCCATGCCCAAACTGTGCGCTTTTGAAGCAAGATTCGCACGGGTGCAAATTGCGCTTGACGAAGCAGGCGCAAAATGCGCATTAATTGCGCATGAACTATGTTGCACCGATTTTTGAAAAGATGGGCGGGCCGCGAAAGATTGCGGCGGCGCTGAAGTATCCGGAGTCAACCGTTCGGTCATGGTTGGTAAGGGGCTCCATCCCCGACAGTGAAAAGCCAGCGGTTTATGTCGCGGCCCGATCGATGGCCGCCGATGTGCAGATTTGTGATTTTTTCCCGGATCAGTCGTTGGTCCGTTTATCTGATGAGGATGCCGCGTGATGTCACATCTACCCCCTGAGCCGCCTGCCAATGTTGTGCCGTTTCCTGGCAAACTGTCGTCGGGAAAGCGGGTGGATCTTCGGTCCGGACAAGCGTTCGATCTGTATCGTGCGGGCGTCGAGTTCCCCGATTTGTGGATGGCGTTCCTGCGCGGGCATTTTGCCAACCCGGTGTCGGTGGCGTTTCATTTTGGCGTGACCGAGCGGGCGGCGGAAAAGTGGTGGAACGGGGTGGGCGGGCCGCGCGGTGACAAGGTCGCCGTGGCGCTGCGCACCGTTCCGGGCGCGGCCGACGCCCTGCTGAGGGCAGCATGATGCCCGCCCCACAAGATGCCTGCGGCGGTGACTGCTTGCCCCGCATGCCTGCCCGCGCCCTGAGTGGCGCGCACCTCGCCCCCGGTGACCATGTCCCAAGCTGTGCGGTCGCCGGGGGTCTTTCATTCAAATCTGCGGCCTTCCTCCTCCTCCCAGAGGGTCGCGGTGCGGTGGGGGCAGGGCCATGCCCCCACCGCGATCTGTCTGCCCGGCGTGGTTTACGGTCCTGCCACGGCGACAATCCGACCCATGGCCCCCGGATGCCGGGTGGAAGGGGCCATACCTCCCTGTTGGACCTCGGGGGGCGGCTGGTGCTGTCCCCCCGTTTTTTTTGAAAGGGGCTTTGCGATGGATGCCATTGATCGTCTGCGGCAGCAGAACGCGCAGGATGCAGAGGCGGTGCGGGCGCACGGGGTGATGATCGAGGTTTTGTCAGAAGCGGTGGAGCGGTTGACGCTGGCCGGATTTGCGCCGGTTCTGGATATGCCCGAAGCTGGTTCGCTGGTGGTTCTGCGGCTGGATCCGCGCGCATGGGCCGTTCGGGCGGTGGCGCGCGTTGTGGCGGCAGAGCCTTTGCCAGCTGTCAAGGAATCCTTGACGGTTGCGCCTGCGACCGTGCCGGATGCGCCGATGGTTCCGGTCGCGGTGCCGCAGCCCGCCTGCGCGCCTGCGCCGAAAGTTCCGTGCTTTCCGCCGCGGTTCTGGACGGCAGAGCGTGAGGCGCTGATCCTGCGGCTCCGGCCCACGATGACGGCGCGCGACATTGCGGCCGAGGTTGGGGTCACGGAAAAGGCTGTGCAGGTCCGGTTTAACAGGCTGAAAGCGCGGGGCATTGCACTGCCCGAGGCGTTTCAATCGCCAAATATGAGGTCTGGTGTGCCGTCGGTGCGCCGCGATGGTGCGGTATTGCGGGCCTGGACCGATGCTGATGATGCCGCATTGGTTGCGGCCTATGGCGGTGAGCAGACGGTGGCGCAGATTGCGGCCGCCCTGGACCGCAGCCCATCCGCTGTGACCAAGCGGTTGACCCATCTGCGCGAAAAGGGCCAGATCAGCCATCATCGGGGCTTTGTGCCGCTGGAAAACATCTGGCCCGAGGCGCAGTTGCAGCAGCTGCGTGACTTGTGGCCGGTCACCTCGACGGGCGAGATTGCGGCCCGGTTTGGCCTGTCCAAAGGGGCGATCAGTGGCATGGCGCATCGCTTGGGTTTGGGCCCGGCATTTCGCGGTCGCCGAAGCGATGCGGCCAAGCCTGTGGGGGCTGCGGTCCCTGTGGCAGAGGTGACGCCCGATGTTGCCCCTTCGGTTCCCGATGTTGCACCCTTGCCTGTCGAACAAAAGTCCGAACCGGTGTTGCCGCCAGAGACAGCTTCGGAATTTGCTGCAAAGTCGGGCGGTAATTTTGTTCCGGCGATGGCGCGGCCTGCGCTGGCTGTGCGCGCCCCGTCGCGGGTGATGACAGGCATGACGCGCAGCGAACGCGAGGCGGTGATTGCGCAGCATGTCGATGGTCTGCCTGACCATGCCGAGTTTGATGCCGAGCTGGATCTGGAACTGTGCGAGGCAATCTTCGGCGGCAAAGGCGGTATAGTGATCTTTGCCACCGATATGGGGATCGATCAGCGTGTGGCACTGGCGCGGTTCGATGTGATTGTCGCGCCTTTGCGATCCCCCGGCATCAAACATTTGCCGATTGACGCGGCGGGTCTGATCCTGCCGGCGCTGCGCGCGCGGGTCAAAGCAGCGCGTGGGGTGGCGGCATGAGCCCGGATTTTACGCCGGAACAGGCATTGTGTGTGCATCTTCTGCATGCACTGGCCATGGGATGGACCCTGCCAGACGAGCGCGAGTCGCGTCTGGCGCTGATCAAGGACCATCTGCACGCTTTTGGCGCGGAACGTTGGGCGCCACTGCGCATTGCGGCGGATCAGATGTTGCAGGCGCAGAACCCGTTGGCGTGGAGTTTTGCCACCCGGGAAGTCACGCGCGCGCTGTTGCCGCTGCATGCTGCCGCCGCGTGCCGGCTCATTGCGGAAATGTCCCTCAAGCGGGTGTCGTGATGGATGGGCTTGATATCGAAGACGATGCCATTTCCGGGGCACAGGCCATGGCGCTGGCACGGTCAGCCCATGATCTGCGGCGCCATCTGGTGATTACGGACCTGTGCCGTCACGCGCGGCGTGATGTGCGGGCCACCTTGCAGGGCTGTGACGCGCTGATGGCCGTGCTGCGCGACAAGCTGCCAGAGCCGGTCTTCATGGGGGCATCGCCCTATTTCACCGGCCAGCGCGCGGAATGTGACCATTGGGCCGAATTTGCCAGCGATGGTCAGGTCGCAGCGATGTTGGGGGCCTGCCTTGATCGGATAGCGGACACGCGGCTGGTGGTTGATGACCGCAAGCGCCTGTTGGTGGCGGTGTGGAACAGTCTGACCCCGGATGATCGGCGCGCGTTTCGCGACCGCGTGATGCCCAAAGACCCAAGCCTTCGGTGATGTATGACTGCAACTGATGATGGATTTGACGGGGTTTCCGGCGTCGAAGATGATTTCGCGCCGGATGATTTTGGCGATGCTGCCCCTGCACCCCCCGATGCCGAACTTGATGCCAAATTGGCCGAAGCGGCAGGATTTGACCTGAATGATGATGGCAACGGGCGGCGCTTTGCGCTGTATTTCGGTGATGATCTGATGAATGTGCCGCGTGTCGGTTGGTTCAACTGGACGGGCAAGGTCTGGGCCGCAGATCCGGATGAATTGGAGATCAAGCGCAAGTCGCAGCAGGTTGGCCAGCTGGTCAAGCGCGAGGTGTTTGCCTTGCGCCTGCCCGATCGCCAGATGGAACAGATGGCGCGCGAGCGCGAGCTGATCGACCGTTTGACAGTTGTGGTGCGCGATGTCGGCGAAGATGGTCGGCGCACAGCCGATTCGGAAACCGAAGAGCGTGCCCTGCGCGATGAAATCAGCGCCGTCGGCAAGTTGAAAAAAAGCCTGCATGACATGCGTGCGGCGCATCGGCGTTTTGCGAACCAGACCGGGAATTCCGCCCGGATGAAAAGCATGCGGGAAGAGGCGGGGGTGCGGCTGGCCCGGCCTCTGCCAGATCTGGACGCCGACCCTTTGAATATCAATACGCTGTCGGGTGTTTTGCGCATGGTCGTCAGCCGTGACCGGGATGGGCACAAGGTGGTGAGCCAAGAGCTTTTGCCGCATGCGCGCGACCAGCTGCTGACCAAGATCATGCCGGTTCTGATCGATGAAGATGCCGAGTGTCCCGAATTTGACCGGTTCTTTGAACGGATCCAGCCCGACCCAAGGATGCGCTGGTTTCTGTTGCGCTGGTTTGCACTGTCGATGACCGGGCTGACCGAACAGAAGCTGGCCTTTTTGTACGGCATGGGGGCCAACGGCAAATCTGTGCTGGTCGATCTTATGGCGCGGATCATGGGCGATTATGCCGCTGTGGCCAAGATCGAAAGTCTGACTGGCACCAACCGGCGCGACGGTGGTGCTGCCACGCCAGACCTTGTGCCGCTGATCGGGGCGCGGATGGTGCGTGCGGCCGAACCAGATGAAGGCATGCGCTGGCAAGAAGGTCTGATCAAGGATCTGACCGGTGGTGAGCCTATTCTGGTGCGCGCCCTGCACGCCGATTTTGTCCAGGTGCGTCCAATCTTTTCTCTGACGATCAGCGGCAACCACAAGCCCGATATCCGCGGCACTGATGATGGTATCTGGCGGCGGTTGCTGCTGGTGCCGTTTGATGTGTCGATCCCCAAGGCCGAACAGATACACAAGGCCGAGCTCGATGCCATGTTGATGGCCGAGGCCCCCGCGATCCTGTCACGCCGACTGTTGCCCGCCTTGCGTGATTTTTTGGAGCGCGGGTTGCAAGAGCCGGACTCGGTCTTGTCGGCCACCGCCGAATTCCGCGAGGAAAGCGACCCGTTTGGCACGTTCCTCGACGAAGCCTGCGTTGTCACCGGCGATGCCGAAGAGACGATAAAGACGCGTGAGCTGACCAACGCCTTTCACTTCTGGATGCTGGAGAAAAGCGAGGGCGCGTTCAAGGACCGCACCGTCAGCCTTGCCTTGAAAGAGCGGTCGCGACGATGGGTCAGTCGCAAGACCGGGCGGCGCTTTACGCTGCGCAAGACCAATGGCCAGAACGTTTATGACGGCATCCGCTTTGCCGATCTGTTCAAGGCGCGGTTTGATCGTGCACCAAAGGACCAGTCTGGCCGACCATTGGGCGTGCCGGATGATACCGATACCGCGCCGCCATCTGATGCCGAGCAGTCATTCTGATGCGCCCCTGCACCCCATTCATGGCAAAAACAGGGACGATAGGGACGATGTGGTCAGGGCCGGGGACGATCTTTTACCGGGGCGCGGGGAAACGTCACCCCGTCTTTTCAATGGCTTGCGTGGCGTTAGGGACGATAGGGACGATAGGGACGATGTTTTCCACCTATGCACGCGCGCGTATATGTGTGGGGCGTGGGGCTGCTTTGCATCCGGCCCGGTATCAAGAAAAGCTCTCTTTACGCGTTACCTTGAAAAGATCGTCCCTATCGTCCCTATCGTCCCTGAAAGGGTTAAAGGTTGTTAAACATCAAAGGGTTGAGCCTTTTGTTGTTTTCCAAAAGATCGTCCCCGTAGGGATGATGATCGTCCCTGATCTTATGGGTCAAACCGCAGTCAATCAACATACAGATGCAATGGGCAAAGAAACCACAATATCTAGCGACAAGGGGCAGGCATGAAGCGCGACACCAAGGTGATGTTGGCGGGATTTGATGCGGCGCGGAACTCTGCGCCCGATGCGGTGCGGATGGCGCGACCTTTGGCGGTCGTGCCGGCGCGGCGTGAGCTGTCGGTGCTTCAGGCTTTGGAGTGGGCGTTCGGGGTGGAACGGGTTAGCCTCGACTTCAATGATCTGCCGCAGTTCCATGTCGGCGTTGATACGATCTGGTGCCTGATGCAGCGCGGCCATCTGGGCTGTCGTGTCGATGGGGGTGGGCGATCAGCGGCGCATGTGGACGCCGAGGTGATCGCGTCATTCCTGGCGGCGTTGCCAGAGGGGCAGGGCGGGCGCGGCATGGCGGCAGCAATTGCCGACATGGCGCGGGCGGGGCGGGTGCCCCGGCTGCTTGAGGCAGAGGAACGGCGGTGTGTGCCGGTGGCATGGCGGGCGAACAAGCACGGGATGTTCGGGGTGACAGAGCGGGTGGGTGTAGCTGTGACCGTGTTCCGGGGGCGACGGGTTGAACATGAGGTGCTGGCCTGCCCGGTGACCTATACCTGCACCATGGCGGATGTGATGGCGGCGCGGCGGTTCTGGATGCGGTGGCGTGGGGCGCTGGCGCATCTGCGGCACGATCTGGTGACGGTGGGCGGGCTGAGGTCAATCACGCTGACCGACGATCTGCCGCCTGCGACCCCATGGGTGGGGTGTTGACAGGGAGTGACCCAAATTGCTTTGGTAAGTTAACGTGCAGGGGTATGAACAGTGAGTGACATAGAAACGGTTATACTGGCCAACTGTGGTGGTGGCAGCAGATCGGTCAATGATCCTTCAAGAAGCGGTGGTGGTGGTTATACCACTATGTCAAGCTTTGAATGGAATGGAAGCTATGGGTGCGGCAGTGGAAAAGCCAAGCCGCCAGTCCATAGGTGTGGGGTGTTGACATGGCAAGATGTCAAAGTATAGACAGGATGCAGAGCCAAAGAAGCGCCCGCGAGGAACCACCTCGCGGGCGCTTCGCATTTCTCGGGTCCTTCCAGGCCGATCCGTATACGGTAAAGCGAAGCGTGTTTGTTTTGTTGTTGCACGATGTTTCAAGGGTGCAACGCCTGCAACGCCCCGAGACTGCAACGTAGAGCACTGCAACTTGGGATATGAAGAATGGATCGGGTAACGCGAGCAGAGGCGGCGCGCGAGCTCGCGCTGAACCGTGCGACGATCACGCGCCTGGTGCAAAAGAATCCGGCGCTGCTGGATGAGGATGACAGGGTGAGTATTGCGGAGCTGCGCGAGCTGCGCGATGCGACCGTCAATCCAAAACTGCAAACCAGAGGCGTGGCTGCCCCGACTGGCGGGCTGAACGACACGCGCAATCGCACGGAATCGGCCAAGGCGCAGACGGCAGAACTTGACCTGGCCGAACGTCTCGGCCTGACCCTGCGCCGGGATGAGGTGGAAAGCGCCATCGCTGCCGCCGGCACCGAACTGCGCCAGATGGCGTTTCAGATGGTCCGCGACCGGGCAGAGCAATTCGCAGTTATCAGTGACGTGCGCGATGCCGAAGCGCTGCTGGACCAGTTCGTGCGCGATCTGCTGGAAAAGGGCGCCAATGCCCTGACCCTCGCAGCGGCGCAACCGGGCAGCCGCAGTGCCTCTTGATGTCCTGCACCGCTGCCACCCGGCAGCAGAGCTGGTGCTGACCACACTTGCCGCCGCGATGCGCCCCGCCCCAAAGCTGTCGATCAGCGAATGGGCGGAACGCTACCGGGTGGTGTCGGCCGAAAGCGGATCGCGCTATCCGGGTCCGTGGCGCAATGACCGCGCGCCGCACCTGGTCGATGTGATGAACGCTCTTGGGCCGAATGACCCATGCGAAGACGTCGTGCTGGTGGCGTCAGCCCAGGTGGGCAAATCGGAATGTGGGGTGAACTTCTTTGGCTATGTGGTGGCGCAGGATCCGGGCCCGATGATCCTGGTCCTGCCCAGCCATGACGAGTCGATCAAGTATGTTCGGACGAAGATGCAGCCGGCCATTGATGAAACGCCGCAGCTGCGGTCGCGGGTGCTGGAAATGACGAACCGCACCGAACGCGGGTCAACGGCCAGCTACAAGCGGTTCCGGGGCGGCTTTGCGCAGGTGACATTTGCGGGGTCATCCAAAGGCCTGCAAATGCTGTCGGCGAAATACACGATCGGGGATGAGGTCAGCGAATGGCCCGCCACCGCAGGGGAACGCGGTGATCCGGTCGAACAGCTGAAGGTGCGGACCAAAACCTATGAACGTGACCGCAAGCGGTTGTGGGTTTCGACGCCGGCCATTGCGGGCACCTGCCGGATTTCGGCGGATTACGAGGTATCGGACAAGCGCAAGCGGTATGTGCCCTGCCCGCACTGCGGGGCCTATCAGGTGCTGGCCTTCGACAAGCTGAAATGGGATTCCGACACATGGCCACACCGCGCATGGTTTGAATGCGCGGCCAATGGCTGCGTCATCAGCCATCTGGACAAGGCGGCTATCATGGGGCGCGGCGTCTGGCTGGCCACCGCGGGCGATGATGCCCCCGGCCCGGTGGTGCAGCCCGACGATCTGGCGCGCTGGCAGGACCGCCCCGCCCTGGGGCAGATGCGCGGGTTTCACATCTGGCAGGCCTACAGCCTGTTCACCAGCTGGGATAGCATCGTCGCGGAATACCTGCGGGCGCGCGGTGGGCATGAACGGATGCGCGTGTTCACACAGCAGGTGCTGGGCGAGGCGTGGGAAGACCGGGGCGATGCGCCCGAGGCGGAAAAGCTGCACGGTCAACGCCTGTCAAAGGATGAGTTCAGTCTTGGTATCCTGCCGCACGGCCCCGTGGTGCTGACCGGTGCCGTCGATGTGCAGGGCAACCGTCTGGAATGGGCGGTCTGGGGTTGGTCCGAAGGCATGACGCGCTGGCTGATCGACCGGGGCGTGGTGCAGGGCGACCCGAATGACGAAGTGACATGGCGCGCAATGGCGCAGATCATGCAAGGCGCGGTCTATCGCGGCACCGACCCCGACGCCCCGGCGTTGGAGGTCGATGCCTGGGCCGTGGATTCAGGCTATTGCAGCCATGCGGTCTATATGTTCACCCGTGGCCGCCCGCGTACATTCGCGGTCGATGGCCGCACGGGGCGGACAGAGCCGATGATCGGCAGCCCGAAAAAGGTCGAAGTCCGCTGGTCCGGCAAGCGGCTGCCAAAGGGGGCAACGCTGTGGCCTGTGGGTGGCTTTGCGCTGAAGTCCGATCTTTATGCCGCGATCCGCAAGACGGTGGCGGGGCCATCGCTGGAAACCGGACAATTCGCGCCCGGCGCCATGATCCTGCCGGGCGACATCGATCTGGCCTATGTGGAACAGTTGACCGCTGAACATCTGGTCGAAAAGGAAATGCGATCCGGCGTGGTGCAGCGGGTCTGGCAAAAACTGTCGGGCCGCCCGAACGAGGCGCTGGACATTGCCTGTTATGCCCGCGCCATGGCCTATCACCTGAAGCTCGACCGCCTGACGCCCGAAGGCTGGGCAGCCCTGCGCGCCGATCGCAAGCAAAAACCGGCGCAAGCCTCGCTGTTCGATGTGGCGGGCCCGGTGCCAGAGACGCCGCCAACGGCCTCTGCACCGGTTGCAGCGGCAGAGGCGCCGCCTGATCCAACCCCGGCCAGCCCGCGCGATGCGGGCCGGTCCTGGCTGAAACCCAAGAAGGGACGCTGGCTGTGAGATTATTGGAAGCCATCCTTACAGACAGAGCGTTTAATAAGCCTGTTCCACTCGCAATCCTTAAGGCTTTGACGCTTCCGATTGCAAATCATTCGGCGGCTGTCACCTTGGGGTTGGCTGAGCGTGTATTGTTTCCCGCAGATATCGCTCGATTGTCATGGGAGCTGTATTCTATGGAAAGAAAGCTCTCAAACATCATGAGGTTCGTAGACACATTTGATGAACTGACGGATGTTGCGCACCTTTGGTTTCCGGTCCCCTATAGAACCTGCTGGATGGAGTTTGAAGGGGAAGCAGGTTCGGTTTTCGGGCTGTTCCTTGATACCGAGCTCAGGACGGCTGATCTTTTCTCGGGATGCAACCACGAAGCAGACGGGTTCATTGTAGGTCATGTAGGCCAGTTCTCACTGGCTTTGGACAACGGCTTTGCACGCTTTGATCGCATTGTCTGGAAGGATCCGGGGGACATGTCTGTCATGGCCAATATGATGCTGGGCATGGCAGTTCTGTCGATGCAGTTCACGGCGAGCCAAAGTCTGGTGACATTAAAGCGGGTTGGTGGGGATCGTCGGCGTGGTGCCTCGCGGCTGGTCAAATCTCGCTTCAGTGCCCCCGTATTTTCACACAACCGGGTCGAGCTGGTCTTGCCACGGCAGGTTGAAATTATCGAGGGCAAGGCGGTTCTTACCGAACGGGCGACGGGAACGCGCAAGCATGAGGTTGGTGCCTACTTCGCTCGTCGCGGTGAAAAGAAAGTTTGGACGCTCATACCGGCTCATTCACGCGGAAATGAGGCGCTCGGCATCGTTGTCAAAACTAAAGCGATAAGGTTTGCGGCATGAGTTACACGCAAAGCCATCTGGACGCGCTGCGCGAGGCCTATGCCTCGGGCGTGACCGAGGTCAGCTATGACGGCAAGACAGTCAAGTATCGCAGCCTTGCTGAACTGGCGACGGCGATCACCACGGTGGCCGCAACGCTTGGGCAGGGGCCTGCCACGCGCCAGCACTATCCGCGCTTTTCAAAGGGCCTCTGACCGATGAACCTGATTGACCGCTTGATCGCGCCCTTTGCTCCGGGTGCTGCGCTTCGGCGTGCGCAGTCACGGATGGCGTTGGAGCGGATCCGCATGCACTATGAGGCGGCCAGCGTGTCGGACCGCACCGGGCATCGCCGCGCGCCGGGCACCGATGCAGACGCGGCCGCCAGCCGGCGCGACCGCATGGCAAACGTCGCGCGGGACATGATCCGCAATACGCCGTTTGCGGCTCGGGCGCAGCAGGTGATCGCCAATAACGTGGTCGGTGACGGGATCATTCCAAAGCTGTTGGTGCCATCGACCGTGTCGCCAAAGATCAAGAAGGCGCTTGAAGATCGGGCGCTGGAACTGATCGAACGTGATCTGGACACCACCGCCGTCGATGCCGATGGCCGGCAAAACCTGTATGGCCTGCAACACCTGGTGATGAATACGGTGGTCGATGCGGGCGAGGCGCTGATCCTGCGGGTGTCAGAATATGGCAAGCCGCTGAAGGTGCGGGTGCTGGAACCGGACTTCATTGATGAAGCCCGCCAAGGCCCTGTTCCCGGCAACGGCTGGATGCGGGATGGCATCGAATATGATGCGGCGGGCAACCGCATTGCCTATTGGTTGTTTGACCAGCATCCGGGTGCGGATGTCTGGGCCCGCAATGCATCGCCGCTGTCAAAGCGGATCCCGGCAAAGGACGTTCTGCACATTTACCGTCAAGACCGCCCCGGCCAGATGCGTGGCGTATCGTGGTTTTCCAGTATCGCCATCACGCTGTCCGATCTTGGCGAATTTCAGGACGCACAACTGATGCGCCAGAAGATTGCCGCCTGCTTTGTAGCATTCCGGCAGATCGAGATGCAGCCGGGTGATGCCCGTGCCCGCGAAATGGAAGATCTGCGTCCCGGTCTGATTCAGGACATCGGGGCCGACGAACAGGTCACCTTCGGCACCCCGCCGGATTCGGGCGACTTTGACCCGTTTTCGCGCGCCATCCTGCGGGCTGCTGCGGCAGGCATGGGCCTGACCTACGAGGCGTTCACAGGTGATTTGTCGAATGTGAATTTCAGCTCTGCCCGCATGGGCCGGGTCGAGATGGACCGCAACGTATCGGGCTGGCAAAACAAGATGCTGATCCCGGCGATGTTGCACCCGATTGCCAAATGGGCGTTGGAAGGCTGGTTTGATGACCTGATCAAGGTTGGCAAGGCCGATGCGATGGTCCTGATCCGCGAAGGCCGCATCCGTCTGTCCTGGACCCCGCCCCACAAGGTGCTGGTCGATCCGACGCGCGAAATTCCGGCGCTGATCGAAGCGATCGAGGGCGGTCTGGTATCGCGCCCGGCCGTGGTGCGTTCGCTTGGCCAAGACCCGGAACGGCTGGATGAAGAGATCGCCGCCGACAATGACCGGATGGACGAATTGGGCCTGAAGTTTTCCAGCGACTTCCGCCATTCGGTCGGGGTGCAACGGGCACAGTCTGCACCAATCGACGACGCCGAAACCGAAGACGATCAGCGTGACGGGGCCAAGCCTGTGTCGCGCGACTTGCCGCCGCATGTTGCGCGCATGTTCAAAGGATTCTGATCATGAACGAAATCTATCTGTACGGCAGTGTTGGCACAGCCTGGTGGGATGAGGATTACTTTACCGCCAAAACCGTGCGTGACCAGCTTGCGGGCATGTCCGGCCCACTGACGGTCCGGATCAACTCTGGCGGCGGCATCGCAACGGATGGTCAGGCGATCTACACCGCGTTGCGCGGCTATGACGGGCCGGTCAACATCGTGGTCGAAGGCATCGCCGCCAGTGCCGCCAGCCTGATTGCGATGGCCGGCGACAGCATCACCATGTCAGCCGGCGCGATCATGATGATCCATGATCCGGCCAGCTGGTATGTTGACGGGCGCGGCACTGAAGACGATCACCTGCATGCGGCCAAGGCGCTTGGTGTCGTCGCCAATGCCTATGCCAAGATCTATGCCAAGCGCGCGGGCATTTCCGTCGAAGCCGCCAGGGCCATCATGAAGGCGGAAACCTATTATGAAGGCATCGCAACGGTGGAAGCGGGCTTTGCCACGGCTGTCGATGATGACGCCGTTGAGGTGGCCCCTGCCGCATTCGACTATCGCATCTACCAGCATGCCCCCAAGGGCCTGCTGACGGCCTCTGGCGCTTTGCAGCGGCAGCGGCCCCGTGAAACGGTTCTGGCCATGATGGCCGGTGCCGCCCTTCGTTCTGGCAAAAAAGGAGTCAAACCCATGCCAAAAACAAAGATGAAGGCGGCAACCGCCGCTGACGACCTGGACGAAACCATGGAAGATCAAGAGGACATCACGGCCGAGGATCAGGAAGATGAAGATCCGATGGCCGAAGATGGCGAAGACGACGGCGAAGTGACGATCGAAGTCGGCGAAGAGGATGATGAGGAAATGCCTGCCGCCAAGGGCAAGGCAAAAGCGAAGGCCAAGGCAAAAGCCAAGCCCGTTGCAACCTCGACCCGCACAGCCACCCGCATCATCGACCTGTGCGTCGCCACCGGCCGCGACATGGCCGAGGCCCGCGAGATGATCGCGCGCGGCTTCACCCTCGATCAGGCCGTCAAGCATGTGACGGCACAAGAAGCAAAGGACAAGCCCTTGACCACCTCGATCCGTCCGGGCGGTCCGCGCGCCCATATCACCCGCGATGAGCGTGACACGCGCCGCATCGGCATGGAAGGCGCGCTTGTGGCCCAGATGAGCCGGGCCCGCGAGGTCAAGGGCCCCGCCCGCGACTTCATGTCGATGGGCATTCTTGACATGGCGGCCGCCAGCCTTGGCCAGCGTGGCGCTGTCCGCAAGGGCGCGGCCGAGGTCAGGCTGCTGGAAATGGCGCTTGGCTCGAACAGCACCAGCGACTTTCCCGCGATCTTCGAAAATGCGCTGAACAAGCGGCTGTTGCAGGCCTATCAGATGGCAGAGCCGACCTATCGCGAAATTGGCGATCGGAACGACTTTGTTGACTTCCGTCCGCATCCTGTGTCGGCCATGGGTGATTTCCCGACGCTGCTGCCCGTGGGCGAAACCGGCGAGATCAAATACGGATCGACCACCGACAAAAAGGAAATGATCGCACTGGCACCCTATGCCCGTGCCTTCTCGATCAGCCGCCAGATGCTGATCAATGACGATCTGGGGGCCATCGACAAGGTTCTTGCCAATCGCGGTATGGCCGTGGCGGCTTTTGAAGAGGCGATGTTCTACGGCATGTTGCTGTCGGGCGCCAATGCCGATGGTCCGACACTGCTGGAAACGGCCCGTCAGGTGTTCAACCCCACGGACGGCACCAAGGCGGGCACGGCGGCGGCCATCACCATCGAGTCGATTGCGGCAGGGCGCGCAGCCATGCGCAAGCGCAAGGGCCTTGGCAAGGATGCGGCTGACCGTATCGACCTGAATATCCCGCCGTCGATCATCGTGGTTGGGCCGGACAAGGAAACTGAAGCGGAACAGCTGTTGGCCGCAATCCAGCCGGTCGAAGCTGGCAAGGTCAACCCGTTCAGCGGCAAGCTGCGCGTCGTGGTGACGCCCAAGATCACCGGCAACGCCTGGTATCTGTTCGCAGAGCCGACCGCCGCACCGGTGATGTCCTACGGTTATCTGAATGGCGAAGAAGGTCCGCGCATGCGGATGGATGAACCGTTCGGCTTCCAGGGTGTCAGCTATTCGGTTGAACTCGACTTCGGCGTCGGCGCCATCGACTTCCGTGGCGGCTACAAGAACGCCGGGGCCTGATCCGGTCTGACAATCTGATCTGACGAAGGGGCGGCCATCTGGTCGCCCCTCGTCGTTTCATCCCCCCTTTTCGCAGGAGAAAAACACATGCGAAACTTCGTTCAACCGGGTGCTGTTGTCACGGTGCCTGCCCCCGTTGCCGTCACCTCGGGTTCCGGTGTTCTGGTTGGTTCCCTGTTTGGTGTGGCCGGTCACGATGCGGCCAGTGGTGCCCCCGTCGATCTGCATGCCGAGGGCGTGTTTGATCTGGTCAAGGTTGGCACGCAGGCCTGGACCGTCGGCGCGCTGATCTACTGGACCGGCACCGCCTGCACCACCGTCGCCAGCACCAATAAGCTGATCGGCGTAGCCGTCGCTGCCGTCGGGGCTGGCGCGGGTGAAACCATCGGCCGCGTGCGGCTGAATGGCGCTGGCATCACGGCCTAAGCCATGACAGCCTTTGCTGCCGCCACGGCGCTGTTATTCGGTGACCCGAACTTGTCTGTGGCGGCAACGTTTCTGCAAGGCGGTGCGGGTCTGCCCGCCCAACTGCGGGTGATCCGCCGCCGTCCGGATGAACCGGCTGCTTTTGGTGCCACGCGCGGCGTCGTGGAAACCATGGTGATCGATGCACGGGTCGCAGATCTGCCGCAGATCGATCGCGGCGATGTCTTTGTGATCAATGGCGAGCCCTGGAAAGTGTCGGCCACGCCGCTGCGCGACCGCGAGCGTCTGGTATGGCGCATTGAATTGAATCCGGTGATCTGATGCGCATCATTGCCGAAATTGACCAGCACCTGCCGGAATGGGCAGAGCGCCGCATCGATGTCTGGGCCCGCGCTGTGACCCAAGGTGTTGCGGAAACTGCCAAGGCGGTGCAGACCAGCTGGCGCGTACAAGTGGGGTCTGTCTTGGGCAAGCGTCTGGCAGGAACCATCCGCCAGCAGGTGTTTCCAAAGGGTCAGCCCAGCCCGAACGCCGCGGCCCTGGTCTGGTCCAAGGCGCCGGAAATCGTCGGCGCGCATGAACGGGGCGCGTTGATCCGGTCGCAGAATGGCTTTTTTCTGGCAATCCCGACCGAAGCAGCCGGACGCGGCACCCGTGGCGCCCGGCTGACCCCCGGCGAATGGGAAGCCCGGCGCGGCATCAAGCTGCGGTTTGTCTATCGCGCCAAGGGCCTCAGCCTGCTGGTTGCCGATGGGGCGCGGGTCAACGTGCGCGGCTTCGGTGTCGCCTCGCGGTCAAAGACCGGGCGCGGTGTGGCCACAGTGCCCATCTTCGTTCTGCTGCCGCAGGTGCGGCTGAAAAAGCGCCTTGATCTGCAAGGGGCCGCGCGTGAAGGCGCGCTGTCCTTGCCCGCCCGGATCCGTGCGGCAGCCGCAAGGGCTGCACGATGACCCGGCGCGAACAGATCCTGACTGCGCTGGCTGCGGCGCTTGGCACGGCAGGCAACCCGGTGCCGCGCAATGACGCAGATCTGACCCGGTTGCCGCCCGGCGGCCTTGTCATTTTGCACGATGGCGATCCGGGGCAGCCGGACGTGACTCTGTCGCCGTTGGAATACCACTACACCCATCGCGCCGAACTGGATGTGATGGTGATCGACGATGACGCCACAAGCGTCTTTGACGCCGTGGTGACGGAAATCGGCATCCGTCTGGCAGCAGACCGCACGCTTGGCGGCCTGTGCGACTGGATCGAGGCCGAAGCCCCGGCCCCGTCCGATGTGCCGGTCGAAGGATCGCAACCCATTCGCGCCGCCTCGATTGGCGTCGTGCTGTTCTATTCCACGCCCGACCCGTTGGGCTGATCCATCATGAAAGGAAACCAAGATGGCACGCGCGTATGGCTCGCGGGCGCAGATGGCGCTTGCCTTTGAATCTGTCTATGGCACGGCCCCGGCCGGCGGCTTCATCAAGATGCCGTTTGCCAGCGCAACGCTGGGATCGGAACAACCGCTGATTGACAACGAATTGCTGGGCTATGGCCGCGATCCGTTGTCGCCGACCCGCGATGCCATCGTGGTTGACGGTGATGTGGTGGGTCCGGTCGATGTGGTCGGGATCGGGCATTGGCTCAAAGGCCTGTTCGGGGCCCCGGTCACCACTGGAACCACGCCAAAGGTGCATACCTTTGCCTCGGGTGCGTTTGACCTGCCGTCGATGTCGATCGAATTGGGCCATCCCGAGGTGCCACGGTTCGAGCTTTATTCCGGCGTCCGCGCCAACAGCATGCGGGTTGAGGCCACGCGCCGAGGCCTGTTGCAAACCACCATCGGCCTTGTGGCCCAAGGGGTTGCACCGAATGCCACAACGCAGGCCGGAACGCCTTCGACCTTTGCCCTGACACGCTTTGGCCATTTCAACTGTGCGATCACCCGCAACGGCACATCGCTGGGCAATATCGTATCGGCGGATTTCACCTATTCGAACAACCTTGACCGGGTGGAAACCATCCGGGCCGATGGCAAGATCGATGGCGCGGACCCCACCATTGCTTCGCTTGGCGGGCAGATCCGCGCCCGTTTTGCCGATACCACGCTGTTGGATCAGGCCATCGCTGGCGGATCGTGCGAGCTGGCCTTTACCTGGTCGCTTGGGGCCAATGCCAGCCTTGCTGTCACAGCCCATTCCGTGTTTCTGCCGGTGCCACGCCGCCCGGTGCAGGGCCCCGGCGGCATCGAGGCGTCGTTTGACTGGCAGGCCGCACTTGCCACCTCGCCTGCGCGGATGTGCACGGTTGTTCTGACCAATACCGTGGCGGCCTACTGATGCTGACGCTGAACATCGATCTGTCACCGCGCTGGATTACCCTGATGCCAGGGGTCGAGGTTCTGGTGCGCCCGATGCATCAGGGCATCTGGCTGGCCGCCAAGGATTCACCGGGAGCAACGGATGCCGCCACCAGCCGAGATGCCAATGACTGGACCTTTGCGATTGGGGTCGAGGTCGCAAAGCGGGTCATTACCGATTGGCGCGGTGTGGGTGATGCATCCGGTGCGGTCATGGCCGTATCCCCCGACGCAATCACCGCCCTGATGCATATGCGGGATCCGTTCGATGCGTTCTTCGATCTGGTGATCGGGCCATGGATGGGCGTGATCGACGAAAAAAAAGGCTCTGCGCCCTTGCCGGATGGCATTTCGGCAAAGGCGCAGAGTATTGCGACAGCTGCCCCGGCCGTTGCGACGACTGCCCGCGCACAGTCAACGCGCCGCAAACGGCCGAAGGCCTGATGCTGTGGGATCTGGTGCTGCGCCTGACCGGCCAGTTGCGCAGCGCGCCATCGGCTGAACGTCTGATCGTCACCGGGCTGGACATGACCGCCGCTTTGGCGCTGGCCGCAGCGATCGGCGTGCCTGCACGATTGGCGGCAGAATTCCTGCCTGACATCGAAGCGGCCATGGTGGCCGCAATCAATGACAGCGGCGATGATGCCGCAATGCCAGAGGATGGTGCCCCGGATGTCTGATCAGGTTTCGGTTCGTCTGGCGGTCATAGGCGGATCACAGTTCCGCAATGATATGCGCCAAGCGGGGGCCGAAGGCGCACGGTCGATGCAGCAGATGCAGACCGCAGCGCGCGGTGCTTCGCCCGCGTTCCAGCAGGTGGCATTGCAGGCATCTGGCATGTTTGGAACCATGGCGGGGGGAAGCCCGGCCTTGGCATCGCTGGCAAGCGGTCTGTCCCGCGCGGCCCTGGCGGGCGGTGCCTTCGGCATTGCCGGGGCTGTAATCCTGACGGTCCTTGGCACCATGGTGCCGCTTTTGACCAGCGGTGGTCGAAGTGCGGCAGTGATGGCTGCCGAGATGACCAATTTGCAAGGATCAACCGGGTCGGTGACGGGGGCCGTATCGGCGCTGGAAAGCGTGCAACGCCAATACACTGCGGCCATCGAAGCCAGTGGCGGCGCATCTGATGCGTCGGCTGCGGCCGTAGTTGCCAATTCCAAAGCGGAATTTATTGCGCGCAAACAGGTTCTGGCTGTCGAGCTTGAATTGCTGCGCATTCGGGGTGCGGAACAGGCCAGTGATCTGCGTAATCTGGAAGATCAGTTTCGGATAGAGGGCCAGCGGGTTAAGGACCGGGCAACAGTTTTAGAATTGCAGGATCCAACCCGACTTAGCCGTGGAAATCAGGCTATGGCAGATGCAGTTCGCGTCGGGGCAATCAAACCGCCACCAAGCCGCCGCGACGACATGATGCAAGAGTTTTTGAAGAAAAACGAACAAACCACGCTCGCCATGCGAAAGCTGCGGGCCGAGGCCACGCTGACCAACCTGACCATCAAACAGACCGAAGAGGCGATGGGCACCACCTTCAAGGACATCGGCACAGGCGCATCCGGCAAGGGCAAGGCGGCCACCAAGGGGGCTGCGGGTGGGGCCGGAAAAGGCGCTGGCGCGGTCAACAAGGCGGTGGAAGAGGGCAAGAAAATCTTTGACGAAACCCGCACCGCCGCCGAACGCTATGCCGCGCAGATGGCCAAGCTGAATGACCTGCTGGCGCAAGGGGCCATCGACCAGGACACCTACAACCGCAAGGCCGCGACCCTGAAATCGGAATTCGACAGCGCCAACAAGTTTGCGCAAAGCGTGGCGGCGCAGGTCAAGGGCAGCATGTCGGCGCTGTTCGATGCGATTGTCGAAGGCGGCGGCAAGGCGGGTCAGGTGATCGAGGGCTTGGGTAAGAAGCTGCTGTCGATGGCATTGCAGGAATCGACCTTCCGCCTGCTGGCCCGCCTGATGCCGCAGACCTTTGGTGCAGAGGGGTTCATTCCGCTGCTTGCCAATGCCAACGGCAACGCCTTTGGGGGTGGCCGGGTGATCCCGTTTGCGGCCGGTGGCGTGGTTTCCGGCCCGACCATGTTTCCGATGCGCGGGGCCACGGGCTTGATGGGCGAAGCGGGGCCAGAGGCGATCATGCCACTAACCCGTGTTGGCGGTAAGCTGGGGGTGCGTGCCGCAGGCGGTGGCGGCGGTGGCACCGTGGTGCAGGTCAATAATTATTCCGGCCAGCCCGCCCGCGAAGAACGCGAGCAAGGCCCGAACGGCGAAGAGGTGGTGCGGGTGATTGTCGGCGATCAGTTGGCCAAGGGGCGGCATGACGGGTCCATGGGCCGCTTTGGCGCACGGCCCCAGAAGGTGCGGCGCGGATGACAACCCCAATCTGGCCGGAAACACTGCCGCAGACCCCGCGCCGGGGCACATGGACGGGTGGACCTGTCGATGAACGTGTCAGCTTCAAGGCTGATCGCGGCCCGCCCATCGAGCGCGCCGGCGTCACTGCCGCGCACCAGACATGGGGCGGCACATTTCCGAACCTGAAGCCATTTCAGGTGGAGGAATGGGACCGCTTTGTCGCCAATGACCTGCGCGGCGGCATGGTGCCGTTCCTGTGGCGCGACCCGATCACCGGGCAGATGGCCTTGTGGAAGCTGATGCCGCGCGGCGGCGCGACCTATGAACTTTCAGCGCGCGGCGCAACCCTGACAGACCTGACCGTGCAACTGATGCGCCTGCCCGACATCTGGATGGGGCCGTCATGACCCGCGCCAGTGCCGAGGCCCGCCGTGTGGATCTGGAACAGACCGACGCCCCGGATGCCATTCTTGGATTTCTGACCATTTCGCACATTGGCCTGCCCGAGCCGATTCGCGTGGTTTCGGATGCCAGTGATTATCTGCTGGATGGCCAGCGTTTTGTCGGGCTGCCGTTCGGGTTTCGGATCCTGACCGACACCGACGAAATTCCGCGTACGCAACTGACGGTGCAGAACGTTGACCGCCGTATGGGCGAGGCGGTGCTGGCCATGCGCGGCCGGGCCGAGGTGGCAATCGAACTGCGATCATCAGCCGATTTCGACCTTGCGGTGCACCCGCGGGTGCCATTGGCGGCAACTGCGCCGATCTACGCGTTTCGCAAGTTGACGCTGCGCGATGTGACCGTCACGGCGACCGAGTTGTCGGGCACCGTGATGCTGCACGACTACACGACAGAGCCTTGGCCTTCACAGCGCGCCATCGAAGCGCGCCTTCCCGGATTGTTTTGGTGATCATGACCTGGTTTGCCCCCTATGTCGGTCTGCCGTTTGGCGATCAGGCCCCTGCGGTGACGTGCTGGGGGCTGGTGTGCCGGATCTACGCGGAACAATTGGGAATTGAGTTGCCAGCCTATGGCGAAATCCCGGCCTGTGATCTGTTGAGGGTGGCCCGCGCCATGCGCGCCGGGTCGGATGACGGCTGGATGCCGATTGACAGGCCGCGCCCGTTTGATGTTGTCCTGATGCGGGCCCCGCAAGGTGGCGCATCGGTGGTGCATGTCGGCGTGATGATCGACGCCCTGCGAATGATCCATGTCGAGGCAGCCACGGCCGCTGTCATCGTGCCTGTCCGGCACTGGTCGGTATCGGGCCGCATTCTGGGCTACCGGAGGCGGGTATGACGGTTCTCGCGGTCTTTCGCCCGCCGTTCGAGGTCAAGCCGGTGGTCGCGCGCCTGCCCGAAGGGTTGACGCTGACCGAACTGGCAGGCCAGATGCCGGGCCTGCCTGCGGATTTCAGCCTGTTCGGCGTGATCTGTGTTTCCGGCCGCCCGGTGCCCCGGCAAAGCTGGCATCTGGTCCGCCCGAAACCATGGGCTAATGGCGGTCCGGTCGAAATCACGTTTCATGCAACGCCGCGCGGCGGCGAAGGTGGCGGCGGAAAGAAAATCTTTGCGCTGATCGCCTCGATCGCACTGACCGCGCTGACCGGCAGTATTCTGGCGGGAAGGTTCGCAACAGCGGGTGGTTTGTTTGCCAAGGGCACATTGTCTGCGACGTTTCTTTCGGTCGGCGTATCGCTGGCGGGGTCGTTGCTGCTGTCGGCGCTGACTGCGCCTCCGACCGGCGGGCAACAGCCCCGGCCACGCCCAAACGAAGGTGCTGCCAGCGCGCAGGGCAATGCGCTTGACCCAAACGGCGCCATCCCGCGCGTCATGGGCAACCGCAAGATCTATCCGCCATTGGCTTGCGAACCGCTGACCTATTTCGACGGCCCGGATGAGGTGGTCGAGGCCATCTATTGCCTGGCAGGACCGCACCGCCTGACTGATATCCGCATCGGCGCTGCCGATCCCGCCAGCCTGCAAGCGGTGGAGATTGAAACCCGCGAAGGTTGGCCCGGTGACACGCGGTTGCGTCTGGTGCGCCGTCAGGGGCGGACGGAATCGGTGCAGGCAGAGTTGTCAGGGCATATTGTCGATCAGGATAATGGCGCGGGGCTGGACCGGTTTACCGATGTAGCAAATACCGTGCCCCGCCCGCAGGTGGTTGCCACCCGGAACAGCCCGGACGAACACTGGCTTCACCTGATCTTTTCGCAAGGACTGCACTATCAGGGCAATGAATCGGTGCGGTTGCGCGTGCCGCTGCGGTTGCGCATCCGCGCCAAAGGGGCCACAGACTGGATCAACCTGCCCGAGCTGCACTTTCAGGCAGCCAGTCTGCGGCAGTTGCGCGCCTCGATCAAACTGATCTGGACTGATCGTGCCGCAGATCCGCAGGCCGCGTCGGGCGAAGGCTGGGTCGAGGCGCGCCGAAGTGCCCCCAGCCAGACGCAAGAACCGGAAACAGGTGGATTTTCGGCGCATGTGTCCTTTGGTGCATCGGGTCCCGTCTGGATGGATGCGGGCAATCTGGGGTCAACCGGGGTGCAGCGGGTTGAAATGGATCGCCATGAGGCGCGCATCCTTTTGAACCCGGCCGATTTCCCGCCCGGCCGCTATGAGGTCGAGGTGACGCGCGGTGTTGCGATCACGCAATCCAGCTGGTCGGCGGCGGGCTACACCGTGTCAGGTTCGGTCTGGAACCTGTTCGGCTATCGTGGATCGGCATCACCCACCATTGCACGATCGCGCGATGGCACGGCGGATTCGCTTTATTTGTTGCGGTCGGTATCGATCCGCAATGCGCCGCCGGTTCCCGGTGACGGACTGGCGCTGATCGCTGTGCGGGCGCGTAACCGCCAGCTTGAACAGGTGTCCGTGGTGGCGGGCGGCTATGTGCCGGACTGGAACGGCAGCAGTTGGTCCGATTGGACCGTGACATCCAATCCCGCGCCGCATCTGCGTCATGTTCTGGCCGGGTCTTTGAATGCGCGCCCGGTGCCTGAAGACCTGCTGGACGACGCTGAAATTCTGGCATGGCGTGCGGATTGCGCCGCCAAGGGTTTTGTCTGCAATCACCTGTCCGAGGATGAAAGCGTGTTAGAGGCGGCGCAGGTTCTGGCATCGTGTGGCTATGCCAGCCTGCGCATGTCGGAAACCTGGGGTATCGTGCGTGACCGCGACCGCAGCACCGAGGCCCCGGTGCAGATTTTCACGCCCCGCAACAGCCGGGGTCTGCGGTTCGAGCGGGCCTTGCCGGATCTGCCAGACGGGTTCCGTGTGACGTTTCCGGATGCATCAGACGACTATCTGCCGCGCCAGATCGATGTGCCTCGCCCCGGTGGATCATTGCCATTGTCGGTGCCGGAAATGATCACCTATCAGGGCATCACGACAGAAGCGGCCGCCCGTGCGCGTGCCCGGTTCGATCTGCTGCAAGCCGAATTGCGCAGCACCTTCTGGTCACTGACCGCCCCGGCCGAGGCTATTGTCGCCCGCCGTGGTGATCTGGTGGGGGTCAGTCACGACATGCTGTCGCGCTGGATGGGGTCCGGGCGCATCGCGGGGGTGCGGGTCAATGGCAGCGGCCTGGCCACGCATCTGGTGCTGGACGCGGCGGTTGACCTGACAAATGAACCCGAGGTGTTTTCGGTGCCCGACCTTTTTGCCGTGCCAGACATATTTGCGCTTGGGTCACCGTCCGGCGTGGTGGTGCGCAGCAATGACGGGCCGGGCGATGTTCTGCTGCTGACCAATGCCACCGGATCCAGCAACGAACTGGCGCTTTCGGTGCCGCAAGACCCGTCGCCGTTCTATCGCGGGGCGCTTGTCGCTGTGGGTCTGGCATCGACTGTGGTCAGGCGGCTGATCTTTTTTGGGTCAACCCCGGCCGAGGATCTGACCGCAGAGATCACCATGATCGACGAAGCACAGGAGCTGTTTGCATGACGCGCGACCTTATCACATCCGGCCCCGCCACGGGGGCGGATGTCATGGCAAATCTCAACAGCCATATCCAGCGGTTGTGGGATGCCAGCGCCCTGCCATTGACGGCAATCGGCGGCACCGCCAATGCAATCACCGCCACGTTGAACCCGCCCTTGCTGGGCGCACTGGTGATCGGCATGAAATTCTCGATGACGGTGGCTACTGCCAACACCGGCCCGGTCACCCTGTCGATCAACGGGGCAGCCCCGGTTGCGCTGTTGTCAAATTCCGGTGGTGCGCTGACGGCTGGTGCGCTGGCGGCAAATGCACGGATCGTTCTGGAACGTGCCGGAACGGGCGGGTTGCGCGTCATTGCCGGGGCGCGTGAAGGGGCGACCGGCGGGCCAGCGCGCTTTGTCTTCACCGCGTCCGGAACATGGACGGTGCCAACCGGCTATGCCGACGAAACGCTTGTGCTGCTGGAAGCCTGGGGCGCTGGCGCCGGTGGCGGGGCTGCTACTGCGGGCGGGGGTGGAGGTGGTGGCGGATATGCATCGCGCCTGATCCGCTATGCGGATCTGCCTGCCTCGGCCACGGTGACAATTGGCGCGGGCGGTGCAGTCAATGCGGCGGGCGGCAATACCACCATCGGGTCGCTGTTGACGGCGCGCGGTGGCGGTCAGGGCGGCAATCCATCCACTGGACCGGGCGGCGGCGGTGGCGGTGGCGGCGTACATTCGGCGGGCACTTCGGCGGGAAATGCCAACATCACGGCAGGCACAATCGGCCCGCAAGCAGCGGGGGGCATCGGCGGCGGTGGTGCTGGCGGCAGCGGTAACGGAAATATGTCTGGCAATGGTGGCGCAGGGTCAGAAGGCAACCTGTGGGGCGGTGGCGGCGGTGGTGGCAGCGGTCAAGGGGCGGGGTCCGTCGGCGGGATCGGGGCGTCCGCCGTTTATGGTGGCGGGGGTGGTGGCGGCGTTGCGTTCGGATCGGTCGGAGCCGGAGGGCTTTCGCTTTATGGCGGCAATGGTGGCGCTGCAAATGTGGCGGGATCGGCCCCTGGTGGTGCTGGTGGACGCAACGCCCCCGGCGCGCGGGGCGAAGCCCGCATGACGATTTTCGGATAGGAACAGGCACATGCTGACACTTGCACCGATCACCGGCCCGGTTCTGGGCCCGGATGGCTTGCCGCTGGCCAATGGCTCGATCGAGTTTGCCATCTCAGGGCACGATACCGAGGGCGCAACCAATGCCGTGCAGGTGCCGCGTCGCACCATCTGGCAATTGACCGGCACAGGTCAGATGCCCGCAGGCGCGCAGCAGTGGCGCAACACGCGCGGGCTGCGGGGCACGGTCTATCGGCTGACGGCGCGCTGGACCGAACAGGAAACCATCGGGTCGCTGATCGTGAACCGTCCGCGCGAATACGCATTTCCGGACGCGGTCCAGATCGGTGAAGCGGCATCCTACACGATGCAGCAACTGCTGGACAACCCGGTGCCACCCGCGCCGGGGTTCAACGTCAATCTGGACCCTGCGGCCTATGCATCGCTGCTGGAAGGGATCGATGGCGCCAATGCCTCGGCCATTGTCGCGCAAAATGCCGCGATCGCGGCCACCACGCGCTGGCTTTACGAAACGCAAGCCATCGGGCGGGCAGCGACGGCCGTTGGCGATCTGTTCATGGTGCCCTTGGCGGGGAATGCCGGGGTTGGCATTTACCGCAAGGATAGCGCCTCGGTCAGCCCGCAGGTTGGTGCATTCTTTGCCGGTGTGGCTGTCACCGGCCCCAGCGACGTAACCCCCGGACGTTTGCTGGTGACCGAAGCTGGGCCGGCCCAAGCGTTTCGGCGGGGCAATATCGTCGGTGCAGTTACCCAAGGTGGCGGCGTGCCAACGGGTGCCGTGATCGAGCGCGGCACAAACGCAAATGGCGAATACACAAAGTTCGCAGACGGAACGCTGATTTGCTGGAAACAGGAGGTGATGGTTCAGTCGATCGCCGCAAATGCCTATGCCGAGGTGCTGTGGACCTTTCCGGCGGCATTTGTTGACACCAACTTTGTCGTCGATGCCATCACTCGCCAACTGAACGATGCCGCTGGCCGCCAGAATGCAGCGCGGTTCCTGCGCGGCGTTTCAGGTTTCACAGGCCCGACGCAGGGGGTCATTGGCTGTGTCAATCTTGGCGGTGCGGCTTTGACGGCCCGCATGGACGGCCACGCGATTGGTCGTTGGTTCTGACGGGCCCGCCATGCATTTGACGATATCACAAGGTAAAGGTGGGAAGCGGATATGAGACTGGCCGAAATTGTCGATGGCGTTGTGCGCAACGTGATCGAGGTAGACCCGGCCACCCGGCCGGACTTTGTCGCAGGCTGGCCCGAGGCGGGGATGGCCGGGCCTGGATGGGCGTTTGACGGCGAAACGTTCCT
>JBKBWK010000031.1:0-9713 GCA_046313895.1 Paracoccaceae bacterium
TATGTCTCGCCCGGCCATGCTGTGCCCCGACCCTGATTTCATCTGTTCCCAAATATCCCGGGGTCCGGGGCAGAGCCCCGGGTTCCTCAGCGCAGAAAGACCGTTCCCATGCATCTCTCCCGCTTTCCCCGCATCCGTCTTGGCCACCTCCCCACACCCCTTGAACCCATGCCGCGACTGACGGCCCTGTTGGGTGGACCGGAATTGTGGATCAAGCGCGACGATTGCACGGGTCTTTCCACCGGCGGCAACAAGACCCGCAAGCTGGAATTCCTGATGGCCGAAGCGATGGCGCAGGGTGCCGATATGGTGCTGACCCAAGGCGCCACACAGTCCAACCATGCGCGCCAGACAGCAGCGGCAGCGGCGAAGCTTGGCCTCGACTGCCACATCATCCTCGAAGATCGCACCGGCTATAACGAGCCGAACTACCGGCTGAACGGGAACGTCCTGCTGGATGTTCTGCATGGGGCAACAATTGAACATCGCGGGCCGGGGCTGGATATGAATGCCGAGCTTTTGGCCGTTACAGAGACGTTTCGCACCAAAGGTCGTCGCCCCTATGCAATCCCCGGCGGCGGGTCAAATCCCACGGGTGCGTTGGGGTATGTGAATTGCGCACTGGAACTGCTGGGGCAGATTGTGGAACGTGGACTTGTGTTCGATCACATGGTCACGGCCACCGGATCGGCCGGAACCCATGCCGGGTTGATCGTGGGGTTGAAGGCTTTGAATGCACAGCTTCCGTTGTTGGGCATCGGGGTGCGGGCGCCCAAGGATGTGCAAGAGGCCAACGTGTTCCGGCTGGCGCAGGCAACCGAAGAAAAGCTGGGCGTGCAGGGGGTGGTGAAACGCGAGGATGTGGTCGCCAATTGCGATTATATCGGTCAGGGCTATGGTATCCCCGCCGACAGCACGTTGGAGGCGATCGACATCTTCGCACGGCAAGAGGCAATCCTGCTGGACCCGGTCTATTCCGGCAAAGGTGCCGCAGGCTTGATTGACCTGATCCGCAAGGGCCATTTCAAAAAAGGCGAACGCGTGGTGTTCCTGCACACCGGTGGTGCCATCGGGTTGACCGGCTACACGCATGTTCTGCCGCACGCATGAAACCGGTCGGCATTCTTGGCGGTATGGGGCCAGAGGCCACCATTCTGCTGATGCAGAGACTGTTGCGCGCTGTTCCTGCCCGCGATGATGCCGACCATATTCCCCTGATCGTGCATCAGAACCCTGCAGTGCCCAGCCGGATTGCCCGGCTGATCGACGGCGTGGGCGAAGATCCCGGCCCGGTGCTGGCCGCCATGGCGCGCGATCTGCAGGCAGCGGGAGCCACGGCGCTTGCAATGCCGTGCAACACCGCGCACGCCTATGCGCCACAGATCATCGCGGCAACATCGCTACCCTTTCTGGACATGCGCAGCGCAACGGTTGCCGCCTTGCCACAAGGCCGGATTGGTATGCTCGCTTCGCCCGCCGTGCGCTTGACCAAAGCCTTCGCGGCAACATTTGACTCTGCCGGACTGGAGCCCGTCTGGCCATTGGATGACGCTCCGATACTGGCGTTGATCCGCAGGGTGAAGGCGGGCGACAGTGGGCCAGAGGCGATGGCCGAGATGGGGCGCTTGGCGGGCCAGATGGCGCAGGACTGTGACCATTTGCTGGTCGCCTGCACCGAATTGTCCTTGTTGACCGGAGGCATCGCGCAGCCTTTTACAGACAGCCTTGACTGCCTTGTGACCGAAATCGTCCGGTTTTCGCAGGAATAGAGCCTTATTCTCCGTCGTCCGCAACTTCGATTGCCCCTGCAAGCGCAGGCGCAATTGAATCGAATCGCGGCACCAGTCGGCTGCGGACCAGCGCGCGGCAGTCACGGGCAAGCTCTTCGGGCAAATGGCCCAACTCATCAACCCGCGCGATCAGATGAACGCGGCGCACATCACCGGCAAAGGGCAGCGGCATCACCTCCAGATCGGGTAGAAAGCGTTCGGCATCCATCAGGTTCAGTGGCGTCGTGATGGTCCAGCCGCCGGTTTGCACCACCATGGCCAGCACCGACCGCGTCGCCTCGAGCGCAAAACGCCGGTCTGGATTAAGCCGCACGCGCGCCAGATGGCGGGCGATGCGTTGGCCGATGGGCAGGCTTTCAGAATATTGCACAAAGGGCAGGCGTTCAAGCGCGGCCCTCGCATCGCCACGCACCGACCCTTTGCCTGCCACCAGCACAAAAGGTTCGCGCAGGATCGGCAAAACGCGGAACGCCGACGTATCGGGCGGCACCATGGCCGACACGCCAATATCAGCCTCGCGCGCCAGCAACCGGTCAATCACATGGTCAGACCTTCCCGAAAAGGCATGGACAAAACAGCGCGACAACCGGGCCTGAAGCGACGACACCAGCACCGGTGTCAAGGAAGCATCGAGGTCGTCAATAATGGCAAGGTTCAGTTGTGGCAGGCTGGCAAGGCTGATCTCTGCCAGATCGGCCTGCGCCTCGGACAAGGCGGCCAGAAGCCTATGTGCATGGCGGCGCAGAACCTGACCTGCGGGGGTCAGCGTCACAGGCTTTGCCTTGCGGTCGAACAGCCGCGCGCCAACCGCTGCCTCCAGCGCGGTAATATGCTGGCTGACACCCGATGGCGATCCGCCGATCCGTGTGGCGGCCCCAATGACCGAACCGGCTTCCTCCAGCGCAACGAAGACCCTCAGGCCGCGCAATGTCAGTTCGGGCGCAGTCTTTGCTTCGTCTGCCATCAGGGGCGCAAACTGTCCATCACCCGGACCAGACCGGCGGAAATGCCGGGCTCTGAAAGCGCGTGGCCCGCCATCGGCACGATCTGCAAATGACAACGGTCCCAGCCTTCGGCCAGCTTCCATGCCGATGTTGGCGGACAGATCATGTCATACCGGCCCTGGACGATGTGCGCAGGAAGGTGCGTGATTCGATGCTTTTCGCGCAGGATCCAGCCATCTTGTTCCAAAAAGCCCGCATTGTGGAAATAGTGATTTTCCAGCCGCGAAAAGGCGCGGGCATATTCGCCGGGGCTTTCCCCCATTGGGCCATCGTTGTGCACCGAGGCCAGCGCATTTTCCCAGTTCGCCCAAATGCGGGCAAAACGCGTTTCTTCCATCAGGTTGCCGGAAAACAGGCGACGATGATAGGCGGCGATCAAATTGCTGCGCTCGTCCAGTGGAATTGGAGAGACAAACTGTGACCAGTGTTCCGGAAAAAACGCCCCTGCGCCGCCGCCATAGAACCAATCCAGTTCAGGCTGCGACATCAGAAAAACGCCGCGCAGCACCAGATGCACCACCCGATCGGGGTGGCTGATGGCATAGATCAGCGCAAGCGTGGCACCCCAACTGCCCCCGAACAGAATGAACTGCTGGATCCCAAGCGCCTCGCGGATCGTTTCAATATCACGGACCAGATGCCATGTCGTGTTGTCGGACACGCCGGCATGCGGCCGGGACCGACCGCACCCGCGCTGGTCGAAAAGAACAACACGATACACCGAAGGGTCGAAATACCGCCGCATCGCCGGGGAACACCCGCCGCCCGGACCGCCATGCAACACCAGCACCGGCACGCCATCGGGCCTGCCACATTGTTCGACATAGACCTTGTGGCCGTCCCCCATATCCAAAACCCGCTGGTCGAACGGATCGACCGGCGGGTAAAGGTATTCAACTGCGCGCTTTTGGCCTGATCTCTGATCCATCATGGCCCTATATAACGCGGAAGATGCCCGCATCCAAAGGGCAATTGGAAGGGAACTGTGATGGAAAGCCAAACAACCGTCGACCCGGCAGAGGTAGCGAAATTCGAAGCGATGGCGGCAGAATGGTGGGATCCGAACGGAAAATTCAAACCGCTGCACATGCTCAACCCCTGCCGGCTGGATTATATCACCAGCCAGATCGCAGCAGAATTTGACCGGGACATGACAAAACCGCTGCCGTTCAAAGGGCTGCGGCTGCTGGATATCGGCTGTGGCGGCGGGCTTCTGGCCGAACCGATGGCACGTTTGGGGGCAGATGTTGTAGGTGCCGATGCGGCACCCCGCAATATCCCGGTGGCTCAGGTGCATGCGGCACATTCCGGGCTGACCATCGACTATCGCCACACCACCGCCGAAGCGATGGCGGCGGCGGGCGAAAAGTTTGACGTGGTGCTAAACATGGAGGTGGTGGAGCATGTGTCAGATCCGCTGGCCTATCTTACCGCCTGTCAGCACTTGCTGGTGCCGGGGGGACTGATGATCTGTTCGACCCTGAACCGAAATCCAAAATCCTTTCTGATGGCGATCATCGGGGCGGAACATGTCATGCGGTGGTTGCCCAAGGGCACGCACGACTGGAAAAAGTTCATCACGCCGGATGAATTGTTTGATCTGATCCGCAAGGCAGGGTTGGATCCGGTGGACCGCAAAGGGATGGTGTTCAACCCGGTGGCGTGGTCATGGAGCCTGTCATCGCGTGATCTGAGTGTGAACTATGTGACGACAAGCCTTAAAAGGTAAGCGATGACACCCTGGCGGCCTGATGCAAGCAAGGATTGGGTGCCATGTGACGGTCACACAAATGCCAAGTATTTCAGTGTTCTTTACAATTCACGTGCAACTTCGCATCTGAGTGCGAATACTGACTGCGGTTTCAACAAGGTTAGCTGTCCATGACATCTGTGCCGGCCAGTACAGACCATAACGTATCGGGGCGGGCTGAATTGTCCGGAGCACGGCGTGAATCGCGGGGGCTCCTGGTTGCGGCCATCGTGTTCAGCGTTTTCGTCAACCTGCTGATGTTGACCGGGCCGCTTTACATGTTGCAGGTTTATGACCGGGTTCTGGGCAGCCGTTCCGAGGCGACGCTCGTCGCCCTGTCGGTTCTGGTGATTTTCCTGTTTCTGGCGATGGGGTTGCTCGATCATGCCAGATCCCGCATCCTTGCGCGGATCGGTGCGCGGCTGCAGGCCCGACTGGACCAACGTGTGTTCAAGGCGGCGCTTGCGCGGGCAAGTGCAGCGCCAAACGACATACTGGCTGCATCGGCGCAGCGTGATCTGGAAGCGATCCAGCGGTTCTGGATGTCTCCCATCGCAGCGGCGGTGATGGACATGCCTTGGACGCCGTTGTTTGTAGTGGCAATTTTTGTTTTTCATCCGTTGATGGGCTGGCTGGCCGTTGGCGGCGGTGGTGTTCTGGTTGTTCTGGCCTATGCAAATCAGCATGTCGGCAAAGAACCGGTTCTGCGGGCCAACGCGGCTGCGGTGACGGCTGAACGCCTTGCTGACCGACTGAAGGCGGAAGCAGAACTTTTGCGCGCTCTTGGTATGACCGACTCTGCGTTTCAGCGCTGGTCAGCAGCACGGACGGAAGCACTCGCCACCGGGCTGAACAGCGCCGATCTGGGCGGACGCTTTTCCAGCACCACCCGCGCGCTGCGCATGCTGCTGCAATCGGCCATTCTTGGCCTTGGCGCGTGGCTTGTCTTGCAGGATCAGTTGACAGCAGGTGCGATGATCGCCGGCTCCATCCTGATGGGGCGGGCGCTCGCACCGATTGAACAGGCCATCGGGCAATGGGCAATTCTGACCCGCGCCCGCGAAGGACGTGACAATCTGATCCGGCTGCTGTCGGCTCAACCGCCCGAACCGCGTCGCACCGCACTTCCCCGGCCGCGCGCGTCACTGGAAGTCGAATCCTTGACGCTGATGGTGCCAGGCAATCCGACCCCGATCCTGCGGAATGTCAGTTTCCGGCTGGAACCGGGGCAAGCGCTTGGCATCATCGGGCCTTCAGGCGCGGGAAAATCGACGATTGGTCGCGCAATTGTCGGCAGCCTGCGTCCCACGGCAGGCAAGATCCGTCTGGACGGGGCAGAGCTGCATCAATACGACCCGAGTGTTCTGGGTGGCCTTTTCGGCTACCTGCCGCAAACAGTGTCGCTATTCGATGCAACGGTGGCCGAGAATATCGCGCGGCTGTCGCCAAAACCTGACGCGGAAAAGGTGGTCTCTGCGGCCAAAGCGGCAGCGGCGCATGACATGATCCTGAAGCTGCCGCACGGCTATGATACGCGGCTGTCAGCCATTGGCGGGCAACTTTCAGGCGGTCAGGTGCAGCGCTTGGGTCTGGCGCGGGCGCTGTATGGCGATCCGGTGCTTTTGGTGCTGGACGAACCGAATTCGAACCTCGACAACGACGGATCTGTAGCGCTGAACGCGGCCATCCGCCGGATCAAAGCGGATGGCGGCAGTGTTGTGGTGATCGCGCATCGCCCTGCGGCGATTCAGGAATGTGAACTGCTGCTGGTGCTGGAGGATGGACAGCGCCGCGCCTTTGGTCCGCGGGATGAGGTGTTGCGTGGCATGGTCAAGAACCATACCGAACTGGTACGCAACGCAGGACCAGGAGGCGTGTCATGACCCAACCCGATCTGCCCCCTGCCCTGCGGGCGCGCGGCGCGCTGTGGCTGGGCTGTCTGACTCTGCTGGTTTTGGTCGGAGGCGTGGGCCTGTGGTCAGTCACAACCACGATTTCAGGGGCCATTGTTGCCTCTGGTCGGATCGAGGTCGAGCAGAACCGACAGGTCGTGCAGCATCCGGACGGCGGCGTGGTGGCCGAAATTCTGGTGACAGAAGGCGCGACCGTCGCCGCAGGGGATATTCTGTTGCGGCTGGATGGAACGCTGGTGAAGTCGGAACTGACGATCTCTGACGGCCAGTTGTCCGAAGTGCAGGCCCGGCGCGCACGGCTGGAGGCAGAGCGTGACGATGCGTCCCAGGTGATACTGCCCGACGCCTTAGCCCTGCGTGCGCAGGCCAACAAAGATGCCGCCGACCAGATCGAAGGCCAGAGGCGTCTGTTCGTAGCGCGGCGTGAGACCTTGTCAGGCACGGTCGAGCAGTTGGAAAAACGCAAGGCACAAACGCTATCACAGATCGAAGGTATCGACGCGCAGGCGCGTGCGCTTTCGGATCAGCTTGATCTGATCGGGCAAGAGTTGACCGATCAGAAATCGCTTCTGGACAAGGGTTTGGCGCAGGCTCCCCGTGTGCTGGCCTTGCAGCGCGAAGCGGCGCGGCTGGCAGGTCAGGCGGGCGAACTGTCTGCCTCGCGGGCGCAGGCCGAGGGTCGGATCACGGAAATCGACTTGGAAATTTTGGGCCTGTCTTCGCAGCGTCGCGAAGATGCGAACAGCCAGTTGCGCGATATTGGTACGGCTGAACTGGAGCTGGTCCAGCGCCAGCGCGCCCTGGCGGAACAGGTGGCGCGTCTGGATATACGGGCACCGGCGTCGGGCACCGTACTGGGGTTGCAGGTGACGACACCGCGCGCAGTTTTGCGCCCAGCCGATCCGGTGGCCTATATCATCCCGCAGGACCGGCCGTTGGTCATTGCTGCTCAGATCGCAGTGATCCACATCGACGAGGTGTTTGTAGGCCAGCCAGTGAAGCTGATGTTTCCGGCATTTTCATCGCGCACCACGCCGGAAGTGATTGGACAAGTTGCCATCGTTTCTGCAGACGCCTTGACCGACCCGGTAACGAACGTGCCCTACTACAGGGCAGAAATCACGCTTTCAGCCGAAGAGTCGCGTCGGCTGGGTCAAAACCTGCTTCCGGGCATGCCGGTGGAAGCGTTCATTCAGACCACACCGCGCACGCCGGTAGCCTATTTGATCAAGCCCTTCACCGACTATTTTACCCATGCGTTTCGTGAAAGCTGAGCCTTAGCCCATCCGTTCCGAAGCATAGGACCCGGGCGAGGCCGGGAAGACCACGGTCTTGTGTCCATTGATGAACACACGGCCATGCACATGGGCGTGGATGGCGCGCGACAAGACCTGCGACTCGACGTCACGACCCAGCGAGACATAGTCTTCGTTCGATTGGGCATGCGTCACGCGAATGATATCCTGTTCGATGATCGGGCCTTCGTCCAAATCGGCCGTGACATAATGCGACGTCGCACCGATCAGTTTTACACCCCTCTCGAACGCCTGCTTATAGGGGTTGGCACCCTTGAAGCTGGGCAGAAAGGAATGGTGGATGTTGATGATCCGGCCCGACATCTTGCGGCACATCTCGTCCGACAGAACCTGCATGTAGCGCGCCAACACGATCAGTTCCGCCCCCGTCTCTTCGACGACGCGCATCTGTTCAGCCTCGGCCTGCGCCTTGTTCTGTTGCGTGACCTTGATGCAGTAATAGGGGATATCCTGATTCACCACGACCTTCTGATAGTCCATGTGGTTCGAGATCACGGCAGCGATCTCGACAGGCAGCGCGCCGATGCGCGACCGATACAAAAGATCATTCAGACAATGGCCAAAGCGCGACACCATGATGATCACGCGGCGCTTGACTGATTCGTCAAAGAATTCGGCCTGCATGCCAAATTGATCCGCAATCAGGCCAAAATCGGTGCGCAGGGCGTCAAGATTTTTGCCGCCCTCAGACCGCAAACTGATGCGCATGAAGAAGTTTCCAGTTCCGGTATCATCGAATTGCGCACTGTCGGTGATGTTGCAGCTCTGGTCGGCCAGAAAGGTGGAAATGGCCGCCACGATCCCACGGGTCGAAGGGCATTGGACGCGAAGCGCAAAGCTGGTCATGAAGCGTTCTTTCAGATGGCAGGGTCAGGCGGATTTGCGGCGGATCATAGGGCCGGGGTTTGCAGCAAACTGTGCCTGTCGCGAACAACCATGTGCTATTCCCGCCCTTTCGGTGTAGCCGCCGTTCGGATCGACACGGTTCTGCGCCATGCGGCAGCACTTCGCAATCGCAATGTTGGCACGCGATCTGCAAGCGGCTGGAAACGACATGGCTTGCGGGCGCAGCACCGGGATGGTCAGACTTGGCGCAACCCAGATGGAGGACTCCATGAGCCGATTCAATCAACCGCTTGGCGGAAACGATATGCCGCGCTTTGGCGGACCCGCCACGATGATGCGCCTGCCCACGGCGGAAAGTTACGACGGACTGAACGTCGGGTTCATCGGAATTCCGATGGATCATGGCACGTCGAACCGGTCCGGCACGCGACTGGGGCCCCGGCAGATCCGTGATGAAAGCCGGATGCTGCGCCCGTTCAACATGGCGACTGGGGCGGCGCCGTTCGATCACCTTCAGGTGGCCGATCTGGGTGATGTGCCGATCAACACCTTTGATCTGAAAAAGACGGTGGATATCATCACCACCCACTATGACAAGGTTTTGGCGGCAGGTGTCATTCCGCTGACGCTGGGGGGCGATCATACTCTGACATGGCCGATTTTGCGGGCAATCAAGCGCAAGCACGGTCCAGTGGCCCTGATCCATGTCGATGCCCATGCCGATATCAATGACACCATGTTCGGGGAAAAGGTGGCGCATGGCTGCCCATTCCGCCGCGCGTGGGAAGATGGCTGTCTGATCAACGACAAGGTGTTCCAGATCGGTCTGCGCGGCACGGGATACAGCCCGGATGATTTCGACTGGAGCCGCAAGCAGGGCTGGACCGTGGTACCGGCCGAAGCGTGTTGGTACCAAAGCCTGAAGCCTTTGATGCAAGAGTTGCGGGCCAAGATCGGCGATGCGCCGGTTTACCTGAGCTTTGATATTGACAGTCTGGATCCGGCTTTTGCACCCGGCACCGGCACAGTGGAACCGGGCGGATTGTCCATCTGGCAAGGGTTGGAAATTGTGCGCGGTTGCGCCGGGTTGAACC
>JBKBWK010000031.1:9812-38715 GCA_046313895.1 Paracoccaceae bacterium
GGCAGCCAATCTGCTCTATGAAATGCAGTGTGTTCTCCCCGGAGTTCCACAGCGGACATGAAAAAAGGGCGGCCCGCGAGCCGCCCGTATTGTCTATTCCGCCGCTTCGAGTGGCTTGACGACACGGGGGCCGCCCATTGCCTCCAACCTGTCTCGCAATGACCGTTGTTCGGCATCCAACAGGGCGATGCGTTCCGCAAGCACCTCTGGCGGCGGCGCGTCAGCGTCTGCTTCTTTCTTGCCAACGAAGCGGCCAAACACCCGTTCCAATATCCGGCTCAGGTCATCCATGATCAAATAGAACGCGGGCACCACAACAAGCGACAGCACGGTGGAAACGATGATGCCCCCGATCACGGCTGTCGCCATCGGTGCCCGGAACGACCCGCCTTCGCCCACGCCCAGCGCGGATGGCAACATGCCGGCCGACATGGCGATCGAGGTCATGACAATCGGGCGCGCGCGCTTGTGGCCGGCTTCCATGACGGCAGCAAACCGCTCCATCCCTTGCGCACGCATTTCGATGGCGAAGTCGATCAGCAAGATGGCGTTCTTGGTCACGATGCCCATCAACATCAGGATGCCGATCAGCACCGGCATCGACACGGCCGAGGATGTCAGGATCAGGGCTGCCGCAACACCGCCAATAGCAAGGGGCAGCGAAAACAGGATGGTGAAGGGCTGGATCACCGATTTGAACAACAAGATCAGCACCGTCAGAACCAGCATCAGGCCCATCAGCATGGCATTGCCGAAGCTGGCCATCAATTCATTCTGCACCTCGGCATCGCCAGCCTCTTGCACCCGCACGCCGGGCGGCAATTCGACCGTGGCCACAATCTCGTTGAAGCGTTCGGTTGCCGTGCCCAAGGCCACACCCACAGGCAGGTTGGCACCAATGGTGGCACGCCTTTCCCGGTTCAACCGGTTCACGGTGGACGGGCCTTCGGCAATCGCGACATCGGCCACGGCGGCCAAAGGCACAACGCCACCGGTTGCCGTGGTCAACTTCAGCGCAGAGATCCGGGCCAGATCTTCCCGCGCCGAATTGTTCAACCGCACGCGCACCGGGACCAGACGGTTGTCGATCGACAGCTTCGCAAGAGCGGCATCCACATCGCCAATAGTGGCCACGCGTACCACATCGGCGATCTGTGCTGTGGTGATGCCCAAGCGTGCCGCCTCGTCCATCCGGGGGGTGATCTGGATCTCCGGCCGGGGCAGCGCCCCTTCGGACGCGACGTTGGCCAGAAGCGGATCGCCCGACAGCGCGGTTTCCAGACGGCTGACAGCAAGGTTGAGGTCGGCCTCGCTCGCAGACAGGATCGAAAAGGAAATGTCGCGCTGGCCACGGTCGTTCAATTTGAACGCGCGCATGTCAGGTACGGCCTGCAAGCGTTCGAAAATCTCGGCCTCGATCTCGTTTTGTGGAACGGTGCGGCCCTGATTTTGCACTTCGGGCACCAGACCGCCAATGACCGGCAAAGACCGGCCGATCTGCGACAGCTTCAGCAACAAGGAATGGTCAAGCCGCGTCAGCAGCACAGTCACCGAGGCCCGACGGATATCACGGTCGCCGGTCGGAGAGGCACCGCCAAGGATGAAGACGTTGTCGATCCAGTCCACATCCTTGATCGTGGCGTAGATTTCTTTCGTCGTGCGCTCGGTTTCATCCAGCGTGGTGCCGGGGGGAAGTTCGACCGACACGGAAATACGGCTGACGTCTTCAGGCGGCAGGAAAGACCCCGGAATTTGCATCATGTAATAGACCGACACAGCCAGAATTCCGATTGCCGACAGCAACGTAACATAGCGGAACCGCAACGAGGTGCGGATGAGTCGCAGATAGCCCGTCATCACCGGGCCGTCCTTATGGCCATCATCATGCGCATCCTTGTCGCGCATCAGATAGGCCGCCATCATGGGCGTGATCAGCCGGGCCACAATCAGCGAGAACAGGACTGCAATCGCGACGGTCAGACCGAATTGCCGGAAATACTGCCCCGGAATCCCGGGCATGAACGACACCGGGACAAACACCGCAACAATGGTGAAAGTGGTTGCAATCACGGCCAGACCGATTTCATCCGCCGCTTCGATGGCCGCACGAAACGGCGTCTTGCCCATTCGGATGTGTCGAGCGATGTTTTCGATCTCCACAATGGCGTCATCGACAAGAATGCCGGTCGCAAGCGTCAGTGCAAGGAAGGACACAAGGTTCAGCGAAAAGCCCAACAGATCCATCAGAAAGAAGGTCGGCACGGCCGATAGCGGCAGGGCGACGGCCGCGATCATGGTCGCACGCCAGTTCTTCAGGAAGGCAAGCACCACCAGAACCGCCAGAATCGCGCCCTCGATCAGGGTGTGCAGCGCGGACTCGTAATTGCCATAGGTGTAGAACACCGTTTCATCGACCACTTCGATGCCAACATTCGGGTGGGCGGCGCGAATGGTGTCCAGTTGGGCGTTGACCGTTTCGGCAACCGATACTTCGGATGCGCCACTGGCGCGATAAACCGCAAAGCTGACGACCCGATTGCCGTTCAAGCTGGAAAAGCTGCGGAGTTCTTCGTAGCTGTCGATCACCTGTCCCAGATCTGACAGGCGGACCTTGCGGCCTGATGGCAAAGCGATGGTGGTTTCCGCCAAACGCTCGACCGTGGCGGCATCGCCCAACGTGCGGATGGCCTGTTCCCCTGCGCCCAGTTCGGACCGGCCCGAGCCAAGGTTCGCATTGGTGGCGCGCAACTGTTGGTTCACCGCCGATGCGCTGATGCCAAAGCTGTCCAGACGGACGGGGTCAAGCTCCACCCTTATTTCTCGGTCGGCGCCGCCAAAACGCGACACACGGCCAATGCCGGGGCGACCCTGAAGACCACGGGTGATGACGTCATCGACGAACCAGGACAATTCTTCCAGCGTCTTGTCTGGAGCAGTGACGGCAAACGTCATGATGGCCTGACCTTCGACGTCGATCCGGCTGACGATGGGGGCCTCGATCGACGCAGGCAGGTCGCCGCGGATCTGGTCGATGGCGTCCTTGGTATCTTGCACCGCCTTATCGGTGGCGACTTCCATGCGGAATTCGACCACGGTGGTCGAGATGCCATCGTTCACAGTGGAATTGACGTTTTTGACCCCATTGATCCCCGCAACGGCGTCTTCGATTTCCTTGGTGATCTGACTTTCCATCTCGGCGGGCGCAGCACCGGGTTGGACCACCGTGATCCCCACCAAGGGCACGTCGATATTGGGAAAACGCGTGATCGGAAGGGTGTTGAAGCTGTTCCAGCCCAAAACCATCAACATGAAGAAGGCCAGAATCGGCGCGATCGGGTTCTTGATGGACCAAGCTGAAAAGTTCATCATCTTTCCCCGTCAGTTCGCTGCCGGAACCGGATTGATCCGATCCCCGTCACGTACAAAGGCACCCGCCTTTGTGACAACGACATCCCCGACGGAAAGGCCCGACACGATCTCGACCCAGCCACCATCGCGGATGCCGGTCTGCACCGGTATGCGCTGCACAGTGTCGCCTGTCACCTTCATGACGCTGGTCCCGTCCGGACCCGAGCCGACAGCGGTAACGGGAACGGCCGTCACATCATGTTCGGCCACAAGAATTTCGGCCTCGACATACATGCCGGCGCGAACGCCGCTTGGATCGTCCACGGTAATACGGGCGCGGCCAAGTCGTGACTGTGCGCCGATGGTGGGTTCAACCAGTCGAAGAGTGCCTTTCAGCGGACCGCTTGCCCCGACAAGACGAAGGTTGGCGGTTTGACCAGGGGCCAGACGCATGACATCGGCCTCGGCCAGATCTGCAACCATTTCCAGCGCATTGTCACGGATCAATGTGAACATCGGCTCGCCCGCCGCCGACGCGATAGATCCGACACGCGCGTTGCGGGCCGTGATTTCACCCGCCACCGGTGCCTTCACTTCGGACCGGCTGAGCTGCAGATCGATATTTGCAAGCTGGGCTTCGACCAGGGCCACCTGCGCACGCGCGGCTTCCAACGATTGAACCGCCACGGTGACGCGGGCGGTGGCCGAGATGGCGTTGGACTGTGCGGTATCAGCAGCGGCCTGCGAGGCCGTGCCCTGCTGGCGCAGCGATGCCGTGCGTTCATTCACGCGCTGTGCTTCATCGGCAGAACTGCGCGCTTCAAGCATCTGGGCTTCTGCCTGTGCGATGGTTGCCCGCGCCGAGGCAAGCGAGGCCGTGAACTGGCTTTTTTGCAGTTCAAGCGTGGTTTTGGACAGCACTGCCAAAACCTGTCCGGCCATGACCACATCACCGACATCGACCAGCAAGGCTTCGATCGGCTGGCCTTCGATCAGGGGCGCCACCTGCACGTTTTCGATGGCCGCGATCAGTCCGGTCGCGATCACGCGATCCCGGACGATCCGCTTGGCCACGGTGGAAACGGTGATGGCCGGCGCCGCCTGAACCGCTATGGGCGCAGGTTCGGTGGCGGCAGAAGCGGTTTGGGCCGCCAGTGGTGCAGCATGACCGGTCAAAAGACTCAGGACGGTCAGGAAAACAACGGAACGCATGAATTCAGCCTTTCACGGCGGCAGACGTGGCAATGTCATCAAGAGTGCGGTTGATATTACGCATAACAAGGCGCGTCAGATCATCCGATTGGGATTTGTGAGGCGGTTGCATGGCACAAGCCTTGACCAGCATGATCAGCAGACGGGCATGTGCGGTCCACCGCAGCCGGGCATCTGCAAGGCTGACCCCGGTTGCACGGGCAAAGACTGTTGTCAGGTGGATCACAACCTCATCCTCCATCCGCGCGGCTGCTTCGCCAATCTCTGGCTTGCGCAATGCTGCGGCGGTTATTTCGGCCCAAATCCGACCATCACCCTGACATTCGGGCTGCGTGACCTTCTGTTCTATGGTTTGACGCAACGCCTCGATGGGGTTGGGATGCAACAAGATCGCAGCGAAGTCCTGTTCCATCTCGGCCATATCGAGTGCGATCAAAGCCTCGACAATCGCGGCCTTGGACGGGAAATACCGATAGAAGTTGCCGACGCTCATCCCGGCTTTGCGCGCGATATCCTGCATCGACGCGCCGTCAAACCCCTTTTCCGCAAAGGCATGGCGAGCACTGTCCAGAATTTCAGCCGATCGTTGATCGGCGAGCGGAATGTTTGGTGCGGTATTCATCAACCATGCCAAAGAATGAACGTTCATTCATCAATTAGGGAGGTTTACGGAAAGGTCAAGCGGGAAGGCAGGATTTCCATTCATTCAGCTTGGGAAACGCGGACCGCGCCCAAGAAACGGGCAGAGGGCCTAGATGTCCTTGGTCAATCGAAGCGCATCATAGATCGCGGCATGGGTGTTTCGCGAGGCGACAGCATCCCCGATTCGGTATAGCGCAAAGCCATTGAGCCCGGACCCGGACGGTTGCTCCCGCCCTGAAATAAGTGCTTCGTAGTCAACGGCACCACGGTTCTGTGACGTTGGCTTCAAGTCAAAGTAGATGTCCGCCAGTGGTTGGGTGCCATGATTGACCACGATCTGGTCAAAGCAGCGTTCCTTTACCACATCCATATAGTCAGACCCGATCACGGCACGCAGTTGGTTGCCGTCGCGCCGCACGCCGCGCAGACGGTAGGTAACGGTAAAGGTCACGGGCTTGTCCTGAAGCGCGCGCATATAAGGCACAAGGTTCATGCCCATCACTTCGGGCGCAAAGCTGCGGTCGGGGGTCATCACCTCGACCACCGCGCCGGATTCGGCCAGAAGCTGCGCAGCTTGCAATGCGGTGTGATCGCCTGCGTCGTCATAGAGCAGCACGTTGGTTCCGGGCTTCACATCGCCCGACAGGATATCCCAGGCGGAAACCGTCAGATCATTGCCGAAATCAAGCACCGCCGTTTCCGGAAGTCCGCCAGTGGCGATGATTACGACATCCGGCGCAAGGGCCAGAACGTCCCCCGCCTCGGCCCACGTGTTGAAACGGAATTCCACCCCGCGTGCAGCACATTGCGCCATACGCCAGTCGATGATCCCGATCATCTCGGCCCGGCGTTTGGTCTTAGCGGTCAGGCGGACTTGACCTCCGGGTTGGTCGGCCGCTTCCAGCACTGTCACCCGGTGCCCCCGTTCGGCAGCCACCCGCGCCGATTCCAGCCCCGCAGGTCCGGCGCCGACGATCACCACATGTTTCGCCACGGGCGCGGGGGAAATACTGTGTGGCATCGTCTCTTCGCGCCCCGTCGCCGGGTTGTGGATGCACAGCGCCATGCCGCCCTGATAGATGCGGTCAAGGCAATAGGTGGCACCCACACAGGGGCGAATGTCCTGTTCGCGCCCCTCGATGATCTTGCGCACGATATGCGGGTCGGCCATGTGCGCCCGTGTCATGCCGACCATATCCAACTGGCCCGATTGCACCGCGTAGCGCGCAGTGGCCACGTCGGGGATGCGCGCGGCGTGAAAGGTGGGCAGGCCAACCTCGGCCCGCACCCGGCCTGCAAAATCAAGGTGAGGCGCGGATTTCATGCCCTGAATCGGGATCACATCGGTCATGGCCGGGTCGGTGTGGATGCGTCCCTTGATGATGTTGAGAAAGTCCACCAGCCCGGAGTCGCGGAACATCTTGCCGATGGCGATGCCTTCATCCGCATCAATCCCGCCCGGTTCCGCCTCATCCGCCGTGTAGCGCACGCCCAGCAAAAACCGCTCGCCCACCCGTTTGCGGCAAGCGGCAAGCACGTCCATGGCAAAGCGCGCCCGGTTTTCCAGACTGCCGCCATACGGGGCCGCCAGCGCGTTGGTGAAGGGTGACATGAATTGGTCCATCAGATGGCCGTAACATTCGAATTCGACCCCATCCAAGCCCGCCGCCTGCATGCGTTCGGCGGCGTCGGCATAATCCGTGATGATCCGGTCGATATCCCAATCTTCGATCACCTTCGGAAAGGCCCGGTGCGCCGGTTCACGCGATGGTCCAGCCCCCACGACCGGCAACCAGTCTCCCTTGTCCCACCGGGTGCGGCGGCCAAGGTGGGTCAGCTGAATCATCACCGCCGCCCCCGCCTCATGGCAGTCGTCGGTCAGGCGTTTCATCCAGCCCACCACCTCGTCCTTGTATGCCAGGATATTGTTGAACACTGGCGGGCTGTCTTTTGACACCGCCGCAGATCCTGCCGTCATGGTCAGGGCAACCCCCGCCTTGGCGCGCTCCAGATGATACAGTCGGTATCGGTCTTTCGGCATCCCGTCTTCGGGATAGGCCGGTTCATGGCTGGTGGTCATGATCCGGTTGCGCAAGGTCAGGTGTTTCAACTGAAAGGGCTGCAACAGCGGATCGTTTGACATCTGGCACCTTTGGCTTTCCGTCCAGACTAGATTTGCAGCGCAAGACCCGCTGAGTGGAAAACGACAGGTCGGGGTCTGATCCTGCCATGCGTGCGCCGTTGACAGTGGCGGCCTTGCAGTCGCACTCTGCCCTTCAGATTGACAGGGGGACGCCATGCGCAGCTATGCGCAGCCGCAGACGCTGGACGAAGTGGTCGGATTGATGGCGCAAGCGCCGCGCCGGATTTTGGCGGGCGGAACGGACCTGTACCCCGCAGCGGGCATACAGCTTGACGGCGAAGTGCTGGATCTGACCGCCATCCCGGCACTGAACGGGCTGACGCGTGACGGGGGCTTGCGCATCGGCGCCTGCACCACATGGACAGCGATTGCCGAGGCCGATCTGCCCCCGGCACTGCGCGCCTTGCAACAGGCGGCACGGAAGGTGGGCGGACGTCAGATCCAGAACGTGGGCACAATTGGCGGTAACCTGTGCAACGCTTCACCTGCCGCAGATGGCGTGCCACCGCTTCTGGCGCTGGACGCGGTGGTGGAACTGGTCGGGTCGGGTGGCTTGCGTCAGATACCGTTATCGCAGTTCCTGACCGGCCCACGACAGACCCTGCGCCAGCCTGATGAGGTCCTGACGGCGGTCATCGTGCCAGAAGCGGCCCTGCACGGTCGGTCGGCTTTTGTAAAGCTGGGCGCACGGGCCTATCTGGTGATTTCCATCGCAATGGTCGCGGCACGGGTGCAGGTTGCCGAAGGTCGGATCGTCAAGGCCGCCATTGCCGTGGGGGCCTGCTCTGCCGTGGCCCAACGGCTGCCAGCGGTTGAAACCGCGTTGCTGGGGGCGGATCCGGCCGCAGCGGTCGCACTCATCAGGGAAACTGATGTTGCAGCGTCCTTGTCGCCGATCGGCGATGTGCGCGCGACCGCCGGGTATCGGTTGGCCTCGGCCACCGAACTCGTGCGGCGTGCGGTGCAAGAGGCACTTGAATGATCGGCTTCACTCTCAACGGTCAGCCCGTCACCACAGCCGCCGCCCCTGGCACCCGGCTGACCGAGGTTTTGCGCGATGAACTGGGCGCAATGGGCACCAAGGTCGGCTGCAATGCAGGCGATTGCGGGGCCTGCACGGTTCTGCTGAATGGCGCGCAGGTTTGTGCTTGCATGGTCCCAGCCGCACGGGTGCATGGTTCGGCCGTCGAAACCATCGAGTCGGGCGCGGCCGATCTGGAGCGCTTGCGCACGGCGTTCCTGCGCCATGGCGCGGCGCAATGCGGCATCTGCACACCCGGCATGCTCATGGCCGGGGTCGACCTCTTGCGCCGCACCCCCGCTCCGACCGAAGCTCAGGCGCAGGATGCATTGGGTGGTGTGCTCTGCCGCTGCACGGGCTATCGCAAGATCATTGCGGCGATCCTCGACGTCGGCCCGGCAGAGTCTGGGCCCGTGGGCGCCGTCGGTGACTCGGTCCAACGGTTGGACGGACAGGCAAAGGTGCGTGGCGACAGCTTCGGCGCGGATGAGTGGCCAGAGGGCGCTCTGACGGTGGTCGCGATCCGTTCACCGCACGCCCATGCGCGCTTCCGCTTTGGTAATCTGGCTGCCTTTGCGCAGCGATCCGACGTGGCGGGCGTCTTCACCGCCGCCGACATTCCGGGCCGCAATGCCTTTGGGGTCATTCCATCCTTTGCCGACCAGCCCGCTATTGCCGAAAGTCCAGCCCGGTTTCGAGGTGAATGTGTGGCTCTGGTGGCATTTCAGGCTGGAGCAGAGCCAGATCTGTCGGATTTTCCGGTAAGCTGGGTACCGCTTGCCGCCCTGATGACACCAGACGCAGCAGAAGCCCCCGGCGCTGAATTGCTTCATCCTCACCGTCCCGGCAACCGGCTGATCGAAGGCCGGGTCATCAAGGGTGATGCCCGGTCCGCGCTGGACGGTTCGGCCCATGTCGTCAGTGGCACGATGCAGACCGGCTATGTCGAACACGCCTATATCGAGCCCGAAGCCGGGGCAGCGTGGATGGATGGCGACACCCTGACAATCCGCGCCTGCACACAGGCCCCGGTGATGGACCAAGACGACACCGCGCACATCCTTGGCCTGCCGCGCGACCGTGTCCGGATCATTCCGTCGGCGGTCGGGGGCGGTTTCGGGTCCAAGCTGGATGTCAGCCTGCAACCACTGATCGGACTGGTTACACTCAAGACCGGGCGGCCCTGCCGGATGGTGTATAGCCGCCAAGACAGCATGACCTCGACAACCAAGCGCCACCCAGCCGAGATGCAGGGGCGTATCGGCTGTGATGCCAAAGGGCGCATCACCGGGATCGAATTCGAAGGACGGTTCAACACCGGGGCCTATTCAAGTTGGGGCCCAACGGTTGCCAATAGGGTGCCAGTACATGTTTCCGGCCCCTACCTCGTACCACACGTGGATGCCCGCGCCCGCGCCGTTCATACACACGGCCCGGTGTCAGGGGCATTTCGCGGCTTTGGTGTGCCGCAGGCGGCGCTGTGGCAAGAGACACTCTTTGATGATCTCGCCGAACATGTCGGGCTGGACCGGCTGGAATTCCGTCTTGTGAACGCTTTGCGCAATGGCGATACCACGGCCACGGGTCAGGTCGTGCAAGCCGCAGGGATCGAGGCATGTCTGAAGGCTTTGCGCCCGCATTGGAAACGGGCCTTGTCAGAGACTGTTCCGGGTCGCGGAGTCGGCATTGCGGCGTGCTGGTATGGCTGCGGCAACACCTCGCTGCCGAATCCTTCTACCATTCGTATCGGCCTGTCGCGAGAAGGACGCGTGATTCTGCATCAAGGGGCGACCGATATCGGTCAGGGATCGAACACCGTCATCGCTCAGATCGCCGCACAAGCACTTGGCCTACCGCTGTCGCACGTCACGCTGATCGGCCCCGATACCGCGCTGACACCGGATGCGGGCAAGACCTCTGCCAGCCGGCAGACCTTTGTGACCGGGCGCGCGGCGAAAGCGGCGGCCGAGGCTCTGCGCCAGCAGCTTCTGCGGCTTGGCAACGTGGGCGATGGGGCGCATCTGTCACTTGCCGGAACCGTGATCGACATCCGTGACGGCAACACCCACCGCCGGATCGACCTGGCCACCCTGCCCCGCGATGCCCACGGCTATGCCCTGACGGCAGAAGAAACCTATGACCCGCCGACCTCCGCGCTGGATGCCAACGGACAAGGCACGCCTTACGCGCTCTATGGGTACGGCGCGCAGATGGTTGAATTGATGGTTGATCCTGCGCTTGGCACTGTGCGACTGCTGAAGATCACGGCCGCGCATGATGTGGGCCGCGCAATCAACCCGCAACTTGCGACCGGTCAGATCGAAGGCGGCATCGCCCAAGGCATCGGCCTTGCCCTGATGGAGGAATATCTGCCGGGTCGCACGGAAAACCTGCATGACTACCTGATCCCCACGATCGGCGACGTCCCCCCCATCGAAAGCCTGTTGATCGAAGTGCCGGATCCCGAAGGCCCCTATGGTGCCAAGGGCCTTGGTGAACATGTGTTGATCCCCACCGCCCCCGCAATCCTGAACGCGATCCGCCACGCCACCGGCGCAAGGCTGACTCAGGTTCCGGCCCTGCCCCACCGTGTTCTTGCCGCCATAAAGGCCGTCCGGTCATGATCTTCATCTGCTCGAAAATATCCTCGGGGGGTGAATGGCCGAAGGCCAGAGGGGGGCAGACAGCCCCCCGGCGCCGCCTGTGCCGGCGACCAACCCATGACTGATGCACCAGAAAAAATCCGCTGCGATGCCTGCCCGGTGATGTGCTATATCGCACCGGGCCAGACCGGGGCCTGCGACCGCTACGCCAATGTCGATGGCCGGATCCTGCGCACGGATCCGGTGGTGATGCTGTCCCGCACGGTCGCGGCAGAGGGACGCATCGTGCCGTTTGCCGCGCGGGACTGGGACGGAGAGCCGTTTCCCGCAGATACGTCCATCACTGGCATCGGCTCCGGCACCACCTATCCCGACTACAAACCCGCGCCCTTTATCGTGTCCTCATCAGTCGACGGGGCAGACATGGTGACAGTGGTGAGCGAAGCGATTTTTTCCTATTGCGGGGTAAAGGTGAAGATCGACACCGACCGCCATCTGGGGATCGAAGGGGCGATTGTCCGCTGCGAGGGTGAACCCGTGGGGCATGTCACCACCGCAGAATATGGCAGTCAGATGCTGTCCCTTGGGGGCGTGCATCACCTGACCGGGGGCAGCAAACCCGAAGGGCGTGTCACCTGCGCCACGCTGCTGGCTCTGTGCAATGGCGCTTCGGTGGATCTGACCATCGACGACGGGTCCAGTATCACGGTGCAGGCCGGGCGTGCGCCGATTGTCGATGGCACCCGCGAACGCCGGATGCGGGTCGGCTGCGGATCGGCCACCATCGGCATGTTTGCCAGCCAATGGGTCGGCCTGGTGGATGAGGTGGTGGTGGTTGACGACCATATCACCGGTGTGGTCAGCGAACATCAGGCGGGAAAGGTGCTGGGCTGGCAGCCCACAGGAATCAGGATCAAGGGCCACAGGTCCACGCCGGGACGATATTTCCGCGTGTCAGAGCCGGGACTGGGCTGGGGTGGCACCCGGCTGACGGATCCACTGGAAATCATTGGCTCTTGGGACGCGCGGCGCGGCGCGAGGCCGGGGCTGACGGTTTTGATGGTCTCAACCACCGGCGAGGAGTACGGTTACTATGTGCTGGATGACTCCCTGATCCCGCAAAAATCGCCCTTGCCTGCGGCACTGCGGGCGACAGTGGGGTTGATCGACGAAAACTGCGAAGCGTCTCTGTGCACCGTCCTGTTCATGGGCGGTGCGGGTGGGTCATTGAGGGCAGGGGTCACCCGCAATCCGGTCCGGCTGACCCGGTCGGTGCAGGCGGGGCACACCCGGCTGACCAGTGGGGGCGCCCCGTGCTATATCTGGCCGGGTGGGGGCATTACCTTTATGGTGGACGTGACGCGCTTGCCACCAGGCGCATTCGGTTACGTCCCGACGCCCGCCTTGGTCGCCCCGTTGGAGTTTACGCTTCCCCGCTCGGACTATCTGGCATTGGGCGGGCATGCCGAGGCGATCCGTGATCTGGCGCAAACCCAAGCGGCAGGAGGCGAATATCAGACGCACGGACATGTCAGGCGCCCTCCCGAGGAATCAACATGACAGGGGCCACGGTTGCGCGACTGCCCGATGGCAGGTTGCATCTGCAGCACGGTCCGATCGACATTATCGCCCGTGCCTGGGGCTCCGCGTCGGCCGTTGCGGAAGCCGAGCGTCAGGCCGTGGCCAGATTCGGCTCTGTGCTGGCGGAATTGGTTGCGGAATTGCCCATTCTGCGCCGCGATGGCGGCATGCCGGTTGGGGCGATTGCCCGCGACATGGCACGGGCCACACGTCCCTTTGCGCCCCTGTTCATCACGCCGATGGCCGCCGTTGCCGGGGCCGTCGCAGATGCCATTCTGGCAGAGCTTGCCGTGCCCGGCATCTCGCGGGCCTATGTCAACAACGGTGGCGATATCGCGCTGCACCTTGATCCCGGCGAAAGCCTGACCTGCGCCATCGCAGCGCGACCCGGACTGCCAGACCGGCTGACGGTCCGGGCCGAAGATCCGGTGCGCGGCATTGCCACCTCGGGGTGGCGCGGACGAAGTTGGTCCTTTGGAATTGCCGACAGCGTGACGGTTCTGGCCAAAACCGCCGCCATGGCCGATGCCGCTGCAACGATGATCGCAAATTCGGTGAACCTGCCCGACCATCCCGGCATTGCCCGACGCCCAGCACATGATCTGCAGGCGGACAGTGACCTTGGCGCGCGACTGGTGACAGTGGGCGTGGAAGGGCTGTGCGCGGCAGATATCAACCGTGCGCTTGGGTCGGGCGAAGCCGCGGCACACGTCTTTCGCAGCCGGGGACTTATTGAAGCCGCCGCGCTTTTTCTGCACCCTGAGATGCGGACCCTTGGCCCGCTTGCCATAAAGGAGCCTGCCCGTGTCTGACTTTGCCATTCGCAAGATCACCACTCAGATCGAGGAAGTGCTGCATGAAGGGGGGCCGTTGCCTGCATCGTCGGTTCTGCGCGGGGCTATATACGCAATCTGCGCCAACCCCTATGCCGGGCGCTATGAGGAAAACCTGCTTCCCGCGATGGACGCGTTGAAGCCACTGGCACTGATGCTGACCGACCGTCTGGTGGCGGCGATGGGCGGGCGCGACGGGATCGATGCCTACGGCAAAGGCGCCATCGTGGGCGAGGCCGGCGAAAGCGAGCATGGGTCCATCTGGCATGTGGCTGGCGGTTACGGAATGCGCGAAAGGCTGGGCGAATGTCGGGCCATCGTGCCGTCGGTGATGAAGGTCGGCGGCATGGGCTGCACGTTGGACATCCCGCTGGGACATCTGAACGCGGCCTATGTGCGGTCACGCTTTGACGTGATCACGGTGGCTTGCGAAGATGGCCCAAGGGCAGGCGAGGTGCTGTTTGCCTTGGCCATGGCGCGCGGCGGCCGCGTTCATTCGCGCATGGGCGGATTGGAGATCCATCAGGTCAAGGGCGAGGACGGGTTGCGATGAGGGCGCTTGCGGGGGTTCTGACACTCCTGCCCAGCGCGGCCTTTGCCTGTGCCCTGCCGCCTTCGGTCATCCTGACACTACCGACCGGGCAATACATTGCTGGCGCCGCCTTGACGGTGGCGGTCACTGCCCTGATGGGCACCATGGCCGGTCGCCTTCCACAACTGGGGGCCAGCCTTGTGCTGGACAGGCGGGTGCTGGTGCCGGTTTCGGTATCGTCCTACTTGTCATTCCTGTGCTTTTTGGCCCTTGTGCTGATCGGTTTGTTCGGCGCCCGCGATCCGATGCACAATCTGATGACGTTGGTGTTCTGGACCGGGGTCTGGATCGCGGTGCCACTTGGGTCGATGCTGTTCGGCAACCTTTGGCGGTCGATCAACCCATGGACCGCGCCGGTGCACATCACGCGGACGCTGCTGGGCCGGACGTCCACGATCGGTTTGTCGCGGCTTGGGCACTGGCCGGCAGTGACGTTCTACGCCGGCTTTGTGTGGTTCCAACTGGTATCCATGTCCCCGGACGACCCCACGGTGTTGGCAACGGTGGCTCTGATCTACTGGCTGGTGATCTTTGGGCTGGCCGTGGCCGAGGGCGAAATATGGCTGGAACAGGGGGAATTCCTGACAGTGCTGATGGGCTTTCTTGCCAAAGTCGCTCCTTTCTGGCTGGAGCTTGACGAGAACCGCGCCCGGCTGATGCGGGGCTGGCCGGGGGCTCAGGTGGTGCGGATGTCACCGCTGTCCGTCTCGGCGATGGCGTTCATCACTCTGGCACTGTCTGCGCTGACCTTTGACGGGCTGATGGAGACATTCTGGTGGCACGGCGTTATTGGCGAGAACCCGCTGGAGCCAACGGGGCGTTCGGCCGTCCTGGCATCGAACACACTCGGGCTTGTGGTGGTCTGGGCCGTCACCGTCGGGGCAATCTGGACCGTGATGCGGGCGGGGCAGGCGATCGGTGGCGCGCGCTTTGCGACAGGACCGGTCATGCTGTCGTTTCTGGCCATTGCAGCGGGCTATCACGCAGCGCATTACCTCGTGACGTTGCTGACCGCCGGGCAATACACGCTGGCCGCGTTGAACGATCCCTTGTTTCGCGGTGATGCCCTTTTGGGCTTGCCGCCGTTTTATGTGTCATTCGGTTTTCTGACAGATCAGACCATCATGCCGATGATCTATGCCGTTCAATTCGCAGCGATCCTTGGCGCACACCTTCTTGCGGTGCTGTTGACCCTGCGGCTGGCCGGGCCGACCCGCGCGCTTGCCCATGCGCCGATGACCGCTTTGATGGTCGGATACACGGTTCTTGGCCTTTGGCTGTTGTCCACGGCGCGAACCGGTTGAGAAAATCGTGGACAAATCGCACGACCCGGCAAAAGGTTGACCCAGAGGCCCCCGCAAGAGGTGCCCCGCAACAGTGGAGACACGGAGCATGACACAGAAACTGATCAGCCTTGCGCCATCGCGGCGGACCGTTCTGAAAGGCGCAGGCGCCGGGCTTTTGGCCGCTGGCTTTGCTGCCCCGGTCTGGGCACAGGCCGCCCCCATCAAGCTGGGCTTCCAGCTGCATCGTACCGGCATCGGCGCCGCTTATGGCCGGTGGTATGAACGCACGGCGCAGGCCGCGCTGAAGGTGGTGAATGACGCCGGGGGCATCAACGGCCGCCCGGTCGAAATTGTGTTTGAAGATGACGGCACCGACCCCAAGCGCGGGGCCGAGGTGGTGGAAAAGCTGACCAGCCAGCACGGGTGCGATCTGATTTTCGGGCCGCTGTTTTCGCATGTTGTCATCGGCTCTGCCCCCCGCGCGGGCGAATTGAAAGTGCCCTATCTGGTGTGTTCGGAAGGCTTTCATGTGGCCAGCGGCATGTTGAATCGCTGGACCATGCAGCCCGGCATCACGGATGTGCGGGCACAGGTGTCGTCGATGGCCCCCTGGGTTCTGGCCAATCTTGGCAAGAAAGTGACCATGGTGTTCCCCGACTATGCCTTTGGTCACGATCACCGGGATTTCTTCACTGCGGCCGTCGAAGCCGGTGGCGGGCAGGTGATCGCAAAGATCGCTGTGCCGCCCACAGAGACCAGTTTTACCCGCTATCTGCCGCAAATTCCGGCCGATACCGAGGTTCTCTATCATGTCATGGTCGGCCCGGCGGTTCTGACCTTCGTCAAGGAACTGGGCGAGTTTTACGGCACCGGGGCCAAACCTCAGATCTTTGGCTTCATCGACTCGCTCGAAGCGGTCGATATCGCATCGCCGGGGTTGGAGTTTCTGGAGGGCAGCCACTTTTGGGAAGGCCATTGCCGCGTGAAGCAAGGCGATGCATCGGAACACGAGGTCGCCTATCGCGCTGCTGTCGGGGTCGATGACAATGGTGCGTCTGTCAGTGATGCCAAGGATATCTCGACCTATGCCCATATGTTTTCGGTGTGGGAAACCTTGCATGTCATCAAGGCGGGGATGGAGGCGTCCGGCTATCAAGGCACTGCGGATCGGCAAAAGTTTGTCGAGGCCGTCGAGGCCATGACAGACATGCCCGAAAGCCTTGCGCATGTTCAGGGCGACAAGCGGTTCAATGGCAAGACCCACCAAGTGTTCGGCCATCAGTTCATCAGCAAGGTGGAGGGCGGCAAATTGATGAAGGTGCATGCCACCAGTCTGGAAGATGGCATGTATGACGACGCGGTGGATTACACGACGCAATCGTTCTGACGGACCGGGCCGGAGGGCAGCCTCTGGCCCCAATCACAGGCGGACGCCTTGGCCTTCGGACCTTTTCTTCTTCTTGCCGTGCTGGAAGGCACCGTCATGGCCGCCGTTCTGGCGTTGACAGCCGTGGGCCTGTCGCTGGTGTTCGGCGTCATGCGCGTGGTCAACGTGGCACATGGCGAATTCTACATGCTGGGTGCGGTGCTGGCGTGGTTCGTGACCTATTACCTGCCATTCCCGCCGGCGCTGGCGTGGTTGGCGGCCTTGATCATCGCGCCGCTGATTGTGGCGGCGATTGCCGCCTTGGCCGACACGCTGGTGTTGAAACGGCTGAATTATGACCCCGAAGCGACCATCGTTGCCACCATAGGCCTGTTGTATATGTTGCAGCAAACGGCGCTGACGTTCTACGGGCCCGACGCGCGCCCGGTGGCGGCCCCGTTCCAATGGCGCATCCAACTGCCCTGGTTCGGTTATTCCGGCTACAAGCTGTTTGTGGTGCTGGCGGCCGTGGTCATCCTGGCGGCGGTCTGGCTGTTCATGACGCGCACCAAGGCAGGGCTTGTGATGCGGGCAACCCAAGTGGACCGTGACACGGCGAAAGCGTTCGGTATCAACGTGGATCGGGTCTACGCCGGCACTTTCGCGCTCGGCGGGGCCTTGGCGGCCGCCGCCGCGGTGTTGATCGTGCCGATCCAGCAGGCGCACTATCTGATGGGACATGACCCGCTTTTGCTGTCGTTCATCGTGGTGATCATCGGCGGGCTGGGGTCGATCCGTGGCACTTTGGTGGCGGCGTTGGTGATCGGGCTTTCCGATGGCGTGATCAGCATGTTCTTTTCGCCAACATTGGCCAAGATCATTGCCACCCTGCTGGTGGCGTTGGTTCTGGTGTTCCGTCCGCAGGGTTTGTTCGGGGCGCGCGCATGACCGACGGGGGCAAGGTCTGGATCCTTCATCTGCTGGTGCTGGTGGCGGTGTTTGTGGCGCAGTACTTGCTGCCACCCTATCACGCCACCAATCTGGCGCGGATCATGGTCTTGGCGGTGTTTGCGATGGGGTATAACATCGCCTTTGGCTACACTGGCCTTCTGTCGCTTGGCCACGCGCTGTTCTTCGCCGCTGGCATGTATGGCATGGGTCTGCCGGTTTGGCATCTGGACTGGGTCTCACTTCCTGCCCTGATCGCAGGTCTGGTTGCCGGGGGGGCGCTTGCCGGGGCGGTCGGACTTTTGGCGCTGCGCACGGCGGGTGTCAGCTTCATGATCGTAACACTGATGTTTGCCCAGGCCGGTCACCTTGCGCTGCTGTATCTCAATACCTGGACCGGCGGGGACGAAGGTTTTGTCGTGGCGCGCACGGGCCGGGCGCTGTTCGGGTTTGACCTTTCGACCGATACGCCGCGATTTATCACGGCCTTCTTGCTGTTCGCGGTGACGATGCTGGTGTGCCTGTGGCTGGTGCGGTCGCCCTTTGGCCGGGTCATGGTGGCAATGCGCGAGAATGAAGACCGCAGCCGGATGCTGGGCTATGATCCGTTCCGGGTAAAGCTGGTGGCGCTGGTGGTGTCGGGATTATATGCCGGGGTGGCGGGGGCCGCCTATGGGATGCTGTTCGGCTATGTCGGAGCCAGTTTTTCCACGATCCAGTATTCGATCCTGCCGATGCTTTACGTGCTTTTGGGCGGGGCGGGCACGGTTCTGGGGCCGTTCCTGGGGGCGATCTTGATGTTCTATCTGATCGACATCACCAGCGGCTATACCGACGCCTATCAGTTCGTCGTCGGGGCCTCTTTGGTGGCGCTTGTTCTGTTCGCGCCGAAGGGGATTCTGGGCAGCCTGCGCGAAAGGATCGTGCCATGGTTGCCGTGATCGAAGCCAAGGGTCTGACACGGCACTTTGGCGGGTTGCGCGCGGTGGACGGCGTCGATTTTTCGCTGGAACAAGGCGAGATTCACGCGCTTATCGGCCCAAATGGTGCCGGAAAAACCACATTTGTCAGCTTGCTGTCTGGCCGGGTTCCAGTGCAATCAGGGACCATCACGCTTGCAGGGGAAGACATCACCCGCTTGCCTGCACATCTGCGGGTCCGCAAGGGAATAGCCTATACGTTCCAGATCACCTCGGTCTATCCGCGCTTGTCTGTGTTCGACAATGTGGCGTTGGCTGCACAAAGCCGGGGCGCTGGGAATATTGCGGCAGAGGTCGCGCAAGCTCTGGCGCGGGTTGGGCTGACCGGGCAGGATCGCGCGTTGGCGGGCACGTTGTCCTATGGCCACCAAAGGTTGCTGGAGGTCGCCATGGGGCTGGCGCTCCGTCCGGCGGTTCTGATTCTGGATGAACCGACCCAAGGTTTGGCATCGGGTGAGATCGAGGGGTTCAAATCCCTGATCCGGTCCCTGGTGCCGGAAACGACCATTCTGCTGATCGAACACAATATGGATGTGGTGATGGATCTTGCCGACCGGATCACGGTTCTGAATTTCGGTCAGGTGCTGGCGGTTGGCACACCTGCCGAGATCCGCCGGAACGAGTCCGTGCAGGACGCCTATCTGGGGGTCGATCATGCTGCGGGTTGACGGCATCACCGCAGGCTACGGCCCGGTCACCATTTTGCGTGATCTGACGTTTCACGCAGCACCGGGGCAAGTGACCTGCATCATGGGGCGCAATGGTGCGGGCAAATCCACCTTGATGAAGGCGATCATGGGTCTGGTGCCTGTGCAATCGGGGCAGATTTTGCTGTCCGGGGTTCCAGTACATCGCTTGCCGGCCCATCAGGTACCGCGACACGGCATCGCCTATGTGCCGCAGGGCCGGCGCTTGTTCGGCCCCTTGACGGTGGCCGAAAATATCGAGATCGGATTGCTGGCCCGAAAAAAGGGCCTCCGCACGCGCGATTTCGTGCTGGACCTGTTTCCACGGCTGCGCGAACGGCTGGATCAGGTCGCCAGCACGTTGTCCGGGGGTGAACAACAAATGCTGGCGATCGCCCGCGCGCTGTGCCTGGAACCGTCTGTCATGTTGCTGGATGAGCCGACAGAAGGTTTGCAGCCGTCGATGATTGCTCTGATCCGCGACACTGTCCTGCAGTTGCGCCAGACCGGACTTTCCACGGTATTGGTTGAACAGCGGGTGGATACCGTTCTGCGCATGGCAGACCGTGTGGCCTTCATGGCGCATGGCCGGGTCGAAGCGAACGTAACGCGCGATCAATTGACGCCCAATTCGACCCTGTTTCAGCGATTTGTGGGGGTATGATGGCCGGATTGGTCGCAGGGATCGACGTCGGTGGCACCTTTACCGATTTGGTGATCGTCGATCCGGCGACCGGTGCAGTGAAGCTGGCCAAGGTTCCGACCACGCTTCCCAATCAGGCGCCCGGCGTACTGGATGCGCTGGACGCGGCCGGGGCGGATCTGGCACAGATCGCTCTGATCGTGCATGGCACAACCACCACAACCAATGCCGTTCTTGAACGGACGCTGTGCAAGACCGGCCTGATCACCACGATGGGTTTCCGCGATGTGCTGGAGCTGGGTCGGCGGACGCGACCGCATGCCTATGGCATGCACGGCCGCTTTGTACCGATCATTCCACGCGACCTGCGGCTGGAGGTGCCCGAGCGGATGGATGCGCGGGGCGCGGTAATTGTGCCGCTGGACGAAGACGCCGTGCGTGCGGCAGCCCTGACCTTGCGCGACGCAGGATGCGAAAGTCTGGTGATCCACTTCCTGCATGCCTATGCCGATCCCACGCATGAACAGCGTGCCGCCGCGATTGCAGCACAGGTCTGGCCAAACGACCACATCACCATGGGCCATTCGCTTTTGTCTGAAAGCCGCGAATACGAGCGCGGTGTCACGGCCGCGGTCAATGCCAGCGTGCAACCGCTTTTGGAACGCTATGTCACGCGACTGGCCGACCAGTTGGCCGCGCGGGGATACAAGCATGATCTTTTGGTGATGAACGGCAATGGCGGCATGGTTTCGGCAAGGTTGGTGTCGAAAGAGGCAGTGAAAACCGTGATGTCCGGGCCGGCATCTGGTGTCATGGCGGCGGTGGCGACCGGGCGTCGGGCCGGAATGACCAACCTTCTCACCTATGACATGGGCGGCACTTCGACCGATGTGGCAATGATCCGCGACGGGCGCGCGCCTGTGTCTAACGAGATCGAAGTGGAATATGCCATGCCGATCCATGTGCCGATGGTTGATGTGCGTACCGTCGGCGCGGGCGGCGGGTCGATTGCCCGCGTCGATGCCGGCGGGATGCTGCGCGTGGGACCGGACAGCGCAGGCTCTGACCCCGGTCCGGTCTGCTATGGCCGGGGCGGCACACGGGTGACGATTTCCGACGCCAACCTGCTGTTGGGGCGGCTTCCCGCCGCGCGCTTTGGTCAGGCCGTCGATGCCGCACGTCAGGCCATGCAGGACCAGATCGCAGCACCACTTGGCTTGTCTGTGGAACAGGCGGCAGAAGCCGTGGTCAGGATCGCCAATACCCATATGGCGGGCGCGATCCGCATGGTGTCGATCAGCATGGGCGCCGATCCGCGAGATTTCGCGCTTTTTGCCTTTGGTGGGGCCGGGCCGCTGCATGCCGTGGCGTTGGCCAACGAATTGGCGGTGCCAACCGTTCTGATTCCCGCGCGCCCCGGCATCACAAATGCACTGGGTTGCGTGGTGGCCGACCTGCGGCAAGATTTCGTCCGCACACTCAACCGCCCTTTGGATGATGTTGATATAGACACTGTGCATGCGGTTTTGGCCGCGCAGGAAACCGAAGGGCGTCGCTTGATTGGTGCCGAGAGCATCCGACTGACTTCGGTTCGTGCCGAATATTCGGCCGATATGCAGTTTGTCGGACAGACTCATCTTTTGCGCGTGGCCCTGCCGAATGGCGTGCCATCACGCGCTGACCTGCAAAATCTGTTCGAGGCCGCTTATCACCACCGGTTCAGGGTGGCGTTGCCAACCATCAAGGCCAATCTGGTGAACCTCAATGTTTCGGTCATTGGACAGCGGCCGGAAATGGACCTGTCGGCGCTGATCGACCGCGCAGCGCGACGCGACACGGCCCAGCCTGCGTCCTACCGCCCGGTGTGGTTTGGCGGTTGGGTGGATACGCCGGTTTACTGGCGCGATCATCTGCCGCTGGAGCTGACGCTCAGCGGTCCCGCGATCATTGAACAGATGGACACAACAATCGTGGTGGATCCCGGTTGCCGGGTCACATCGGATTTGGACGGAAATCTTATCGTGCAGGTGCCACATGGTTGATCCCGTGACCTTGGCCGTTATTCAGGCAGGTCTGCAACAGGTCTGCGACGAGATGGATCTGACCTTCAGCCGCGCAGCGTTTTCCCCGGTGATTGCCGAGGCAGATGACCGGTCCGATGGAATATACAGCGCGGAGAATGGCAGCCTGATCGCGCAAGGGTCAAAGGGATTGCCGGTGTTTGTCGGCGTGATGCAGTTTTCCACCCGGACGTTGATAGACCGGATCAGGGACGGCGTGACAGCGCCACCGGATCCGGGGGACATCTACATTGTGAACGACCCCTACCTTGGCGGGACGCATCTGATGGATGTGCGCTTTGCCATGCCAGTCTGGCGTGGCGGGCAGATCTTTTGCTGGCTGTCGAACACCGGGCACTGGCCGGATACAGGGGGCGCCGTGCCGGGCGGATTTTCGGCCAGTGCGATCAGCGCGGAACAGGAGGGGTTGCGGCTTCCGCCGGTAAAGCTGTTCAAAAATGGCGTCTTAGACACGGAAATCTGGCAGATCATCTGTTCCAACATCCGCGTGTCAGAGCAGCGCATCGGGGATGTGCAGGCGCAAGCCAGTGCGCTTTTGGTCGGTGCCGAGCGTTTGGCAAGCCTTTTGGACCGGTACAGTGATGCCACCGTCACCGAGGCGATTGCAGCCATGCGGGTGCGGGCCGCGCAGCAGATGCGGGCAATGATCGGCCTGATCCCGGATGGAGTTTACCGCGCCGAAGCCTTTGTGGATTCCGATGGTGTGGTTGACCAGCCGCTGACAATCGCGCTTGCGGTGACAAAAGCCGACGACCATCTGACGTTCGACTTTGCGCAAAGCTCCTTGCCCTGCATGGGGCCGATGAATTCGGTTCGCGCCACCACGCTGTCTTCGGTCTATCTTGCGATGCGTCACATCTTTCCCGATGTGCCCATCAGCGCCGGGGCGTTCGAACCTTTGAATGTCATCGGGATCGAAGGCACCTTTCTGGATGCACAATACCCCCGTCCGGTGTCGGGTTGCGCGGCAGAGGTCAGCCAGCGCATTGCCGAGGCGGTTTTTGCGGCGCTCGTGCAGGCCATTCCTGACCGCGTGACCGCCGCACCCGCCGGCACCAGCGGGAATTTCGGGCTTGGCGGGCACGATCCGGCGACTGGGAAAGACTATGTGATGTATCAGATTTCCGGCGGCGGCTATGGTGGCAATGCCGATCACGACGGGCTGTCGAACGGCTGTTCGACAATCGGAATTTCCAAGGCTCCGCCGGTCGAGATCATGGAACAGAAGTTTCCGGTGCTTTATCGCCGCTACGCGCTGCACGAAGGCAGCGGCGGGGCGGGGGCACATCGGGGTGGCTTTGGGTTGGACTACGAGATCGAACTCCTGCGCGGAGAGGCGCGGGCCAGTTTTGTGATGGATCATGGCCGCAGCGGCCCTCTGGGTGCTGCGGGCGGGCTGGACGGCGCGGTGAACCGGGTCGAAGTGATCCGGGGGAATGATACCTATGTGCCGCCGCATCTTTCAAAAGCGCAGGATATCGTCTTGAGCCCCGGCGACAGAGTGCGGGTGCGCACCCCCGGTGGCGGTGGCTTTGGCGACCCGGCGCAGCGCGACCCGGCCCTGATTGCCGAGGATGTGCGATTGGGACGCTATAGCGCTGAACGGGCTCGCAAACTTTGGAAATGGCAGGGTTAGAGCCTATTTTCACCGTCCTGCCAGACTGCGAGCACGCGAAAGTCGTCGGACAGATGCACCAGATCGGCCCGTGCACCGCTGCTTAGCCGACCCAAATCGTTGCGCCCGATCAGGTTTGATGGTGTCTGTGTGGCCATCGCAAGCGCACGCTCGGGCGACAGCCCGACCTGCTGCACCATCACCGCCACGGCTTGCGGCAGGCTAAGGTCAGCCCCGGCCAAGGTGCCATCTTCAAGCGTCAGGCGCCCATCACGGCGCAGGATCTTGCGACCGCCAAGGGTGAACCCGGTCTGATCAGTCCCGGCGGCGGCCATGCAGTCCGAGACAAGGAACAAGCCCTCCGGCCGCGCCGACAGAGCAGCCCGCAGTGTCGCAGGGGCAACGTGAATGCCGTCCGCGATCAGCCCGGCCGCAATGTCATGTGTCAGCACCGCCCCGACCAAACCCGGCTCGCGGTTGCCAAGCTGGCTCATGGCGTTGAACAGGTGCGTCGCACAGCGGGCACCCGCAGCGATGGCGGCTTCAGCCTCGGCAAAGGTACATTCGGTATGGCCCAGACTGACGATGACCCCGGCCTTGGACAGTGCCGCGATCTGGTCAGGCCGCGCATTGCAAGGCGCCAGCGTCACCATCAGGGCGGGAAGCCGCCGCGCGGCCACGACAAGCATTGCAAGATCGTCGTCCTCCATCGGTCGGATCAGCGCCGGGTCGTGCGCCCCCTTGCGGCGTGGGTCCAGATGCGGACCTTCCAGATGCAGCCCGAGAAAGCCCGGAGTACCGATACTGGCTACCCCGGCCTCGATCACGCTGGCCGTGGCCGATGGGGTGTCCGTGATCAGGGTCGGCAGAATGCCGGTAGTGCCCAACCGCGCATGGGTGGCGCACATAGCCTGCAAGGTTGCTGAGTCGGTGGTGCCATCGACCATCAGCCCGCCCCCGCCGTTCACCTGCAGATCAATCAGTCCGGGCGATAGAATGCCACCCGCCAGATTGATCACCTGCGCACCTTGGGGGACCGAAGCGGCAATAGCCGTTATCCGGTTCCCCTGGATCACCAGGACGGCACCATCGCGCAATGTTGTTCCGTCAAAAAGCCGTGCTCCGGTGAATGCCGTGATCATCAGACCGTCTCCGTCACCTTGCGCAGATGGGGCGGCGTATCCGGGTCAAACCCGCGCCGCCGCGCCAAACCTTCGACAAAGTTGTAGAACGCGGTGGCCAATACCAACGGGGCCACAAGCGGATGCAGATCTGGCACCGATGGCAAAGACGTGGCACCGATGGCCGAAGAACCGGTCAGAAAGACATCAGCCCCCTGTGCCGCCAGCCGTTCCGCAGTGGTTACGACATGGGGAAGGGCGGCGTCCGCGACACCCAAGGCCAACACTGGAAACTGCGCCTGAACGATGGCAGCGGGGCCGTGCAAAACCTCGGCCGCAGAATAGGATTCGGCATGAAGCCCGCAGGTTTCCTTCAGTTTCAAAGCACATTCATTGGCAATGGCAAACGCCGGCCCGCGACCCAGAACATAAGCAGATCCGGCCCGCGAAAGACGCGCGGCAAGGGGTGACCAGTCAAGCTGCAGGGCCTTGTCAAAGTCCTCTGGCAAAGCGGCAATCGCACGCCGCAGGGCATCGTCTTGTTGCCATTCGGCCAATAGGGCAAGCCCCGCCAGCACAGAGACGACAAAGGTTTTGGTGGCCGCTACGCTTTGTTCAACCCCGGCCTGCAGGGCGAGGCAATGGTCCGAGGCGGCCCCCATCGGGCTGTCAGAAAAATTGGTGATGGCCAGCGACAAGGCTCCACCCTTACGACCCGCCCGCATCATTTCGACAATGTCGGGGCTTTGACCCGATTGCGAGATCCCCACACAGACCGCACCTTTCAGCCGCAAGGGTCGACCATAGATTGAAGCGATAGAAGGCCCAACCGACGCAACCGGAATACCAGCCAGAAGTTCGACCGCGTATTTCAGATAAGTCGCCGCATGATCTGACGATCCACGCGCCACCGTGATGATCAGGCCGGGGTCAAGTGCGCGCATGGCCACGGCCGCGTCGCGCAGGGCGGGGCCGGTCTGGTCCAGAAAACGCGAGGCCGCTGCCGGTATTTCTGCCACTTCGCGGGCCATATGGGTCTGCATCATGTTTGGATCCTCTCCGGAGAGCCGCCGCTTTGCGGCGACAGGGTCAGCTCAACGGCAAAGTCATAGGCGTCGCCGCGATAAATGGACCGTGTGAATTCCACAACCCGCCCATTGGGAAGATAGCCGATACGTTCAATGCGCAATCCGGCGGCACCGACCGGAACGCCCAGAAGATCTGCATCCCGCACGCCCAGATTGGCGGCTGAAATCCGTTGGACCGCGCGGACAGGGCGGAATCCACGAGATTGAAGAACCGCGTAAAGGCTTGTCTCGACCGTGGTCGGGTCGGGCAGCGTGGCCGTGGAAAGCGTCGCGCGTTCGATGGCCAGCGGCACGCCATCAGACCGCCGCACCCGTTCCAGCCGCGCCACATGATCGCCCGCGCCAAGACCAAGGGCCATCACCTCTTCAGGCGAAGGCACTGTGATCTGACGCGACAGCCAGACCGATTCAACCGATTTGCCGCGCCGCGCCATATCTTCGGTGAAGCTTGTCAGCAACGACAGGGCCTGCTCCAATCGTTCGACCTTTTGGGCCACGAACGTCCCGGATCCGCGCCGCTGCACCAATTGCCCCGTCGCCACCAAAGCCTGCACCGCCTTTCGCACCGTCACCCGCGACAGACCGGTCATTGCGGCCATGTCGCGCTCTGCCGGAAGGCTGTCACCGGCGGCCAGACGACCGGACAGAATGGCCTCGGCAATCCGCTTTTGCAGTTGAAGGTAGAGCGGGCCAGAGCCCGTGTCGTCAAAGCCTGCCGAGGAAAACAACTGATCCATCACGCCACCTCATGCGCAAGCATAAGCGCCCCGTCCAATGCGGTTCCTGTGGCCAGGACTTGCGGTATGTGCTGCAAAGCGGCGGCATAGCTGGACCCGAGTCCGCCAATAAAGGTCACGGGCAACCCGGACAGGCTGCGCAAATGGGCCAGTGTCGCTCCAACCTCTGCCACGGACGCCGCCCACAGCGCGCGCGCGGCGGGATCGGTTGAGTTCAGAATAGCCGGCGCCAAGCGGGCGAAATCGGCAGCGCGGGCAGTTTGGGCGAAAGACACAATCCCTGACGCTCCGCCATGGGTGTCGATCAGCTGCTGCAGGAAGGGTGTCATTGGCACAAGACCATCCACTGCGCGCAACGCCTGTGACAGCGCCGCCCGGCCCAGATGCGCGCCACTGCCTTCGTCACCCAGAACCAATCCCCAGCCCCCAAAGCAACGGATCTTTCCGTCTTGCTGAATGGCGTAAACCGACCCCGTGCCCAGAGCGGCCACAATACCGTCTGACCCGCCCAAGGCCCCCTTGGCCGCTGCGACTGCATCGGTTTCGATGCGGATTTTCTGAAACGGCAGGCCAAGTCGCAATCGCCCGGCAGCACCCGCCGCATTGGCCCCTGCAAGGCCAAGGCCAGCCACAAGATGCGGCAATTCCCGCGACACATTGGCCGGGCCGATTGCCCGGGTCATCGCCTGTTGCGTGGCCAACAGAATATTGGCGCGGGCCACATCTGGGTCAGATGCGATATTTGCCGGACCAGCCTGCCCGACACCCAGCACAAGGCCGGTCGCATCCGCAACCATCGCGCGACATCCCGTGCCACCGCCATCAATGCCGAGAAACAGCGTCATGCGAATCTCCTTCGCAGACAAGATACCAAATGAATACCATTTTGAAAGTGGTATCTGTCGAAAGCCCAATAACACACGATTTTCGCGCGTATTGCACTTCGTTCTTTACTATTGGTATTATTTTGGCATTGTCGATGACAGAGAGGGGAATCAGATGTCCGAGCGTCGCACAGAAAGCCACCATCCTTTGTCCGACGGCTTGCATGCCATTTCGGAAGCAGAGGTTCTGTCGCGCATCCTGACGTGCCAGACCGTTGCACTTGGCGTCCTGACCCCCGCGTTTCCGCAGATCGTCCGGGCCGCACAGGCCGGTGCCAAGGCTTTGCGGGATGGTGGAAAGATGGGCTATGCGGGGGCTGGCTCGTCCGGGTTGATGGCGCTGGCAGATTGCCTTGAGCTGCCGGGCACCTTCGGGATTTCCCCTGATCGGGTGCCAATGCTGTTTGCAGGTGGCGTCCAGGCGCTGTTGCACATGCAGGGCGGTGTCGAGGACGACGAAAGCCTCGCGCTGGCAGATCTTGACCACGCGTCACTGGCTCAGGGCGATGTGATTCTCTGCCTCGCCGCTTCGGGTGGGACACCCTACACGATGACCATTGCGAAGGCGGCAAAGGCGCGTGGCGTTCTGGTGGTGGGCTTTGCCAATGTGACGGAAGCCCCGCTGCTAGGCATAGCCGATATAGCGGTTGTTCTGGACACCGGACCGGAAATCGTGACGGGGTCCACCCGCATGGCCGCAGGCACGGTGCAAAAGGTGGCATTGAACATGTTGTCAGTGCTGGTCGGGATCAACCTTGGCCATGTCCATGACGGATACATGGTCAACCTGACCGCAGACAATTCCAAGCTGATCGACCGGGCCGCACGCATCGTCGCGGCGATATCCGGCGCAGACGAGGATAGTGCGCGCGACGCACTTGCCCAAACGCTTGGTGCCGTGAAGCCGGCCGTTCTGGTGGCGCGAGGCCTTTCGCCCGACCAGGCGGACAGCGCCCTGTCCGGAACCGGTGGCCATCTGGCGCCTCTGCTGACAGATTGACAGATCAACCGGGCGAAAAGCCCACCAACCGGGAGACGACAATGAAAAAGACATATCTGACCGCCTTGTTGACCAGCACGTTGCTGGCTGGGCCCGCACTGGCACAAACCACTCTGACAATCGAAAGCTGGCGCAATGACGACCTGACGATCTGGCAGGACACCATCATTCCAGCGTTCAATGCACAGCACCCCGACATCACCGTTGTTTTCTCGCCTTCAGCCCCTGCGGAATACAACGCAGCGCTCAATTCGAAGCTGTCGGCGGGCAGCGCGGGTGATCTGATCACCTGCCGCCCGTTCGACGCATCGCTGGAATTGTACAATCAAGGCCACCTTGCGGACCTGTCGGGGCTGGCCGGAATGGCCAACTTCTCGGACGTGGCCAAATCTGCGTGGCAGACCGATGACGGCAGCGCGACATTTTGCGTGCCGATGGCCTCGGTGATCCATGGCTTCATCTATAATGCCGACGCATTCGCTGCGCTGGGCAT
>JBKBWK010000032.1:0-38407 GCA_046313895.1 Paracoccaceae bacterium
CACCCCCACCCCCCGCCCCCTTCTGAACCTCCTCCACCCTGCCCTCGGGGGGGGTGGGAGCCCCCCCCCCCCCCGCTCCGACACCAGTCACCAGTTGAACCCGCCCCCGTTTTGCGACAGTTTGCGCCGCAATCCAATGGCCAAACCAGATGCAAGGACAGTCCATGACAGCAGCAGCCCTGGAAAGTGGTGTGAAATACGACCGCGTGATGCTGAAAATCTCAGGCGAGGCGCTGATGGGCGATCAGGGCTATGGCCTGCACCCGCCCACGGTGGAGCGCGTGGCGCGCGAGATCAAGGCGGTGCATGATCTGGGGGTCGAGATCTGCATGGTGATCGGCGGCGGCAACATCTTTCGCGGCCTTCAGGGCAGCGCGCAGGGGATGGAGCGCACAACGGCCGACTATATGGGCATGCTGGCAACCGTGATGAACGCGCTTGCGATGCAGGCCGCTCTCGAATCGCTTGGCGTTTATACCCGCGTGATCAGCGCCATTCCGATGGATCAGGTCTGCGAGCCCTATATCCGGCGCCGCGCCGTGCGCCATCTAGAAAAGAAGCGCGTCTGTATCTTTGCCGCAGGCACCGGGAACCCGTATTTTACGACAGATACGGCAGCGGCGCTTCGGGCCAGTGAAATGGCATGCGAGGCGATCTTCATGGGCAAGAACGTGGATGGCATTTACGACAGTGATCCCAAGACCAACCCCGATGCCAAGCGCTACGCCGACATTTCCTACGATGATGTTCTGCGCAAGAACCTGAAAGTCATGGACGCATCGGCCATCGCGCTGTGCCGCGACAACCGGATGCCGCTGGTGGTCTTTGCCCTGAGCGAGCCGGGGGGCTTTCGCGGCATCATGGCAGGTCAGGGCACCTACACCATCGTGCATGACTGACCTTTGCCACTTTGCGTGGCTTGGTGCGTGCAGGACTATACCCATCGCTTTGCATCGCATATAGAAGCGAAAAACGCCTGTCAGATGGGTCATCTGCCGGGTGGTGACGAAGGAATGACGACATGGCAGACGATTTCGAACTGGATACAGACGATCTTTCCCGCCGAATGGATGGCGCCATCACCGCGCTGCGGACAGAATTTGCCTCGCTGCGCACCGGGCGGGCGTCCGGCTCGATGCTGGAGCCGATCCAGGTGGATGCTTATGGCCAGATGACCCCGATCAACCAGCTTGGAACCGTCAACGTTCCTGAACCGCGGATGGTCACGATCAATGTCTGGGACAAGGGCATGGTCAACAAGGTTGAAAAGGCGATTCGCGAATCCGGTCTGGGGATCAATCCGCAGACCAACGGCACCATCATCATGCTGCCGATCCCCGAGTTGAACGAACAGCGCCGCAAGGAACTGACGCGGGTTGCCGCCCAATACGCCGAACACGCCCGTGTGGCCGTGCGCAACTTGCGCCGGGACGGAATGGACAAGTTGAAAAAGGCCAAGACCGATGGTTTGTCCGAAGACGACGTCAAGTTTTGGGAAACCGAGGTTCAAGAGATGACGGACAAGTATATCAAGCTTGTTGACCTGACCCTTGAGACGAAACAGGCCGAGATCATGCAGGTCTGATGTCGTTGCAACCGGATGTTGTGGAAATGGTCGTGATGTATTTCTTGTTCGGGCCACATGATCCGGACCCGTGTCACAAAGAGGGGTAGGGGCTTGGCTTCCACCGAAACGGCAGGTTCAAAACATCTCCGCCCCGCGGAACATGTGGCCATCATCATGGACGGGAATGGTCGTTGGGCCACGAATCGTGGATGGCCTCGTCTGGTCGGGCATCGCAAGGGTGCCGAACGGGTCAAGGAGATCGTCCGTTGCGCCCCGGATCTGGGGATCCGCTGGCTGACGATATACGCCTTTTCGACCGAAAACTGGAAACGCTCGACCGAAGAGGTGGTCGGTCTGATGTCGATCTTTGCCCGCTACATCGAACGCGAGGCAGATCGTCTGGCGGCCGAGGGTGTGCGAATGCGCTTTATTGGCGATCGCAGTCGGCTTGATGCCCGCCTGCGTCGGCTGATGGACGGGATCGAAAGCCGCACGGCGGGTTTTTCACGCCTGAACCTGACAGTGGCGATCAACTATGGTGGGCGCGACGAGCTTGCGCGCGCGATGCGTGGCATTGCCGTGGACGTCGCCGCAGGTCGCCTGTCGCCTGACGCGATCAGCGACGCGTTGATCGGTCAGCGGCTGGATACCTGTGATTTGCCTGACCCCGATCTGGTGATCCGTACCAGCGGCGAGACTCGCACGTCGAACTATCTGTTGTGGCAGACAGCCTATGCCGAATATGAATTCACCCCGACCCTGTGGCCCGATTTCACGCCACAGGAACTGGCGCAGATCGTGGCGCGATTTGGCAACCGTGAACGGCGCTATGGTGGGGTTGCCACCGGATGACCGAAGCCGTGGCGCGTTGGGGAGATCTGAAAAAGCGCTTGATCTCGGCCGCATTCATGCTTGCGATTGGGGTGGCGGAACTTTGGTTGGGCGGGATTCCCTTTGCGCTTTTGGTGTTCGCCCTGACCGGGGTGATGTTCTGGGAACTGGCGAACATGACGGCGCCGGGCCACATCAGGACGCCGGTGGCGATGGGTTTGATCGCGGCGGCCTGTCTGGCGGGAGCGGTGCTGTTTCGTGACGACCTTGCCGCCGCCTTGTTGATCCTTCCGGGATTGGCGCTGGCGCTGACCCCGCGCCGGGACCGCCGGATTGCGACGATCTACGGGATTGTCATCATGATCGCTGGCTATGGTCTGATCGAGTTGCGCAGTCCGGGCATGCCCGCGATCCTGTGGATTGTCGCCATAGTCATTGTGTCTGACGTTTTGGGCTATTTCGTGGGGCGCATGGTGGGCGGGCCCAAGTTCTGGCCAGCGATCAGCCCCAAGAAAACATGGTCTGGAACTGTGGCAGGTTGGGTCGGCGCGGTCGGTGTCTCGCTTGTCTTTGTTGCAACGGGGCACGCGCCGTGGATGGCCGTCGTTCTGGCGCCCGTGGTCGCCTTTGCAGGGCAGATGGGGGATATTGCGGAAAGCTGGCTGAAGCGGCGGGCCGGGGTCAAGGACAGCTCAAACCTGATCCCCGGACATGGTGGGTTTCTGGACCGCTTCGATGCGATGATCGGTGCTGTCGTTCTGATCATGCTGCTTGGGTTGGTCGCGTCACTGCCGATGCCCGGCCCGTTGGGGGGGTAAGGCGTCATGCGCAGCATTTCGATTTTCGGGGCCACCGGATCCATCGGCGAAAGCACCTTTGACCTGATCCAGCGCGCAGGTGGCGCTGCGGCGTTTCGCACCGTTGCCGTAACGGGCGGCAGCAACGTAGTGCGTTTGGCCGAAATGGCGCGCGCCTTGCGGGCCGAGATTGCCGTTTGTGCGGACGAGTCCTGTTTGCCGGCGCTGCGGGCTGCCCTGGCTGGAACCGGAACCGAAACGGCAGCCGGGGACGCCGCCATTGCAGACGCAGCCGACCGCCCCGCCGATTGGGTGATGAGCGCGATTGTCGGCGCTGCGGGGTTGGTGCCGGGCCTGCGCGCGCTGCGACATGGCCGCACCCTTGCGCTGGCCAACAAGGAAAGTCTTGTCACTGCGGGCCCGCTTCTGATGGCCACTGCCGCACGTCACGGCGCACGCATATTGCCGGTGGACAGCGAACATTCCGCCATATTTCAAGGGCTGGTGGGCGAAGACATTTCCGCTGTGGAGCGTATCATCCTGACCGCTTCAGGCGGGGCCTTGCGGGACTGGCCGATGGAGGCTCTGGCGCGCGCCACCGTGACCGAGGCTTTGGCGCATCCGAACTGGGCCATGGGGCAGCGCATCACCATAGATTCGGCGTCCATGTTCAACAAGGCCCTGGAAGTCATTGAAACGCGTGAGTATTTCGATGTCCAGCCCGAGAAAATCGAGGTGATCATCCACCCTGAATCGCTGATCCATTCGATGGTCGGGTTTCAGGATGGTGCGATCATGGCCCATATGGGCGCGCCGGACATGCGCCATTCCATCGGCTATGCGCTGAACTGGCCCGCCCGCGATCCGTTGCCGGTCGCACGGCTGGATCTGGCGCAAATTGCCACGCTGACCTTTCGCGCGCCCGATCTGGACCGCTACCCCGCGCTGCGTTTGTGCCGCGATGTGATGGCCACGCGCGGGCTTGCGGGGGCGGCCTTCAATGCGGCAAAGGAAATCGCGCTGGATCATTTTCTGGCGGGGCGAATCGGCTTTATGGACATGGCGGCGGTGGTGGAAACCACGCTTGCCCGTCTTTTGTCCGACCTGCGCCTTGAAACTGACGTGATGACCCTTGAGGACATCCAGCAAGCAGACCATCTTGCCCGGATCAGGGCCGGTGAGACAGCGGTTGCGCTGGCCGGACTGCGCTGAAACAGGTATCGCGGCGACGTCGCAGCATTTGACACAAAGGAAAGCCCTTGGATCTGATCGGTCTTGTTCCCAGCTTTGGCGGTCTGCTCTGGACCGTGATTGCCTTTGTTCTTGCATTGTCGATCATCGTCGCGGTGCACGAATACGGCCATTATATCGTTGGCCGCTGGACCGGGATCCATGCCGAGGTGTTCAGCCTGGGCTTTGGACCGATCTTGTACTCGCGGGTGGACAGCCGGGGAACCCGCTGGCAGGTTGCTGCCCTTCCGTTCGGCGGCTATGTGAAGTTTCTGGGCGATAGTAACGCAGCCTCGGGCAAGGACGGCGAAGCCATCACCGCCTTGACTGCTGACGAGCGCCGCCACACCATGCACGGCGCGCCCTTGTGGGCGCGTGCGCTGACTGTAGCGGCAGGACCTGCGTTCAATTTCGTGATGGCGATCGTCATTTTCACCGGGATGCTGTTCTGGACCGGTGTTGCCAACACCGACACCGTTGTGGGCGACGTGCAGACGATTCCGTTTGATGGGCCAGTGGTGCAATCAGGCGACCGGATTATCGAACTGGGTGGCAAACCGACCCCGGACCTGACCACCCTGTTCGAGGTTGCCGACAGCCTGCCTCCCAGTCCGACCGTTCCCTATGTGGTTGAGCGGTCGGGCCAGCAGGTGGCCTTCGAAGGGCCATTCCCGTTTCCTCCCGTTGCGGGCGGTGTTCAGCCCCAGACAGCGGCCTATGATGCGGGATTGTTGCAAGGCGATGTCATCCTCGCAGTGGATGGTGTGCCGATCAGTGCCTTTTCGGAACTGCGCAGCATTGTTGGCGACTCTGACGGGCGCGATCTGCGGTTGACCGTATGGCGTGCAGGCGACACGTTTGACACCACTTTGACCCCGCGCCGGATGGATCTGCCTCGGGCGGAAGGCGGGTTCGAAACACGTTGGTTGATCGGTCTGACGGGCGGACTTGGCTTTGAGCCCGTCATGCGCACACCCGGCCCGCTGGAGGCGATCGGCATCGCCGGACGGCAGACATGGATGATCGCCACGACATCGCTTTCAGGTCTGTACCATATGGTGACGGGTGCGATTTCAAGCTGCAACCTGCGGGGTCCGATCGGGATTGCCGAAAGCTCGGGGGCGGCGGCCAGCCAAGGGGTGGAAAGCTTTGTCTGGTTCATTGCGATGCTGTCGGTGGCGGTGGGCCTGATGAACCTATTTCCCGTGCCCGTGCTGGATGGCGGCCATCTGGTGTTCCATGCCTACGAGGCGGTCACCGGCAAGCCGCCGTCCGAACGGGCATTGCGGGTGATGATGACGGTTGGCCTTGCCCTGCTGTTGTCCTTGATGGTGTTTGCGTTGACCAACGATCTGTTCTGTCCATAACGCGACGCCAGTCCGGTTCGTCTGCCATATTCGGGCCATATTCCGCCGGTATTTTCTTCGAGTGTTTTAGGAGAATCCGGTATGCAATTGGTAAAGCAAGGATATCGCGGTCTGTCGTTTCTGGTCTGGCTGAATGCTGACCGGATCTTCACGCTTGGCACGGTCATTGTGGGCCTGCTTGCCGGGGCTTTCCTGGGTACGGCGATCGTCAACCACTGACATCGGCGGGGCAATCCCGTCCCGCGGACAGTGTCCTTATCCGAAAGCTGCCCTTTTGACCGAAGGGCAGTGCAACATAGTCGCAACGCATCGGTTTTCCGGCAACAATCCTCTGTCCAACGCTTTGACAAGCCACGCGCTTCGGGCTAGTGAAGACACAACAGTTTGTTGAGGATGGGGCGTTGTCATGCACAATACAGCGGGTGCTGCGGTGAAAACCGCGCGTGACAGGGCGGTTGTTCGCAAGCGGATCCTCACCGCCCTTTTTCTTTCCACGGCAACGGCTTCTGCGTCGGTCTTCATGCCGGCATTTGCCCAGGAATACGTCTTCACGCAGGTTGTGATCGAAGGCAACACGCTGGTGGACAACGCGACCATCCTTGGATTTGCGGGAATCAAGCGCGGTCAACCGCTGACCCAAGGGGGCTTGAACGACGCCTATCAGGGTCTGGTTCGGTCGGGGCTTTTTGAAACGGTAGAGATCCTGCCACAAGGCAACCGTCTGGTGATCCGGGTCAAGGAATACCCGATCGTCAATGTGATCAACTTCGAGGGCAACCGGCGACTGAAGGACGAAGATCTTGCCAAGATCATTCAGTCGAAGCAGCGCCGCGTCTATTCGCCAAAGGTGGCCGAAGCCGATGCTGCCCTGATTGCCGAAGCTTACCGTGCCCGTGGTCGGATTGCCGCGACGGTCACACCGAAACTGATCCGTCGCAGCGACAGCCGTGTCGATCTGGCGTTCGAGATCACCGAAGGTCGCGTGACGGAAATCGAACGTTTGTCATTTATCGGCAACCGTGCCTTCAGTGACCGCCGGTTGCGTCAGGTGCTGGAAACAAAACAGGCAGGCCTGTTGCGCAACCTGATCCAGCGCGACACCTTCGTGTCGGAACGGCTGGAGGTGGACAAGCAAATGCTGCGCGATTTCTACCTTGCGCGCGGCTACGTCGATATTCAGGTCACCGATGCGTCTGCCGAAGTGTCGCGCGAACGGGACGCGGTGTTTGTCAGCTTTTCGATCAAGGAAGGCCGCCAGTACCGTTTTGGAAAGATTTCAACGATTTCCGAAGTCGATGGCGTGGATTCGGCCGAATTCGCTGTTTTGTCTCGGGTGCGCTCCGGTGTGCCCTATTCGCCGCTTGTGGTGGAAAACACCATTGCGCGGATGGAGAACCTGGCGCTGCGCAAGGGCCTGAATTTTATCCGGGTCGATCCGAGGATCACGCGCAATGACCGCGACGGCACGCTGGATCTGGAATTCGCTTTGGTCCGGGGGCCCCGGGTTTTTGTTGAACGCATCGACATCGAGGGCAATACCACGACGCTCGATCAGGTGGTGCGTCGGCAGTTCCGCAGTGCGGAAGGCGACCCCTTCAACCCGCGCGAAGTGCGTCAGGCGGCCGAACGCATCCGTGCTCTTGGGTTCTTCTCGGATGCGCAGGTTGAGGCGCGCCCCGGATCTGCGGCCGATCAGGTCATTGTGGATGTAAACGTTGAAGAGCAACCGACCGGGTCTTTGACCTTTGGCGCTTCTTATGGCGTTGACGCTGGCGTCGGCATTAATGTCGGCTTTTCGGAAGCCAACTTCCTTGGTCGGGGGCAGGCACTCTCGGTTGCGATCTCGTCCGGGTCTGACAATACCAACTCGTCCTTCAGCATTACCGAACCCGCTTTCCTTGGCCGGGATCTGTCGTTGTCGTTTGGGGCTTTCTACAACATCACCAAGCGGCAAAATGCGATCTATGATACGTCCAGCGTTGGCTTGCGCACGGCACTGTCCTTCCCGGTGGGGGAATTGTCGCGTCTTGAAGTCCGGTATGGCTTGGCGAAAAATACGATCAAGAACTATGTCGGAACAGATGTCACGGTACCCCCGGACGGGATCAATGAAATCAACCCGACACTGGCGGCAGAATCCGCCCGCGATGGCGAATTTACGTCGGCGATTGGCTATACCTTCAGTTACGACACCCGGATCGGCGGTCTGAGCCCGGATCGTGGTGTGGTGTTCCGGTTCGGGCAAGATTTCGCGGGCCTTGGTGGCGACGCAAAGTATGTATCGACCGAAGTTCAGGCGCTTGCCGAACGCAAGATCCTGAACGAGGACGTGACGCTGCGGGCGATTTTCGAAGTTGGCGCCATTTCGGCAGTGGGTGGATACACGACCCGTGTCAATGAGCGCTTCTTCGGCAACAGCAAGATCCGCGGGTTCGAAGGCAATGGCATTGGTCCACGCGACACGGTGACCGGTGATGCGCTTGGCGGCAATTTCTTTGCGGTCGCGCGGTTCGAAGCGGACTTCCCGCTTGGGCTGCCGGAGGAATATGGCATCACCGGCGGCGTTTTCATGGATGTCGGGTCGGTCTGGGGTCTGAAGGGCAATGTCGTGGATGCCTTGGGCGCCCCGATTGATACCAGCTTCAATCCACGGGCAGCAGTCGGTGTATCGGTGCTGTGGAATGCGCCGATCGGACCGCTGCGATTCAACTTCTCCAAGGCTTTGAAGAAGGAAGATTACGACAAGGAACGGACGTTCGATCTGACCATCTCGACGCAGTTCTGATGATTTGGCGGGCGCTTGCGGTTGCGTCCGTCGGGGGCGCGTTGTCGATTTGCGGCTCTGCTGGCGTGGCGCAGCAGCTTGAATTCAGCACCGGTGTTCCCGTGCAGGACGCGCCAGAAGCTGTCAGGTCGTCGATTGTAACGCTGGATCGCACCCGGCTTTTTGAAGAGACCCGGATGGGTCGGGCGATATTGTCCCGGATTGACGCTGCATCAAAAGAGCTTGTGGCCGAGAACCGCCGACTTGAGTCCGCCCTCGAAGAAGAAGAACGGTCCCTGACCCAACGCCGTGCGACCCTTCCGCTTGAGGAATTCCGGGCGCTGGCCGCCGAGTTTGACACCCGTGTCGAGGAATTGCGCGTCGCGCAAGAGGCGAAGGGTCGGGCCCTGACGCGCGCAAGGGAGGCCGATCAAAGGCGGTTCTTCGAACTGACTTTTCCGGTCCTGGCCGAGCTGATGCAAGAGGTCGGCGCGGTTGCGATCATCGACAGATCTGTGTTGATCCTCAGCTTCGACCGAATTGATATTACATCGCAGGCCATCGCCAAACTGGATGCCGAGCTGGGCGACGGCGCCGACCTGGCACCGTTGCCCGATCTGGAAAATCTGCCAGACGTTCCCCCGGCCGCAACGCCTGATCTGCAGAACCTTTTGCCGCTTCAGCCGTGATGGCGCCGGACAGGGCGAAGGGTGCATGGGTGCAATGCCTTGCCCGTTGGCGTTTCAATTGTTAGCAACATCAAAACAACCGTGCCGGAAGCACGCATGGATCAGTCGGGGACAGGGAATGACGCAGACACCAGTTGAAGATGGCCAGAGTGCCGATATCGCGCTGATCCAGCGTATCCTGCCGCACCGTTATCCGTTCCTTCTGGTCGACAAGGTGCGCGATATTCATGTCAACGACCGCTGCGTCGGTATCAAGTGTATCACGATGAACGAGCCGCAGTTCACCGGGCACTTTCCCGGAATGCCGGTGTTTCCCGGCGTGATGATCATAGAGGCCATGGCGCAGACCTCGGGCATCCTGGTGGGGTTGTCGATGGATCTGATCGACAAGAATGCCAATGTTTTCTTCATGGGGGTTGATGGGGTCAAGTTCCGCCGCAAGGTGGTGCCGGGCGATGTGCTGGAATTGCATGTCAAGGCGCTGCGCAGTGGTGGGCGGGTCTGGAAGTTCCAGGGGCGCGCCATGGTCGGGTCTGAATTGGCCTGCGAGGCCGAATTCACTGCCATGTTCGACGTGCCAAAAAAGGCCTGAATGTATGTCCATTGACCCGACTGCGCGTATTCACCCATCGGCCATCGTTGAATCCGGTGCGACTTTGGGGGCCGGGGTCGAGATTGGCCCCTTTGCCGTGATTGGCCCGGAGGTCACTTTGGGCGCCGGTGTGGTGGTCAAGTCGCACGCCGTGGTGACAGGGTGGACAGACCTGGGGGCGGGCACCGTGGTCTTTCCCTTTGCCTGCGTCGGCGAAGTGCCACAGGATTTGAAATACAAAGGCGAACACACGCGGCTGATTGTCGGTGCGCGGTGCAAGATCCGCGAAGGGGCCACGCTGAACACCGGCACCGAAGGCGGTGGCGGCGTGACACAGGTGGGCGACGATTGCCTGTTCATGACCGGCGCCCATGTCGGCCATGACGCCACCGTGGGCAACGGGGTGATTTTGGCCAATCAGGCTGCGATCGCGGGGCATTGCCAGATCGGCGACGATGTCATCGTGGGCGGCTTGTCAGGCGTGCATCAATGGGTGCGGATCGGCCGGGGCGCCATAATCGGTGCGGTGACGATGGTGACAAACGATGTGCTGCCGCACGGTCTGGTGCAGGGCCCGCGCGGGGTGCTGGACGGGCTCAACCTTGTGGGCCTGAAACGGCGCGGGGTCGAGCGGTCCGAGATTACCGCCCTGCGGGCTGCCTATCAGATGCTGGCGCAGGGCGAGGGGTCGTTTCTGGACCGTGCCCGGAAACTGGCTGACGAAACCGAAAGCCGGCATGTTCTGGAAATGACGGATTTCATCCTGTCTGCCAGTGATCGCAGCTTTCTGACCCCGAAATGACCCGAACCGCCATCATCGCCGGGGCGGGTCGGTTGCCTGCTGCGGTGGCCGGGGCACTGACCGCGCCTTTGGTCTGCGCCTTGGCAGGGTTTCATCCTGATGGGCTGGTGCCGGATCTGGTGTTCCGGATAGAACGACTTGTGCCGTTTTTCAGCGCGTTGGAAGAGGCCGGTGTCTCGACGGTGACGTTCGCCGGTGCCGTGCAGCGGCCAAGGCTTGATCCTGCGCTGTTTGACGCCGCCACCGCGCAACTGGTGCCGCGCCTGATGGCGGCCATGGCGCAAGGCGATGATGCGACGTTGCGCGCGGTCATCGGCTTGTTCGAAGAAGCGGGCTTTGCCGTTGCGGGCACGGGCCAGATCGCGCCGGATCTGGTGCCGGGGGCCGGGGTTTTGTGCGGTGTGCCGACCGCGCAGGATGAGGCGGATGCCGCCAGGGCCGCAGCCATCGTTCAGGCTTTGGGCGCGGTGGACGTCGGGCAGGGCTGTGTGGTGGCGCAAGGACTTTGCCTTGCCGTCGAGGCTTTGCCGGGCACCGACGCCATGTTGCGTGGCTTGACGACGATGCCCGCCGCATTGCGCCCGCCCTCTACGCGCGGACTGTTCTACAAAGCGCCCAAGCCGGGGCAGGACCTGCGGGTGGATCTGCCAACCCTTGGTCCCGATACCGTGGCGCGCGTGGTCGAGGCGGGTTTGGGCGGCATCGCGTGGCAGGCGGGTGGGGTGATCTGCCTTGACCGCGCCGCGATGATCGCTGCGGCCACCGACGCAGGCCTGTTCCTGTGGGCGCGCTGACCCTGTTTCTGATTGCGGGCGAGCCTTCGGGCGATCGTCTGGGGGCAGCGCTTATGTCAGGGCTTGCATCCTTGTCGCCGGGAGTGCGCTTTGTGGGGGTCGGCGGGCCACTGATGCAGGCCCAAGGGCTGGACAGCCTGTTTCCGATGGAAGAGCTGTCGGTGATGGGTCTGGTCGAGGTGCTGCCGAAGTATTTTGCCCTCAAACGCCGGATCGCGCAGACCGCCGCTGCGGCCCTTGCCAGTGATGCTGCGGCATTGATCACCATCGACAGCCCGGATTTTTGCTTGCGGGTTGCTGGGTTGGTCAAAGCTGCGCAGCCGAAGCTGCCCACCATCCACTATGTCGCGCCGTCGGTCTGGGCGTGGCGGCCGGGGCGTGCAGCCAGGATGGCGCAGGTGATCGACCATGTGCTGGCCCTGCTGCCGTTCGAGCCGCCATACATGACCGCTGCCGGAATGAGTTGCGACTTTGTCGGGCATCCGGTGGTCGCGGAGCCTTTGGCCACCCCGGACGAGCGTGCCGCTTTGCTTGGTGATGGCCCGCTGATCCTGACACTGCCAGGGTCGCGCCGGGGCGAGGTGGCGCGGCTGGCACCAGTGCTGGGGCAGGTTCTGGCACGGGTCAAGGCGTCCCATCCGATGGCGCGGGTCGCATTGCCAACGGTGCGTGGGGTGGCAGATCTGGTGCGCGATCTGACAGCCGATTGGCCGATTGCGCCGCAGATTATCGAGGCCGCCGATCTGAAACGCGCGGCCTTTGCAGCGGCTGACGTGGCGATTGCGGCATCGGGCACCGTCAGTCTTGAGCTGGCCGCGAACGATTGCCCGATGGTGATTGCCTATGACATGAACCCGGCAACCCTTTGGCTGATGCGACGCGCTGCGCTGATCGACACGGTGACATTGGTCAACCTTGTGTCAGAGACGCGCGTCGTCCCCGAGTTCATCGGAAACCGGTGCAGGGCCGATCTGATCGCGCCCGAGGTTTTGCGCCTGCTGTCAGACGGGGGCGCATCGCAAAGCGCTGCGATGCGTCTGACCATGGACCGGCTCGGGCGAGGCGGCCCGCCCCCCGGACTTCGGGCGGCGCAGTCGGTGTTGGACCATCTGGACCGCGTGCAGCGTCAGCCCTCGCGCTGACCGGTAACGATCTGGCGCATACCCTCAAGCGGAACATAGCCACGGACCATGGTTTCGTCGATCACGAAGGTTGGCGTGCCGTTGATGTCCATCATGGTGCCAAGTGCATGATTGGTATCAATGATTGCCTGCACCTCGGGCGATTTCATCCGCTCGGCGATTGCAGCTGGGTCATGGCCCAGATCGGTCGCGACCCGGGCCAGGGTTTCGGGCGTGGCGTCGCCACGCAGGGCGATCAGAACATCATGTGCGGCCTTATAGGCGTCATCCCCGTGCAACTGGCGCACGGCGATGGCAAACTGCGAGGACAGCAGCGATTGCTCGCCCAGTATAGGGAATTCCTTCAGCACGAAACGGATTTTCCCGTCCGAGGCAACCAGTTCGGCAACCTCGTCATGGGCCTTGCGGCAATAGCCGCAGCGATAGTCGACGAATTCCACGATAGTGATGTCGCCGTCCACGTTGCCACCGGTCCAGGAGTTGGCATCGCGATAGATCAGATCGGCATTGTCACGCAACATCTTCAGATCCTGCGACGCGGCCTGCACCTCTTGCTGGTTGCGCAGCACGTCCATGGCTTCGACCAGCACTTCGGGTTCTTCCAGCAGGTAGGCCCGCACCTCGGCCCGAAACGCTTCGCGCTCTGTCTCGGTCACTTCGGCCAGAGCGACGGTCGAGGTCATCATCACTGCGGTGATGCCGATCAGGGTTTTCAGGATCATGGATCGTCCTTGAGGGTTGTGCGGCGCAGGCGTTTCTTCCGGGGTCGGGCTTGACCTTGCCCCGCGAACCGGGACACTTCGCGCGAAGCATAGAGGGGCAGGCATGAGAAGTTCAAGTCGGGGCGCGGTTGATCCCTTTATTGTGATGGATGTGATGGAAGAGGCACGCCGGCTGGAAGCCTCGGGCCGGTCGATCGTGCATATGGAGGTGGGTCAGCCGGGCACTCCGGCGCCGATGGCGGCACGGGCGGCCTTGGCACGGGCAATGGCCGATGGACCCCTTGGCTATACAGTGGCCTTGGGTCTGCCCGAGCTGCGGGCCGGGATCGCAGCCCTGTACCGGCGCTGGTACGGGGTCGATCTGGATCCCGCTCGGGTGGTGGTGACATCGGGGTCGTCAGCGGCGTTCCTTCTGGCCTTCACCGCGCTGTTCGATGCCGGTGACCGTGTCGCTCTGGGCGAACCCGGATACCCGAGCTATCGCCAGATCCTGCGGGCGTTGAGCCTGACCCCGGTGGGCATCCCGACCCGTGATGCGAACCGCCTGCAACCGGTGCCGGCCGATCTGGATGGGGTCGAAATGGCAGGATTGATCGTGGCATCTCCCGGAAATCCAACCGGAACCATGCTGGATCGCACGGCCCTGGCGGCGCTGATCGATCATTGCGCCGGGCGGGGGATCAGTTTCGTTTCGGACGAGATCTACCACGGGTTGCACTATGGCAACCGCGCGGTATCGGCGCTCGAGATCACCGACGATGCCTATGTGATCAACTCGTTTTCCAAGTATTTCAGCATGACAGGCTGGCGTGTGGGCTGGATGGTGGTGCCGCAGGCGCATGTGCGGCTGGTGGAACGGCTGGCGCAGAACATGTTCATCTGCCCGCCGCATGCCAGTCAGGTCGTGGCCCTGGCCGCACTGGATTGTATGGACGAGTTGGAGGCCAACCGCACCATCTATGCCCGCAACCGCAGCCTGATGCTGGAAGGGTTGCCTCTGGCGGGGTTCACCCGGATTGCGCCACCGGACGGGGCCTTCTATGTTTATGCCGATGTGTCCGAACTGACGACGGACAGTCTTGCGTTCGCGCGCGAGATTCTGCACGGGGCCGGCGTGGCGGTCACACCGGGGCTGGATTTCGATCCGGTGCGGGGCCGCCAGACCCTGCGGTTTTCCTATGCGCGGGCAACAGCGGATATTGTCGAGGGTCTGGCGCGTCTGCGGGCGTTCATGGCGCAAACCTCTGACGGGAACGTGAGGTGACGATGTGCGCCTCCGGCGGGGATATTTGGGAACAGATGAAGTGGGGCGTTGCACGGGCATGAAGATGTGGGCGGTGATCCTTGCCGGGTTTTTCTGGCCTGCCGTGCTGCTGGCGCAGGATCTGTCGGCCCTTGCGCGGCTGGTACCAGAGACGTCGCGGCTTGATGGGCAGGGTGGCGGGGTCGTGGTGGAATTGTCGCTTAGCCAGCCGGTGCCGTGGCGGGTGCGGGTGTTGGACCAGCCGCCCCGGCTGGTGCTGGACACGCGCGAGGTGGACTGGTCCGGGCTGGCTTCGGTTTCGCGGGATGCAGAAGCGATCACCGGGTTGCGCGCCGGTGTGGTTCGGCACGGCTGGTCGCGGCTGGTGGCAGAGTTGTCGGGGCCATTCGGTGTGTCGGTGTCGGAGATGACCACAGGCGATACCGGGGCCGTGGTGCGGTTGCGTCTGGATCCGGTGTCGGCCGAGGATTTTGCAAAGGCTGCTGCCGTTCCGGAACCCGAACAATGGGCCATGCCGGTGGTGGCTGATATGCCAAAACGCACGCTGCGCGGGTCGGGTCCGGTGATGGTGGTTCTGGACCCCGGTCACGGCGGCATTGATCCGGGGGCAGAGCGGGATGGGTTGACCGAGGCCGGTCTGATGCTGACCTTCGCGCGGGAGTTGAAAGAGATTCTGATGCGCGACGGTGGCTTTGTGGTGGTGATGACGCGCGACGAGGACGCGTTCGTGCCGCTGGAAACCCGGATTTCCATCGCACGGGCCGCAGCGGCGGATGTGTTTTTGTCGCTGCACGCAGACGCCATTGCCGAAGGCGAGGCGGTGGGGGCGACGCTTTACACGCTGTCAGAGGATGCCAGCGATGCGGCTGCGCAGACCCTTGCAGAACGGCATGACCGGGCCGACTTGCTGTCGGGGGTCGATCTGACGGCACAGGATGATCTGGTGGCGACGGTCCTGATGGACATGGCGCGCACCGAAACCGAGCCGCGGATCGAACGGCTGGCCATTGCGCTGGAAGGCGCCATAAAGGCGGAGGGGGTACGCATGCACCGCCACCCGCGACAAACGGCTGGATTTTCGGTGCTGAAATCGCCGGATATCCCGTCGCTGTTGGTCGAGTTGGGGTTCATGTCCTCAACACGGGATCTGGCGCGGCTGACCGATGCGGAGTGGCGCTTGAAGATGGCGGTGGCGCTGCGCAACGGTTTGAAGGCATGGGCTGACGAAGACGCGGTCCTGTCGTCTTTGCGCCGCTGACCGGTCAAGTGACGATTGCGCGAGCCTGCGCCTGTTCCGGGGTGTTCATTTTGACCGGGGCGTCCCGGCCATGTATAAGACGGCGACAAACCACGGGGGTGTCTGGTTGCTTCGCTTCATCGGCTCATTTTTTGGTGGCATTTTCACCATGGTCACGATGGGGGTGCTGTTTGCGGCGCTTTCGGTCGGGGCGATTTTCTACATGTATTCCACAGATTTGCCGAGCCATGAGCGTCTTGCGCAATACACGCCCCCGACCATCAGCCGGATCTATTCCGGTGAAGGCCAGATCATTGACGAATTCGCCAAGGAACGCCGGCTTTTCGTACCGATCGAGGAAATCCCCGATCTGGTGAAACAGGCCTTCATCAGTGCCGAGGACAAGAACTTTTACACCCACCACGGCTATGACGTGACAGGTATGGCCGGGGCGCTGCGCGATGCGGTGGTCAGTCGGGGCGAAAATTTGCGGGGGGCCTCTACCATCACCCAGCAGGTGATGAAGAACTTCCTTCTGTCCAGCGACAAGACGGGAGAGCGCAAGATCAAGGAACTGATCCTTGCCAGCCGTCTGGAAGAGACATTGACCAAGGACAAGATCCTTGAGCTGTACATGAACGAGATCTTTCTTGGCCAGAACAGCTATGGCGTGGCGGCGGCGGCCCAGACCTATTTCAACAAGCCGCTGACCGATCTGGCCCCGCATGAGGCCGCGATGCTGGCGGCCATGCCGCAGGCCCCGAGCCAGTATCACCCCGTCCGCGCCAAGGAGCGTGTCACCCAACGCCGCAACTATGTGCTGCGCGAGATGTGGCAAAACGGCTATATTGATCAGGCGACCTATGAGGCCGAGCGGATCTTGCCATTGAAATCGGTGCAGAACGGCGACTTTCCGGCGTTCCGTGATGCGCTGCCGCCGCGCGATTACTTTACTGACGAAATTCGGCGGCAGTTGTCAGGCACCTTTGGTGAAGAGGAATTCTTTGGCGGAGGATTGTCGATTCGCGCGACCGCTGACCCGGATCTGCAAGAAGAGGCCGCACGCGCCCTGCGCCGGGGCCTTGAACGCTATGACCGGGGGCAGGGTGTCTGGCGTGGCACCGGCAAAAGCCTTCCCGAGAGCACATTGACATCCGAAGCCGACTGGCGCGAAGCCTTGGCAGAGGTCGAGGTGCCGCGGGATGTGGAAGGCTGGTATCCGGCCGTGGTGCTTTCGGTCGGGGACACTGCGGCCCGGATCGGGATCGAGGGCCAGCCCGAAGACGAGGATGGACATTTCATTCCCGCCGATGACGTGACATGGGCGCGCAAGCGGCAGGCCGATGGCCGCCTGGGTCCCAAGGCCAAACGTGCTGGCGATCTGGTGTCGGTAGGCGATGTGGTGCTGGTACGCGCGGTCACCGACGACAAGACCGGAAACTTTGTGCGCTGGTCATTGCGTCAGGTGCCGGAAGTGCAGGGCGGGTTCATGGCGATGGACGTGGTCACGGGCCGGGTTCTGGCGATGCAGGGCGGCTTTTCCTATCAGGATTCGGTGTTCAACCGCGCCACCCAAGCCACACGCCAGCCGGGGTCCAGCTTCAAGCCGTTTGTCTATGCGGCGGCGCTGGACAGCGGTTTTACCCCCGCGACGATCGTCGTCGATGCGCCGATCGAGGTGAACACGCCGCAGGGCCTGTGGCGGCCAAAGAACGCGTCGAACAAGTTCTACGGACCGACCACGATCCGCACCGGGATTGAACAGTCGCGCAACCTGATGACGGTCCGGATTGCCGAAGAAATCGGCATGGATCAGGTGGCAAATTATGCCGAACGCTTTGGCGTCTATGACCGGATGAACGCCTTTCTGGCCAATGCTCTGGGCAGTCAGGAAACCACCCTGTTCAAGATGGTGGCAGCCTATGCAATGTTCGCCAACGGGGGTGAGCGGGTGGAGCCGACCTTGGTGGACAGGGTGCAGGACCGCTTTGGCCGCACGGTGTATCGCCATGATCAGCGCGTGTGCGAAGACTGTCAGCTTGCCAGTCTGAACCCTGGTGATGCACTGCGCCTGACGTCAAAGCGCGAACGGGTGATGGATGCAATTACCGCCTATCAGTTGACCAGCATGATGGAGGGTGTGGTCAAGCGCGGCACGGCGCGCGGCATCAACCTTCCGGTGCCGGTGGCGGGCAAGACCGGTACCACGAATGATGCCAAGGACGTCTGGTTCATCGGTTATACCAGCAATATCGTGGCGGGGTGCTACATCGGTTATGACCAGCCGCGCACCATGGCAGGGGCCTCGGGTGGTGGCTTTTGTGGCCCGGTGTTCGAACAGTTCATGCGCACGGCTATCAAGAAATATGGCGGCGCGAAATTCAAGGTGCCACCGGGCGGCTATTTCATCAATATCGACCGCTTCAGTGGCGCGCGCCTGCCGGATGGGGCCACGGGCGACAACGTTGTGGCCGAGTATTTCCGCGAAGGCGAAGAGCCGATCTTTGGTCTGGGTGCGATGGTCGATGGTGGCTTCCAGATGGGGGGCAACCTGCCGTTGTTCGCCTATGGCGAGACGGATCAGGGGGGAGGCAGCTCTGCCACCGTGACCACTGCCACGGGTGAGCGGAAATCCATTCCGAAAAAGGCCGATTTCGGCACACTCAGTTCAGGCGGCTTGTACTGACGCCCGCAGTCTGACGCGGCTGCGGCAGGGGGCATGCCCTTGCCGTGCCGCGTCGTTTTCGCTACATGCCGGGCACCAGTCCGAAGGATCAAGACCTATGCGCGCCGAGACGCAGAACAACGTGACCGCCATCGAGAAATCCCTGAAGCTTCTGGCGCAGCGGATGGACCGGGAAACCGCGCCGCATCGGTTGGAAGAATTCAACGCGATGATCGAAGACCCGAACCTGTGGAATGATCCGGCCAAGGCACAAAAGCTGATGCGGGACCGGCAGGGGCTTTTGGAAGCGATCTCGACCTATGATCTGATCGACAGCGGCCTGCGCGACAATGTGGAATTGATCGACCTGGGCGAGGCTGAAGGTGATGCCGAAATCGTCTCCGAGGCCGAAACCGCGCTGAAGGATCTGGCCAAACTGGCGGCGGCCAAAGAGCTGGAGGCGTTGCTGGACGGCGAGGCCGATGCCAACGACACCTTCCTAGAGGTGAACGCTGGCGCGGGTGGCACCGAATCCTGCGATTGGGCCAGCATGTTGGCGCGCATGTATGTCCGCTGGGCCGAAAAAAAGGGCTACAAGGTCGAGATGCAGTCCGAAACCGCAGGCGAAGAAGCTGGCATCCGGTCGGTGTCGTACAAGATTTCTGGCCACAATGCCTATGGCTGGCTGAAGTCGGAATCGGGGGTGCATCGGCTTGTGCGGATCAGCCCCTATGATTCGGCGGCACGGCGGCACACGTCGTTTTCTTCGGTCTGGGTCTATCCGGTGGTGGATGAGAATATCGAAATCGACATTCCCGACCGCGATATCCGCATCGACACCTATCGCTCGTCCGGAGCGGGTGGCCAGCACGTCAACACCACAGACTCGGCGGTGCGGATCACCCACTTGCCGACCAATATCGTGGTGACCTCCAGCATGAAATCGCAGCACCAGAACCGCGAGATCTGCATGAACGCCCTGCGCTCGCGGCTGTATCAGATGGAACTCGACAAGCGTAACGCCGCCATCAACGCAGCATATGACAACAAGGGCGAGGCAGGATGGGGCAACCAGATCCGGTCCTATGTCCTGCAACCTTACCAGATGGTCAAGGATCTGCGCACTTCAGTGGAAACGTCGGACACCCAAGGGGTGCTGGATGGCGATCTGGATCAGTTCATGGCTGCCACGCTGGCACTGGACGTGGCTGGCAAGTCGCGTGCCGAGGCGAACGCCGACTGATCACCGCAAAACATATTCGAGACGCGAAATACATCTTTATCGTGTTTGCCTTTTGCGCGTAGCCTTTCCCAAACTCGGGAGGGATGATGATCGCGTCAAAAGCCAATGCAGGGGCAAGCCCGGCACCGGACATCATGGAATTGGATCGGTCGGACCTGCGCGCGGCGCTTGCTGCGGGCTGGAATGATTTCAAGGCGGCACCGCTTTATGGTCTGATGTTTTCCAGCGTTTATGTGGCAGCGGGTTGGCTGATCACCTATGCCATGTTGGCCAAAGGTCAGGTGTGGTGGACCATCATCGCCGGGGCAGGTTTCCCGATTCTGGGCCCCTTCATCGCCTGCGGACTTTACGAGGTATCGCGCCGTCGCGAGGCTGGCGAAGCGCTTGACCCTGCCGGTGTTGCCGGTGTGATCTTTCGCCAGAAAGACCGGCAGATCCCGTCAATGGCGGCCGTGGTGGTGGTGTTTTTCCTGTTCTGGAACTTTCTGGGCCATATGATCTTTGCGGTCTTTCTGGGCAATGCGACCATGACCAACATCACCTCAAGCCTTGAGGTATTCCGCACCCCGCAGGGTATGATGATGCTTGTCGTTGGCACGGCGGTCGGGGCGGCCTTTGCAGGCACCTTGTTTGCTTTGACCGTGGTCAGTCTGCCCTATTTGCTGGACCGGGAAGTGGATTTCATTACCGCCATGATCACCAGCTTTTCGGTGGTGACGCACAATCCGGGCACGATGCTGATCTGGGGTATTCTGATTTCATCATTGCTGTTTGTCGGTATGGCGCTGTGGTTTCTGGGGCTGTTCGTGGTCTTGCCGGTGTTGGGTCATGCCACCTGGCACCTGTATCGCCGCGCGCTGACGTTCGACGACGTGTGAAATGAAATAGGCGCGCCAGAGTGGCGCGCCTTTGTTCGACAGTCATACCGGCTAGATCAGACCCCGTCTTCGGGCTTTGTCGCGGGGGGCGCCAGTTGCGCCTGCGGGCTGGGTGCCGAGATCCGGCCCTGTGCCAGCGGGTCTTCCTGACGCTGGACCGAGCCTTCGAAATGCGCGCCCGATTCGATTGCAATGGTCTTGTGGATGATGTCACCCTCGACCCGCGCCGTGGCGGTTAGACGCACCTTGAGTCCGCGGACGCGGCCAATCACACGACCGTTGACCACAATATCATCGGCGACGATTTCGCCCCGGATCGTGGCGCTTTCGCCGACAGTCAGCAGATGGGCGCGGATGTCACCCTCGACCGTGCCTTCGACCTGGATGTCGCCGGTGGTGCGCAAGTTGCCTACAATCGTCAGATCAGACGACAGGATGGATGCAGAGACTTTGCCCTTGGGGGCCGAAGGCGTGAAGTCCATGGTCGGTTTCAAAGCCTGACTTTCGGGGGCCTTCGGCTTGTCATCTGCCTTTGGCCCGGGTTCATTGATTCGGCTCTTAGAAAACATGGTTCGCTGCCTTTATGAAGGTCATCGGATTCACGGCTCTGCCGCCGATGCGGATTTCGTAATGGAGGTGGGTCCCGGTGGACCTGCCTGAATTGCCCATATCACCGATCCGGTCGCCGCGCGATACCCTATCGCCAACGTTCACCCGGATCGCAGACAAGTGAGCATAGCGCGTTTCAAGACCAAATTCATGTCTGATCTTGATCAGGCGGCCATAACCTGATGACCAGCCTGAATGCGTTACAACACCATCGGCGGTGGAGAGGATCGGCGTCCCGTAAGCCCCGGCCATGTCTGTCCCTTCGTGCATCCGCGCACCGCGGCCCAAGGGATCATTCCGACCGCCAAAACCACTGGTCCACCGGAAGTTGCCTTTGACCGGCATCGCGAACGGGGCCTTGAACGCTGCCAGACGATACAGGTTCATCTTGTCCAGACCCTGCAGAATCGCATTGGCCCGAATCTCGTCAGCGGTCGATTCCGAGCTTTTTGTCGAAACAGTCAGGGGGGTAAGCGGGCCACCCTGTCCGGAATACCCACGCCGCACCTGCCGAAGCAGATCATCAGGTGACATGCCGGCATCGCGGAACATCTTGTCCAGCGGTTCCATGGAAACGCTGACCGCCTCTTCCAGTTTCTCGAAAATCTCGTTGTTGCGGGCTTGCAGGGCTTTCTTTTCGGCCATGACGACGGCAACACGTTCGGCCGATTTTTCAGCGGCCCCTTCCATCAGATCGCGTTCCTGTGCCGTGTTCGACAGGGCATCAGCCAGGATATCCACGGTCGCCAGAGCATCCTTGGCCCGGCCCGCGTCGGTCTTGACGGCACCGGCTTGCGACACCAGTGCCACACCCGCAGCCTCGGCCTGTGCACGGGCCTCGTCACGTTCCTTGATCGTGCGGCGCAGCGTGTTCTGGATCACGTCGATCCCGGTTTCCAGCTCGCGACGGCTGTCTTCGGACGCAAGCAGTCGCGCCTGCATCTCGGCCACTTGTGTCAAGGCAAGGTTGAAGCGCTCTTGCGCCCCGGCAGCTTCGTCCGCGCGCGCATCCCGATCCTGGCTCAGGTTGTTCAGGCGCTGTTCATACAGGGTTTGTTGCCGCAGGGCCTGATCGCGACCGGATCCGGCGCTGATTGAATCCATCAAGATGATTGCCGTCGCCAGAATGGTCCATGCAACAACGATGGTTCCGCCCGCCATGGCAACCGCCTGTGTGACAGGCCGAAGGCGTATGAACCGGGTTTCGGTATCGGATTTCAGGAACAGGCGCTGTTCGGGAAATCGTCGCTCGAGGACAAGGTTGATGCGATAAGACAGTCTGGTCAGCACAGGGCGCGTTTCCGTTCGTAACCTCGGGGACGGGCGGGTGGCCAAAGCGTTATGATCGGCATCCGCCGTTCCTGATTAGCCAGCGCTTTACAGTATCGCAACATTTTTGACCGGATGCCGCGCGGATCCTGCCGTTTCCGCCGGCACTTCGGCAAATTCTCGCCTACTTGAGGACGTCCCGGTCAGGGTCGATGTGGCAGTTCGTCGGCCAGCGGCCAGTAGAAATCGAGAGGCAATCCGGCGTCCGCGCGCTTTTCGTCATTGAAGGGTGGCTTCAGTTTGCCGTGGAAATACTGGCGCACCAAGGCGTGGAACACCTCTTTCGGGTCGGTTCCATCCCGCCCGCAAAGCCAGTTGAACCATTTCGACCCATACGCGACATGGCCAACCTCTTCGGCATAAATGACCTCCATTGCTGCGACAGAGCCACTATCGCCCGCCTTGCGAAACAGCTCGATCATGCCCGGCGTCACGTCCAACCCGCGTGCCTCCAGCACCATCGGGACCACGGCCAGACGGCCATGCAGATCGAGGGCCGTGTCCGACGCCGCCCGCCACATCCCGGCATGGGCGGGCATGGCGCCATAGTGACTGCCCAAAGTCTGCAGGCAATCGCCAATAAGGTTGAAATGCTTTGCTTCTTCATCCGCCGCCTTCATCCAATCGTCATAGAAACCGATGGGCATGGGGTGGTCGGTGAAGCGGGCAATGATGTCCCAATGCAGATCCACAGCGTTCAGTTCGATATGTGCCACCGCATGCAAAAGTGCGATTCGGCCAGTGGGTGATCCGGGCCGGCGTCGCGGCACATCGCGCGGGTCCAGCAGTTCGGGCCGGTCAGGCCGCGATGGGGCATCCGGCGGCGCCGCCTTGCCGATGGGCAGCGGGGTGCCACTGGCGCGCGCGGCAAACCACGCGCAGGCATGCGCGCGCGACAGGGCCGCTTTTGCCCGTGCGTCGGCGGTGGTCAGAACCTCGACGGCCCGCTCGGCAAGGCTTTGCATCACAGGGCCTGCGTGGCGGCCAGCACCTCGTCGGCATGTCCCTTTACGCTGACCTTGTTCCAGACCCGTGAAATGGTGCCGTCGCCCGCGATCAGAAAAGTGGTGCGTTCGACGCCCATATAGGTTTTGCCATACATGCTTTTCTCGACCCAGACGCCGTAATCTTCACAGGTGTGGCCGTTCTCGTCGCTGGCCAGAATGATCGACAGCCCGTGCTTCTTGCAGAACTTGTCATGCGCCTTGACGCTGTCCTTGCTGATCCCGATCACGGTGGTGTCGGCGGCGGCAAACTCTGCCACGCGGGCGCTGAAATCCTGCGCTTCCAGCGTACAGCCGGGGGTGTCGTCCTTTGGGTAAAAGTACAAGACCACCTTGCCGGGGCGCAAACCTGACAGGCTTACGGACCCATCGCCATCGCGCGGCAGGGTGAAATCGGGTGCGGATGTTCCGACAGCGGGGGTTTGAGCAGTCATTTGGGCATCTCCTTGCCATTCGGGTCACGACCCTTTGCGTTTTAGTTGCCGATCCGCGAAGATAAAGACAAGCCCACGCGACAAGTGGAAAAGGGGCATGAATTGGGCGGAAGGGCAATGGCGCGATGACCGAGATGTCAGCGCAAGGCGATCCGGTCGCTTCGGCGGATCAAGGGACAAAGCGTCCCTTGCATCGTCGTGCCGCGCGTCGCGCAGGCCGGGCCGGGCTTGTGATGCTGATTGTGCTCGTCGTGTTGGCGGTTGCGTCGGTCCTTGGTGTTCTTGCCTTAACCGGAAAACCGATCCGACTTCCGGTCTGGTCGGTGGCCGAGGTGGAAACCCGGGTCAATGCTGCCATGCAGGATGTTCTGCCGGGGGCGGCGGTTTCGGTGGGGGCCATCGAAATCACGCTGGATCAGGACTGGACACCCCGGCTGCGGCTGGAAGATTTGCGCCTGATGCAAGGTGCGGGCGGCACGTTGCTGGCGTTGCCCGACGTGCGGATGAGCTTTGACGCCGCTGCCTTTGTCACCGAACGCAGGTTGCGCCCGGCGTCTTTGCGCGTGATCGGCGGTGCGGTGACGCTCAGCCGGCGGGTGGATGGCAGTCTGGACCTGCGGATCGGGGCGTCGGGGTCTGCGCCACCCATCAACGGGTTGGCCGACCTGTTTGCCCAGATCGACCGTGCCCTTGAAGCCCCGCTGTTGTCGCGTCTGGACAGGATCGACGCCGAAGCTGCCAGCCTGACGCTGGAGGATGCCCGCCTTGGTCGGACATGGACCGTGGGAGACGGCCGGATCACTCTGGAAAACCGCGACGATGCGCTTGCGGCAGAGGTTGGTCTGACGCTGGCCTCGGATTCAGGCCTGCCCGCGCAGGCGCTTTTGACGCTGATCCGGCCCAAGGGGCAGGCGCAGTTGCGCGTGACCGCGGCGGTCGAAGGCGTGGCGGCGGCCGACATCGCGGCGCAGACCCCGGTTCTGGGCTGGCTCGGGGTGCTGGATGCCCCGATTTCAGGCCGGATTTCAGCCGAGATCAGCGATGTTGGATTGACCGCCCTGTCGGCGCAGATGTCGCTGGGGACCGGCGCCCTGCGGCCCGATCCTGCCGCCCGTCCCATCGGGTTTGACAGCGCCTCCTTGTCGCTGGGCTATGATCCGGACCGGGGCAGGGTGATGATCACCGAACTGTCGGTGGACAGTGCGACGCTTCGGCTTCGGTCAACGGGCCATTCCTATCCTTTGGGCGATGGCGGCGATATTCTGACCGGCCCCTTGGGCCGGCGATCACCGGCAGGCTTTCTGGGGCAGGTCCAGATCTCTGAGGCGCAGATCGACCCCGAGGGTCTGTTCGAAAGCCCGTTGCGGTTCACTTCGGGGGCGATGGACGCCCGGCTGACACTTGATCCGTTCCGGCTCGATATCGGGCAGGTGTCGCTGGTCGAGGAAACCGGGCGCCGCCTGTCGTTGGCAGGCCGGGTCGATGTGTTGCCAGCCGGGTGGCAGGTGGCACTGGATCTGGGGCTGGATGCCATCGCGCATGACCGCCTGTTGCAGCTTTGGCCCAAAAGTGCAGTGCCCGCGACCCGCAATTGGGTGGGCCAGAACGTCGCGCAGGGTCTTTTGACCAACGTAAAGGCCGCCTTGCGCGTAACGCCGGGTCAGGACCCGCGTCTGGCTTTGGGCTATGAATTCGACAAGGCCGAGGTGCGGTTCCTGCGCACCTTGCCACCGATCCGCAACGGCAAGGGGCGGTCGTCCATTGAAGGTCTGGCTTATACGGTCGTGCTGGACGATGGCACGGTCGAAGCCCCCTTGGGTGGTCAGATCGATGTGGCAGGATCGGTGTTTTCGGTGCCCGATGTCACGGCCAAACCGGCCCGGGCCGAGATCCGCCTGCGCAGCGAAAGTTCCCTGACGGCTGCCCTGTCGCTGTTGGACCTGCCGCCGTTTGGCTTCATGACCAAAGCAGGACGCGATCCTGACATGGGGCAGGGACGCGCCGTGATGGATACTCGGCTGTCCTTGCCCTTGGTCCGAAGGGTCGAGGTGAAGGACGTGGCCTACGATGTGCGCGGCCAGATCCTTGGGCTGTCGTCGGATCAGCTGGTGCCGGGCAAGACCATCACCGCCGACGGACTTACCCTGACCGCAAATCCTGCCGGTTTGCGCATCGAAGGACCGGGGCGGATCGGAAAGGTGCCGTTTGACGTCGCATTCACCCAGGGTTTCGGTGCCGAGGATGCGGGAAAAAGCCGGGTGGCGGGCACGGTGACGCTCTCGCCTGAAACGGTATCGGAATTCGGTCTTGGGTTGCCGCAGGGTATGGTCAACGGGTCGGGCCGTGCAGATGTGGTCATCGACCTGCAACGCGGCGCATCCGGTCGGTTGCGGTTGACGTCGGATCTGACAGGGCTTGGCCTTGCCTTGCCGCCCGTTGCATGGACAAAACCGGCACGGTCCCGCGGCAAGCTGGAGGTTGAGGCCGTTCTGGGCACGCCGCCCCAGATATCCCGGCTGGCGATTGAAGGCGGCGGGCTGAAGGCCGAGGGCGCCATTTCGCTGCGTGCGGGCGGTGGTTTGGACAGCGCAAAATTTTCCTCGGTGCGGTTGAACGACTGGTTGTCCGGGCCTGTGACCCTGACGGGACGTGGCGCGGGTCGTGCCCCCGATATCGCCGTGACCGGGGGCAGCATCGACCTGCGGCGGTTTGATCGTCCGGCCAGTTCAGGGGGCGACGCGCAGGCTCAGGGTGCCCTGACCGTGGCACTGGACCGGTTGATCGTCAGCGATGGCATCGCCCTGACCGGATTTCGGGGTGAATTTTCACAGCGTGGGGGACTGAACGGCACGTTCAGGGCCAGCGTGAACGGCGCAGCCCCGGTGACGGGTACCGCCGTGCCGTCGCGGCACGGGACGGCTGTGCGCCTGCAATCAGCTGATGCAGGTGCCGCCTTGCGGGCTGCCGGTATCTTTGCATCAGCGCGTGGCGGGGCACTGGATCTGCGCCTGACGCCGCGCGCCGCCGCCGGTCAGTATGACGGGCGCGCCGACATCAGTCGATTGCGGGTGCGTAACGCCAACGTTCTGGCGGAACTTCTGTCGGCGGTGTCGGTGGTGGGATTGTTGGAGCAACTCAACGGCGAGGGTATCTTGTTTGGCTCGGCCGAAGCCGATTTCATCATAACGCCACAAGCGATCGAAATCACCCGAGGATCGGCGATCGGTGCAAGTCTTGGAGTGTCGATGGCCGGGCTTTACGGGACGCAGACAAAGCGATTGTCCCTGCAAGGGGTTGTGTCGCCGATCTATCTGGTGAATGGGATCGGCGCGCTTCTGTCCCGGCGGGGCGAGGGGTTGTTCGGGTTCAACTATTCGCTGCGGGGCACCTCTGACGCGCCGCAGGTTCAGGTCAACCCTCTGTCCATCCTCACTCCGGGGATGTTCCGCGAAATCTTCCGCCGACCGGCGCCGGTGCTGAGACAAGGCAACTGATGAAACTGTCTGACTTCGACTTTGATTTGCCCGAGGCGCTGATTGCGACCCGGCCGGCGCGGCCCCGGACGGCGGCACGGTTGTTGCTGGCACAAGGCGACCGGATCACGGATCGGCATGTGCACGATCTGGTGGATATCCTGCGCCCCGGCGACCGTCTGGTGCTGAACAATACCCGGGTGATCCCGGCACGCCTGACCGGCACGCGCCGGCGTGGTGACGCCGTGGCAAAGGTAGAGATCACGCTGATGAAGCCGGATGTCGTCGGCTGGTGGGCTTTGGCAAAGCCGTTGCGCAAGGTCAATCCGAGCGAGGTGATTGTGTTTTCGCCCGATCTGTCAGCCACGGTCGCCGAAAAGTCCGACACCGATTTGCGGCTGGTGTTCAACCTGTCGGGCACTGATTTCGACGCCGCATTGGCGCAGGCCGGCGCCATGCCGTTGCCCCCCTATATCGCTGCCAAGCGCGCGCCCGATGCCCAGGACCATCAGGACTACCAGACCGTGTTCGCCCGTCACAGCGGCGCGATTGCAGCCCCCACTGCGTCCTTGCATTTCGATGGTGCCTTGCTCGAGTCGTTGCGCGACCGGGGCGTGGACTTCACCGAAGTCACCTTGCATGTCGGCGCGGGCACCTTCCTGCCTGTCAAGGTCGAGGATGTGACCACCCACAGGATGCATGCCGAATGGGGGCAGGTCACAGCCCGGGCCGCGGATCAGATCAATGCCACCCGTGCGGCCGGCGGGCGGGTGATCCCGGTCGGCACCACCGCGCTGCGCCTGATCGAGACGGCGGCGCGCTCGGGTCGGGTGGAGCCGTGGGAGGGGCCGACAGATATCTTCATCTATCCAGGGTTCACCTTCCACGCTACCGATGCCCTGATGACGAATTTCCACCTGCCGAAATCAACCCTTCTGATGCTGGTGTCGGCGCTGATGGGCAAAGACCGGATGGACCGGATTTATGCACACGCCATCGCACAGGGATATCGCTTCTTCAGCTATGGTGATGCGTCGTTGTTGATTCCTGAAAAGGTGACTGTCCGATGAATTTTTCTGAATCAAACGCGCTGCTGTCCGGCGCGATCATCGGCTTTGGATCGGCTCAGGCTCTGTGCCGGGTGGCGACCAGAGCCATGCAGGCGTGCCGAACGCAGGCACGTTCGGAGGACCAAACCCTATGCTAGGCGTTCTTCGCAACACGTGGGCGCTGCTGCTGGGGCTTGGCTTGCTGATGCTAGGCAATGGCATGCAAGGCACGTTGTTGGGGATCCGTGGCGGGATCGAGCAATTTTCGACTTTCCAGATGTCATTGGTGATGTCGGCGTATTTCCTTGGCTTTCTGGTCGGCAGCCGTCTTGCGCCTGACATGATCCGCCGGGTTGGTCATGTGCGGGTGTTTGCTGCGCTGGGGTCGCTGATTTCGGCTGTTTTGATCCTCTATGCCGCGGCCCCGGATTGGATGGTCTGGGCAGCCCTGAGGGTGGTGATCGGATTTTCCTTTTCGGGCGTCTATATCGTGACCGAAAGCTGGCTGAACAATGCGTCCACCAATGAAAACCGCGGGCAGGCGTTGTCGCTGTATCTGATCGTGCAGATGATCGGCATCATTGCGGCGCAACTTCTGCTGAACGTGGGCGATCCGTCGGGCTATATCCTGTTCGTGATCCCGTCGGTTCTGGTGTCGCTTGCCTTTACGCCGATTCTTCTGGCTGTCAGCGAAGCGCCGGCGTTTGAATCGACCAAACCCCTGTCGTTTCGCCGTCTGTACAACGCGTCTCCCCTGGGATGTGTCGGTATGTTCCTGTTGGGCGGCGTATTTTCGGCCCAGTTCGGCATGGCGGCCGTCTGGGGCACCGAAGCGGGGCTGAGCATCGCCGATCTGACCATCTTTGTGTCGGCCATCTATGTGGGTGGGCTGGTGTTCCAATATCCCATCGGCTGGCTGTCTGACCGGATGGATCGCCGCTTTGTGGTGCTGGGCCTGTCGGCTTTCGGCGCGGTCGTTCTGATGGTGCCAGTCATTTTCGATGTGTCATTCCCGGTTCTGGTGTTCATCGGCGCGATGTGCGGCGGGGTGTCAAACCCGCTGTATTCGCTGCTGCTGGCATATGTGAACGATTATTTGGATAAGACCGACATGGCTGCCGCCTCGGCCGGATTGATGTTCATCAACGGGCTTGGTGCGATCTCTGGCCCGGTCATCACCGCCTGGCTGATGGGTCAGATCGGGCCATCCGGGTTTTTCCTGTTCATGGGTATTCTGTTCGGTGCGCTTGCCGCCTACGCTGGCTGGCGGATGACGCAGCGCCGTGAGACGCCCAGCGTGACGGCCGGCTACACCCCCGTATCGCCCACGGCCTCGGTGGTGTCGGTGGAAACCGCCGCCATGGTGGATGCCGAAGATGCGCGGATGAACTGATTTGCATTTCCGGCGCTTGCCTGCCACGCTGACCCAAACAGGAGGCGCGGATGTCTGATCCGATCGAGGTTCTGGATTTCTGGCTGGGCGAGATTGGCCCCGAAGGTTGGTATGCCGGCAGCGAAGAAATCGACGATGCCTGCGCTGTGCGTTTCGGCGATTTGTGGGTCGCCCTGAACGACGGCGGACTGGAGCATTGGGTCGATGGGGTGGTGGGCACCTTGGCCTATGTGATCATCGCCGACCAGTTCGCGCGCAACATTCACCGTGGCAAGGCCGAGGCGTTTGCAACCGATGCCCGGGCTCGGGCCGCCGCTGCGCGGGCGATCGACGAAGGCTGGGACATGCAGGCCCCGGTGCCGGAACGTCAGTTTTTCTACATGCCCTTTGAGCACTCCGAAAATCTGGCTGATCAGGATCGCGCGGTGGATCTGATGGCCACCCGGATGGAAGGCGATGCAGAACTCTTGCTGCACGCTCGTGCGCATCGCGACATCATCGCGCGCTTTGGCAGGTTTCCATTCCGCAATCCGGCACTTGGCCGGGACGACACGCCAGAGGAGCGGACATTTCTGGCGGACGGTGCCTATGCTGCGGTGGTAAAGCAGATGCGGCAAAGCCATGCGCCAGACGCATAGGCCCCCGGCACAAGCTGCGTTGCTTGAATTTCAAGATTAGTTTAAGGGTAAACTACTTTTTCTAGGGAGGAAAGTATGGCAGCTCAGAGTTTCGATGTGGTCGTGGTTGGTGCAGGCCCCGGCGGCTATGTGGCGGCGATCCGCGCCAGCCAGTTGGGCCAGAAGGTCGCGATTGTCGAACGCGAAAATCTGGGCGGTATTTGCCTGAACTGGGGCTGCATCCCGACCAAGGCCATGTTGCGCAGCGCCGAGGTCTATCATCTGATGGAACGCGCCAAGGAATTCGGTCTTGGCGCCACCGGCGTCAGCTTTGACCTTCCCGCCGTCGTGGCGCGCAGCCGTGCCGTGGCCAAGCAGCTTTCGGGCGGCATCGGGCATTTGATGAAGAAGAACAAGGTGACGGTGCTGATGGGGACCGCAACCTTGACCAAACCGGGGGTGGTGTCGGTGAAGACCGACAAGGGCGTCGAAGAGTTGACGGCGAAGAACATCATCCTTGCCACGGGCGCGCGCGCGCGCGATTTGCCGGGGTTGGAGGCTGACGGCGATCTGGTCTGGTCTTACCGGCATGCATTGGTGGCGTCCCGGATGCCGAAAAAGCTGCTGGTGATCGGGTCCGGGGCGATCGGCATCGAATTCGCATCCTTTTTCAACACCCTTGGCGCTGATACCACGGTGGTCGAAGTGATGGACCGCATTCTGCCGGTTGAAGATGCAGAAATCAGTGCCTTCGCCAAGAAGCAGTTTGTCAAACAGGGCATGAAAATCCTTGAAAAGGCCGGCGTCAAGAAGCTGGACCGTAAACCCGGCGTCGGCGTCACCGCGCATATCGACGTGGGCGGCAAGGTCGAGACGATGGAGTTTGACACCGTGATTTCGGCGGTCGGGATTGTCGGCAACGTCGAAAACCTTGGGCTTGAGGCTTTGGGTGTCAAAATCGACCGGACCCATGTGGTCACGGACGAATATTGCCGCACAGGGGTTCCCGGTCTGTTTGCCATCGGTGACATTGCAGGTGCTCCATGGCTTGCGCACAAGGCCAGCCATGAGGGTGTGATGGTGGCCGAATTGATCGCAGGTGGCCATCCGCACCCGATCAAGCCGGGCAGCATCGCCGGCTGCACCTATTGCCAGCCGCAGATCGCCAGTGTCGGGATGACCGAAGCCAAGGCCAAGGAGGCTGGCTTTGAGATCAAGGTCGGCCGGTTCCCGTTCATCGGCAACGGCAAGGCCATAGCCCTGGGCGAAAGCGAAGGGATGATCAAGACCGTGTTCGACGCCAAGACCGGCGAATTGCTGGGCGCCCATATGGTGGGGGCGGAAGTGACCGAGCTGATTCAGGGCTATGTCATCGGACGCACGCTGGAGACCACCGAGGAAGATCTGATGAACACTGTCTTCCCGCATCCGACCTTGTCGGAGATGATGCATGAGGCGGTGCTTGACGCCTACGGTCGCGCCCTGCACATGTGACTTGCGATTTTTCTGCGAAAAATCAGGGGGGCTGTCTGCCCCCCTGTCGCGTTCCGCGACTGCCCCCCGAGGATATTTTTGAACAGATGATGGGGCAGACATGCGGGCGATTGTGACGGTTCTGGCGCTTTGGGCCGCAGGGCTGGGGGCAGCAGCGCAGTTCGGCAAGATGTCTGTGGCCTATCCGGTGCTGACCTTTGTCTATTCCGGGGCGTCGGAGAATGGCTATCCAGCCCAATCGGTGGTGGAGATCGGACTGATCCTGTCGGTGGTGGGCATGGTCGGTCTGATTCTTGGCACAACGGCCGGTCTTTGGGTCACGCGACTGGGACCGCGCCGGGTGGTGGTGCTGGCGTTGGTGCTGGGTGGCGCGCTGAGTCTGGTGCAGACCACCTTTCCGCCCTATCCGCTGATGATGTTGAGCCGCGTGCTGGAGGGGCTTTCGCATCTGGCCATTGTGGTGGTGGGGCCAACTGCGATAGCGGGCCAGGCCGGGGCGCGCTGGCAGGGGGCAGCGATGACGCTGTGGTCGTCGTTCTTTGGTGTGGCCTATGCCGTGCTTTTTGCATTCGGCCCGGATCTGGTGCTGGAGCAGGGCGCGGGCGTCTTGTTTCAATGGCATGCGCTGTGGATGTTGGGCTGTGCAGGGATACTCTGGTTGCTCTTGCCGCGCGACGTGCCGATCACGGTGGTTGAGGGCGAAGGGTCATTGTGGCGCGATCACAGGATGATTTATGCCTCGCCGTGGATTGCCGCCCCTGCCATGGGCTTCTTTTGCTACACGTTTTTGTATGTGGCTGTCCTGACACTGCTGCCGCCCGAAGTGCCCTTGGCGCAACGCGCGCTGGCTGCAACGGGGATGCCACTGATCTCGATTGCGGTGTCATTGACGCTTGGTGTCTTGCTTCTGGGTCGGATGCCGGCTGTGCGTCTGGTGCAATGGGGTTATCTTGCGGCCATGCCGGGCTTTGTGCTTCTTGCCTTGGTTTGGGGGCAGGGTCCGGGCATGTTGGTCGCAGGGCTTTGGTTGTCTGCGGCGTTGGGGATTGTGCAGGGGGCGAGTTTTGCAGCCATTCCCCAGCTGAACCAGACACCCGGAACGCGGGCGCAAGCGTCGGGTGCCATAGCGCAACTGGGCAATCTGGGCACGACCACCGGCACACCGGTTCCGGCGGCGGTCATGTTCGGGGCCGGGCCTTGGGGATTGGCACTGGTGGCGCTGGCCGCCTGCGCCTTGGGCATTTGCTTGCACGCAGTGCAGGCGCGGCGTCGTCAGATCCGTTCGATCTGACCACCGCCCGCTGTCCAGTCGTGCAGGCCGCCCAGGTTCAGGACATCGTGAAACCCGAGGCGCGCCAAAGTCTGCACCGCCATGCCCGACCGTCCGCCAGACGCGCAATATACCGCCACGGGTTTGGAAATATCCAGTTCGCAGCCCGGTTGCGATGGGTTGGCCTTGAGCGGGATCAGCGAGAGCGGGATCACGATTGCCCCTTTGGCCTTGCCCGACGCCTTGACCTCGGCCAATTCGCGCACGTCGATAAGGGTGATTTCGTTTCGCGCGACCTTGGCGGCGATATCAGAAATCGTCGGGCGCGGAGTGGAGCGGAACATATTGAGCATGACAGAACCTTTTGCTGTGTTGCTCCTATATATTCATAAAATGGCATATGTAAAGCTCCTTTGATGCCGTTCCCTTAATGTTCCTAAATTCAGGTTGGAGACTCGGCTGAAACGGCCTATGTCTCTTGCGTCATTGTGGGGTTTGTCATGGCTGAGCAGAAGTTCATCGAGGTGCGCGGCGCGCGCGAGCATAACCTCAAGGGCATCGATGTGGATATTCCCCGCGATCAGTTGGTGGTGATCACCGGGCTTTCCGGCTCTGGCAAGTCGTCCTTGGCCTTTGATACGATCTATGCCGAAGGGCAGCGGCGCTATGTCGAAAGCCTGTCGGCCTATGCCCGTCAATTTCTGGACATGATGGGAAAGCCGGATGTCGACCACATCTCGGGCCTGTCTCCGGCGATCTCGATTGAACAGAAAACCACGTCGAAGAACCCCCGGTCCACGGTCGGGACAGTGACGGAAATCTACGATTACATGCGCCTTCTGTTCGCGCGGGTTGGCACGCCCTATTCTCCGGCCACCGGCTTGCCGATCACCGCAATGCAGGTGCAGGACATGGTGGATGCCGTGATGGCGATGCCGGAAGGCAGCCGCGCCTATCTGCTGGCCCCCATCGTGCGTGATCGCAAAGGCGAGTACCGCAAAGAGTTTCTGGATCTGCGCAAGCAGGGCTTTCAGCGCGTGAAGGTCAATGGCCAGTTCCATGAATTGGAAGAACCGCCAACGCTTGACAAGAAATTCCGCCACAACATCGATGTCGTGGTCGATCGGATCGTGGTGCGCGAAGGGCTGGAAACTCGGCTGGCCGACAGTTTCCGCACCGCGCTGAACCTTGCGGACGGTATTGCCGTGGTGGAAACCGCTCCCGCCGAGGGCGAGGGCGAGCGAATTACCTATTCCGAGAAATTTGCCTGTCCGGTCAGCGGTTTTACCATTGCCGAAATCGAACCGCGTCTGTTTTCCTTCAACGCGCCCTTCGGGGCCTGTCCGGTGTGTGATGGGCTTGGTGTGGAGTTGTTCTTTGATGAACGCCTTGTGGTGCCCGATCAGGGGCTGACCCTGATGCAGGGTGCCATAGCGCCGTGGTCAAAATCGAAATCGCCGTATTTCACCCAGACCATCGATGCGCTGGCCAAGCACTACGAGTTCGACAAGAAAAAGAAATGGAAGGATCTGCCGGCGCATGTGCAGCAGATTTTCCTGCATGGCTCGCATGGCGAGGAAATGGATTTCCGCTACGACGAAGGCGGCCGCATCTATCAGGTGCGCCGGGTATTCGAAGGCGTGATCCCGAACATGGAGCGCCGGTACAAGGAAACCGACAGCACCTGGTCGCGCGAAGAGATGGAGCGCTATCAGAACAACCGTGATTGCGGCGCCTGTGGTGGCTATCGCCTGCGGCCCGAAGCCCTTGCCGTGAAGATCGGCGGATTGCACGTCGGACAGGTGGTGCGGATGTCGATCAAGGAAGCCTACGCCTGGATCGGGTCGGTGCCCGAGGCGCTGAGCAAGCAGAACAATGAAATCGCACGGGCGATTCTGAAGGAAATCCGAGAACGTCTTGGGTTTCTTGTGAATGTCGGCCTCGACTATCTGACATTGTCGCGCAATGCCGGCACCTTGTCGGGCGGTGAATCGCAACGGATCCGGCTTGCCAGCCAGATCGGTTCCGGGCTGACGGGGGTGCTTTATGTGTTGGACGAGCCATCAATCGGCCTGCACCAGCGCGACAATGACAGGCTGTTGACCACGCTGAAAAATCTGCGCGATCAGGGCAACACCGTTCTGGTGGTCGAACATGATGAAGACGCGATCCGCGAAGCCGACTATGTGTTCGACATTGGTCCCGGTGCCGGGGTGCACGGGGGACGGGTCATTGCACATGGCACGCCCGAACAGGTGGCGGCCGATCCCGCCAGTTTGACGGGCCAGTATCTGTCTGGTGCGCGCAAGATCGCGGTGCCAAAGGTCAGACGCAAGGGAAGTGGGAAAAAGCTTACGGTTGTCGGTGCTTGCGGGAACAACCTGAAGAACGTCACCGTGAATTTTCCGTTGGGAAAATTTGTCTGCGTGACCGGGGTTTCCGGGGGGGGGAAATCGACGCTGACCATCGAGACGCTGTTCAAGACGGCCGCCGGAAAGCTGAATGGCGCGCGGGAGACGCCGGCGCCTTGCGAAACCATCACCGGGTTCGAACATCTGGACAAGGTGATCGACATTGACCAGCGCGCGATCGGCCGGACACCGCGCAGCAACCCGGCCACCTATACCGGGGCCTTTGGTCCGATCCGTGACTGGTTTGCCGGCCTTCCGGAATCCAAGGCGCGTGGCTATTTGCCAGGACGGTTTTCGTTCAACGTCAAGGGCGGGCGGTGCGAGGCCTGTCAGGGCGACGGCGTCATCAAGATCGAGATGCACTTCCTTCCCGACGTCTATGTCACCTGCGAGACGTGCAAGGGGCGGCGCTACAACAGAGAAACGTTGGAAATAAAGTTTAAAGACAAAAGCATATCAGACGTTCTTGATATGACATGTGAAGATGCGCAGGGCTTCTTTCAGGCTGTGCCGGCGATCCGGGACAAGATGGATGCCCTGTGTCAGGTCGGGCTTGGCTATATCAAGGTGGGTCAGCAAGCGACCACGCTTTCAGGGGGCGAGGCACAAAGGGTCAAGCTGTCCAAGGAACTGTCGCGCCGCGCGACCGGGCGCACCTTGTATATCCTTGACGAACCGACGACTGGTCTGCACTTCGAAGATGTGCGCAAACTGTTGGAAGTGCTGCACGAACTGGTCGAACAGGGAAATACGGTGGTGGTGATCGAACACAATCTGGATGTCATCAAGACCGCTGACTGGATCATCGATATTGGTCCTGAAGGTGGTGATGGTGGCGGTCTGATCGTCGCCGAAGGCACGCCCGAGGATGTGGCCAAGGTCGAGGCAAGCCATACCGGCCGCTACCTGAAAGACATGCTGAAACCACAGCGGCACGCGGCGGAATAAGCAGGGACATGGTGCGCAAAGGTCTTGCGGTTCTGGGACGCGCTGTGCAGCTGGCTTTGGTTGCGGGGCTGCTGGTGTGGGCGTGGTTGGCGGTTGCGTTCCACACAACCGGATGGCTGGCGACCGGCCTTGGTGGTGCTGTTCTGGCAATGGCGGCTGTTGCGGCCTTCGCGGCTTGGCAGCGCCGTTGGGGGCCACTTTGGGCCGGCTTTGCCATCCTCCTTGCGCTTGGGACGGTCTGGTGGTTCGCCCAACCGCCGCGTGATGATCGAGACTGGGCCTTTGATGTCCGCCACGGCGTCACAGGCCGGATCGACGGGAGCCGCGTCACCTTGTCCAATGTTCGCAACTTCGACTGGCAAACGCCTGAAACCGCCGTCGAAAGCTGGGAAGAGCGGGTGGTGGACATCGACACCATCACCTCGGTGGACATGTTCACCTCGGTCTGGGACAGCCCCCTGATCGCGCACACCCTGGTCAGCTTTGGCTTTGCGGATGGTCAGCAGATTGTGTTTTCCGGCGAAATCCGACGAGAGCAGGGCGAGACGTTTTCAGCGCTTGGTGGGTTTTTCAAACTGTATGAACTGGTGATGATTGCGGCGGATGAACGCGACATTGTGCATCTGCGGACCGACGTGCGTGGTGAAGAGGTATCGCTTTTCCCGGTGACATTGGCGCCGGAGGTGCGGCGAGACTTGTTCCTCACCTTTATCGACCGCGCGAACGCTTTGGCACAGCATCCGGAATGGTATCACACCGTGCTGGCCAACTGCACCACGGTGCCGTTTCAACTGGTCAAGAGTATTGCGCCCGATCTGGCCTTTGACTGGCGGGTGCTCGCGTCGGGGCATTTGCCCGGCTATCTGCACGATCTGGGGGTGCTGCGCCCCGACCTGCCGCTTGATATGGTACTGGACCGTGCACGACTGGCAAAGTCGGGCAACATGGCGGCACACGGCGCTGCCTATTCACAGATGTTGCGGCGTCAGTGGGCGCACTGACAAAGCGGCTGCGAAGGACCGCTTTGTCAGGCTTCGTTCCGTCAGCCCTTTTTCAGGGGGCAGGTGTTCATGCCCAGAATGGAATAGAGCGGGCAGGTTTGCAGCAAGCCGGTCGCCAAAGGGATGATGCCCAGCAGATACAGCCAACGATAGCTGCCCTCGGTGTTGAGGAAAAATCCGGCGATCAGGGCAAGCCCGACCACGATACGCAAGATACGGTCAATGCCGCCGACATTGGTTTTGAACATGGCGTTTCCTTTCAAGGCACGCAGGGAGTGTTCGAAGTAATCCTATTCAAACTACAGTATATTTCTTTTCTCATTGATGCGATGGAATAGCGACAGGGTCGGACTTGCGGCATTGCGACGCAAGTTTTCCGCCTTGGTTGTGCGCGACTGACGCTGGACCATCCTATTGGCCCGGCACGGCACGCAGCGTGGACGGGCGAAATGGTCGTCTGTCTGCACCACACCCCCCAGTGATTCGCGCGGTCAGTTCTGGATTTGTCCCTTACCTCGGACGCACTGTCGCTAAGTTGGAAACTTGCGCAGGCTATAGGGGTATCCCCCCAAGGGCGACTCACGCCAAGGTGGCAAAATTCCCGAAAATGCGGCGAAACTTTGACTTAGCTGTGAATTTTCCGCACACAGACAGGGAACGAACAAAAGAGTTAAGGCTTTCCAGTATTCATCGGTTCCCATTAATTTCTGGAGGTGCAAATGAAGCATTTCGTAAGTAGCTCGCTTCTCGCGGCCACCTTGGTCGTGTCGGGCATGACAGCAGCGCAAGCC
>JBKBWK010000033.1:0-37798 GCA_046313895.1 Paracoccaceae bacterium
ACATTCTGCTGACCATGGGCTACACCACACTCGCCCTGCCCTATATGTACCGATCCGTTGATACCGGGCTGCGCACCATCGACGTGGCCACCCTGACCGAGGCTGCCCAAAGCCTTGGCGCCGGATGGATCACGATCCTTGCGCGGATCATCCTGCCCAACGTCATGGTCGCGGTGTTGTCGGGGGCCTTCCTGACGCTGGCGATTGTCATGGGTGAATTCACCATGGCGGCCCTGCTGAACCGACCCGCCTTTGGCCCGTTCATGCAGCTTCTGGGTGCCAACCGCGCCTATGAGCCGCCCGCGTTGGCGGTGATTGCTTTCGCCATTACCTGGGGCTGCATGGGGCTGATGCAGCTTGTCACACGGTTCTCAAAACACGAAAGGGCGAAAGCCTGATGACCTTCCTGACGCTGACCCACCTTGAGAAAACCTTTGGCCAGAACCGTGTGGTCAAGGATTTCAATCTTTCGGTTGAAAAGGGCGAGTTCATCTCGCTGTTGGGGCCATCGGGCTGCGGCAAGACCACGGTCCTGCGCATGGTGGCGGGGTTCGAGTCGCCCACATCCGGCGGGATCGACATTGATGGCAAGGATGTGACCGGCCTGAAGGCCAATTCGCGCAACATCGGGATGATGTTTCAGGCCTATGCACTGTTTCCCAACATGACAGTGGCCGACAACGTGGCCTTTGGCCTGAAGGTCAAGGGTGTGGCACGGGCCGAGCGTGAGGCCCGCGTGGCAGAAATGCTGACGCTGATCGGTTTGTCCGATCTGGGCGGTCGGTTTCCGTTCCAGTTGTCGGGTGGACAGCAACAGCGCGTGGCGCTGGCCCGTGCTCTGGCACCGCGTCCGTCGGTTCTCTTGTTGGATGAACCCTTATCGGCGCTGGATGCCAAGGTGCGCGTGTCCTTGCGGACCGAGATCCGGCAGATCCAGCAAGAGCTGGGGATCACCACCATTTTCGTGACCCACGATCAGGAAGAAGCGATGAGCATTTCTGACCGGATCGTGGTGATGAATGGCGGTGTGGCCGATCAGGTCGGCGCACCGTTTGAAATCTACAACCGACCCCGCACCAAGTTTGTGGCAAATTTCGTTGGCACCCTCAACACCTTCGATGTTCATGCAACCGATCCCGTATCGGGCCGCGTAACATTGGCAGGTCAGACACTGACCCTGCCAAATGCGCCGCTTGCCGCAAAGGTGGGGGACCGCTTGTCGGTGGCGTTGCGACCTGAGGCCCTGCGGTTGGGCCGCTTGCCGGATGCCGAAGCCCTGCTGACTGCGCGGGTGCGTGACGTGCATTTCATGGGGTCCGTGATCCGCCTCAAGGCAGAAATGGCGGGGGCGGCCGTGTCTCTGGACACCTTCAACCGACCCGACACCCCGCCACCGGTTGTGGGCAGCGAGGTCGAAGTCAGCCTGTCTGGTCGCGACTTCATCTTGCTGCACGAGTAGCGAAACGGGGCGGTGCAAGACCGCCCCAATTCAGATTACATGCAGGCTTCGAACAGAGCGCGTGTATTTTCGCGCGTCATCACGATGGGGTTGCCACCACAGGACGGATCCTCCAGCGCCATATCTGTCAGCATGTCCAGCTCCGCTGATTTGACGCCCATGGCGGTCAGGTTTGCCGGAATCGCAAGTTCCGCGCGCAGATCCATCACCCTTGCGCGGAAACCGTCGAACCCACCCTTGATCCCCAGGTAGGCTGCGGCGGCGTTGATCCGGTCCTCGATTGCCGCACGGTTGTAATCCAGCACCATCGGCATGACCACGGCGTTGGTGGTGCCGTGATGCGTGTTGTAAACCGCGCCAATCGGGTGCGACAGGCTGTGGATCGCGCCAAGGCCCTTCTGGAACGCCACCGCCCCCATGGCGGCGGCACTCATCATATGGGCGCGCGACATCAGGTTGGTCGGGTCTTTGTAAACCACCGGCAGGTTTTCAAACACCAACCGCATGCCTTCCAGCGCAATGCCCTGGCTCATGGGGTGATAGAACGGGCTGCAATACGCCTCAAGACAATGCGCCAGCGCGTCCATGCCCGTGCCCGCCGTGATGAACTTCGGCATCCCCACGGTCAGCGCCGGGTCGCACAGGGTGATGGCGGGCATCAGTTTCGGGTGGAAGATTATCTTCTTCTTGTGGGTTTCCGAATTGGTCAGGACGCCCGCACGGCCCACCTCTGATCCCGTGCCTGCGGTGGTGGGCACCGCGATAATCGGCGCGATCTTGTCTGCATCGGCGCGGGTGAACCAGTCGTCCACATCCTCCAGATCCCAGACACTCAGGTCTTTGCGCTGATGTGCCATCAGGGCGATCATCTTGCCCAGATCCAGCGCCGAGCCGCCGCCAAAGCAGATCACGCCATCATGTCCGCCGGCCAGATAGACGGCGATCCCATCGGCCATGTTCTTCTCGTTCGGGTTGGGGTCCACTTCCGAAAACACCGCGCGGCCCAGCCCCGCGGAATCCAGCACCGCCAGTGCCTCCGCCGTGATCGGCAGGCTGGCCAGCGCCTTGTCGGTCACCAGAAGCGGCTTGGTCAGACCAATGGATTTGACATGGTCAGCGAGTTCGGAAATCCGTCCAACGCCGAATTTGATTGCGGTCGGGTAAGACCAGTTGCGGGAGGGCACGCCGTGCGACATGGGATCAGACTTTCTTGAGGTGATAGGATTTGGGCCGGGTCACTGCGTGGAAACCCAGAAAAGACAATGACGTGCCGCGCCCGGTATTCTTGCAGCCGGTCCAGCACAGCGCGGGGTCAAGGTAGTCGGCACGGTTCATGAAGACGGTGCCGGTCTGGATCTGCGCGCCGATCTCAGCGGCGGTGTCATAGTCTTGGGTCCAGATGCTGGCGGTCAGGCCGTATTGACTGTCATTCATCAAGGCGATGGCCTCGGCATCGTCGCGCACCTTCATGATTCCGACGACCGGGCCGAAGGATTCCTCTGTCATCACCCGCATGGAATGATCGACATTCACCAGAACCTGCGGCGCCAGATACGCCCCTCCGTCATCGGCGGGGAAATGCGCCGGGTCGATCAGTGGCGTGGCACCGGCGGCAATGGCTTCGGCGATCTGATCGCGCACGACGCGGGCAAAGCGGACATTGGCCATGGGGCCAAGCGTGCTGTCTGCATCAAACGGGTTGCCAAGCCTTAGCGCGTTGGTCCAGGCCACGGCCTTTTCGACAAAGGCATCATACAGGCTTTCGTGGACATAGATCCGTTCTATCCCGCAGCAGCACTGACCTGCGTTGAACAGGGCACCGTCCATCAGCGTGTCGACCGCCGCATCCAGATTGGCGTCAGCCCGCACATAACCGGGGTCTTTGCCGCCCAACTCAAGCCCCAGAGGCGTAAAGGTGCCCGCAGCGGCGCGTTCCATCGCCTGCCCCCCGGCAACCGATCCGGTGAAATTGATGAAGTCGAACGCACGCGCCTTTATCAAGGACTCGGTCGTTTCATGGTCCAGCACGACGTTCTGGAATACATCGTTGGGCACGCCTGCGGCATGGAAGGCTTCGGCAAGACGCTCTCCCACCAGCAGGGTCTGGCTGGCGTGTTTCAGAACAACCGTGTTTCCTGCGATCAGGGCGGGGACCAGCGTGTTGATCGTGGTCAGGTAGGGATAGTTCCACGGTGCCACGATGAACACGACACCAAGGGCTTCGCGGGCCAGATAGCGGCGGAAGCTGTCACTGTCTTCGATCACCGTGGGGGCCAACACCTCGGCGGCGATGTCGGACATGTACTCCGTGCGGGCGTTGACCCCGCCATATTCGCCGCCAAAGCGCGTCGGACGGCCCATCTGCCACGCCAGTTCTTCAACGACCGTGTCCTTCATCTGGTTCAGGCGGGCAACCCCTGCCTTGACCAGTGCGATCCGGTCTTCCAGCGGCCGCGCCGCCCAAGCCTTTTGCGCCGACCGTGCCCGGGCAACCGCGGCTTTTGCCGCATCGAGCGTAAGCGGCGTGCGTTCGGCATAAACCCGGCCATCGACCGGGGAAATCAGTTGAATGGGTTTCATCGTTTCACCTATCTTGGCGGGCTTTTGCCGCCGGCATGTCTCAGGCCCGCTCCAGCAGGCGCTGCAGTTCAAAATCCGTCACAACTCGGTCGGTCTCGGAAATCTCCCATTGCGCGGCATGGTGGTAGTGGTCCACCACATCGTCGCCAAAGGCCGCGCGCAGCATGGCCGAACCTTTCAAAAGATCGGCTGCGTCGCGCAGGGTATGGGGAATTTCACGGATACCCTTGGCGGCATACATGTCACCCTTCATTTCGGGCTCAAGCTCCATCTTGGCCTCGATTCCGGCCAGACCCGCCGCCAGCAAAGCGGCACAGGCAAGGTAGGGGTTCACGTCGCTGCCGGGAATACGACATTCAACCCGCACCGCCTTGGTATGCTCGCCGCAAACGCGGAACCCTGCGGTGCGGTTGTCCGCGCTCCACACCGCTTTGGTGGGGGCAAACATGCCAATGGTAAAGCGTTTGTAGCTGTTGACATACGGCGCCAGAAACGCAGTGATTTCCTGCGCATGGGCCAGTTGCCCGGCAAGGAAATGCTTCATGGTCTGGCTCATGCCATGCCCGTCACCATGGTCATAGAAACAGGGCGCGCCATCCTTGGTCCACAGACTTTGGTGGACGTGCGAAGATGACCCGGCCTTCCGGTGGTCATACTTGGCCATGAAGGTCACCGACTTGCCCTTGGCATGTGCGATGTCTTTCACCGCCTGTTTGACGATGATATGGTTGTCGGCGGTATCCATTGCATCGGAATACCGGTAATTCACCTCGTGCTGCCCGGCATCGGCCTCGCCCTTGGTGTTTTCAACCGGAATGCCCGCCGCAAAAAGGCCATTGCGCACGTCGCGCATCAGACCTTCTTCCTTGGTGGTCTGGAAGATGTGGTAATCCTCGTTATAGCCCGAAATCGGCTTCAACCGGGACAACCCGCCGTCTCGCAGATCTTCATAGGCGTTCTCGAAGATGTAGAATTCCAGTTCGGTCGCCATCATCGGCTCGAACCCCATGGCGCGGGCACGCGCAACCTGGCGCTTCAGGATAGCGCGCGGGCTGATGGTGATATCGTCGCGACCTGCGTGATCCATCAGATCGGCCAGCACAAGGGCCGTACCCGGAAGCCACGGGACCAGACGCATCGTGGCAAGATCCGGCTTCATCATATAGTCGCCATACCCCTGTTCCCAGCCAGCGGATTTGTAACCGGGCACGGTGGTCATTTCCATATCCACCGCCAGCAGGTAGTTGCAGCAATGGGTTTCCTTGTAACCGCTGCTCAGGAAAAACGCGGCATGGAACCGTTTGCCCATGAGACGACCCTGCATGTCGATCGCCGCCACCAGAACAGTGTCGATCGTGCCTGCGTCCACCAATTCGCGCAAAGCGTCCAGCGTCAGATTGCCCGGCATCGTTCATCCCCGTCTGTGTTTTTTTGATCATATTCTTGTAGAGCGGGGGGCAAAATGGATGCCCCCCAAAGTCATTCGGCCAAAAGATCAGTCGTAGCGATAGGGACGACCGGCTTTCTGCTGGACCTCGTTGTATTGCTTGAAGATCGCGACAACCTTGGCCTTCACCTCGGATTCGGCGGCGATTTCATCCCAGAACTTGACGGCGGCTTGTTCCACCGTCGCCCATTCTTCGTCGGGAATGGTGGTCAGTTGCAGCTTGCCACCATTCAGGCGCAGATCGGCTTCGCCCGCCCAATACCAATGCTGGCGATAGTAGTGCGACTGCTCGAAACACACGGCCAGCATTTCCTGAAGATGTGGCGGCAAGGCGTTCCATTTGTCCATATTGGCAAAGAAATGCCCGATCCACGCGCCCGAGATATTGTTGGTCAGGAAATAGTTGGTCACATTCGACCATCCCACGGTATAAACCTCGGTAATCCCCGACCATGCGATGCCGTCTAACTCGCCGGTTTGCATCGCCACCTCGATGTCTTCCCACGGCAGAGTGACCGGAACCACGCCGAACTGGGTCAGAAAGCGGCCCGCAGTCGGGAAGGTGAAGATGCGCTTGCCCTTCAGGTCGGCCAGACTGTTGATCGGATCCTTGGTCGAGAAATGGCACGGATCCCATGCTCCGGCCGAGATGTGTTTGACACCGACTTTGGCGTATTCTTCTTCCCAGATCTGTTTCAGCCCGTATTTGGTGAACAGGGCGGGCACATCAAGGCTGTAGCGCAGGGCCAGCGGGAAATATCCACCAAAGACGGTGACTTCGGTCGGTGACGCCATTGAATCGTCATCCGATTGCACGCAATCAATGGTGCCGCGCTGCATGGCCTGAAACAGCTCACCCGTGGGGACAAGCTGATCAGCGTAGAACAATTCGATTTCCATCTGTCCAGCGGCCATCCGGTTGAAGGCGTCAATTGCGGGTTTTACCACCTGTTCGCCAAGGGCTGCCCCCGCGTAGGTCTGCATCCGCCATTTGATCACGTCTTGCGCGCGGGTGACCGATGGCGCAGCAAGTGTGGCGGCTCCGGCTCCGACGGCAAGAGTGGCGCCTTTGGTCAGGAAGGAACGTCTGGACGTTGTCATATGTAATACCTCTTGTTGGTGGATGGGCGGGGGCGGTTCATCCGCTCCTCAGTTTCGATAGATCAGGTGCGGCAACCAAAGCGCGATCTGTGGGAAGGCCATGATCAAGCCAAGGGTAACGATCATCACACCGACGAACGGCGTGACCGAGCGGTAGATGTCGCCCATGGTGATTTCCTTGGGTGCAAAGGCCCGCATCAGAAACAGGTTATAGCCGAAGGGCGGCGTCAGATAGGCGATCTGGCAGGTGATGGTATAAAGCACACCATACCAGATCAGCACATCCTGCCGCGGCAGGCCAAGATCAAGTGTGGCGACAAGCGGCACGTAGAGCGGTGCCACGATCACCAGCATGGCAGTGTCATCCAGAAACATGCCCATCAGCAGGAAAGACAGCTGCATCAGGATCAGAATGGTCCACGGCCCCAGATGCAGACGGTCCACGAACAACGCCTCGACCGCCTTGACCGCGCCAAGACCGTCGAACACCGCACCGAAAGACAGGGCCGCAAGGATGACCCACATGAACATGCAGGTGATGCCAAGCGTGCTGCGGGTGGCAATTTCGAACACCTGGCGCGAGAAGGTGCCTTTGATCACGGCACCCGTCACCGTCGCCATCACGCCGATCACGCTGCTTTCGACCAGACTCGTCCACCCATAGATGAAGGGCACCATCATGGCCCCGAAGATGATGAACGGCAACAGTCCGGCCCGCAGGCTGCGCAGCTTGTCTGCCATGGTGATCTGGGCGCGTTCCTCGGGTGTCAGGGCCGGGCCGAGGTGCGGCTGAAACCCACAGCGCAGGGTGATGTAAAGGATGAACATCGCCGCCATCAAGAGTCCCGGCATCAACCCGGCAAGCCAGAGCTCGGACACCGGCGCGCGGGCGATCATCGCATAAAGGACCAACACGACCGAAGGCGGGATCAGGATGCCAAGCGATGACCCAGCCTGAATCACCCCCGTGACCATGCGCTTGTCATAGCCGCGCCGCAGCAGTTCCGGCAGGGCAATAGTCGATCCGATGGCCATGCCTGCAACGCTCAGCCCGTTCATCGCCGATATCAGCACCATCAACAGGATCGTGCCTACAGCCAGCCCGCCGCGCACCCGTCCAAACCACAGATGGAACATACGGTACAAATCATCCGCCAACCGGGATTCCGACATCACATAGCCCATGAACACGAACATCGGCAGCGACAGCAGCGGATACCACTTCATCAGCTTCATGGCGGCTGAAAAACCCATCTGCTCGCCACCCGTGCCCCACAGGGCAATTGCCGCGACCACAGCGACGAACCCGATGATGCCGAACACCCGTTGCCCGGTCATCATCATGAGCAACATGGTCGAAAACATCAGGGCGGCGATCATCTCATAGGGCATCAGATGACTTCCCCACGGATGCTGGCCACGTCACGCACAAGGGCGGCAAGGGCTTGCAGCAGCATCAGGAAAAAGCCGATGCACAGGATCACCTTGATCGGCCACAGATAGGGACGCCACGCTGTCGGGCTGCGTTCATTGTATTGCAGCGAATACAGCGTGCTATCAATGGCTCCCCACAGCATGACGGCGAGATAGAAAACAAGCGCCAGCACCGTGACCGCGTCCCACCATGCCCGGCGGACCGGGCTTTGCTGGGCATAGAACAGGTCCATCCGCACATGGCTGCCCATTTGCATGGCATAGGGCCCGCCCAGAACGAAATAGGCGACCATCACGAATTGCGCCATTTCAAGCGTCCAGAGCGAGGGCGTAAACGCGGCCTTTGAAATGGTGGACCACATCAGGATCGCCATCAGCACGAACAACAGATACATCGCCATCCGACCGACGCCATAGTTCAACTTGTCCACCAGCCGGACAAAGGTGATTGCAGGACGCGGCATGCCTCAGACCTCCGCCACAAGAGTCATCGCCCGCTGTAGGACGGGACCAAGGCGATCGGCCATGGCGGAAACCTGATCAGGGGTGGCGATCAGATCATTGCGGATTTCCAGCATGGCATTGACCAGACCGTAGGGCATGGCGTGCAGGCGCAGGGTGTGGGTCACGCCATCGACGGCGGAATAGGGTTGGTTCAGGTCACACTTGAGGTCTGTCAGCGACTTGGCCGCCGCGACGATGGCTTTGGCCAGACGGTCATCGGCATCATGGATCACCCCGAATTCCACGCTGCGGGGGCGGCCATTGTAGACCGGGGTAAAGGAATGGATCGTGACAATCACGGTCGCGCGGCCCAGCGCAAGGCGGCGCGCAATCTCACCATGCAAGGCAGTGTGGAACGGCAAATACAGCGCTTCGGTCCGACATAGCCGATCAGCAGGTGTCAGGTTGTGATTGCCCGGAACGGTATGTACCTCGGACCGTTCGGCCATCGCATCGGCGCGATTAGGGCCACGGTTCAGGTCAAAGATCAGACGGCTGACCGGGGCGTGAACCAAAGCCGCATCCATCCGTGCAGCTAAAGCCCGCGCCAGATCAAGCGCGCCTGGATCCCACGCGACATGCGCCACCCGCTGTGCCACGGTCAAGCCAAGGTCGCCCCACGGTTCTGGAAAAGCATTGCTGGCATGTTCGCAAACCAACAGAATGGCGCTTGCGGCATCGCTATTTTCGACAATCGCCGAAAAGTCCAACTGGGTTGAATGCAGGCTCATCAGTGACTCGGGTCCCCTGTCGCTGACGTCAGGCTTCCTGATATGCCGGGGTTCTGTCAAGAAATTTTCTTTTGCACAATTTCTGTTACAATCATTTCGGAAACCTTGCAGAGTGGTGTGCAATCGGACATCGCCCCCTCAGAAAGCGGGGCTGGATTTAGCAGGAAAGGCATGAACATGGACCTTCCCTTGGGTGTTGAAGACAAGATGCGAGTGGCCCTACCCGATCTGACGCGGGCAGAGCGTCAGGTGGCAACCCATATCCTGCGCCATTATCCGGTGGCCGCCCTCGGGTCGATTACCGCGCTGGCGCGGGCGGCCGAAGTATCCACCCCGACGGTGGTGCGCTTGTGCCAGAAGCTGGGCTATCGCGGATACCCCGACTACCAGTCGGCCCTGCGTGGCGAGGTTGGCGCGATGCTGGAATCGCCCTTGGTCAAGCATGACCGCTGGGCCGGGGGGGCACCCGACACCCATATGCTGAACCGCTTCGCCGACGCGGTGGTGGCAAATCTTCAGGCCACGCTCAGCCAGATCGACCACGCCGATTTCGATCAGGTTGCCGATCTTCTGGCCGACCCAACCCGTCGGATCTTTGCCATGGGTGGGCGGATCACCCACGCCCATGCAGACTATCTGGTATCGTTGATGAAGGTGGTCCGGCCCGAGGTCACGCTTTTGTCTGATATGTCGAACACCTGGCCCCCTGCCCTTCTGGACATGAAGGCAGGCGATGTTCTGGTGGCGTTCGACATCCGCCGCTATGAAAATTCGGTTCTGCAACTGGTGGAACTGGCGGTGGAACAGGGGGCAGAGGTGGTCGTGATCACCGACCGTTGGGTCAGCCCCGCTGCCGCCCATGCCCGCCACACGCTGACCGCGCATATCGAGGCGCCCTCGGCATGGGATTCCACGGTGTCGATCCTTGTTCTGGTCGAAACACTTCTGGCCAGTGTGCAAAGTCGGACATGGATCGAAACCGAAGGCCGGATGAAGCGGCTGGAAACCCTGTATGACCGGTCGCGCTTTTTTCGGCGCTATCGCTAGGATGCAAAGGCCCTTGTGCGGGAACGCTGCGGGATCGGCGCAAGGCATCTTGCAAGCGTCAGATGATACGGTCAGTCTTGCCGGATATGGAGTGGATCGAATTTGCATTGGCGATGGGGGTATTTCTGCTGTCCCACCGGCTTCCAGCCGCAGTTGGGTCCAAGGCGTTCTTGACCCGGACCCTTGGGACAAAGGGCTATACCGCCCTGTTTTCCGTGGTGTCTCTGGGCTTGCTATGGTGGGTGGTGGCAGCCGCCGGGCGCGCGCCTTTCGTGCCTGTCTGGGATCAACTTCTCTGGCACCGCTGGGTGATCAATCTGGCGATGCCTGCGGCGATCCTGCTTGGCTGCTTTGGAGTGGGTGCGGCCAATCCGTTTGCCTTTGAGGGTCGGACGTCAGACTTTGATCCGGCTCATCCGGGAATTGCCGGCGTGACGCGCCAACCCTTGCTTTGGGCCTTGGCGCTTTGGTCGGGGGCGCACCTTCTGGGCAATGGGGATCTGGCGCATATCCTGTTGTTCGCGCCCTTTCTTATGCTTTCGGTCGCGGGGATGCCGATGGCCGAGGCACGACGGCGCACCGCGATGGGACGGACGGCGTGGCAGAACCTGACAGCCCGCACCGGGCTGTTGCCATTTTCTGCGCTGATCACTGGGCGGTGGCGCCCCAAGACACTTCCATCATGGCACAGACTGGCGATTGCCTTGGTCCTGTGGGCCGGCCTGTGGCATCTGCACCTGCCGGCAATCGGGGTTTGGCCCGGCCCGTAATCCGTGGCGGTCAGGGCGCCAGAGTCCGTTTGCGCCATACCTCGGCATAGACAGTCAAGCGCGGATCAGTGGGGGAAACTGGCGGATCGACCGTCGGGCGCGGCGCCGGGGACAGCAACATGGCCGCGCCTATCGCGGTGCCCGTGCGCATCGACGATGCCAGAACCGGGCGCGCACTGGCGGCCTGCAACATGGCGCAAAACCACGGGTTGGCTGCAAACGGACCTTCGATCAGCGTTGGTCCGTCGGCACCGATGACGCGCAGACACTCGGCAGTCGTCAGCGCAAGATAATAGCCAAGCGCCACTTCACGCACGCCATCGCCCGAAGGCTCTTGTGTCCAGCAGTGGGAACGGCCCTGAAACGGACCACATTCGGGGACGACCGAAGGAAGCAACATCAGCTCCGATGCCAGAACGCGATCTGCATCAGCGTCAGTCGCGGTCCTTTGCCTGCCGCCTTGGATCATGTCGTATTCCCGCCCGCCCATGAACCGCGCCGATGGCACGGGGCCGCCAAGGGCGTTGACGTTGATCAACGTATCCCTTGCCGGATCAAGCACAACAGGGGTGCCCCCCACAGCCATGCAAATCACCCAAGTGCCCGTGGATACAACCGTAAACGGGGCCTTGCGCCCAAGCAGATGCGGCAGAAGCGAGGCATTGCTGTCATGGATGCCGCACAACACGGGCACCGGACCTAGTCCAAGGTCCGCCTGCAACTCTGGCTTCAGCGGGCCAAGCACATCACCGGGGGCGCGTGGGGTGGCCATCTGGTCGGCAAGGCCAAGGCGTTCGGGCAGCGTCGAAAAGCGCCGTTCGGCCGGGTTCCACAGGTCGGTATGGGCACCAAGCGAGCACACATCTGTCGCTATGTCACCGGTCAGCCGATGTGCCCAATATTGCGGCCACATCACCACATGTGCGATGCGGGCCCGCAATCCGGGATCTTGGCGCAGTTGCCAGAAAATCTGTGCGCCAAGATTCAAACCCTTCGATAGCGCAGGGCTACCGGTTTCGGAAAACGACGGGCGGATGGCGTCATACTCGGCACGACAGGCATCCTGGCCGTCATGTTCATAGTCAAGCACAGGCGCCGCCAGATCGCCCTGTCTGTCCAGCAACGCGGCACAGGCCCCATGTGTGGTGACGACAATTGCGTCAATCCCGTGGCTGGCCGACATATCCGCCAGTGCCATCCTGAGAAAAGCCCATTGCCCTTCGGTATCGTAATGCGGATAGGGCGGGCCGGGGCGCACCTTATTTGGCATGGTGCGCACGGCGATTTCGGTCAGGCTGTCCAGATCGACCAGTGCCAGTTTGACGTTGGTCTTGCCGATGTCGATGACGGCGACGTGAGTCATGGCATGTGAAACAAGGTGACCAGTGGCATTGCCACGGGTTCGTTGTCGGGTCGCGTTTCCATGATGTCGGCCATATGCGCCCACCATCGCTGCATCACCGGATGGTTGGGCAGATCACCCATCAGGTGATCCTTGCGCCGCCACAACACGCCGAACAGGGTGCCGGTTTCGCGGTCAAGGTGAATCGAATAATCCTGCACGCCCGCGTCTTTCAAAAGGCTGACCAACTCTGGCCAGATCGCATCGTGGCGGCGGATATATTCTGCCTCTGCTCCCGGATTGAGCTGCATCTTGAAGGCGTATTTCTCCATCATGACCTCCGCATCAGCTTTGGCAGCGCGATTACCCCGATCAACAGGATGCCAAGGAAGATGCTCATCACGATACCGGGCACATTCAACAGGCCAAAGCCGAATGTCACCATACCCATGATCAGTGCGGCCAATACAACGCCCGCGATGCTGCCCGCCCCGCCAAGGATGTTGACACCCCCCAGAACGACCATCGTGACCACCTCCAGCTCCCACCCGGTTGCGATGGAAGGGCGTGTCGAGCCAAGGCGAGAGGTCAGACACACGGCGGCAATGCCGCTCATCACGCCGGTCAGCAGGAACAGGATGAAGCGGACGCGCGCCACGCGGATGCCGGAAAACTGCGCGGCGGTAGCGTTGTTGCCGATGGCAAAAACGGTGCGGCCAAAACTGGTGCGGTGCAACAGCAGGTAATAGGCAACGGCCGTCAGGGCAAACAGCGCCAATTCAAAACTGATGACCCAGTAGACATAGCCCTGACCAAAAAACTTGAAGCTTGCCGGATAGCCTGTGTAGGCCTTGTCACCCAGAATGATATAGGCGATGCCGCGGAACAGGCTCATCGTGCCGATGGTCACGACGATGGACGGCAGGCCCAGCCCCGCCACCAACGCGCCGTTGATCGCCCCGCACAGCAGGCCAGTGCCGATTCCGACAAGCACAAGCACCGGGGTATCGGCGCCCGCGGCCATCGCCACGCCCATCGCGGTTGACGCCAGCGCAATGATCGACGCCACCGACAAATCGATCTCGCCTGCGATTATCAACATCGCCATGGCGAAGGCGATCAGCGCCTTTTCGGTGAAGTTGAAGGTGGCGTCGCTCAGGTTCCACGCGTTGAGGAAATAGGGCGAGGCGAAGCTGTTGGTGATGAACACCGCAATGGCGACCGCGACAAGGATGGCTTCCCAACTGCGCAACGCGCGGCCGAAGGGGGATTGCAGGCGGTCAGGGATGATGCGGGGCTGCGGTGTCATCTTGCCTCGGCTGATTTCAGGATGATGCGGCCCTTGGCACGCGATTGGGCAGCGTTGAAGGTTACGGCCAGAACGATGGCCGCCCCGGAAATCGCCATTTGCCAGAAGGGTGAAATGCCAATGACCGGCAGGGCGTTCTTGATGACGCCCAGAAACAGCGCGCCAAGCACAGCACCGCCCACCGTGCCTGCCCCCCCTGCGATGGCAACACCACCGATCACGCAGGCTGCAACCACATCAAGTTCAAACCCGCCTGCAATATCGACATACGCTACGGCATAGCGTGCCACCCAAAGGTAGCCGGTCAGTCCGGCCAAGGCGCCCGAGATGACAAAGGCCGCAAATTGGGCACGGCCCACGTTGATGCCCGCATAAACTGCCGCATGTGGGTTGCCTCCCACCGCATAGAACGACCGCCCCAGGGCCGTGCGGGTAAGGACTACAGAGAAGATCATGATCAGGACAATCGCGATCCAGCTCATCACCGGCAGGCCCAGAAGCACCGTGCGCGGCAGAGCTTTGAACCCGTCGCTCATCTGATGCGCATTCACCCATTTGCCGCTGGTCATCAGAAAGATGATACCGCGATAGATGGTCATGGTGCCAAGCGTGACCACAATCGACGGTATGCCAATTTTCCACACCAGAAGCCCGTTGATGGCGCCAAGCGCGGCACCCAGCACGACCACTCCCGACAGGATCAGCGCCAATGGCACCCCGGCCCCGTTCATCAGCGCAGCCACCATGCCGCACAGTGCCAGATTGGCGGCCACCGACAGGTCGATGCATTTTGTCAGGATCACGATCATCTGCCCGATGGCCAGAATGATCAGCGGTGACGTGTCGTTGAAGACATTGGCAAGGTTGGCAGGCCGCACAAAGGCGGGGAAGCGCAGCGCCACGACGCCAATCAGCAAAAGGATGGCAAGCGCCAGCAGCGACTCACGCGATTTCAAAAGGGTCATGCCGCCACCGCCAATCCGGCAGCGGCGCGCACCAATGCCTCAGGCGTCATGCGCTCACCCGCCACTTCGTCAACGATCCGGCCTTCGCGCATGACGATCACCCGGTCCGACATGCCCAGAATTTCCGGAATTTCCGAGCTTACCATGATGATCGCAAGTCCCTGTGCCGCCAGTTCGGCCATGAATTCGTGCACCGCCGCCTTGGAGCCGATGTCGATCCCCTTGGTAGGCTCGTCCAGAATGATGACACGCGGCTGAGTGGCCAGCCATTTGGCGATCACCACCTTTTGCTGGTTGCCGCCTGACAAAAGGCCGACATCCTGATCCAGACTGGCAGCGCGCAGATCCAGCCGCTGTGTATAGTCGCGGGCCAGCTTGATTTCCTCGGACAAGCGCAAGAATCCGGCGCGCGACGTGCGTGGCAGCGACGGCAGCGTGACGTTCTGAAAGATCGGCAGACCCTTGACGGCACCCTGCTTGCCGCGATCTTCGGGCACATAGACGATGCCCGCGGATATCGCTTCGGATGTCGAGCGGATCACGCGCACCTGATCGTCGATCCGGGTTGCCCCCTTTGACGGCTTGGTGATGCCGAACAGTGCCTGCATCACCTCGGACCGTCCAGCCCCGACAAGGCCGTAGAACCCCAGGATCTCGCCCCGGTGCAGGGTAAAGCCGATATCGGCAAACTCGGTCGGGTGGCTATATCCTGCCACGGTCAGGACGGGCGCTCCGATATTGTGGCTACGGGCGGGGAAGATGTGATCGACAGACCGGCCCACCATCATCTGCACCAGATCACTCTCGGTCACGTCCGACATTTCGCCCTCGCCGACAAACTGCCCGTCGCGAAACACGCTGTAGCGATCTGCAATGCGAAAGATCTCGTCAAACTTGTGGCTGATGAACAAGATCGCCTTGCCTTGCGATTTGAGCTTTTCCACCAGCTCGTAAAGCTCATGGATTTCCTTGTGGCTCAGCGCGGCGGTGGGTTCATCCATGATCACCACACGGGCGTCAATCGACAAGGCGCGCGCGATGGCGACAAGGTGCTTGGACGCTATCCCCAGATCACGCAGCCGCAGATCGGGGTCAAGCTTGGCACCGATACCGTCCAGAAGTTGCAACGCCTTTTCCCGCATGGCCTTGCGGTCGATCAGGCCAAAGGCGGTGCGCGGGGCGTGTCCCAGCCAGATGTTTTCAGCCACCGTCAATTCGTCAAACAGCACGGTTTCCTGATGGATCGCGGTGACCCCTGCCTTGCTGGCCGCCTGTGCTGTTGGAAAATGGACTTGTGCGCCCTCGATGATGATGGTCCCCGCATCAGGCTGGTAAACCCCGGTCAGCACCTTGACGATAGTGGATTTTCCGGCACCGTTTTCGCCAATCAGGGCGGTGACCTGTCCGGCGAAAAGATCAAGTTGCACCTCTGACAGGGCCTTGACCCCCGGAAATGACTTGGAGATGCCGCGAAGCGACAGGACGGGTTCCATCGGGATTCCTTCGGCGATAAGGAAACCCCGGCCGGGGGAGCAGCCAGCCGGGGCAGATCTGACAGATCAGAAGATCGACTTGAATTGTTCGATGTTCGACTTGTCATAGGTAAACGGGTCCGACATGGCCGCCTCAAGATTGTCGTCCAGCGTCGCTGCGCCGATCCGGCCCATCGGGATCGACGCTCCCGGCTCTGCCTTGGCACCCTTGATCAGGTTGTAGGACAGCATCGTTGCCGCGTATCCCAGATCAATCGGGTTCCAGATCGCAAAGCTGACCGTTGCACCCGACTCCACCGCACCGGCCATCTCGGATGGCAGACCAAGACCGGTCACGTTGATCTGTCCGATCTTGCCCGCGTCGGTCACCGCTTGGCTTGCGGCAAGGATGCCCACGGTCGTCGGCGCGATGATGGCTTTCAGGTTCGGATAGGTGGCCATCAGCCCTTGGGCCTCGCGATAGGATTTGTCAGCCAGATCGTCGCCATAGACGGTCGCGACAAGGTTCACGTTCGGATAGTTTGGCAGCACCTTTTTGGCCTCTTCGATCCAGATGTTCTGGTTGGTCGAGGTCGAAGTCGCCGACAGGATCGCCACATCGCCCGTGCCTTCGATGTGATCGGCTGCCAGCTTGATGATGGTGTTGCCGATCAGGGCCGAGGATGATGGGTTCAGATGCAACTGGCGACCTTCCTTGGCCACGCCTGAATCCCAAGAAATCACGGTGATACCGCGGTCCATCGCCTTTTGCAGTGCCGGGGCCACGGCATCGGGGTCATTGGCTGAAATCGCAATCGCATTGACGCCTTGCGCAATCAGGGCGTTGATCACCTCGATCTGGCCTTCGGCTGTGGTGTCGGTGGGGCCGGTGTAGATGATCTCGACATCACCAAGTTCCTTTGCGGCCTCCTCGGCGCCCTTCGCGGCCGCTTCAAAGAATCCGATCCCCAGCGCCTTGACGACCAACGCAATCTTGACGTTTTCGGCTGCTGCGGTCTGTGCCATCAGAACGGTGGCAATGGCCGCCGTTGTCAGTGCCTTCTTCAGAATACCCATGAGTTCCTCCCTTTTGAGCCGTCTTGTTTTCCGCCTCAGGCCTCGCCTGCGCGGTCCTCCGTTCTGTCCGCCGCACCCACTTGTGCCACGATCAGTCTGATATCCGCAGCCTCCAGCATGGCGGCATCGCGGTCTGTGATGCCGTCATCGGTGATGACGGTATGAATCCGCGCCAGTGCACACAAAAGCAGGCTGGAGCGCGCGGCGAATTTGGTGCAGTCGGCCAGCACCACCAATTCGTCGGCCTGACCGATCAGCTTCTGTTCGGCCTGCACCAGCAGGGGGTCACCCTCCATCAACCCCAGCGGCCCAAGCCCGCGGCAGCCCATGAACATGCGCCGGGCATAGAAATGGCGGCTGCCGTCCTCGTCGAACGGCGACAGGATGATGTTTTGTTCGCGATAGATAGCACCCGCCGGCAGCAGGACGGTGTTCTTCGAATGTTTCAGCAGATGCTCGGCAATCGGAAAGCTGTTGGTGAAAACCTGAAGCCGCTTTGCGGTCAGCGGATGCACCATCTGAAACGTCGTGGTGCCGCCGTTGATGATGATCGCCTCGCCATCTTCACACAAATCAACCGCCGCCCGCGCAATTGCCCGCTTTTCGGCCAGACGGATGCTTTCGTTCACACTGAACGGCCGGGCGTTTATACCGACGAACTGCGGTGGCGCGATGGACTCGGCCCCCCCCCGCACCCGGCGCAGCCGCTTTTGCATGTGCAGTGTGGCGATGTCACGCCGGATGGTCGCCTCGGACGATCCGGTCAGCGTCACCAGATCCGCCACTGTGACCACGGGTCGGCCTTCGACCGCCGAAAGAATGATTCTGTGCCGTTCGCTCTCGTACATTGCATCCTCCTTGACCAATCAGTTTCCATTTGAAACGCTCATTGTCAATCATTTTCAATCACACACAAAGTTTCTGCGGCGCAGAATGATTGGTTTTGATTGTTACTGATTGACATTTGGCGGGAACTTGGCACATTTGCCACGCAAGAGGTGAAGGAGGATTGCATGACTGTCACCGGGAACCGGCTTCAAAACCTTTGGGATGACACACGTGCCACCGTGATGAGCGAATCGGAAAAGCTGCTGTATCGCTCGAACCTTCTGGGGTCGGACAAGCGTGTGACCAATTATGGCGGCGGCAATACCAGCGCCAAGGTGATGGAACGCGATCCCCTGACCGGCGAGTTGGTCGAGGTGCTGTGGGTCAAGGGGTCGGGTGGCGATATCGGCTCGATGAAGATGGATGGCTTCTCCACGCTTTACATGGATAAGTTGCGCGCGCTTCAGGGCCTCTATCGGGGAGTGGCTTTTGAGGATGAAATGGTGGGCTACCTGCCCCATTGCACCTTTGATCTGAACCCACGCGCCGCCAGCATCGACACCCCGCTGCATGCCTATGTGCCGCGCAAACATGTGGATCATGTCCATTCCGACGCCATCATCGCCATCGCGGCATCGGTGAATTCCAAAGATCTGACAAACGAGATTTTCGGGGACGACATCGGTTGGCTGCCATGGAAACGGCCCGGCTTCGAGTTGGGCCTTTGGCTACAGGCGTTTTGCCGCGACAACCCGACGGCAAGGGGATGCGTTCTAGAAAGCCACGGCCTGTTCACATGGGCCGATGACGCGAAAGACTGCTACCTGACGACATTGGACATCATCAATCAGGCGGCAACTTGGCTTGAGAGCAAATCGGCGGGCAAACCTGCCTTTGGCGGCACTGTGCGCCCGACCCTTCCTGCCCATGACCGGCGCGCGGTGGCGGCGCGGATGATGCCCGTGATCCGGGGCCTGATATCGAAAGACCGGCACAAGGTGGGGCATTTCGACGACAGTCCTGCGGTGCTGGACTTCGTCGGCTCTGCCATGCTGACCACGCTGGCGCCGCTGGGAACGTCTTGTCCCGACCATTTTTTGCGCACCAAGATCCGGCCTTTGGTGGTGGATTTCGATCCGGCCCAGCCGGATCTGGATGCCACGGTGGCATCCTTGACGGCGGCGGTAGAGGCGTATCGTTCAGACTATGCGGCCTATTACAACCGGTGCAAACATCCCGACAGCCCCGCCCTGCGTGACCCGAATGCCGTGGTCTATCTGGTGCCCGGCGTCGGCATGATCACATTTGCGCTGGACAAGGCCACGGCCCGCATCTCGGGAGAGTTCTATGTGAACGCCATCAATGTGATGCGCGACGCCAGCCTTGTATCCACCTATCAGGCGCTGCCGGAACAAGAGGCGTTCGATATCGAATACTGGCTGCTTGAGGAGGCAAAGCTGCAACGGATGCCGCGCCCGAAAGCCTTGGCGGGCCGGGTGGCGCTGGTCACAGGCGGCGCGGGCGGAATCGGCGCGGCAACGGCAGAGCGTTTGCTGGCCGAGGGGGCCTGCGTGCTTCTGGCCGACATTGACTCCACTGCGGCAAAGGATGTGGCGGCAGGAATGGCGCGGGTCTTTGGCCCGGATGTTGTCCGCAAAGTGCAGATGAACGTCACCGACGAGGCGCAGGTGATCGCGGCTTATGCCGATGCAGCGGTGGAATTCGGCGGCCTCGACATTCTGGTGTCAAACGCAGGCATTGCCTCATCCGCCCCGGTCGAGGACACCAGTCTCGCGCTTTGGAACAAGAATATGGATATCCTGTCCACCGGCTATTTCCTTGTCAGCCGCGAGGCGTTCAAGATGCTGCGCACCCAAGGCATCGGTGGATCGGTCATTTTTGTCGCGTCAAAAAACGGTCTGGCTGCTAGCCCGAACGCCAGCGCCTACTGCACCGCGAAAGCCGCCGAGATTCATCTTGCGCGTTGTCTGGCTCTGGAAGGCGCCGAAAAAGGCATCCGCGTCAATGTGGTCAACCCGGATGCGGTGCTGCGTGGATCAAAGATCTGGTCCGGCGAGTGGCTGGACCAGCGCGCCAGCACCTACAAGACCGACAAGGACGGGCTGGAGGAAATGTATCGCCAACGGTCCTTGCTTAAGCGCGCGGTTCTGCCCGAAGATATCGCCGAAGGGGTGTATTTCTTTGCGTCAGACCTTACCGCCAAATCGACAGGCAATATCCTGAACGTCGATGCGGGCAACAAAGAAGCGTTCACGCGCTAGAGGGGCATCCCAATGGGACAGGTCTATGATACCGCCCGCCAGCAGTTCGCCGACTGGGGCGTGGATACCGAAGCCGCGCTGACTGCGCTGGCCACGATCCCGATATCCATGCATTGTTGGCAAGGCGATGATGTCAAGGGGTTCGAACGCACCTCCGGCACGGCGGGTGGTGGGATTCAGGCGACCGGCAATCATCCGGGTCGGGCACGCACCGCGGCTGAATTGCGGGCCGATCTTGAGTTTGCCTATTCGCTGATCCCTGGCAAACACCGGCTGAACCTGCATGCATTTTACATGGACACCGACGAGTCGCCCGGCCGTGATGCCATCGAATACCGGCATTTCGCGCCTTGGGTTGACTGGGCAAAGGATCAGGGGCTGGGACTCGATTTCAACCCGACCTTCTTTGCCCACCCAAAGGCCGATGACAACCTGACGCTGTCGCACCCCGATCAGGGTATCCGCGACTTCTGGATCGAACATGGACGCCGCTGCCGCGAGATCGCTTCGCAGATCGGGGCTGCGCTTGGCACACCGGTGGTGAACAACATTTGGGTGCCAGACGGATCCAAGGACATTCCGGTGGACCGGACGGCGGCGCGGCGGCGGCTGGAATCGTCTCTGGACTCGATGCTGGCCGTTTCCCTGCCAAGGGCGCAGATGCGCGATGCGGTGGAATCCAAACTCTTCGGCATTGGGGTCGAGGCCTTCACCGTTGGCAGTCACGAATTCTACCTGGGCTATGCGATCCGCAAGGGCACCATCTTGTGTCTGGACATGGGCCATTTCCACCCGACGGAAAGCGTGGCCGACAAGCTGTCGGCGGTCGCCCTGTCGGTCGATGAAATCCTGCTTCATGTGTCGCGCCCGATGCGGTGGGACAGCGACCATGTGATCTTGCTGAACGATGACATTCTGGCGATGGCGCAAGAGCTGGTGTTCTGTGATCTGCTGGGGCGGACCCATATCGGACTGGATTTCTTTGATGCCACCATCAGTCGCACGGCCGCGTGGGTGATCGGCACGCGCAACATGCAAAAAGCGTTGCTGCGCGCCCTTCTGATGCCGCAGGTCCGGCTGAAAGCGGCCGAGGCGGCGCTGGATTTCACCACCCGTCTGATCCTGACCGAAGAGCTGAAAGACTTGCCCTACGCGGCAGTCTGGTCGGAATTCTGTGCCCGCGCAGCGGTACCCGTGGGCGAGACGCTCTTGCGCGATCTCTCTGATTATCAAGCGCGGGTGGCGTCGCGCGGATAGCGTGCCTCCGAACCACGTGACCTATACGACCACGGTAGCGTTGCCGCGTGGTCCCGAAGGTGTCAGGCTTGGGTTTGGAAATTCCAAAAGGGGTCTGGTGATGCTTTTTCAACGGCTGGTCGTCGGTATGGCAGTCTGCGCCCTTGGCGGCCCAGTGTTGGCCGAAAGTGACAGCCACGGCAGCTTGAACCCTGATGAGATGAGCCTTGGCCGGATGGTGGACGACGCCGGGCAAGGCAAAACCTCGATGACGGTCTGTGCGTCGGGCTATCTGATGACAAAATCCGGCCGGCACGCCGCCGCACGCGAGGTCTTCGAACGCTGCGCCGAAGACGGCTACACCGGGGCGATGACATGGATGTCCCAACTGGATGACAACGGTCAGGGCGCGCCTGAAAATCCGGATGCGGCGGCCAATTGGGACAGGCGGGCCGCAGACCTTGGCGATCCGGTGGGGATGTTCAACTACGGGCTGGACATGATGCGCGGACGCGGTGTGTCGCAAGATATCAAGACCGGGCGGCAATGGGTGGATCGTGCGGCGGAGCTGGGCCTGCCGGTGGCCAGGCGGATGCAATCTGCCGGCTATGATCTGGATGAGGTGACGCCCGATGCCGACAACTGGAAATATGCGCCGCTATACTAAGGATCAGGCGGCCAGAGGATCCACAATCTGCGCCGGTTTGCCATCAAGGATCAGGATACGACTGGCAAGCCGCCGGGCTTCGGCGGGGTCGTGAGTCACGATCACGGTGGCAAGATTGCGATTGGTACGCAGTTTTTCGAACAAAGACATCATCTCGTCCGCCAAAGCTGCATCGAGAGAGACGAACGCTTCATCCATCAACAGGACGTCGGGCTTGGCTGCAAAGGCGCGGGCCAGCGACAATCGACGTTGCTGACCCAAGGAAAGAGCTGCAGGATAGGCCTTGGCTTTGTCCGCCAGATCGACCGACGCCAGCGCAGCGCGGCCCTCGTCTTCCGTGCAACCCGTGGTCAGGCAGATATTTTCAATTGCCGACCGCCACGGCATCAGTACGGGTTCCTGAAACACCATGGCCAGTCGTCCGGGCAGGTGCAATGCGCCGTCCCAGCGCCTGTGCAATCCGGCGAGAACGCGCAATAGCGTGGTTTTCCCGACGCCGGACGGACCGGTGATTGCCACGGTTTCGCCCGGATAAACCTTCAACGAAACGGCCCCGAGAACCGGGACCGCACCGTGACTTGCCTGCACAAGTGTCAAGGACAGGGCAGGGTGCATCAGCTGTCGGGCTGCACGAAAACACCGTCGGGCAATGTGCTCAGCTTGCCAACCAGATCTTCACCGCCAAGCTGGGCCATCACTGTCAGCATCCGCTGCGCGGCTGCCTCATCGACGGGACCAGCGGCCGGAATACCGGCGCGGAAGCCGGCAACAAGGGCGGTGAACTGTGCATCCGTCTTGGCGTTCATGATCGGGCGCAACTCGGCCCAGGCTGCGTCATCCTTGGCCAGAATGTCCTTTGCCCCACGGCTGGCGGCGGCAAGCCCTGCCACCAATGCGGGTTGGTCACGCAGCATTTCCCCACGCACAACATAGCCCAGAAGGGGGGTATTCGGGTCAAGGCCAAGCTTTTCTGCTGCCTCGGCCACCGTGATCAACGGGCGCATCCCTGCGGCCTCCATCTTGGCGCCGAAATGCCAGAAGTTGATCGCGGCATCCAGTTCCCCACCCAAGGCCGTTTCGAAAATCAGCGGCGGGGCGCCAAACACCTGCTCGGTTTCAGCTGCGATGTCAAAGCCAGCCTCTTGCTGGGCGTAGGCGCGAAGGATCAGCCAGCTTTTGTCAATCGGCCCGCCAGCGATTCCGATCTTGCCGCCCTTCAGGTCGGTCAGGGACGTCACGGTGCTGTCCTTGGGAATATGCATGGCACCCACGGCGCGGGAATAGGGGATGAACACATAATCCTCGCCCTGCGCGCGTTCGCGGGCCACCCACAGCCAGTCGGACACGATCACATCCGCCTCGCCCGCCTGAAAGGCTACTTGTGCTGCGGGCCCGGCGGCCACATCCTGAACCACCATGGCAAAGCCGTTCGCCTTGTCGAGCCCGTGGCTGGCAATGGTCGTCAGTTCCCAGTTCACGGTGCCACTGACTTGTGTGGCGATCCGCAACTGTGCGGTTTCTGCGTGCGCAGCGCACACGCCCAACAGCACAGAGGCTGCGGCAGTCAGGATGCTTTTGGCAAAGGTCATGTTGGCTCCTCCCCAGAGTTCGATTTCTTATAGCACCGGACAGATTTCCCGAAATTCGACCAAAGGCGCAGACCCGCCCCGCGCTTCTACGACCAAAGCACAGGTCGGCTTTTGATGCAGGTCAACGCAGCGGCGCACCTTCAGGCCCATGTCAAAAGGACGACTCGCAAAGCCCCACAGGAGACTGACATGACCCCTCGCATGATGCTAACCGTCCTTGCCCTGACCTTGCCTGCCTGGCCCCAAATGGCTGTGGCAGAAACGCCTGCCTTTCAACGGATCAAGCTGGATGCCGGGGCACGGCTCTTTGATGCCGATTGCCGCCGCTGCCACAGCACCGATAGCACGCATGAAAGCTATGGCCCTGTTCTGGAAGGCATTATTGGGCGCCGATCCGGATCCGTCGAAGGCTATGCCTATTCCGAGGCGCTGAAGAATTCCGGGATCACCTGGACCGAACAGGCGCTGATTGCCTGGATGGCCGACAATCAGGGGCTGATGCCGGGCACCAAGATGCGCCATGTCGGAATCACCGATCCGGTCGAAGCCGAGTTCATCCTGACCTATCTGCGGTCAGTGCAGCCAAACTGACAGCCTCGGTTAAGCCGGAAAGGGGGCGGTGCTGGAGGGAGCACCGCCCCTTTGCTTTGTCCGCCTACGACCATTGTTCAATTTTCACGGCGCCGTGAAACGGCAGAAGATACCGCAGGACCAGGGCTTCCCGCAGGAGGGAGCGAGTCGCTGCGGTCTTGCTGGCATCATCCGAGGGAGGAAACAGATGAACCGCTTTATCGTGGCCGTAACGGCCGCAATGGTTGCCATGTCACCGGCATATGCCGGAGTGACGGAAGAGCAACTTGCGAATGATGCCATCAGCACCGAAGACGTGCTGACCAATGGCATGGGACGGAACCTGCAGCGATTCAGTCCGCTGACAACGCTGAACAAGGACAACGTGAAAAACCTGCTGCCGGCCTGGGCGTTCAGCCTTGGTGGTGAAAAGCAGCGCGGGCAGGAAACCCAGCCGCTTGTGCATGATGGCATGATGTACATCACCGGATCCTATTCGCGAATGTATGCCATTGACATCAAGACTGGCCGGGAAGTCTGGCAGTATGACGCCCGGCTGCCAGAAGGTATCCTGCCGTGCTGCGACGTGATCAACCGCGGCGGCGCAATCTTCGGCGACAACATCTACTTCGGCACGCTGGATGCCCGCATCGTCGCGCTGAACCTGAAAACCGGCGATGTGGTCTGGAACAAGAAGATTGCAGAATACAAGGAAGGCTACTCCTACACGGCCGCCCCGCTGATCGTGAACGGGCTGGTCATCACTGGCAACTCGGGCGGTGAATTCGGGGTGGTCGGCGAAGTTCAGGCGCGTGATGCCCTGACCGGTGAAACCGTCTGGACGCGCCCGGTGATCGAAGGTCACATGGGCACGCTGAACGGCAAAGAATCCACCATGACCGGCACGCTGAACGCGACCTGGCCGGGCGATATGTGGAAAACCGGTGGTGGTGCCACCTGGCTTGGCGGCAGCTATGACATCGACACGAACACTTTGGTCTTTGGTGCCGGCAACCCTGCACCTTGGAACAGCCACCTGCGCAATGCAGGCACCCCGGTCGAGGGCAATGCGGGCGACAACCTCTATGCCGCCAGCCGAATCGGCATCGACCCTGCCACAGGCGAAATCAAATGGCACTTCCAGACCACACCGCGCGAAGGCTGGGACTTTGATGGCGTGAACGAGGTCGTGGCCTTTGTTGACAAGGACGGCAACAAGAAATTCGCCACCGCTGACCGAAACGGGTTCTTCTATGTGCTGAACCGTGAAGACGGCAAATTCGTCGACGCCTGGCCCTTTGTAAAGGACATCACCTGGGCCTCGGGGATCGACGAGACCGGACGCCCGATCTACATCGAGGAAGGCCGCCCTGGCGATCCGTCGAAGGCAGCGGATGGCGCGAAAGGCGAGATGGTCTTCTCGTCCCCATCTTTCCTTGGCGGCAAGAACTGGATGCCCATGGCCTTCAGCCAGAACACCGGCTTGTTCTATGTGCCGTCGAACGAATGGGGCATGGACATCTGGAACGAGCCTGTGACCTACAAGAAGGGTGCGGCCTACCTGGGTTCGGGCTTCACCATCAAGCCGAATTATGAAGACCACATCGGCAGCCTGAAGGCGATCGATCCGGTCACCGGCGAATGGAAATGGGAATACAAGAACGAGGCTCCGCTTTGGGGTGGCGTGATGACCACGGCCGGCGGCCTGGTGTTTACCGGCACGCCAGAGGGTGAGTTCCTGGCACTGGACGACACGACGGGCGAGGTTCTGTGGTCGTTCCAGACCGGATCCGGCATCGTCGGTCAGCCAATCACCTGGGAAATGGACGGCGAGCAGTATGTCTCGGTGATCTCGGGTTGGGGTGGCGCGGTTCCGCTGTGGGGCGGTGAGGTGGCCAAAAAGGTCAACTACCTGAACCAAGGTGGCACGCTTTGGACCTTCCGCCTGCCAAAGCAGCTTGCCGCTGCAAACTGACCCCCTCCGGTCAGGGCATCAGCAAGGCGCGCCATCCGCAAGGGTGGCGCGTTTTGGTGTGATGATCCATGGGTCCAGTCTGTTGGTAAGCGCAGCGCAGCCAGCCCCCCACGCCGTCAGGCCCTGGTAAAGTTCATCACCCAGTTTGTTTCCCAGCTTTTTCCGCCATCGTTGGACATGGCTTGTTCCCACCGCGGCGACGATGATTGGGTTTCACTCCACTGAAATCTGACAATGATCGACTGACCGTTCGGCGTATCGTTTGCAAGGAAGGTTCCGACACCGTTCTCGAACCGTCCAACCACTGGTACGTCCATATGGTGCGGGTCCGACGACGACAGCCACCAGATTGCCCATGTGCCACGGGCCGGATCAAAAGCACGGACTGCGATTGCGCGATACGTTTCGCCCGGAAAGTGGATCAGGTTGTCTTCGATATTGCCATGTCCACCAAGGACTGGCCGCATCGACGACATGCCGTCAAATTCGTCCCAATCCCGGCAGCCCACCAGACGATCCCTGAGGCGCCGATGGCGCACGCGCCAATCCCCGACTTCAAAATCAAAATCCTTGCAATCCATCCGGGCCTCAAAAGATTTCCAACGGCGGCAACATCAATTGTTCTTTTTTTGTTCTGCACCTGTCAAGTGGAAGGGCGCAATCTGGATTCAGTCATGTAGGCGTCCCGTCGAGACACGTGACAACTTATTCTTGATCCTATTTTGTTGCAGCAAAAGGTGTATATCGGTCTGATAAAAGAAGGCCATCGCCTTATTGTTCAAAGAGTAACCGGTTCCATGTCCAGTCTTGATCCAAATCCGTCAGTTTCAAGTGGCGGCAATCCCCCGACACGCTGGCTCAACCGCACCGTCGCGGGGGCGGGGTTGACCTCTGCGCTGGGGGATTTTTGCTATGAGACGACGACGGTGATCCTGCCGGGGTTTCTGGCGGTGCTGGGGGTGCCGGCGGCGGTGCTGGGGATCATCGAAGGCATCGCGGATGCGGTGGCGAGCTTCACCAAGATGTTCTCGGGCTATTTTGCCGACAAATTCGGGCACCGCAAGGCGCTGGTGCTGATCGGCTATGGACTGACCCCGCTGGGTCAGGCGCTGCTGGCGATCAGCCTTGGCTGGCCGCTGATCTTGCTTGGGCGAATGGTGTCGTGGTTCGGCAAGGGGCTGCGCGGGCCGCTTCGCGATGCGATCATCGTGCAGGCGATCACGCCGGAAACACGCGGCCGCGCCTTCGGCTTTCATCGCGCGATGGACACGGTGGGCGCGATCTTAGGACCGCTTTTGGGCATTGCTTTGCTTGGCTGGGCACAGGGCTTTGGCTGGGACGACCCGGCTGCCGCCTTTCGCATGGTGTTCTGGCTGACGCTGATCCCCGGCCTGCTGGCGGTGCTGGCGTTTCTGACGCTGGTCCGCGACCCCGAACATTCACCGAACCCAGGCCTTAAGCTGTTCAAGACGCTCAGGGGACTGCCAGCGCGGTTCAAACGTTATCTTGGCGCGGTGGGTATCTTTGCGGCGGGTGACTTCTCGCACAGCCTGCTCATCCTTGGGGCGACCACGCTGCTGACTCCGTCCATGGGAGTCATTCAGGCGGCGCAGGTGGCAGGGCTTTTGTATGTCGGGCGCAACATCGTGCAGGTGGTGACCTCGTATCCGGTGGGGGCACTGGCCGACAAGCTGGGGCCGCAACCTGTGCTTGTCTTCGGCTACGCGCTTGGCGTTTTGACCGCCGTGCTGATGGCCGCCGCCTTTGTAGTCGGGACGGAAAGCCTGTGGTTCCTTGGCGCGGTGTTTTTCGTTGCTGGTCTTTATGTCGCTGTGCAGGAGGCGCTGGAGTCCACTGTCACCGCCGGAATGGTGGCACAGGACACGCTGGCCACCAGCTACGGCGCGCTTGGAACGGTGAATGGCGCGGGCAAGCTGATCTCCAGTTCGGCCGTCGGCATCTTGTGGACGGTCGCTTCACCCATCGCAGCCTTTGGGCTGGCGGCGGCTCTGATGGCAGCAGGCACGCTGGCCCTGCTGCGGGTTCGGTAGCCGGTCGTTCGAGACCAATTAATGGCGCCTGAAACGGCCGTCCGCACAAGTTGCAACGTGGGTGGCGTCGGGCTGACTCGGATCCGGATTTTCAGATCTGCGCTGTCAACGGCCTGTCCCTGCTTTCGCATTGCCGCCGCGGTCTGCAGGGGCATGCTCCACCAGTCCGCACAACGGTTCATAGACCTGATCTGCGGCGGCAAGAACAACGCCGCCGCGCGGGTCTGCGGTGACGGGGCGCGCCTGCCCGCCCGCTTCGATGATCATCAGAATTCCTGCCAGACAATCCCACGGATTCATGTGCGGCTCATAATACCCGCCAAGTCGCCCCGCCGCGACATATGCCAGCATCAACCCGCCTGACCCGTTGCGGTAAAAGATACCGCCTGCCCGCATCAGCCCGGCGATGACGCCCGCAACATGATCGGGATCGGTGCGGTGGCTGGCGCCGATCGCCACAAGACTGTTGGAGATTTGGTGCTCAGGGTCGCATCGCATAGGGGTATCATTCACCCACGCCCCCTGCCCCCTGATCGCCGTGAATACCTCGCCCGATATCGGATGCGCGGTGACGGCGGCAACGGTTTGCCCGCCCTGCACCAGTGCGATGATCACGCACCAATGCGGCAGACCAGCCAGAAACGGCGAGGTGCCGTCAATCGGATCGATCACCCAAAGAAGGCCGCTGTCGCCCGGCGTCGCGCCGCCTTCCTCGCCGAGGATCGCATCTTGCGGAAAGGCCGACAGCACCCCTTCGCGGATCAGGTCTTCAACCTCACGGTCGGCGCGACTGACGATGTCCTGCGGGCTTGCCTTGGCCTCGATCACCAAATGGTCGCGGTTCTGGAAATGCAAAAGGGCCAGCGCCCCACCTTCGGTTGCAAGGCGGCACGCAAGGTCAAAGCGGGTGCGGATGGCGTCTGTCATGGCGGTTCCTCAGGCGACGCGGGACACGTCGATATGGGTGATATGCAAGGTCACATCCTGACCGGTGGTCAGGCGCGGCTCTGTGATCGGGCGTGACACCAGCATTTCGCCGACCTGCGCCGCGATCACATATTCCATACGGCTGCCTAGATAGGTGGCCGTAATCACCCGGTCCGCACCTCCGGGCAGCAGGGTTATACGCTCGGGACGGATCGACAAGGTCGCGGCGCCATCTGGGCCGGGAACGTTCAGTCTGATGCCGGGGGCGGTGAAATGCCCTTGTGCCACTTCGCCCCGGATCAGGTTGGCATCCCCGATGAAGTCGGCAATGAAGGGCGTTGCCGGTCGTTCGTAAAGGTCGGATGGTGTGCCGACCTGTGCGATGCCGCCCCGGTCCATCACCACGATACGGTCGGACACCGCGAGCGCCTCTTCCTGATCATGGGTGACATAGACCGCCGTCAGGCCGAACCGACGCTGAAGGCTGCGGATCTCTTCGCGCACCTTGCGGCGCAACTTGGCATCGACGTTGGACAGGGGTTCGTCAAACAGGATCACATCGGGTTGCTGCACAATGGCACGGGCAACCGCCACACGCTGTTGCTGGCCGCCAGACAGCTCGGCCGGCAGACGTTGGTGCAATCCGCCAAGCCCGACCTGATCAAGGATTTCCCGCGCCTTCGCCTGTGCTTCGGCCTTGGGCGTCCCACGGATCACCGGGCCGTAGGCCACATTGTCCAGCACGCTCATATGCGGGAACAGGGCATAGGACTGGAACACCATTCCGACATTGCGGGCCGAGGCCGGGTCGCGGCTGACATCGCGCCCCGCGATGAACACCTGCCCCTCGGTTGGCAGTTCCAGACCCGCAATTAAGCGCAGTGAGGTGGTCTTGCCGCAACCCGAGGGGCCAAGGAACGTCACCAACTCGCCCTTGCCGATGGCAAGGTCGATGCCCGCCACCGCTGTGGCGTCACCATAGCGTTTCACCACGCGTCGGAATTCGATGGCTGTTTCGGTCATGTATCCCTCATTCTGCCGGTTTTGCGGTGCCGGTCACCGCCGACCGCCGCCCCAATTTGGCCCGTCCCACGGCAAGGTTCATCAGCGCGACACAGGCCACCATCACCAGCATCAGCACGGTGGAATAGGCTATGGCCAGCGCATATTCACCGTTTTCGACCCGCCCCATGATATAGGCCGTGGCCATATTGTGCCGGGCCGAGACAAGAAAGATCACCGCCGATACGGCGGTCATCGCCGTGACAAAAGAATAGATCAGCGCGGTAAAGATAGCCGGCCGGATCAGCGGCAGCACCACGTCGCGCAGCACCCGCCCGCCGCCCGCGCCCATGGTCTGGCTGGCCTCTTCCATGCTGCGGTCGATCTGGGCAAGGGCTGCGATTCCTGCCCGCATGCCCACCGGCAGATTGCGGAACACAAAGCAGATCACCAAGATCCACATCGTTCCGGTCATGTCGATCGGCGGCACGTTGAAGGCCGCAATGTAGCTGACGCCCACGACCGTGCCCGGAATGGCAAAGGACAGCAGCGTGCCGAATTCGAAGGCGCGCTTGCCGGTGAAATCCTGCCGCGCGATCAGCCAGGCGGTCAGGATGCCTATGCCCATGGTAAGCGGGGCCGACAGGGCCGACACCCAAAGCGTGGTGATCAGGCTGTTCCAGGCCGAGCCGAACAGTTGCAGCCCGTTGGCGTTGATCTCGAAGGAAAACGCAGTCCACAGATGGCCGATGGTGGGGGCCATTTCCATCCGGGCGATGTCTTTGACAAAGCCGCCGATCAGCACGATGGTATAGATGCCGACGGTGAAGACCACAAAGGGCACCACCGCCGCTACCGCCGCCCATTTGATCAGCGGGGGCACGGGGGCGACCAGCCCGGCATCGGATTTGCCGGTGACGGTGACATAGCTGGCGCGGCCCAGCCAGCGGGTTTGCACCCAGAAGGCGGCGACGGTCAGGGTGAGCAGCAGCACCGACAGGGTGGCGGCTTGGCCCAGATCATATTGCGCGCCGACAACGGCAAAGAAGATCTTGGTGGACAACACGTCATAGTTGCCGCCCAGCACGATGGGGTTTCCGAAATCGGCAAGGCTTTCGATGAAGGCAAGCAGGAAGGCTGCGGCCAGTGCGGGGCGCAACAGCGGCCACGTTACCGTGCGGAAGGTTGTAACGGGCTTTGCGCCCAGTGTGGTGGACGCCTCTTCCAGCGTGGGGTTGATGGCCTCCAATGCCGAGAGCAGCACAAGGAAGGTGACCGGGGCGAAGGCCAGCACCTGTGCCAGCAGAATGCCGGGCAGGCCGTAGATCCAGCGGGTTGGGCGCACGCCGAACCAATCGGCCACCTCGACCGTGACCACGCCGGTGCGGCCAAACAGCACGATGATGGCGACGCCGACCACAAAAGGCGGCGTGATGATTGGCAGGATGGAGATGGCGCGCAACAGGCGCTTCATGCGAAAATCGGTGCGTGCCACCAGCAGCGCAAGCGCTAGGCCCAACGCCGTCGCAAACGCCGCCGACAGGACGCCGAGGACCAGAGAGTTGATAACCACGCCACAGCGCCCGGCACCTGTCAGGCAGTTGATCGTCCACAAATCGGATGCCGTGATGCGGGTCAGAAACGGCATCACCGACAGCGTGCCATCAGGCGCAATGAACGCCGCCGCCGCCAGCCTCAGGATCGGATAGAACACGAACAGGGTCAGGGCTGTGACAATCCCGACAATGGAAAACGCCGCAAACCGCTCGCCCCGGCAAAACCCGCGTGCCGCCAAAACCTCGGCCAGCGCACCCACCAAGGCCACTCCTGCAATCCATGCCCCCCAGCCGAACCCCGGCTGACCGTTGGCGGCGTCAGGAAAAAGCATATTGATCTGCGGCAGCGCAGGCCCGCGCAACCCGATGCCAAACCCTTGGAGGATCAGCCAGACCAGACCTGCCCCGACCAGGGCAGCCCCGGCCGGAACGATCCGCCAATTACGGGACAGCAACGACAACCCGGCCAGCGCCAGAGCCACCACCACCAACGGCAACAGCCATACCCGCCCGGCCGCGCCTTCCGTCAGCGCCGAGGCAAAGATGGCCCCGCCCTTGAACCAGGGCAGGACCAGAACAGCGGCAAGCAGAAGGCCGGACCAGTGCAGGCCGATCCGGCCTTCCAGCGCCCTCATCACTTGGGCAATGCGCCGATCTCGGCGTCCCACCGCGCCAACAAGGCAGCGCGCACTTCCGACGAGCCGTATTTGGCGAAGTCATAGTCGATCAGTTTGATATCGGCCAGTTTCGGTGCCTCGGGCGGGGTTGCGGCATTGCTGTTCGACGGCACCTGAAAGCTTTTCGCGGTGGCGCCGATCTCTTGGGCCTTTGCCGACAGCGCCCAGTCATACCACGCTTTTGCGGCATCGGGGTTCGGCCCGCCCTTGATCAGCGACATCGACCCGACCTCATAGCCGGTGCCTTCACAGGGGGCCACGGTGACAATGGGCGCGCCGCCGACGGTTTCGGCCACCGCGTCATGCATGAACACGATGCCGATGGCGCTTTCGCCGGTCGCGGCGGCCCGGATCGGTGCGGAGCCGGACTTGGTGTATTGGTTGATGTTTGCATGCAGCTTGGCCAGATAGGCAAAAGCTTCATCCTCGCCCATCAGCTGCACCATCGTGGCCAGCATGGTGTAGGACGTGCCCGAGGAATTCGGGTTCGCCACCTGAATGTCATCGGCAAAGCGCGAATCCAGCAGGTCGGCCCAGCAGGCGGGTGGGTTTTCGGTGACCATGGTGGAGTTGTAGCCAAAGCCCAGGGCACCAGCATAGATGCCGACTGTCTTGTAGCCTGCGGTTTCGGCCTGTGCCACAGCCCAGGGCTGCAGTTCGGCCAGCATGGTCGAGCGGTATTCCTCGGTCAGTCCTTCCTGCGCCGCTTGCAGATGCGGGTCGCCGGTGCCGCCCCACCACACGTCACCGCGCGGCTGGCCTTCTTCGGCCTTGATCTGGGCGAAGGTTTCTCCGCTTGATTTGCGCGTCATCAGCACGTTGATCCCGGTTTCGCGGGCGAAAGCTTCGGACTGGGCGCGGCACCATTCTTCGCCAACAGAACAATAAAGCACCAATTCCTTGGCTTGGGCAAAAGCGCCCACTGGCAGCAGCGCGAGGGCAGTTGCGCCAATCAGGGTAAAGCGTCTGGTCATGTGGTCAGTCTCCCGTTGAGGTATGCGGTTTGCGTGGCGGCTTGATCAGATGATGGCGCTGCGGACTTTGTGTGAAATCCATTCCGACACTACCACGGTTGCCAGAATAACAAGCAGAATCATCGTAACCTGTGGCCAGGCCAGCACGTTGAGCGATGCCTGCAGTTTCAGACCCAACCCCCCCGCGCCGACCAGCCCCAGAATTGCACTCTCGCGAATATTTATATCCCAGCGGAACACGGTGATGCCCCAGAACGCGGGCATGATCTGCGGCACGATAGCGTAGTTCAGCATCTGCGCCGGGCTGGCGCCAGTGGCGATGATCGCTTCGACCTGGCGTGTGTCGGTTTCCTCGATCGCCTCATACAGCAATTTGCCGATGAATCCGATCGACCGCAGGCCGATGGCAATGATCCCGGCCAAAAGGCCCGGCCCAAGAATGGCCACCAAGAGCAGCGCCCAGATCAACGAGTTTATCGAACGCGAGGCGACGATGATGAAAAGGGCCACAGGTCGCAGGATCAAAACTGCAGGGCTGGTGTTGCGGGCGGCCAGAAACGCCACCGGCACGGCCAGGATAACCCCCAGCATGGTGCCAAGTGTCGCCATGTTCAGTGTGTCCCACAGCGGGATCAGCAATTCAGGCAGATAAGACAGGCGCGGCGGGAACATCCGGTCGCCAATGTCGGCGGCCTGACGTGGCGCATCCCAGATGAACATCCAGATCGTGTTGTCCGTCATGACCTGCCAGCAATAGACAAACAGCGCCACGAGGCAGAGCCAGCCTAACCAGATCGCCAGTCGGGAGCGCGGGCTGCGGAAGGCCCAGTTTTGCGGAAAATCGGTCATTGCAGGAACTTCCGCAGGTAGGACGATGAATATTCCGCCACCATCACGATGGCGATGATGATCAACAGGATCGCCCCGGCGCTGTCATATTCATAGCGGTCGATGGCGGTGTTCAGCGTGGCGCCGATGCCGCCAGCCCCCACGATACCGATCACGGCGCTTTCGCGAAAATTGATGTCGAGCCGGTAGAGCGACAGCCCGATCAGACGCGGCATCACCTGCGGCTGGATGGCATAGTGCACCAACTGCCACCAGCTTGCCCCGGTGGCGCGAATCGCCTCGGCCTGCGCTTCATCGATATCCTCGATATCCTCGGCCAGAAGTTTCGAGATGAAACCGATGGTCGCAAAACTCAGCGTCAGGAAGCCTGCAAAGGGGCCGAAGCCAAACATTGCCACCAGAAAGATCGCGATGATGATTTCCTGCACTGACCGGCTAACGGCGATGATACTGCGGCAGACGTAATAGATCCATGCCGGGGCCAGGTTGCGTGCGGCCCCTATCCCGATGGGCACCGAGATGGCCACCCCGACGACGGTAGAGGTCAGCGTCATTGTCAGGCTTTCCACCAGACCGTTCGAAATATCGCGCCAGCGCGAGGTGAAATCGGGTTGCAGGAAGCCGTTTATGAAGCGCAGGCCCCTCTCGCCGCCCTCCATGATCCGGGTCCAGTTCAACTCGACGCTGCCCAACCCGATCACCAGATAGGTGATGACAGCCACGGTGAAAATCAGCCGCCATCTCTTGTCGGTGACGATCTGCGGCGGGCGCCGCCACGTGGTCGGATAACTGGTCATGCGCTGATCATTTCCAGCCGTGCCACAGATTCGGCTTCCGCGGCGCGGTCAGCTTCGCCGTCCTTACGCATCGCGGTCCAGTCTTCGACGCCATAGATGGTGGTCAAGACGGTCTCGGTCAACTTCTCCGGTGGGCCGTCGAACACCACGCGACCGGCGCGCAGGCCGATGATGCGTTGCATGAATTGTTGGGCCAACGGCACGTCGTGGATGTTGACGATGGCGGGCAACCCGCGTTCGGCGCAGATTTCGATCAGAAGCCGCATGATCTGACGGCTGGTCTTTGGATCAAGGCTGGCAGTGGGTTCGTCCACCAACAACAACTCTGGTTCCTGGCTGAGCGCGCGGGCGATGCCAACCCGCTGGCGCTGGCCGCCCGAAAGCGCATCGGCGCGCTTGTCGGCATGCTCCATCAGGCCAACCCGGTCCAGCAAGCGATAGGCGCGTTCGATATCGGCAGGCGGAAAGCGGCGGGTAAAGCTTTGCCAGAACGAGACATACCCCAGCCGGCCCGAAAGCACGTTTTCCATCACTGTCAGCCGTTCCACCAAGGCATATTCCTGAAAGATCATGCCGATCCGACGCCGTTCCCGCCGCAGGGCGCGCGGGCCAAGACCAGTCAATTCGGCGCCCGACAGCACGATCTTGCCGCCAGTCGGTTCCACCAGCCGGTTGATGCAGCGGATCAGGGTGGATTTGCCGGCCCCGGACGGACCGATCAGGCCAACGACCTGCCCCTTGGGAACGGTCAGGCTGACGTCTGCCAGTGCCTTATCGCCTGTCTTGTAGGTTTTGGTCAGGTCGGTCAGAGTCAGCATGACGTCATCCTTGGCCGCAAACGATAGTCCAGGCGAAACGATCCGCCCGGACTCTTTTTCATGCCCATCAATTATTTGCAGGCGTAAGACACGCCCATCGCCGCGTCGATCTCACGCACGACACTCCAGTTGTCCTTGAAGGTGATCGGAATGAACTGTTCTTCGCCAGACTTGTTGAATTCGGCCGCCAGCGATGAACCTTCCCATGGGAAGGTGAAAAAGGCTTCCTTGATCTTTTCCTGAAGCTCGGGCGTCAGGTTGTGGGCGGTGCCGTAGCCGGTGGTCGGGAAGGTTTCGGACTTGTAGATCGACTTGACCTGATCGGCCTTGATCGCATCACGTTCGATCATCCGCACCATCACCGAGTTGGCGATGGCAGCCGCGTCATAGTCCTTGTTGGCGACACCGAGGATCGAGTTGTCATGCTTGCCCGAAAATGCCGGCTCATAATCTTTGCCAGCCTCCAGGCCGTAGGTTGACCTCAGCATCGCAGACGGTGCCTTGAAACCAGAGTTCGAGGTTTCCGAGGTAAAGGCCAGCTTGCGACCCTTGATGTCCTCGATCTTTTCGATGCCGGAGTCGGGGTAGGTGATGATTTCCATCTCGTAGCCATAGCTGCCGTCCTTGGCCGCCATCATGGCAAACGGGCGGAAACCAGCGCAGGCGACGGCCAGCGGGTTCGACCCGGTATTGAACCCCGAGACGTGCAGGCGGCCGGCGCGCATCGCTTCGATTTGTGCGGCGTTGTTGTCGATCGGGAAAAACTGCACCTTCTTGCCGGTCACGTTTTCCATATGGGTCAGAAAGTCAGCCCAGACGCCCGCATAGACAGCAGGATCCTCAACCGGCGTATAGGCAAAAATCAAGGTTTCGGGATCGACCAGCGCAGCCGCATCCGTCGGGAGATCGGCAACCATGTCGCCGTCGCTGTCCACATAGCGTGGGTCAAGTGCGAACTCGGCGAACGCCGGCGCAGCCAGGCAAACAAGGGCGGTCGCGGTCAGAACAGAACGCAGCATATCGGTCTCCTTTGATGAATGTTTGGGACCAACTAGCAACGAGGTGTGACGGTCAGACGACAGATTCGGAAAGATTCCATGACGAAATCGCAGCTTCGCGGCCCCGCCATTTGAATGATTGTCCGGCTATCGGTCAGCGCAAACTATGCAGCCCACGCCCAGGCCCTGCACCGCTAAACAGACTGCGGCGGAGGCTAGAGCGGGAAGTCACGTCAATGTGCGACCAGATCATTGTGGGCATCCAGCGGATGGTTCGCCAGCGATCTACAGGCGTCAACGAGTGCGGGCTTTCCGATCACAAACCGCAGCTTCGCATCCAAAGGCGTGCTGGACCAGTCAAGAGTCGACACGGCACCCAAGGCCGTCAGAATCGGCCAGATACCCATCACATCCCATGCGCTTTCGCCGTAACCGACATGCCCGTCCACCTCACCAGTCGCAACCTCGATCAGCGACAGGGTCGAGGCGTTGCAACAGCGAAACTGGATACCTGCGTCATCCATCAGAAAGCGCAGCATGGCGATGCGGGCATCAGACGGGATCGCGCGGCCCAGGCATACACTTACGGCAGCACGGTCAGGGGAGTAACCGGACAGAAGCGGCATCGCCTTGTCATTGAGCATGGCGGGGTGACCTGCCCCCCCTGTCAATGTCAGGCCAAGCACCGGGGCATGGACAATGCCCGCCATCGGTTGGCCATCCTGCCACAACCCGATGGACACCGCCCATTGCGCACCACCCCG
>JBKBWK010000034.1:0-35405 GCA_046313895.1 Paracoccaceae bacterium
AAGGTATTCACCGCTGGGCCTGGTGGTTTGCGGTGCTGGTGACGCTGACAGGCGGTATCGGCATCTTGCTGACGGGAACGGTCGTGGACAACTGGTATGTCTGGGCACAAGAACACGGCTACGCGCCGGTACAGTGAGGGAACACAATGTCTGACAAACCTTACTATCAGGACGAACACCCGACGATCCGTCTGCGCACTTGGGCCTTTGGTCAGATGGTGTGGGGAGCCTTTCTTGCAGGTCTGCTGCTTTTGGGGATCGGGGTCTTTGTCCTTGTGATCTATGCCATCGGGCTTTTGTTGCCCGAAGAAAGCCGCCAGACGCCTGATCCGATGCCGCGCTCAAGCCTTGAGCAACCGCTGACGGTGCAGGGCAACGATCTGGCCTGACACCTGAAAAGCGCGCGGGCGACCCGTCGTTGCCCGTGCCAACCACATTCGGACCAAGATGCCGGTCCGGATCCGGGGCACAACCACAGCCCGGTTCCCTTCCTGTTGGCGACAGGGACCTGGTGCCGTGTGGAACTTTCACCACACGGCACTTTTTTCATTCCGCCGAAGAACTTACAGCTCGGGAGGACGCAACCATGAGCGACGGATTCAGCCATACCCCCACCCTTGACCGGGTGTCTGGCCCTGCCGATCTGAAGGCCTTGTCGGACCCCGAGTTGAAGACGCTCGCCGATGAATTGCGCCGCGAGACCATTGACGTTGTCAGCCGGACGGGCGGGCATCTGGGATCGTCGCTTGGCGTGGTCGAACTGACAGTGGCGATCCATGCGGTGTTCAACACGCCGATGGACAAGCTGATCTGGGACGTCGGTCACCAGTGCTATCCGCACAAGATATTGACCGGACGGCGCGACCGGATGCTGACCTTGCGGGCGGCAGGGGGCCTTTCGGGCTTTACCAAGCGCGCCGAGTCCGAATTTGATCCCTTTGGCGCTGCCCACTCCAGCACCTCGATCAGTGCCGCCCTTGGCTTTGCGGTCGGGCGCGAAATGGGGATGCCTGTCGGCGATACGGTGGCTGTGATCGGTGATGGCGCCATCACCGCCGGCATGGCCTATGAGGCGATGAACCACGCAGGCCACCTGAAAACCCGGATGTTCGTGATCCTGAACGACAATGACATGAGCATTGCGCCGCCCGTGGGTGCCTTGCAGCGCTACCTGAACGACATTGCCGTGAAAGGCCCTCTGGCCACGTTGAAAGCGGTGGCCGAAGGGGTCGAGGCGCATTTGCCGGGCCCGGTGCGCGAAGGTGCGCGGCGTGCGCGGCAGATGGTGACGGGGATGCCGGGAGGCGGCACCTTGTTCGAGGAATTCGGTTTTGAATATATAGGCCCGGTGGATGGGCACGATATGCCTACGCTTCTGGCTACTTTGCGCGCGGCGCGCGCGCGGGCGACCGGGCCGGTGTTGATCCATGCCGTCACAGTCAAGGGCAAGGGCTACGCCCCGGCCGAAGGGGCGGATGACAAGTATCATGGCGTGGCGAAATTTGATGTGGCCACCGGCGCGCAGGTCAAATCCAAGTCCAACGCCCCCAGCTATACCGCCGTGTTTGGCCAACGCCTGACGGATGAGGCCGCGCGTGACCCGCGCATCGTGGGGATCACGGCCGCGATGCCGGGAGGCACGGGGCTGGATGTGATGGCCCGTCGCTTTCCGGCGCGGGTGTTTGACGTGGGGATTGCCGAACAGCATGGCGTGACCTTTGCCGCAGGACTTGCCGCATCCGGGATGAAGCCGTTCTGCGCAATCTATTCCAGCTTTCTGCAACGAGGCTATGATCAGATCGTGCATGACGTGGCCCTGCAAAACTTGCCCGTGCGCTTTGCCATCGACCGGGCGGGGCTTGTGGGGCAGGACGGAGCAACCCATGCGGGCGCGTTCGATGTGGCCTTTCTGGCCAATCTGCCCAACATGACCGTGATGGCCTGCGGGGATGAGGCCGAGTTGTGCCATATGATCGCAACCGCTGTCGCGCATGACAGCGGCCCCATCGCGTTCCGCTATCCACGGGGCGAAGGGATGGGGGTCGAGATGCCCGAACGCGGCACGCCGCTTGCGATCGGCAAGGGCCGGGTGCTGCGATCGGGCAGTGATGTGGCGTTGCTGTCATTCGGCGCCCATCTGTCCGAGGTTCTGGCCGCCGCCGAGATGCTGGAGGCCGACGGTATCCGCGTGACCGTGGCCGATGCGCGCTTTGCCAAGCCGCTGGATACCGTGTTGATCGACCGGTTGATCGATGATCACGCAGCTTTGATCACGGTAGAGCAGGGCAGCACTGGCGGCTTTGGCGCGCTGGTTTTGCACTATCTGGCGCAAAGCGGGCAGTTGGAAAAGGGTCGTGCGATCCGCACCATGGTGTTGCCCGACCGGTTCATTGATCAGGCAGCCCCGCGCCAGATGTATGAATGGGCCGGTTTGCAGGCTGCCGACATTGTTGCAACCGCGCGGCGAGCCTTGCGCCGGGACGAGTCCGCACGGGGCCTGCATCTGGTCTGAGGGTTGCAGATGGGCTCTTGCCATTGGCCGGCACAGGCGCGACCCTTGGCTTCAGGGTCGGATGGGCAGGGTCTGGTGCACTGGATAAGCGCATGCGGCGCGTGTCTTGCCTTCTGACCGGCGCGAGAGAGGGAGGCAGGCACGATGCGGGCAGTGATCTGGGCCGTGTTGCTTACAGTGTCGGGGTTGGCGGGGCGGGTCGCTGCGGACCCGGTGGAGGTCACAATCATCGCCATTCTGCCCGAGGGTGCCACCGAACGTCCGGTGTCGTGGTCGGCTTTGCCGATGAACCTTCCGCCCGATGCAGATGTGCTGGCCGCGCTGATCATGACGCCGGAACCGGTCAGCGGTCCCTGGCGGGTGGGCCTTGAACCGGGCGAGTATTTGATTTCAGGATTTTCGGACGTTGACCTTTACGAAGGCAACGCCACGATCACGAAACAGACCACGACCCTTGCGATTCCGGTTCTGCAAATTGATCATGCGGTCCCGTTCCGCTGTGCGGACACGGCAACCTGCGACTTCACAGATGAGGCGACCGGGCTTGGCTTGACCCTGCCACAGGGCTGGGCCATGGACTTGCCGTATCATGCCGATCTGGGAGACGGAGAGCTTGCTCCCGAGATTTCGGCCGTGTTCTTCGAGGATGTCGAAGACGATGGCGCCGGGGTGTGGTTCCTCAATCCCGTGGACTGGATCATCGACGACAACGGCCCCTGCCGCGCAGTGGCCATCGGCAACCTGTGCACGTTCGAGGTCTCTGCCGCCGCCGAAGCCGCATTTTCCGTCATTGCGCCGTCACTTCGGGTTGTCGAATAGCCCTGGTGGGCGGCGTGTGCGGTCCCACACCCGCTTTGCGGCGAAAAAACGCAATCCGTGTCATGGCATGGCTGTTTAGTGGCGTTGCCCCCGTCCGGTAGATGTGGCAAGACAAAACACAGGTGTTCCAGACCGATGAGCTTGACCCATGATAGATTTTGCCGCCCGCCGCATGATGATGGTCGACACGCAGGTGCGCCCGTCGGACGTGACCAAATTCCCCATAATCGATGCAATGTTGACCGTGCCGCGCGAAAGCTTTGTGCCGCGGGACAAGCGCGAAGCGGCGTATATGGGCGAAAATGTCGTGCTGCGGCAGGGGCGGGTTGTGCTGGAGCCGCGGACCCTGGCCAAACTTCTGGACGCATTGGATATTCACCCCGACGAAATGGTTCTCGATCTGGGGTGCGGGCTTGGCTACTCGGCGGCGGTGATCGCCCGGCTGGCCGATGCTGTCGTTGCCGTCGAAGAGGACGAAGCGATGGCGACTGAAGCCCAACAGCTTTTGTCGCAGGCGTCGGTAGACAACGCCGCTGTGATTGTCGGGCCTTTGGCGGAAGGTGCCGCCAAGCATGGCCCGTATGATGTGATCACGGTGCAAGGTGGGGTGGAAACGATTCCGGCGGGCCTGATCGACCAGTTGAAGGATGGCGGCCGGATTGGCGCTGTCTTCATGGAAGGCGCGCTTGGTGTCGCCCGTGTGGGCTACAAGTCCGATGGAAAGATCAGCTGGCGGTTTGCCTTCAATGCGGCTGCACCTGTGCTGCCGGGATTTGCCGAAACACGCGGTTTCGTTCTCTAAGCGACAGAGTGCCGTCCCCGGTGCGTAAAACCGGGTGGTCGGAAAACAAGGAGCAGGTTGGTAATGCGTGGAGTCTTTGCAGCAGCGGTCATGGCGGTGAGCATCCTTGCTGCACCCGTGGCCCAGGCGGAAACCTTGACCGATGCTTTCATCGCGGCCTATCGGAATTCAAATTTGCTCGACAAGCAGGCGGCAACCTTGCGCGCGGCGGATGAAGATGTGGCGCAAGCGATGTCAACGCTCCGCCCGGTGATCGATTATGCGTTGGCCAGTGGCTATTCACGGAGCCAGAGAACGGCCAATGGTCCGTTTGCAGATGGTGTGCGCACAACCTTTGATCTGACCGCATCCATCGTCCTGTTTGATTTCGGTCGCCGCGCCCTGCGGATCGAGATCGCAAGGGAAAGCGTTCTGGCCACCCGCGAGTTGCTGCGGAATGTCGAACAGGATGTTTTGTTCGCAGCGGTTCAGTCCTACGTCGATGTGCAGGTGAAGGGCCAGATCCTGTCGTTGCGCGATTCGAACGTGCGTTTGGTGACGCAGGAATTGCGAGCCGCACAGGACAGGTTTGATGTGGGCGAAATCACCCGCACGGATGTGTCGATCGCCGAAGCCCGTCTCGCAGCTGCCCGTGCCGGATATGCGTCTGCCGAAGGCGATCTGATGATCGCGCGCGAGGCCTTCAAGGCGGCCACCGGGGCCTATCCGCGCAATCTGTCCCGGTTGCCCAAGTCCCCCAGTCTGCCAAAGTCGATGGAGGCCGCGCGGTCTGTTGCGTTGAAAGGCCATCCGTCCATCCTTGGCGCGCAGCGTCGGGTGACGATCAATGACCTTGCGGTCGAACTTCAGAAAGCCGGCTTCAAGCCGACATTGTCGGCCCGCGCCAACGTGGGGATCGACGATGTCGGCGTGGAAAGCCAGACTTTCGGCCTTAGCCTGAACCAGCGGATTTATTCGGGCGGCAATCAGGCGTCCTTGCTGCGTCAGTCGATTGCCGAACGCGATGGGGCGCGGGCGGATCTGAGCCAGGCCGGAGTTGTGATCGCGCAGGCCGTGGGCAATGCCTGGGCCGGGCTTGAAATCGCCAATGCGCAGGTTCAGGCCGGTGACCGTCAGATCCGCGCCGCGCAGACCGCGTTCAACGGTGTGCGCGAAGAGGCAAGTCTCGGCGCACGCACGACTCTGGATGTGCTTAATGCCGAGCAGGAACTGCTGGATGCGCGCGTCACCCGGATCGAGGCCGAGGCGCAACGCTATATCGGTGTGTACCGGTTGCTTCAGACCATGGGTCTGTTGTCGGTCGAACACCTGCAACTGGGTATCCCGACGTATGACCCGGCCGGCTATTACAATGCGGTCAAGAATGCGCCAGTGCATTCGGCCCAGGGCAAAAAGCTGGACCGTATTCTGGAAAAGCTGAAATAGGGTCGGCGGGGATCGGCGCAGATCGCAAAAGCGTTAACGTGCTTTGCGCCACATTCTTGTGCTGAACGCCAACCGGCAGTACACTTCTTACCATAAGGGCGGTTGCATCCGAACAAGGTGCGACCGGACAGCCGGAAAAGCGGCGGGAATACGGGCAGGGGCGCCATGTCGGAACCGATGAGCAACACCGAGATCGAGGATGTCTTGTCCTCTATTCGTCGTCTGGTATCAGAGGATTTGCGGCCTGCGCCGCGGAGTCAGACAAATCCGCAGCCGGCCAAGTCAGAATCCCCTGCGCCATCCGAAAAGCTGATGCTGACGCCGGCTTTGCGCGTGGTGACGACCCAATCGGTTGAACCGCCGGTCGCGCAAGCGGCTGATCCGGACCCAGTGGCGGCGGTGGTCGCGTCCGAGCCTGTGGCCGCTGTCGAGGATGTGGTCGCCCGGTTCGGTGCGTCAGTTGCCGACGAGGAATGGGAATCTCCCTTTGGTGATCCCGCAGTCTGGCGCGATCCGGCTCCCTCAGACCAACGCCCGACCTTCATGCACCGGTCACGGGCAGAGCCTGCCGAAAATGCGGCCGCCGATTTCGGGGATGCGCCAATGGCCGCCTTTGCCGAAATCGACGACGTGCTTCCCGAGGCCGTTGCAGCCCCCGCCGCCGACACCGTGCGGCAAGCGCCCCGCGTGGTCACACTGCCGCAGGATGACAGTGATTGGGCGGACGATGCCGAAGCTGCTGTCATGGCCGATCTTGCGCAGGATGCTCAGGACGAGGTGATCAGCGGTCTGTACGATGGGGCCGGTCCCGGAATGGTTTACGATGAAGAGGTGCTGCGCGACCTTGTGCGTGATCTGATCCGCGAGGAACTGACTGGCGCCTTGGGCGAAAGGATCACCCGCAATGTGCGCAAGCTTGTGCGGGCAGAGATCGCCCGTGCAATGGCGTTGCGTGAATTCGAATAACGCTTATCACTTTGATGCAAAACAAAAAACGCGCCTTGTTGGCGCGTTTTTTGTCTGTGGTGCGGTCCGCGAAGCTATCAGGCAGCTTCGCCCATTTCCGATTCCAACGCGTGCCGGCGTTCGGATTCTTCACGGCTGAGCGCAACACTGGTACGCACGCCCTTCGACACGAATTCCATCAGCCCTTTGACAACCCGTTCATTCGGATCGATCCCGGCGCAGGACAGAACCTCACGCCCGTCGCGGGACCGCGCCCAACGTGCAATCTGTTCCGGTCCGTTGCCATATTTCTTGTCATCCGCGATGGCATCGTCCAGCGCAGCAAGGACCACGGCAGCAAAAAGCTTGCGCGCGCGCTGGCCCTGTTCGTAATTGAAAGCGGTGCTGTCAACGAAACCCGTCATCTGGCAGTCCTTATTCTTGCTCTTGTCTTTCTCGGCATCGCGCGAACCTAAACCTTTCGGAGCGATTCGGCATTACCTCTTTTGCATTTCTGCCATGCGCTAGGCGCATAGCTTCTGCCGAACAATACTGTATTTAGTCGGCTTGATCGCCTAAGCCTGCCCATATATAGGTGTGGCTCTTTCGACTTCAACCTTTTGTCAAGGTTTTGCCACAAATGCCCAAAATCAACGGAAACGAAATCAAGCCCGGAATGGTGCTGGAACATGACGGGGGCCTGTGGGCTGCGGTCAAGGCGAACCATGTCAAGCCGGGGAAGGGTGGTGCCTTTGCTCAGGTCGAATTGAAGAACCTGCGCGATGGTCGCAAGCTGAACGAACGCTTCCGGTCGGAAGACAAGGTGGACGAGGTCCGGCTGGAGAACAAGGATCAGCAGTTCCTGTATGAAACCGATGGCCGTCTGGTGTTCATGGATTCTGAAACCTACGAACAGATCGAGTTGGACGCCGAACTTTTGGGCGACCGCCGGCCATTCCTGCAAGATGGGATGATGGCAACCATCCGCTATTATGGCGACGAGGCCTTGGCCGTGACTCTGCCGCAAAAGGTGAAATGCCGGATCGTGGAAACCGAACCGGTCGTCAAGGGTCAGACCGCCGCCAACAGTTTCAAACCGGCGATTCTGGATAACGGGGTGCGGATCATGATCCCGCCATTCATCGGTCAGGACGAAGAGATCATCGTCCATACCGAACTTCTGGAATATTCGGAGCGCGCCTGAGCGGCCGCGCACCACATCAGGTAAGGGCGGTCAGTCTGGCCGCCTCCGCCGACATATCCTCCATCCGGTCAAAGCGCAGGTAGGCAATCGCCTTTCCCTCCGCCTGCGTGAACAACACCCCGGCCTCTTTATCGCCCGACAGAATTGGCGTGCCGGGAGGGGCCGTGCCAGAGATTGCCACGGTCACAAGACCTTTTTTCAGCACAGTCTTGTGCTTCATCCGGGCGGTGACTTCCTGCCCGACATAGCAGCCCTTGCGGAAATCCACACCATGCAGCCGATCGAACCCGGCTTCCAGCAGGTAGGTGTCGTTCGCAACCAACTCGATCCCGGTTTCTGGGATGCAATGGTCCACCCGGATGGCATCCCAGTCGATCGCAACCGTTGGCCCATCGACCACGATCCCGTAGCCACGCCAGCCCAAGGCCGGATGGCGCGGGTCTGCCCATGCGCCGGGCGGCGCATGCCCCAATCCCCGTGTCACGGTCAGGTCTGATGCGGTGATCTGCACGTCGGCGCGCAGACGATACATCGTCAGCCGGCGCAGCGTGTCGGATGCGATGCTTTTGTGGATGTCGATCAGCAGGTGATCCGCATCCTCGGGCCTGATCACGAAAAAATCGGCCAGATATTTGCCTTGGGGGCTCAGCAGCGCCGCCCAGAGGATGCCGGGCGCCTTTTCCAGCGGCAGCATGTCATTGCTGACCAATCCTTGCAAAAAGTGAAAGCGATCCTTGCCGGTCACGGTCCAGACCTGACGGTTGGTCGCAATGTCATGGGTCATGACGTGCTCTCCTGATCCTTGAATTGCAGCGCGTGCAGTCTGGAGTATAGCCCCCCCCGGGCCAGCAGATCGTTGTGGGTGCCGATCTCTACCGCGCGGCCCTGATCCATCACCACAATGCGGTGCGCGTGCCGCACTGTGGCCAGACGATGCGCGATGACAAGGGTGGTATGGCCGCTGGCGGCATCTGCCATCGCGGCCGACAGCCCGGCTTCGGACGCGGCATCCAGCGCACTCGTGGCTTCATCGAGCAGCAGCACCGGTGCGTCACGCAAAATGGCCCGCGCGATGGCGATGCGTTGACGTTGCCCCCCCGACAGGTTCGACCCACGCGGTCCGGCGGCGGTATCAACCCCGTTTGGCAGATTGGCCACAAATCCCGCCGCTTGTGCGGTTGTCAGGGCAGCATCAATCCGGTCTTGCGGCACGCCGATGTCGCCAAGGGTCAGATTGTCGCGCAGGCTTTCGTCAAACAGGGCCGAGTCCTGCGACACGGTGGAAAACAAGGCGCGCTGATTGGCCAAGGCCATGTTGGTGGTCGCGATGCCATCAATCCGGACCTGTCCCGCAGCCGGGTCTGACAACCCGGTCAGCAGATGGAACACGGTTGATTTCCCGGCGCCCGATGGGCCGACAAGGGCGGTCAGTTGCCCAGCCTCGGCCTCAAAGCTCAGTCCGTTCAGCACGGCCTGATCACCATAGCCGAAGTGCACATCCTCAAAGCTCAGGCGTGGCGGCAGGGTTGCGGGTGTCGGCCCCCGGAGCGGGCGGTGCTGCGACGGCTGCATGGCAAACAGGGTGGCAATCCGTTGCAGGCTAGCGGCACCGATTTGCCACAGGCCCGCCATATCGCCCAGACGACGGATCGGTTGGAACGTCAGCACCATGGCGGAAAAGAACGCCATGAACTCGCCGGTCGTGCGCGTGCCATCCGCCACTTCGCGCCCCCCCAGCAGCAGCACGGCCAGAAACCCAAGGCCCGTGATCAGATCGACCAGCGACGGCAGGATGGCACGGCCAAAGGCCGCTTTGGTTTCCGCGGTCACGATGCGCGACAGGATCGCCTCGAACCGCCCGGTCTGATGTGCCTCCATCCGGTTCAGTTTGACCGCCTGGATGCCGTGAAAGATCTCGTCCAGCCGGGTGGCCCGTTCGCCTGCCTGATTGCGCAAGTGTATTGCCTTGCGCCGCAGATAGCGCCGCAGGATCGCTGCCGGCAGGATCAATAGCGGCGTGCCCAGAACGGCGGCCAGTGTCCACCATGGGTCGATCGACAGCGCAACGGCCAACAGTCCGATCAACGCCACAACATCGCGCCCGACACCCGACACCAGCGAAATCCAGATGCCCTGAACTGCCAGAGTGTCCCCCTGCACCCGTTCGATCAGCGCGCCGGGCGAATTGTCCTGAAAGAATTGCATGTCAAGCCGCAAGAGATGCGCCAGAAGCCCGCCCTGCATCCGTGCGGCCACCTGTTGCGAGATGCTGGCAAGCAGCGTTTTCGAGGCAAGCGAGGTCACGGCGCGCAACGCGAACAGGCCAAAGATCGCCCCACCGACCACCCATAGCGCGCCATCTCCCCCAGCCGCAAACACCCGGTCGAACAAGGGTTCCAGCAGATAGGACAATGCGCCCAAGGTGCTGCCTTCGATGATCATGATCAGGAAGGCAACGGCCAGCATGCCGGCCTCGGGTCGCAGATAGCGCTGCCAGAACCAGCGCATGAGCGCGCCATCCTGCGTCGGATGCGGCGGCGGGGAAGGCGGAAACGGGGCAGGGTGCGGCGTCGTCATGCGCCTGATCTAATGCCAAAGCCCCGGTCGCCGCAATGGCGGGTCCGCAAATGACCAGCCACCGATTGACCTTGCCAAGCGCAAGCCCTAGCCATTGTGGCGCAATCCAGAAGGCCCATCATGATGCAATCCAACTTTCCCGAGCCTGACCTGTCACGCGGGCGCGCCTATCTTGCCATTCCCGGTCCTTCGGTGATGCCTGACCGCGTGCTGAACGCCATGCATCGTGCCGCCCCCAACATCTATGCTGGCGATCTGACCGATATGGTCGCGGCGATGTGGCCCGACCTGCGCGCGGTGGCAGGTACGTCGGATCATGTCGCGGCCTATATCGGCAACGGTCATGCGGCGTGGGAGGCGGCCAATGCCAACCTGTTCAGCCGGGGGGACCATGCCCTTGTGCTGTCCACCGGGCGGTTTGGCATCGGCTGGGCCGAAAGCGCACGGGCAATGGGGGTTCAGGTCGAGGTGATGGATTTCGGAACCTCCTCGCCCGTTGATATGGCGCGGGTCGAGGCGCGCCTGCGCGACGACCGTGACGGGCGGATCAAGGCGGTTCTGACCACCCATGTCGATACCTCCAGTTCAATCCGCACCGATATGCCGGCCCTGCGCGCCGCGATGGATGCCGCGGCGCATCCGGCGTTGTTGTGCGTGGATTGCATCGCGTCTTTGGGCTGCGACGAATACCATATGGACGCGTGGGGCATAGATTTGACGGTTGCCGCCAGCCAGAAAGGTTTGATGACACCGCCCGGCATGTCGTTTGTCTGGTTTTCGGAAAAGGCGCGGCAGGCGTGCGCGACATCGGACCTGCGCACGCCCTATTGGGATTGGCGCGCCCGGTCAGAGCCAGCGGAGTTCTGGCAATACTGGGCAGGCACTGCGCCGACGCATCACCTGTTTGGCCTGCGCGAGGCGCTGTCCATGCTGCACGAAGAAGGCATGGCCAACGTCTGGGCGCGGCACGAGGTTTTGGCCAGAACTGTCTGGGCTACGTTTGACGCTTGGGGGCAGGGCCATCCGCGCATTGCCCTTAACGTCTCTGACCCGGCGTTCCGGTCGCGGGCCGTTACGGCTGCCCGGCTGGGCGCGCCAGACGCCACGCGGTTGCGTGACTGGACAGAACGTCACGCCGGGGTCACGCTTGGCATCGGTCTTGGGATGGCGGCACCGTCCGATCCGGAATGGCATGGCTTTCTTCGGGTCGCGCACATGGGCCATGTCAATGCCCACATGACCCTTGGTGCGCTTGCGGTAATGGAGGCGGGCATGGTCGCGCTGGATATCCCCCACGGGGCGGGGGCGCTGGACGCGGCGGCACGGGTGATTGCGGCCCGGTAGGCCCGGCGATGTTGGGGCGGTGGCTATCCCCTTCGCAATTTGCCACGGATTTCGACATCTGCGGGGCGAATGACCGATCGTTGCCCGATTGTGCATTGTGCAACATCACTGTGCGCAGCTGAGGACTTGGCCTGTGGTGTGTTTGACCTTAGTATAACATCATGATCAGTGCATCCGGCCAAACATGATGACCCGTTATTCCCGCCGCCCTGTTGTCGGCATCATCGGCAACATGAACCTGTTGGATTCCAGCTACCCCGTTCATGCCGGTGGCACGATGAATTCGCAAGCCGTGGCCGAGGTGGCCGGGTGCCTGCCCATCATCATCCCTTCGGATCCGCATCTTGTCACGGTCGAAGAGCTTTTGGCGTTGTGTGACGGGTTTTTGTTGACCGGCGGGCGGCCGAACGTGCATCCCAGCGAATATGGCGAAACGGAAACTCCGGCCCATGGCAGTTTCGACCGCTGTCGCGATGCGATCACCTTGCCGCTGGTGCGGGCCTGCGTGGATCGTGGGCAGCCGATCCTTGGCATTTGTCGTGGGTTTCAAGAGGTGAATGTGGCTTTGGGGGGCACGCTATACCCCGAAATCCGCGACATTCCCGGCCGGATGAACCACCGTATGCCCCCCGACGGCTCGCTGGAGGAAAAATTCGCCCTGCGTCATCCGGTCCGGTTCGTGCCGGGCGGGCGGTTCCATCGGTTGATGGGGGCGGAAGAGGTGATGACCAACACGCTGCACGGCCAAGGCATCAATCGGCCCGGCCCGCGGGTCGTGATTGACGGAACAGCCCCCGATGGCACACCCGAGGCACTCTATGTCCGCGATGCACCGGGGTTCACGCTGTCGGTTCAGTGGCATCCCGAATGGAATGCAGCGGCAGATCCGGTATCGCGGCCCCTGTTCGCGGCCTTCGGTGCCGCCGTTGCCGATTGGGCCGCCGGCAAACGTCCGGCCCTGATCCGCAGCGCCTGACCGCCTGACCGCTTGTTCGCGCTAACATCCGCGATATACTGCGGCCCGAGAGGTGCCAAAATGACCAAGTCGCAGTCCATGAAACGCTCGCGCATCAATGACATCATGGCTGCGGCCGATGACATGATCCGCCACTATGGCTTTGTCCTGCCGCCCTTTGCCTATTGGACACCTGATCAGTTCCGCGCGAACACAGGCCGCGCGGGCCGGATCATCGCGTCACGGATGGGCTGGGATATCACCGACTATGGTCAGGGCCGGTTTGACCAGATGGGTCTGTTCCTGTTCACCCTGCGCAACGGCGATCTGGCCGATCTGCAACGGGGCGGTGGAATGTGCTATGCCGAAAAGCTGCTGATCTCGCGGCAGGATCAGCTTTCCCCGATGCACACACATGTGATCAAGGCCGAGGATATCATCAACCGCGGCGGGGCCACTCTGGTGATCGAGTTGTTCGGCAGTGATGATCAGGGCCGCTTTGCCCGTGACCGGGGCGGTGTGGTGCGCTGTGACGGGATCGAGCGCAGCTATGCCCCAGGCGACAAGCTGAAACTTGCCCCCGGCGAAAGTGTCACGCTGATGCCCGGTGACTGGCATGCGTTCTGGGGCGAAGGGGGCGATGTACTGATTGGCGAAGTCTCGACAGTCAACGACGATCTGACCGACAACATCTTTGTCGAGCCCATCGGCCGTTTTGCCGAAATCGAGGAAGACGTGGCCCCCACGCATCTGCTGGTCAGCGATTATGACCGCTGGTTGACCTGACCCGACCGAAAGGGCCGGAAAGCAAAAGGCGCGTGCATCGCGGGATACATGCGCCTTTATGGTGTTGTTGTCCGGGCCGTCAGTTCGGGCACAGACCGTTTACCAAAGGCACAGCACAGGCCGGAGCTGTCGGTGTAACCAAGAGTGCTGCCGGCGGCGGCGTGGTGGCAGCAGGTGCTGTCGGCATAACCGGGGCCGCCACAACAGGGCTTGCCGGGGTCGCGACGACGGAAGGTGGCACAGCGGGCACAGATGGTGCGGCTGCGGGGGTTAACGGGGCCGCGCCTGTCGCATCCTCTGGCTCAGCGCGTGTCACCATAGACAGGGCACCCCCGACAGGGGCCGCCACTGCCGTCGGAACGGCGGCCTCTGTCGCTGTTGCTACCGCGGGCTTGGGTGCGACGGGGGCTTTTTTCTTTGGGGCGGGGGGCGGCAGGCTCAGGCCCTTGGGCATTTTGCCATCTGCTGTCAGAACAACGACCTTCGCGCCATCCGGCACCCGGGAGTACAGGTCCATCACGTCCTGATTGATCATGCGGATGCAGCCGGACGAGGCGTTCTTGCCGATAGACCACCAGTCCGGCGTGCCATGGATCCTGTATCCATAGTCAACCCCGTTTGTCGTCAGATACAGCGCCCGCGCGCCAAGCGGATTTGTCGGGCCGCCAGGCTGCCCCTTTTCCCATTTCGAAAGTTCGGGCTTGCGTTCGATCATTTCTTTTGGCGGAGTCCATGTCGGCCATGGGCGGCGGCTTGTCACCTTTGCCTCACCCGACCACTGAAAGCCCGCCTTGCCGACTGCGATGCCGTATCGGATCGCCTTTCCGTTGCCGGTGACGAAATAAAGATGTTTGGCGGCTGGATTGATGATCACGGTGCCGGGAGCTTCGGTCGAGGCATAGTCCACGACCTGACGCTGGAATTCAGCGGGCACTTTTGCAGGATCAACCGCAGGGATCGGGAAGCCGTTGTCCGAGGTGGCAAGATACACGCCCTGTTTCGGAACGCTGGCCTGCGCCACCACCGGGGCAGAAGTCGATGAGGTGCTGGTTGTTGTCGTTGGCACGCAGGCACCAAGCAAATTGATAGTGGAAAGAGCCAAAATGAGGCGGGACGTGGAATAGGGCATGAAATAAATCCTGAAGCCATGGTCGGGCAGCGACCACGTTTTTGACATTGCAACGTTACAGGAAGCCGCTTGCAGCGTCAAAGGGCCTGAGTGGCCGGTTGCCACGTTTGCTGCTGGCTCACAGAGGCGTGATTTCCTGGCCTGTCGGCAGTGTGTGTCGAATCATGATCTGCATGGCAAAGCGGAGCAGGGTGGTTGCGCCGACCGGGTGATCTTCGCTGTACACGACCGTCCAGCCCCGGCGCAGGAAGAAGGGTTTGGCCATCAGGCTGGCATGGCAGGTCAATGTGAGCAGTTCGCGTCGCTTGGCCTCTGCCAGAATCGCGTCATAGAGCGCCGCGGCATGACCCTTGCCGCGCACCTCGGGCAGGACGAAGGCCATGTCCAGATACCCGTCACCGTCAAGCGACATGAAGCCGGTGATTCGCCCGTCGCATTCGCTGACCAGACAGAACTGACCTGCCAACCGGTCGGGTTGGGCCGGGTCAACCGCAGCCTCGGGCGCCCATGCCTCACGTTGCGCTGCCGTGTAATGCGCGGCCGCCCCCTCGCGCACGGCGCGAAAGAACACCGCCTTCACCTCGGACCGGTCGGCGGGCGCATAGGGCCGCAGGCGGATCATGTCACCTTGGCCCGGGTCTTGAACGCGGGCGTGTCCCATGCGCGGGTGGCCATGATGTCGGCAAGGATGGCGACGGCGCCCTGCACATCGGCATCCGAGGTATAAAGCGGCGTAAAGCCGAAGCGCAGGATGTCAGGGGCCCGAAAATCACCGATCACGCCGCGTGCGATCAGCGCCTGCATGATGGCGTAGCCTTCGGTGTGGCGAAAGCTGACCTGTGATCCGCGCCGGGCACCGTCGCGCGGCGATGCCAGCTCAAGGTCCGGACACGCGGCCTCGACCCCTGCGATGAAAGCATCGCACAGCGCGATGGACCGGGCGCGCAGCGCGGCCATGTCCACCTGATCCCAGATGTCCAGACTGGCTTCGAGTGCGGCCAGTTGCAGAACGGGCGGTGTGCCCACCCGCATCCGCTCGACCCCGGTGCCGGGGCGGTAATGCAGGTCAAATGCAAAGGGTGCGGCATGGCCCAGCCAACCTGACAGGGCAGGGCGCGCCGTGTCCTGGTGCCGGGGCGCGACATAGATGAAAGCCGGGCCGCCGGGGCCGGAGTTGAGGTATTTATAGGTGCATCCCACCGCGAAATCCGCGCCGCATCCGGCCAGATCAACCGGCAGCGCCCCCGCCGAATGGGCCAGATCCCAGACCGCAATAGCACCTTTGGCATGGGCAAGGGCCGTCAGCGCCGCCATGTCATGCTTGCGCCCGGTGCGGTAATCGACTTCCGTCAGCATCAGCACGGCAACATCATCGGTCAAGGCAGAAGCCACATCTTCGGGGGCCACGGTGACAAGGCGGTAGTCGGCGCCAAGGGTACGACACAAACCTTCGGCCATGTACAGGTCAGACGGAAAATTGCCGGTGTCGGACAGGATCACCCGGCGACCGGGGGCCATGTCCAGCGCCGAGGCCAGCGCCTGATAGACCTTGATCGACAGGGTATCGCCCAGCACGACCGAGCCCTGTTCTGCCCCGATCAACCGGGCGATGCGATTGCCAAGCCGGGTCGGCTGTTCCATCCATCCGGCCGCGTTCCAGCCCCGGATCAGCATGTCGCCCCATTCGTCGGTGATACAGGCGGACACACGGGCCGCTGCCGCACGCGGAAGCGGGCCGAGTGAGTTGCCATCCAGATAGATCACCCCTTCGGGCAGGTGGAACTGCGCGCGCGTGGCGCCGAAATCGGTGGTCATTGCAGGGCTCCGTGCGTTTGGTGCCAGATTGACGAAAGCCGCGTCTGGTGCAAGCTGTGCTTGTTGCTTTTCGCGTTGCCATCTGCAGCAGGTTGCCGCAGGTCCAAAGCGGAACGACCTTGGAGAGCATGACCATGCGCAATAATCCCGCCCGGTGGATCGATCTGCCGCCTGTCTGGCTCTTGGCCTGCATTGCCGTGGTCTCGACCTTTGACCGCGTGATGCCATGGGGTTTGTTCGGCCCGGCCGGCAAGACGGTCGGGATGGTGTTGGTGGGCGCAGCATTCGTGCTGATGGCGCTGGCCGCTGCTACCATGATGCGTGCCCGTACCACCGTGATCCCGCGGCGCACCCCATCGGCCTTGGTTACGGGGGGCGTGTTCGGCTGGTCGCGCAATCCGATTTATCTTGCGGATATGTTGATCTTGTCCGGTGTGATCTTGTGGTGGGATGTGCCGGTGGCGGTGCCATTGGTGTTCGGGTTCATGTTCTTGATCCAGCACCGATTTATCCTGCCCGAAGAAGCCGTCTTGAAGGCAGGCTTTGGCCCGGCCTATACCGAGTGGTCCGGGCGCACCGGGCGCTGGTTTGGCCGGACGCTGCGATAGAAATGCCGCAGGACAGCAGAAGTCTTTGATATAATCTTGCGCGGTGTTATGTGGGCCGCCATGACGTTGCGGCCCAAGGGGCGCCAGACCACCGGACATATCCGGCGGCCAACCTGAGAAGCGGGGGAGATGCTGTGAAGATCGGGGCACCGAAAGAGATATTTGACGGCGAAAATCGAGTCGCCATGACGCCGGAATCGGCCGTACAACTGGTTAAGCTGGGCCATACGTGCGTGATTGAAACCGGTGCAGGCGCGAAAGCGGGTTTTTCCGACGCAACCTATGAAAAGGTCGGGGTCGAAATCGCCCCTTCGGCAGCGGCGCTGTATGACGCGGCCGATATCGTGGTCAAGGTGCGTGGACCAGAGGCTGATGAGGCAAAGCTTCTGAAGTCGGGGCAGACGCTGATTTCTTTCTTCTGGCCAGCCCAGAACCCCGAATTGCTTGAGCAAATTGCCAATCAGGGTGCGACTGTCGTGGCGATGGACATGGTGCCCCGCATCAGCCGCGCCCAGAAAATGGACGCACTGTCTTCGATGGCCAACATCGCCGGCTACCGCGCCGTGATCGAGGCCGGAAGCAACTTTGGCCGGTTCTTCACGGGCCAGGTGACGGCGGCAGGCAAGGTGCCGCCTGCCAAGGTGCTGATCGTGGGCGCGGGCGTGGCGGGGCTGGCGGCGCTTGGAACCGCAACGAGCCTTGGGGCGATTGCCTATGCTTTCGATGTGCGCCCTGAAGTGGCCGAGCAGATCGAATCGATGGGTGCGAATTTCGTGTTTCTCGATTTTGACGACAAGCAGGATGGTGCAGCCACCGGCGGCTACGCAGCCCCGTCAAGCCCGGAGTTCCGCGAAAAACAACTGGCCAAGTTCCGCGAGCTTGCGCCCGAAATGGATATCGTCATCACCACAGCCCTGATCCCCGGCCGGCCCGCGCCAAAGCTGTGGACCGAGGATATGGTCGCGATGATGAAACCGGGTTCGGTCATCGTGGACCTTGCCGCTGAACGGGGTGGCAACTGTGATCTGACCGTGCCGGACCAGAAGATTGTGACCGAAAACGGTGTCACTATCGTCGGATATACCGACTTTCCCAGCCGGATGGCTGCGCAGGCCAGCACGCTTTATTCCACCAATATCAGGCACATGCTGACCGATCTTACGCCGAAGAAAGATGGCGTGGTCGCGCACAACATGGAAGATGACGTGATCCGAGGCGCCACCGTGACTCATCAGGGTGCTGTGACCTATCCACCACCGCCGCCCAAGATTGCGGCCATCGCGGCCGCAAAGCCAAAGCCGAAAGCCGTGGAACTGACTCCGGCCGAAAAGCGCGCGCAGGAAGTGGCGGCCTTCAAGACCCAGACCCGCAATCAGGTGGGGCTGCTGGCGATTGGCGCGATCCTGCTGCTGGCCTTGGGGCTGGTGGCACCTGCCAGCTTCATGCAGCACTTCATTGTCTTCGTGCTGGCGGTGTTCATCGGGTTCCAGGTGATCTGGAACGTGTCGCACAGCTTGCACACCCCCCTGATGGCAATCACCAACGCCATTTCGTCGATCATCATCCTCGGCGCGCTGATGCAGATCGGCTCGGGCTCCTATCTTGTGATCCTGTTGGCTGCGCTTTCTATTTTCATGGCCGGAATCAATATCTTCGGCGGCTTCCTTGTCACCCGGCGCATGCTTGCCATGTTCCAGAAATCGTAAGGAGGAGGGTCGATGGATTACGGATTCACCACGGCCGCCTATGTTGTCGCGGCCATTTTGTTCATCTTGTCGCTGGGCGGCCTGTCGGGACAGGAAAGCGCCAAGCGGGCGGTCTGGTATGGCATTGTGGGTATGGCGCTTGCCATTTTTGCCACGCTGATGGGGCCTGGCGCGGGCAACTGGTTTGCGTCTCTGGTCATGATTGGCCTTGGCGGCGGCATCGGTTATGTGGTCGCGCAGCGGGTGCAGATGACCGAAATGCCGCAGCTTGTGGCGGCGATGCACTCTCTGGTCGGTCTGGCCGCGGTGTTCGTCGGCTTCAACGCCGATCTGGAACTGACGCGTGTGCTTGGGATGGACCTCGGCGCGCGCGGCGGGCTGGAGGGATTTGCAGCCCTGCTGGCCAAGAAGTCTGCCGTTGAAGTCTCGATCTTGCGGGTCGAGGTGTTCCTGGGAGTGTTCATTGGTGCCGTGACCTTCACCGGCTCGGTGATTGCCTTTGGCAAGCTTGCGGGCAAGGTCAACACAACGGCGCAGAAACTGCCCGGCGGGCATATGCTGAATGCGGGGGCGGCACTCGGATCTGTGATCCTTGGCGTTCTGTATTTCAACGATGCCGGGGTCTGGACGCTTGTGCTGATGACGCTGCTGGCGTTTTTCATCGGCTATCACCTGATCATGGGCATCGGCGGCGCGGACATGCCGGTGGTTGTGTCGATGCTGAACAGCTATTCCGGCTGGGCGGCGGCGGCCATCGGCTTCAGCCTTGGCAATGACCTCTTGATCGTGGTCGGCGCGCTGGTGGGCAGCTCGGGGGCGATCCTGTCCTACATCATGTGCAAGGCGATGAACCGGTCGTTCATATCGGTGATCCTTGGTGGCTTTGGTGGCACCACCGGCCCGGCGATGGAAGTGACCGGCGAGCAGATTGCCATTGATACCGAAGGTGTGGCCGCGGCGCTGAACGATGCCGACAGCATCATCATCATTCCGGGCTATGGCATGGCGGTGGCGCAGGCGCAGCAATCGGTGTCGGAACTGACACGCAAGCTGCGCGCCAAGGGCAAGACCGTGCGCTTTGCCATCCACCCGGTCGCGGGCCGCTTGCCGGGACACATGAACGTGCTGTTGGCCGAGGCAAAGGTGCCCTATGACATCGTGATGGAGATGGACGAGATCAACGAGGATTTCCCATCAACCGACGTGGCCATCGTGATCGGGTCGAACGACATCGTGAACCCGGCTGCACAGGAAGACCCCAACAGCCCGATTGCCGGCATGCCAGTGCTGGAATGTTGGAAAGCCAAGCAGGTGTTTGTCAGCAAGCGCGGGCAGGGCACCGGCTATTCGGGCATCGAGAACCCGCTGTTCTACAAGGAGAACACGCGGATGTTCTATGGCGACGCCAAAAAGTCGCTGGACGCGTTGTTGCCATTGATCGACTGACGATGACCTTTTGATCAAGGCCCCGGCAGAAATGCCGGGGCCTTTGACATTCGCGCAACAGGGTTCTTGCATACCCCGGTATTCCCGCAATTTGCTTTTCCCAGCGACTGGACCGGCCTAATTGGCACTATGTCCCCTTGGCCCGAGTTTGCCCCATGACCACGTTTGCCGACCATCCACAGCGATACGCCATCGTAAACGAATTGCATGCCCGGCCGTTTCCGGCGCTTGAGGTGCCAAGCACGGCGATCTTTCTGGCGATCAAGGAACCTGATGATGCTGCCAACCGGGACCGCGAAAAGGACCGAAAGCATCTGCTGGAGCTGATCAATCGCCATGGTGGGGCGCATCCGCAGCCCGATGCCACGCATTTTTTCGGCGAAATGGGCCGCTACCATTTGAAATGGGAAAGCCATACCGAATTCGTGACTTATTCTGCCTTCGGAAAGACCGAAACGACTCGGCCCTTTGATCCTGCCGAGGCTGGCATTTTCCCTGAAGACTGGCTGGACAAGGCACCCGGCAAACGGCTGTGTTCGGTCATGATCCGGATCGAGCCGATGCCGGATGACGAAGCCGAGGCTTTGGCCAAGCTGGAAGATTGGTTCGTGGGCGAAAGCCTTGCCGTGTCCAAGGTGGTCGATGGTGCGGCCATCGTTGCGGGCGATTTCAGGATTGATCCGGCGGGCCACATGCGCTTTGCGGTCTTTGTACGCACAGGCACGTCGTCGCGCCGGATTGGCCGGATCGTGCAGCGCTTGTGCGAGGTGGAAACCTATCGCGCCATGTCAATGCTGGGGTTGGTGCGGGTGCGCCACCTGAACGCGCGCCTGAACGAGTTGGACCCGCGCCTGTCAGGCCTTGTGACTGCACTGGACGGCACTGATCGCAGCCCCGAGACGATGCTGCACGACCTTTTGGCAATATCGGCCGAGTTGGAAAGCCTTTCGGTGAAATACACCTTCCGCTTTGGCGCAACTGCGGCCTATGAGGCGATCGTGAACCAGCGGATCCAGGTGATGCGCGAGATCCGGATCAATGGGCGCCAGACTTTTGCCGAATTCATGATGCGCCGGTATGATCCGGCGATGCGCACGGTGAAATCTTCGGAAAGCAGGTTGCGCAGCATGGCCGAGCGCGCCGCCCGCGCAGCCGAGTTGTTGCGCACGCGGGTTGATGTGGACCGTTCGGCCCAGAACCAGAAATTGCTGGAATCTATGGACCGCCGCGCCGATGTGCAACTTCGGCTGCAGCGCACGGTCGAGGGGCTTTCAACGGTGGCGATCAGCTATTATGCGATCAATCTTGCCAGCTATGCAATCTATCCGGCAACCGAAGCGATGGGGGTGTCAAAAGGCATTGCGACGGCGATCCTGACGCCCATCGTTCTGCTGGCGGTCTGGCTGATGGTCCGGCGCATCCGTCACCATCTTGACTGACTCACGGGCCATTCAACCCGTCTGACACCGCAAAAGCAAACGCCCGGGATCAGATCCCGGGCGTTTGTTGTCGGCTTGCGTGATGGTTATTGCAGCGCCTTGTCGGTGATCTGGTGGGTCCAGGCGCCCTCTGGGGCCTTCGAGATCACGGGGTCAGATCCTGGCGACAGGAGCGACGCCACGGTGCGGTCGTAATCTGCCGGGTCCAAAGCACCGTTTGATCCTGCGGTCAGTTTGGCGACCTCTGACATCATGCGCTTCTGGTGGCTTTCGGTCTGCGCCCCGGTTTCATCGTTTTCCAGCACGATCATGGCCGCTTCGTCCGAGTTTTCTTCGGCGTATTTCCAGCCTTTCATGCTGGCGCGGACAAATTTCACCATCTTGTCTTCAAAGGCCGGATCCTTGAGATTGTCTTCCAGAACATAAAGACCGTCCTCCATCGTGGCGACGTTCTGGTCTTGATACTTGAAGGTCACCAGATCGGCCTCGGCAATGCCTGCGTCAATGACCTGCCAATATTCGTTATAGGTCATGGTCGAGATGCAGGCTGCCTGTTTTTGCAACAGCGGATCGACGTTGAAGCCCTGCTTGAGAACCGTCACACCCCCGGCCGAGCCGTCGGTTTTCAGGTTCAGCTGGCTCATCCACGACAGGAACGGATATTCATTGCCAAAGAACCAGACGCCCAACGTCTTGTCGGCAAAATCTGCTGGCGCGGTGATGCCGCTTTCCTTGAGGCACGTCAGCATCATGCCAGACGATTTGAACGGCTGGGCGATGTTCACCAGCGGCAGGCCCTTTTCCCGCGCGGCCAAAGCTGCAGGCATCCATTCCACGATCACGTCGGCCCCCCCGCCCGCGATCACCTGTGTCGGTGCGATATCCGGGCCGCCGGGCTTGATCGTGACGTTCAGGCCTTCCTCTTCATAAAAACCCTTTGCCTGTGCGACGTAGTATCCCGCGAATTGGGCCTGCGTCACCCACTTCAGTTGCAGCGTTACATCCTGTGCCTGCGCCCCGCTGGCAAGGGTGGCGAGCACCGCCGCGGTAAAAAGCTTCTTCATGTTCAGACCTCCGTGTTGTGCCCCTCTGACGGGGGCGGTTTGCGTTCTTGGTTATTTTCTTTGGCTTGGGTGCCAGAAGGTGACCCGAGATTCGACCAGCGCAATCAGCCCATAAAGCGCCGATCCCGCCAAGGCCGCTACAGCAATTTCGGCCCATACCATGTCCAGGCCCAGTTTTCCCACCTCGGTCGAGATCCGAAACCCCATACCAACGATGGGGCTGCCGAAAAACTCGGCAACGATGGCCCCGATCAGAGCAAGGGTCGAGGCGATCTTCAGCCCGTTGAAGACAAATGGCATCGCCGCTGGCAGGCGCAGTTTCATGAGGCTTTGTGTGTAACTGGCGGAATACGTCTCCATCAGATCCTTGTTCAGCCGATCCGTCGCCTGCAAGCCCGCCACCATGTTGACCAACAGGGGAAAGAACACCATCACCACCACAACGGCTGCCTTGGAATGCCAGTCAAAGCCGAACCACATCACCAGAACGGGCGCGAGGCCGACAATCGGCAGGGCTGAGACAAAGTTGCCAATCGGCAGAAGCCCTTTTTGCAGAAACGGCGAGCGGTCGATGGCGATGGCGGTGGCAAAAGCCGCAATCGCGCCGATGGCAAAGCCGGTCAGTGCGCCCTTGATCACTGTCTGCACGAAATCGGCCCAGAGGATCGGCAGCGAGGACATGATCTTTGGCCCGATCACCGACGGGCCGGGCAGGATGACGGGTGACACGCCAAAGCCGCGCACCAGCCCTTCCCACATCATCAGAAGGGTAATGCCGAACAGCATCGCCACGACGATGCGTCCGGTGCGGGTTTTGCCATAGGGCCCATTCGCCACCCAGACATTGAAGGCCCAGGCCGACAGCCAGAACAGAACGGCACCCCCAAGCCAGATCATGCCGGAGCCCCCATCCGCGCGCGTGCCAGACGCTCGATCAGCCCCACCAACAGGATCAGCATGCCCGCAAGGATGGCTGCGGCGAACAGGGCGGCCCACATGATCAGCGGCTCGCCGAACTGTGACCCGATCAGCATCCGGGCGCCAAGCCCTTCGATTGCGCCGGTGGGCAACTCACCCACGATGGTCCCGATCAAAGCGGCGGCGATGGCCACTTTCAGCGAGGCAAAGAAATAGGGCATGGATGCGGGCAACCGCAGCTTCCAGAACGTCTGGCCTTCCGACGCGCCATAGGTGCTGAGCAGGTCCAACTGCATCTGATCCGGGCTGCGCAGACCCTTGACCATGCTGACAAGCACCGGGAAAAACGACAGATAGGCCGAAATGATCGCCTTTGGCACCTCGCGGTTGTCGATGCCCAACTGGTTCGACACCGTCAGGATCATCGGGGCCAGCGCCACGATGGGGATGGTCTGGCTGATGATCGCCCAAGGCATGACGCTCAGCTCCATCACCCGGTAGCGCACGATGGCCACGGCAAGGCTGACCCCCAGTATGATCCCCAGCGCAAAACCCATCATCGTGCCGCGAAAGGTGACGTAACCATGATAGACAAGGCTGCGCTTGGAGGTGACGGCCTGTGCCGTCACACCTTTCCAGAGCTCGGTTGCGACCTGATGCGGCGGCGGAAGCAGAGGGCGGGATTGCGCCATGGTCTGCGGGATGACCTCGGCCAGGGTCACGCCCACACCAGCCCGCTCTGCCTGATCATAGACCCATGTGGAATTGAGCCAGACCGCGCCCGCATACCACAGCGCAAGTAGCATCCCCAGAACGGTCAGGACGGGCAGGGTGCGATCAGTCATCGTGGTGCCCTGCGCGCAACCCCTCACGCACCCGGTGGGCGATCTCGATGAATTCCCGACTGTCGCGGATATCCAGCGGACGCTCGCGCGGCAAAGGGCTGTCGATGATATCGGTGATGCGGCCGGGACGCGGACTCATCACCACGATCTTGGTGGACAGATACACCGCCTCGGGAATCGAATGGGTGACAAACCCGATGGTCTTGCCGGTGCGCGCCCAAAGCTTCAGCACCTCCTCGTTCAGCCGGTCGCGCACGATTTCGTCCAGCGCACCAAAGGGTTCGTCCATCAGCAGGATATCGGCATCAAAGGCCAAGGCGCGGGCGATGCTGGCGCGCTGCTGCATGCCACCGGAAAGCTGCCAGGGGAACTTGCCACCAAAGCCCGACAACTCCACCAACTCTAGCACTTTTCGAACACGTTCGTGCTGCTCTGCCTTCGAAAACCGCATGATTTCTAATGGCAGTTTCACATTTCCTGCAATTGTCCGCCACGGATACAACCCCGCCGCCTGAAACACATAGCCATAGGCGCGCTTGCGCCGCGCCTCATCCGGGGTCAGACCGTTTACTGTCAACGTGCCGCCGGTGGGATGCTCCAGCGCCGCGATGCAGCGCAGGAAGGTGGTCTTGCCGCAGCCCGACGGGCCAATGAAGCTGACAAAATCCCCCCGGTTGATGGTCAGGTTCACGTCCTTGAGCGCATGAACCGGGCCATCACCCGTCTGAAACGTCAGGTTCAGCGACTTGGCCTCAATCACCGGTTGGCCGATGTTCTGCGTGTCCTTCATGTCCGTTTACACGCCAGTGGCAGGGATACCACTGCGTGCAACAGGGCGCGGCGCCGTCAGATCCTTCCATTGGCTCAGGGCGCGGTTGACCGATGGCCGTGCCTCGCGCGCAACAAACTGGCCGTGACCCTCGCGGCTGGTCATTGTGCCTTCGGTCACGGCAACATGGCCGCGCGTCAGGGTAAAACGGGGCAGGCCCTTTACCTTGTGTCCTTCAAAAACGTTGTAATCGATGGCCGATTGCTGCGCCGAGGCGGTGATGGTTTTCTCCCGCTCCGGATCCCAGACGATCAGATCGGCATCTGCCCCCACCAGAACCGCGCCCTTCTTGGGATAGCAATTCAGGATCTTGGCAATATTGGTGCTGGTCACGGCCACGAATTCGTTCGGCGTCATCCGTCCGGTGGCAACGCCGTGGGTCCACAGCATTGGCAAGCGGTCCTCAAGTCCCCCGGTGCCGTTGGGGATCTTGGAAAAATCTCCAACGCCGAAACGCTTCTGCGCCGTTGTAAAGGCGCAATGATCGGTGGCCACCACCGAGAGGCTGCCCGACATCAACCCGGCCCAAAGGCTGTCCTGATGCGCCTTGTTGCGGAACGGCGGCGACATCACCCGACGCGCGGCATGGTCCCAGTCGGCATTGAAATAATCGGACTCGTCCAGCGTCAGATGCTGGATCAGCGGCTCACCCCACACCCGCTTGCCCTGCTGGCGCGCGCGCCGGATGGCCTCATGCGCCTCCTCACAGGACACATGCACCACATACAGCGGTACACCTGCCATATCGGCGATCATGATCGCGCGGTTGGTGGCTTCCCCCTCGACCTGCGGCGGTCGGGAGTAGGCATGCGCTTCGGGCCCGGTATTGCCCTCGGCCAGCAACTTGGCGGTCAGTTCCGCCACCACATCACCGTTCTCGGCATGTACCATGGCAAGTCCGCCCAATTCGCCGACCCGGCGGAAGCTGGCGAACAGTTCGTCATCATTGACCATCAGCGCGCCCTTGTAGGCAAGGAAATGCTTGAAGCTGGTGATCCCGGCGTTGACGCTTGCGGCCATGTCCTGCCAGACCTTCTCGCCCCACCAGGTGATCGCCATATGATAGGAATAGTCACAATGCGCGCGGCCTGACTTGTTGTGCCACATCGAGGCCGCATCCATCAGCCCCTGGCCCTGACCCGGCAGCACGAAATCGACAACCATCGTGGTCCCGCCCGCCAGCGCTGCCCGCGTGCCGGACTCAAAGTCATCCGCCGAATACGTGCCCATGAAAGGCATCTCCAGATGGGTATGCGGATCAATCCCACCGGGCATCACATAGCAGCCCGACGCATCCAGCACCGTATCGCCCGACAGCTCCGACCCGATTTCGACAATCATGCCGCCTTCGACCTTCACATCCGCCGCATAGGACAGATCCGCCGTCACCACCGTCCCGCCCTTGATCACCATCGACGCCATCGCACCGCTCCCTGTCCCGAATCTTGGTCTTTATCTTGGCAAAAATATCCCGCTGGGGTCCGGGGGCGCGAAGCCCCCGGGGGAAGCCGTCAGGCAACCACCTCGGCCGTCTCCAGCACCGCATGCAGCAGCACATCCGCACCCGCCTGTGCCCAATGCGGGAAGATCTCCTCGGCCTCGTTGTGGCTCAGCCCATCGACGCAAGGACACATCACCATGGTTGTTGGATACACCTTGTTGACCCAGCACGCATCGTGGCCCGCCCCGGATATCAGGTCCATATGGCTGTAACCCAACCGCTCTGCCGCTGCCCGCACACGCCCGACCAGCACCGGATCAAAGGCCGGGGGGTCGAAAAATCCGACGACCTCGGAGTCAAAGCTGCAGCCGAGCGCGTCACAGATGCGCGGAGCCACAGCCTGCAATTCGGTGACCATAGCTTCCATCACTGGCAGGATATGGCTGCGGAAGTCGATGGTGAAGACCACACGCTCGGGAATGATGTTGCGGCTGTTGGGATAGACGTCGATGTGCCCGATTGCGCCGACGGAATTTGGCTGATACTTCATGGCGATCTCATGCACGGCTTCGGTGATCTGGGCCAGCGCACGGCCTGCGTTGCGCCGCATCCGCATCGGCGTGCTGCCGGTGTGTTGGCCCTTGCCGGTCACGGTGCACTGCACCCAGCGCAGGCCCTGGCCGTGTGTGACCACGCCCACATCCTTTCCCTCTGCCTCAAGGATCGGACCCTGTTCGATGTGCAATTCGAAAAACGCATGCATCTTGCGCGCACCGACGGGTTCCGCGCCTTTCCAGCCGATGCGGTCCAGCTCGTCGCCAAAGCGCAGGCCCTTGGCATCGCGGCGATCATAAGCCCAGTCCTGGTCCAGCACCCCGGCAAATACACCCGACGCCAGCATGGCGGGGGCAAAGCGGGTGCCTTCCTCGTTGGTCCAGTTCGTCACCACAATGGGCCTGCGGGTCTTGGTCCCGGTGTCGTTCAGGGTGCGCACGATTTCAAGCCCCGCGAGCACGCCCAGAACCCCGTCATATTTGCCTCCGGTCGGTTGCGTATCAAGGTGGCTGCCGACATAGACGGGCAGGGCATCGGGATCGGTGCCGGGGCGATGAGCGAACATGGTTCCCATTGCATCCACGCCCATCGTGCAGCCGGCGGCCTTGCACCAAGACTGGAACAGGTGGCGACCCTCCGAGTCGGCATCGGTCACGGTCTGGCGATTGTTGCCCCCGGCGATGCCTGGCCCGATCTTTGCCATGTCCATCAGGCTGTCCCACAGCCGTGTCGGATTGATGCGGATGTTTTCTCCGGCTGCTGGCATCAGCTTGCTCTCCCTGTGGTGCGGGGCATCTTTGCACCCCTTGCGGCGACTCGTTGTCTGACCGTATGGTCAAGGTGCAGCGCACCACAACCTGACCATTCGGTCAACATATTTCCGGCAGGGTCCATGAACGAAAACGCCCAAGTTTCGCGCATGTCCAAAGGCAAACGCACGGAAATCCGGCGTGAAAATGAACGTGTGATTCTCGAAGCAGCAGAAAAAGTCTTTGCCGAGGCGGGTTTTGGCGGCGCCACCATGCAGTTGATTGCCGATATGGCAGGGTTGCCCAAGGCGAACCTGCATTATTACTTTCCCACAAAAGAGGCGCTGTACCGGCAGGTGGTGCGCAACATCTTTGAAATCTGGCTGCACGCGGCTGACACTTTTGACAGCGCTTCCGGACCGGTGGAGGGGATTGGCGGCTATATCGAGGCCAAGATGGATATCTCGCGCCGTCATCCCTTCGGCTCCAAGGTCTGGGCCAGCGAGGTGATGCATGGCGCGCCCGTCATTCAGGATTATCTTGAAACCACGCTGCGCGACTGGACCACGGGCCGCATGGCCGTGATCCAACGCTGGATCGACGATGGCAAGATGGCACCGGTCGATCCACGGCACCTTCTGTACATGCTGTGGGCGATGACCCAGCACTATGCCGATTTCGGCCACCAGATCGAAACGCTGAACGGCGGCAAGCCGTTGTCGGATCGCCAATGGCGCGCGGCCACCGAAACCGTCAAGAGCGTTATCCTGCGCGGCATCGGGGTGGTCTAGCGCCGGCTCAGGCCACCGGTGTCCACAGCACATCGTCAATGCGCGGCGCGCCAGAGGCCAGCATGACCAACCGGTCAAAGCCCATGGCGCAGCCACTGGCATCCGGCATCTGTGCCAGGGCGGCAAGAAAATCTTCATCCAGCGGATAGCGCTCGCCATACACGCGCGCCTTTTCGTCCATTTCGGCCCCGAACCGACGGCGCTGTTCGGCGGGGTCGGTCAGTTCGCCAAAGCCGTTGGCAAGCTCGACCCCGCAGGCGTAAAGCTCGAATCGTTCGGCCTCGCGCGGGTCATCGGCGCAGGGGCGGGCAAGCGCCGCTTCGACCACCGGATAGCGGTCTAGCAGGGTGGGGCGGCCATGGCCGAGGTGCGGTTCGACCCGGTCCGCCAGGACTCGGCTGAAAATGTCGGACCATGTATCATCTGGTGCCACCCGCACCCCTTCGGCGGTGGCTTGGCGGGCAAGCGCGTCGCGGTCCGCATCTGCCTTGGGCGACAGGGTGGACAACAGGTCAACCCCGGCATGGCGCAGCATCGCCTGCGCCACGGATATCCGTTCGGGTTCAATAAAAGGGTCACAGGTCACGCCGCGAAACCGCAAGTGCGAACTGCCGGCAGCCGTGGCCGCCGCCCGCAGGAAAGCCATGCAGTCGTGCATCAGGTGGCTGTAGTCCTGCCCGACGCGATACCATTCCAGCATGGTGAATTCCGGGCTGTGCAAGGCACCGCGTTCGCGGTTGCGCCAGACATGGGCAAAGGCATGGATCCGCGTCTCTCCCGCTGCCAGCAGCTTTTTCATCGCGAATTCCGGGCTGGTGTGCAGATACATCGTATGGGACTGGCCGTCATTTCCGATGGCTTGGGTGGCAAAGGCATGCAGATGCGCCTCATTTCCCGGACTGGTTTGCAGACATGCGGGATCGACCTCGGTAAATCCATCAGCCGTCAGGTAGGCCCGGATGGCCGTCTGGATGCCCCCCCGCGCGACCAGAAGGGGACGACGGTCGGAATGGCGGGCGGTGGACCACCATGGGCTGAGGGTTGTTTCGGCCATGAAAGCACCTCCCCGGCGATTTCGCGCAGCTTGCGCTGGAAATTTCTGTTCAGATGCGTTAGGCGCGCATCCAACCGCTGCCGTTGCTAGCCTTCGGCCATTCAAACCACAAGGAACACCTGACCGTGAAAGTCATCGCATCGTCGCTGCGCAAGGGCAATGTCGTCGAAATGGACGGCAAGCTTTATGCTGTTCTGAAAGCCGAAAACTTCCATCCGGGCAAGGGCACGCCCACGACCAGCGTCGATATGCGCCGCATCTCGGACGGCGTGAAGGTGTCCGAGCGGTGGCGCACCACCGAGATGGTCGAAAAGGCAACAGTGGATGAGCGCGAGTACGACTTTTTGTATGAAGACGGCGAAGGCTTCCATTTCATGGAGCCTGCCACCTACGAGCAGATCGCCGTCTCGCCGGATGTTGTGGGGGACGACAAGGTGTTTCTCACCGATGGTATCAAAGTGTATCTACGGACGTTCGAAGGTGTCGCGATTGCCATCGAACTGCCGCAAAAGGTGGTTGTCGAGATCACCGAAACCGAACCCGTGGTGAAAGGGCAGACCGCGTCTTCTTCCTACAAGCCGGCAATTTGCTCGAACGGCTTGCGCGTGCTCGTGCCTCCGCATATCGGGGCAGGCACCCGTATTGTGATCAATACCGAAGACTATTCCTACGTCGAACGCGCCAAGGACTGATCCCCGACGCGCCCAGAGCTTTGATGGTGGAGGCAAGTATCAACGCCCGGAGTCGTCTGGACTTCGGGCGTTTTTCTGCGCGGCGTGGCTTGGTCTCAGAAGTTTTCCCATCCGTCGGAGGACGGCGCTTTCAAGGCGAGGTTGCCGCGGGCCGCCGGAGCGCTGCGTGCAGACCCATGGGCCAAGGCGGCGGTGGATTTTGGTGCTCCCCAAGACTTTGCGGTGGCACCCGCAAGTTTTTTGCTTGTGGAGTCGGCGGCAAGGCCCCGCTGGATGGTGAACCGTTGAGTGGTGTCGGTCAGCACAGTTGCTGCGGCGTTCAGCGATTGGGAGGCAGCCGAGGTTTCTTCGAACATTGCGGCGTTTTGCTGCGTCACCTGGTCAAGGTGCTTGACGGCCGTGTTCAATTCGGAAATTCCGTTCGACTGCTCCTTTGCCGAACTGGCGATGTCCGATACGAGACCATGGATTTCGCTCACGGCTGTCTGGATGCCTGTCAGACTGCGCCCGGCTTCGGCCACCAGACTGACGCCGCGCTTCACCTGATCGGTCGAGTCCGTGATCAGGCCAGCGATTTCACGCGCGGCTTGGGATGAACGCTGAGCCAGATCGCGCACTTCGGACGCCACAACTGCAAACCCACGGCCTGCCTCTCCGGCGCGGGCGGCTTCGACCCCGGCGTTCAGCGCAAGAAGATTGGTCTGGAATGCGATTTCGTCGATGACGGAGGTGATCCGCGAAATCTTGGACGAGCTTTGTTCGATTTCACCCATGGCCGAGACGGCTTCGCGCACCACGCGGCCCGATGTTTCGGCGCTCTGTTTGGCTTCTTCCACCTTGGCATTCGCATGCGTGGCAACTTCGGACGTCGATTTCACCGAAACTGTCATCTGATCCAGTGCCGCCGATGTTTGCTCCAGCGTGGCGGCCTGTTGTTCGGTGCGACGGCTGAGGTTGTCCGCGGCGCTGCTGATTTCTCCGACTTCGCCGCGAATGGCCGAGGAGCTTTCCACCACGTCTGTCATGGCTGCCTGCAATTTGCCCACGGCGTCGTTAAAATCTGCGCGCAAACCTTCGTATTCTGCGCCGAAGGAATCTGTCAGTGTCACGGTCAGGTCACCATGCGACAATTTCGCGAGAGCCGCGCTGAGGGACGACACGACCTTGACCTGTGCCGCCTGTACTTCGCGGCGAAGGGTTTCTGCTGCCTTGATTTCCGTCTGGTGCTGGGTGACATCGGTTGCCAGAAGCAAATAGGACCGCAGCTGGCCTTTGTCATCCGTGATCGGGTTGAGCCGTGCATCCAGCACAGCCTGACCTCCCGTCGGTAACGCGGCAAGGATCAAGTCTACAACCGGTTCGGCGGCTTTCAGGCGGGACCATAGGTCGCCAGAACCCGGATCTGACAGGCTGAGGCTGCTGCGACAGTCCCGTCCAATAATGCCTGAAGCCGTTTGGGCAAACAGTGCCGCGAATCTTTCGTTTGCGGTCTCGATTTCACCTGTGGGAGACAGTTCCGCACGCAATTGCCCAGCGTCAATCGCAGACAGGACGGCAGTGTTGCGGCGGTTCTGCGTCGTGTCGCGAACGTCCAGCACATAACCGGACAGCATGCCTGTGGCGTTATTGATCCCTGCCACGGATACATCCAGCATTGCGTGCCCGACGGAAAATCCGATGCGTTGCGGCAAACCAGAGTGAACCAGACTGGGAAGGGCGCCGAGGGCTGGATCGATGTCGGTGGCCGAGCGACCCACCAAAGGTCTGCCGCCGGCCAGAGTGGCTGCAAAATGGGTATCCATCAGAACGTTTGCCGCGCTGTTGGCAAACAGAATTTGGAAGTCGGTGTCAATGATGATCAGGGCAGCGGAGGCCCCGTCAAAACCGGATCCCTTGAACATGCCAACCCGTGTGATTTCCACCGACTCCGCCAGATCTGCACGAAAGCCTTCCAGGGCGCGGGCAATATCGCCGATTTCGTCGGCCGATTTGCGTCCGGGCACTTCGACCGTGTAGTCGCCCTCTGCGACGCGGCCCACGGCTTCGTTCAGGCGCGACAGGGGGCGGGAGATGGACAGGCGGAACAAGACGGCCGCCACAATCAGCATGCCGGCAAAGACCAGCGTGGAAATGGCCAGCGATTTTGCCGTGCTCGCGGTAATTTCGGCGTGAAGTAGATCGTCGGACCAACGGGTGACGATTGCCCCGACAACCTGTCCGTCGGCACCGAAATAGACGGGGTGTGCCACGATCAGTCCGGTTTCGTCGAACATCAGTTCCTCGTTGTGGGTAGGCTGATATCCCTCAGCCTTCCACTTGGACATCACATTCAGCAGCTTTGTGCCAAGGGCCACTGTCCCATCGTCCAGGGCAGTCTCGCGTGAATGAAGGGCGCGTGAAAACACAGAACCATCCAGATGAAGGGTTGTGATTTCTGCCAACTCTTCCGGAACCAAGTCGAACATTTCCTGTTCGATCAGCTTGACCGCTTCGGGCTTGTTGAACCGAAGGGCGCCGCCGGATTTATGGCCTGTCATTGCGGTGATAATGCCAGCATTTTCCTGCAACGAAGCGCGCAGCAATGCCTCGGCTTCGACGTTGCTGCGGTAGGCCGAGACAGCTGTGACCACAGCCGTCGTGAGGGCGGCGATTGCGGTTGCCTTCAGAAAGATCGACCGCAGTCGAAGCATTGCGTTGACGGGAGTTGGCACGGGCATCGGGTCTGTCCTTGGATTCGAAGATTGTGGGAGAAGGCCGCTTGCTTTGCGCGGATCAAAGCTGCTCGGCGTTCAGGGCAACTGTAATCGCGCCGATCACGCGTCCGTCCGCCGGATTGGTCAGGGGAAAGGACACCTGAATCTGGTAGGCTTGGCTGCTTTCATCAAATTCAACCGCGCCCAGATGAACGGCATATGGCCCATTGGGAAAGGTTTCGGTGAACTTCGCCTCATCCCCTTGCCAAAAGTCTGACGTGGTGGCGGACGCGGCAACGTTCAGCCCCTTTTCGTCCATCACGAACGCCTCGGTGATCATGCCTTCCGCCTGCTCGACCTGCTGGCGCAGGAAATCGGACGGTGCTGACAGAACCACGCCGTCCACCATCGGATGCACGGCTTTGCCCAATTCAGCCCGCCATGCCAGGTCCAAAGCGTCGATGTCGGCTTGTATCAGACCAGAATGGCGGGCGTTCTGTTCCAGCACTGCCGCGATGATGATCGGATCAGACGCCCAGCTTTTCAGGGTGCTGGTGACATAGGCGCGGGCTTTTTCCCCCGGATCGGATGGTTCGGCGGCAAGGGCGGGCAGGGCACAGGCACACAGCAGAAACAGGGCAAGAGGCTTCATCGCATTCTCCATCAACAAGGCCCCGTGACAAGGGCATTGCCGCAAAGGTAATGACGGGGCGATTGCCACCTGCTTAACAGCTGCGCCTTTGCTAAATTGCGAATCATTTCCCTGAGGGTCGGCCCCCCTTGGATTCCCGGCCGGATCGGGTATTGCCGGGGCAGGCCGCTGACCGGGAGATGACGTATGGCGCGAGGTTTTGGCTTTACCGTAGAGGCGACCGATGGGCGCGCGCGCAAAGGTGTGATCCATACCCCGCGCGGGGCCATCCGCACGCCCGCCTTCATGCCGGTGGGCACCGCAGCCACCGTCAAGGCCATGCTGCCCGAAAGCGTGCGCGCCACGGGCGCCGATATCCTGTTGGGCAACACCTATCATCTGATGCTGCGGCCCACAGCCGAGCGGATTGCCCGACTTGGCGGATTGCACCGGTTCATGAACTGGGACCGACCGATCCTGACCGATTCTGGTGGGTTCCAGGTGATGTCTCTGGCATCGCTGCGCAAGTTGACCGAAGATGGCGTGCGGTTTTCCAGCCATATCGACGGATCCAAACACATGCTGTCGCCCGAGCGCAGCATGGACATTCAAAAGTTGTTGGGGTCGGATATCGTCATGTGCTTTGATGAATGCCCGGCGCTGCCCGCAACCGACGCCGAGGTGGCGAAGTCGATGGCCCTGTCGATGCGTTGGGCACAGCGGTCGCGAGATGCCTTTGGTGACCGGCCGGGGCATGCTCTATTCGGGATCATGCAAGGCGGCGTCACGCGGGCGCTGCGCGAGGAATCGGCGCAAGCCCTGACGGCCATCGGGTTCGATGGCTATGCGGTCGGCGGCTTGGCGGTTGGCGAGGGGCAGGAGGCGATGTTCGGCGTGCTGGACTACGCCCCGGGTTTGTTGCCGCATGACAAACCGCGCTATCTGATGGGGGTCGGCAAGCCTGATGATATTGTCGGCGCGGTGGAACGCGGGATCGACATGATGGACTGTGTATTGCCGTCCAGATCCGGGCGCACAGGGCAGGCGTGGACTCGGCGCGGTCAGGTCAACATCAAGAACGCACGTCACATGGATGACCCGCGCCCGTTGGATGCCGATTGTAGCTGTCCGGCCTGCCGAAACTACTCGCGGGCCTATTTGCACCATGTGTTCAAGGCGCAAGAGATGATTTCGGGGATGCTGCTGACGTGGCATAACCTGCACTATTACCAAGAGCTGATGCAGGGCCTTCGCGACTCCATCGCTGCAGGCAGTCTTTCGGAATTTGTCGCGGCGTTCCATGCGCAACGGGCCGACGGCGATATCGACCCTCTTTAAGGGAGGGCGTTCAACGCGCAGTCCGCTTGTGCAGGGCCGGCGCCGTGTGCACAGATAAATTGCGATTTGTGTAAACTTCTGCGAGCGTTTTTTGCACGGGGCTGCTAAGGTTAAGTTGCAGCGCCCTGCAATGACGGACAAGTGGTTTGAAATTTCTACAAAGTTTCTGCGTGGTTGACTCGTCGCTTCGCATCCTCTGGATTGGCGGAGACTGGGACGATTTTGCGCGACGCAATGGTGCAGAAGAGATTGTAGCAAACGCAGTTCTGTCCACCAAACTTGATTCCCACATC
>JBKBWK010000035.1:0-34852 GCA_046313895.1 Paracoccaceae bacterium
ACTGGAGCCGACCCAATCCGTGATCCTGCGCCCGGTTCAGCACAACACCCATCAGCGGGATACGCTTGTCCAACAACGCCTCGCAGGCGCGGATATCCTTGGCGGTGGTCTGGGTGCCATCGGCGACGATCAGGACGGCATCGACCTTGCCTTTCATCGCCAGCACATCATCGCTGACAAGGATTGGAGGCAGGTCCATCACGGTGATTTCGGGATCCAACTGCGTTTCCATAGCGTCAAGGGCCTGCGCGGTGTTGGCGCTGTGCAGAATGTCACTCGCGTCTGGCATCGCTTCGCCGTTAAAGGCGACTGCCAAGGTCTTGCCGACACGCAGGAACCGGGATTCCATAGGCTGGCTTCCATCCAGAAAATCGCGCAAGGCACCGGGCGATGAAGCCCCGAACAGGGTGTGCAAGCCGGGGCGCCGCAGATCCAGATCGATAAGCACAACCCGGCTGTCGGGACGACGGGCAAGCGCAAGTGCAAGATTGGCAGCCGTAAACGATTTTCCGCAGCCATGGGTCGGCGAAGTGATGCCGATCCGACGCCATCCCCGGTCTTGCATCGCCTGTGAAATCCGGGTGCGCAATATGTCAAATGCCGACCCGGCAGGGCTTTGATCCGGTTCTGTAAACAGTCCGTTTCCGGCAAGATGGTGCGCATCAATCGGCAAGGAATTCAGCGATTCCCACACCCGAGACGGATTGAACAAAGCCAGTGGATAGGCATCGGAAAAGATCTCTCGGCAGAGGTGGCGATCGAGTTCGTCAGTATCGCGTTCGGCCTTACGACCGGGCCGGAACACGGATACAGACGTTGTCCGGTCACGCCGTGATGGGGGTTCGCCCTTCTCGGCCATCGGCAAAAATCCCATATCTATTGTGTTTTGCGGGGTTAAAGCCAAAATATTGTGTCGGGCCATGAACTGGCACGCTCCTAAAAAGCGCAGCGCGGGGGCTGCATACAGATAAAGACTCCCCCTTGCGGAAGGCCACGATCAATGGGTTATCCGACCTTGAAATGGGTTGCCGAGTGCGCGCCATCTTTTTGCCGGAATCGCCGGGCCCCCGCCCAGTTATTGACACAATTAGCAGATTTGGCCGTTGAATGAAAGGGTTTGCCCCTTCGGTTGCCGGCCATTTGAACACCTGTCGTCATGGCATTTCAAATCTGGTGACAATACAGTCGAACAGCTTTGACACGGATGCAAAGGGTGTAACGGTGGGTGTAGATGCGGTGGTGATCGGCAGGAACGAGGGCGCACGCCTGCTTGCCTGTCTTGCCTCTGTGAAGGGGCATGTCGGACGGATCATCTATGTTGACAGTGGATCAACCGATGGTTCGGTTGCTGCGGCGCGTGCGGCGGGGGCCGAGGTTGTTGAACTTGACTTGGCGCAACCGTTTACTGCGGCGCGGGCCCGCAACGCGGGACTGCGGGAGCTTGAAACCAACCCGCCCGAGTTTGTGCAGCTTGTCGATGGCGATTGTATATTGGACGAGGGCTGGATCGCCGCTGCACTTGCAGCCTTTGAAATGCATCCGTTGGCGGTCGTCGTCTGCGGCCGTCGGCGTGAAAGGTTTCCCGATGCCTCGGTGTATAACGCTTTAGCTGATATCGAATGGAACACACCGGTCGGGGAAACCTTGGCCTGCGGTGGCGATGCGTTGATGCGGTTTTCCGCGATTCTGGAAGCCGGTGGCTACCGCGACAGTCTGATTGCCGGCGAAGAGCCCGAACTTTGTCTGCGGCTGCGGCGGCAGGGTGGGCAGATCTGGCGCATTGATGCCGAGATGACGTTGCATGACGCGGCCCTGCTTCGCTTGGGGCAGTGGTGGAAACGGATGGTGCGATCAGGCCATGCCTTTGCCGAGGGCGCTGCTTTGCATGGCTCTGGCCCCGAGCGGCATTGGGTGGCACAAACCAGGCGCGCCTTGCTGTGGGGCGCGGCCGTTCCGGTCTTGGTCATACTTTCAGGACTTGTGCATCCGGTTGGTTGGCTGCTGGTCTTAGTCTATCCTTCACAAGTTGCGCGACTTGCTTTGCGCAAAGGGTGGGTCTGGGCCTATTTTACGGTGTTAGGCCGTTTCGCAGAAACACAAGGTGCGTTGAGTTATTATGCAAGCCGCCTGCTGGGACGAAAACGCATCCTGATCGAGTATAAATAGCGCCGAACGGTCAGCCGATACGCTGCCTTAGGGCATCAAGCGCCTCGGCCGGAAGAATCGCTGCGCAGGCCGCATAGCGTGGCAGCAGGCGCCGTGGGGCCGACAGAGCCCGCCAAAGCCATTCCAGCGCCACTTTGCGCATCCAAAGCGGGGCGCGGATCTGTTCGCCGACCACAAAATCGAGTCCCGCACCAAAGCCGCAAAAGCCGATCTCCGGCGTCACCGTGCGGCCATGCGCAGCGAAAGCTTCCTGCCGGGGGGCGGACAGCGAAACGATGCACAGCCGCACACCTGCCGCACGCATGGCATGCAGGGCTGCGCAGGCTTCGTCTCCGGTTGGATCGAACCCCATTGGGGGCGAGCCTGTCCAGACCACATGAAGGGACGGGATTTCGATGTTAAGCCGCCTTGCCGCTTCGACCAAAACCTCGGGAGACGAGCCAAAAAACCCGATTGGCACCCGTTCGCTGGCTGCAAGCTGCAAGATCGGACGCAGGATATCCGACCCCGGAACAAGCCTCACCGGAGTTCCGGCAAGACGTGACAGCCAGACGATCGGGTTGCCGTCCGCCACAATCAGATCCTGCGCAGCATAGATCGCCCGATAGCTTGGGGACGTGCGCAGTTTGACCAGATGATCAAGATTGATTGTTGCCAAGGCAAAGCCCTGACCTGTGGCGAAGCGATCCCTGACGGCATCCAGCAATGCGATGCGGTCAGGGATGTTCACGCGGATTGTTTGATCGGGGAAGGTGAAATACACGGCCTGGATCTGCTGACTGGTTACACTTACTTCTAGCACGCAGAACGGTGATTTGCAGTCAATTCACGGCCCGATATGGCGACGGTCTGTTTCGCCTTCTCAGCGCCCTATAACTGTCTATTTGCTGCGTCAAGACAAACTGTATCACCCATGCTATGCGCCACCCGACGGAGCAGAGACAGCCAGACGATCATGCCTATCGCAAACGGACTTGCCTACCTGATGCTGGTCCTTTGGCCAGTGGTTTCGTGGATCCTTTTCACGAAGCTTGATCCGGTACGCGCGTTGATCTGGACGATTCTGGGGGCATACATGCTTCTCCCTCCGGTCATCGCCATAGACCTGCCGATGGTGCCCGATTTCGATAAATATGCGGTCGCCAACCTGTCCGCCGCGGCGGCCGTCCTGTTCTTGTTGAAACACAAGTTCGAGGTTCTGCCTGCCTCGGTTATCGGGCGGGGCCTGATCGTGCTGTATGTTCTGGCTCCGTTTGCGACAGTGCTGACCAATACGGATGCGATCTGGTTCCAGATGGCCGGACTTCCGGCGATGCGGTTGTATGACAGCTTTGCCGTGGTGGCGAACCAGTTCATCGCCCTGATCCCGTTCTTCCTTGCACGCAAGTATTTGGCGACCGATCACGCAATGCGGGCCATCATCGTGGCGCTGACACTGGCCGGTCTGATCTATTCGTTGCCGATGCTGTTCGAGGCGCGGATGTCGCCTCAATTGAACCTGTGGCTTTACGGTTACTTCCAGCATGATTTCAGTCAGGCCGTCCGATTTGGCGGGTTCCGCCCGTTTGTATTCATGCCGCACGGGCTTTGGGTCGCATTCTTCGCAATGATGTGTCTGATCGCCGCTGTTACGCTGCTGCGGGTGGGGCCAGCGTCACAGCGTCCGAAATATCTGTTGGTCGCCCTATATCTGACCGTCGTGCTTCTGCTCTGCCGCAGCGTCGGGCCTATCCTCTATGCCCTTTTTCTTGCGCCGTTGGTGATTGTCATGCCACGCCGGATTCAGGTTCTGGTCGCGGGGCTGATGGTGGTGGTGGTCATCAGCTACCCATTGCTGCGCGGGCTGCATCTTGTTCCGGTCGACAACATTCTGGACCTTGCCATGGGGTTGAATGCCGAGCGCGGGGCGTCTTTGCAATTTCGGCTTATGAACGAAGAGCTCTTGTTGGACCGGGCGGCCGAACGGCCATGGTTTGGCTGGGGAAACTACGGTCGGGGCCTGCTGCATGACCCCTGGACCGGACAGATCAACGTTATCGCCGATGGCGGCTGGATCATAACCTTGGGCACCTTCGGTTGGGCCGGATACATCGCAGAGTTCGGCGTGTTGGCCCTGCCAGTTCTGCTGCTGGGCCGCGAAGCGCTGAGACAGCCGTCGTCAGCAATGTCGCCTTTTGCTTGTGCGGTGGCGCTGATCCTTGCGGCGAATCTGTTCGATATGCTGCCCAATGACACGCTGATCCCATTTACATGGTTGATGGCAGGCGCGGTGATGGGCTACGCCGAGGCATTGCGTGCCGCCTATGTGACACGTCAGACGTTGGGCGATGGGTCACGTTTCCCGCCGCAAAGGACAGTTTTGTGAGTAACGAGTTTCGCCCCAAAGTTCTGGTGGTGGCCGAGGCGGCGAACCCTGAATGGGTTTCTGTACCGCTGGTAGGTTGGTCCCTTGCGCAAGCACTTGGCCGGGTCGCCGATGTCCATGTCGTCACGCAGATCCGTAACCGCGATGCGTTCTTGCGGGCCGGGATGCGTGAAGGCGTGGATTTCACAGCAATAGATTCCGAAGCAGTGGCGCGTCCTTTGTGGAAGCTCGGCAGCCTTTTGTCCGGGGGCGAGGGGCGCGGCTGGACGATTCAGCAGGCCGTCGCCACCATCACTTACCCCTATTTTGAACATCTGGTGTGGAAGCGGTTCGGGCCGGACATTCGGGCCGGGCGTTTTGATGTGGTTCATCGGGTCACGCCCCTTTCGCCGGTGCAGCAAAGCCTGATTGCAGCAAAGTGCCGCCGCGCCGGGGTGCCCTTTGTTCTGGGACCAATCAACGGGGGCGTGCCGTGGCCCGAGGGATTCAAGGCCGAGATGGCGCGTGAACGGGAATGGCTGTCGCGTCTTCGTGGGTTTTATCGCGCCTTGCCGGGGCGGCAAGGCACCCTGCGGGCGGATGCCATTCTCGTTGGATCGCGCCAGACGATGAAAGACATCCCGGCGCAGCATCACAGCCGGGTCATCTACCTGCCTGAAAATGCCGTTGATCCCAAGCGGTTCAACGCGCGTGCCGTGCATGGCGGGCAGGTGCCGATGCGGGCGTGCTTTATCGGGCGTCTGGTGCCGTTGAAGGGCGTTGACATGCTGATCTCGGCGGCGGCGCCCCTACTGCGAGACGGTCGGCTTGTGCTTGAAATCGTAGGGGATGGCGACATGATGCACTCCTTGCGTGCGCAGGCGGCAGAATTCGGTGCTGCGGTGGTGTTCCATGGCTGGAAGCCCCATGCTCAGGTGCAGGATATCGCCGTGCGCTGTCAGGTGCTGGCTTTTCCGTCGATCCGGGAATTTGGCGGCGGCGTGGTGCTCGAGGCCATGGCGCTGGGCGTTGCGCCCGTGGTGGTGGACTATGCCGGGCCGGCAGAGTTGGTGACCGGAGCAACCGGCTGGAAAGTTCCGATCGCGGGACGCGAGACTGTGATCGCGGGGTTTGCAGAGCGCTTGGCCTATTGTGTGGATCACCCGGACGAGGTGGCGCAAAAGGGTGCCGCGGCGCGCGAGAGAGTGGCCGATCTGTTCACTTGGGACCGCAAGGCCGCGCAGATTCTGGCCGTGTATGACTGGGTGCTGAAGCCTGGATCTGCAAAGCCGGAGTTCTTTGTTTCCGACTGAGTTTGGGTTGGTTCCTTAATTCAGCCAAGTTTGATATCTACGCAACCAGTTCCTTGTGGCGCCCAAGTATAGTGATATGACCGATTCCCAGCGACCGCCCGAGCTTTCCGACACCGACATTGCCATTGTCGGCATGGCCGCACACCTTCCAGGCGCTGCGGACACTTCAGAATTTTGGCGAAATCTGCGGGATGGTGTGGAATCCATCCGCGGACTGACGGATGCCGAGTTATTGGCGGCGGGTGAATCACCTGCCAGAATGGCAAAGCCGAACTATGTGCCGTTTGCAGCAGTTCTGGATGGGTTCACAGGCTTTGACGCAGATTTCTTTGGCTTTTCACCCAAAGAGGCCGCGATCCTTGATCCCCAGCACCGTCACTTTCTGGAAGTTGCATGGGAAGCGTTGGAAAATGCGGGCCACCCGCCCGAGTCCTTTTCCGGTCCGATCGGTGTTTGGGCTGGCTGTGGGATGGGGTCGTATTTCTATTTCAACCTGTGTTCCAACCGGGATCTGGTGGATCAGACCGGCATGTTTCTTCTGCGCCATACCGGAAACGACAAGGATTTTCTGGCGACCCGTGTCAGCCACATCTTCGACCTGAAGGGGCCAAGCATCAACGTGCAGACGGCTTGCTCGACGTCGCTGGTGGCGGTCCACTATGCGTCGCAATCGCTGTTGAACGGTGAATGTGACATGGCTCTGGCGGGGGGGGCGACCATCGAGTTGCCGCATGCCCGGGGCTATCTCTATACGGAGGGTGAAATCCTGTCGCCCGACGGTCATTGCCACGCGTTCGACCATCGCGCCCAAGGGACGGTGTTCGGGTCGGGGGCAGGCTGTGTGGTGTTGCGTCGGGCCAAGGATGCGGTGCGGGACGGCGACCATATCTGGGCGATTATCAAAGGCAGCGCTGTCAACAATGACGGCGCCGCCAAGGCCGGGTATCTGGCCCCATCGGTGGACGGGCAGGCCCGCTGTATTGCTGAAGCACAGGCAATTGCCGGGGTGACGGCCGACAGTGTGAGTTACGTTGAATGTCACGGCACCGGCACCTATCTGGGCGACCCGATCGAGGTCGCGGCGTTGACGGCCGCGTTTCGGGAAACCTCCGATGCGGTTGCGTCTTGCCGGATCGGGTCGGTGAAAACAAACATCGGCCATCTGGACACGGCAGCCGGGGTTGCCAGTCTGATCAAGGTGGCGCTGTCGCTGCACCATCGGGAATTGCCTCCGAGTCTGGGGTATGAGGCACCGAACCCGTCGATTGACTTCGAGACGTCCCCTTTTCGGGTGAACGACCGGTTGACTGCGTGGCAAGGACCGGTGTTGCGGGCGGGCGTGAATTCGCTGGGCGTGGGCGGCACAAATGCCCATGTGGTGCTGGAACAGGCGCCGGTGCGCGCGCCATCCGCGCAAAGCGACTGGCCGTTTCAGCCCATCGTGCTGTCGGCAAGGTCAAAAGGGGCACTGGATGCGGCTGGCATCCGGCTGGCCGCGCATCTGCGCGCGCACCCCGAGCAACCCTTGCCTGATATTGCCTGGACACTGAAAGAAGGACGCCGGGCCTTTGACAAACGTCGGGTGCTGGTGGCGGACAATCATGAGCAGGCGGCAAGCCTTTTGGAAGCCGCTGATCCGCGGCGGGTATTCACCCATGATTGGCTGGGTGACAATCCCGAGGTTGTCTTCATGTTTCCCGGAGGTGGGGCGCAATATGCGGGCATGGCGCGGGATCTGTATCAGACCGAACCTGTGTTTGCCGACTGGATCGACCGTGGTCTGGCTGCGCTGGAGCCGAGGTTGGACTATGACCTTCGCGCCCTGTGGTTGCCGACTGCCGGGGGCGAAGCGGCAGCCAATGACGCCCTGAAACGGCCATCGGTGCAACTGCCTCTGATCATGATTACAGAATATGCGTTGGCCAAACTCTTTGAGTCCTGGGGTGTGATTCCGGCGGCGTTTGTTGGTCATTCAATGGGCGAAAACACTGCCGCTGCGTTGGCAGGCGTGATGAGCTTTGAAGATTGCATCGGGCTGGTGCATCTGCGTGGCACCTTGTTCGACAGCGTGCCGCCCGGGGGGATGCTGTCGGTGCCCCTGTCTGACGATGCAGTGCGGCAATATCTGAACGACGAACTGGATCTGGCTTCGGTCAACGCGCCCGAGTTGAGTGTCGTGTCCGGTCCCGATGATGCGCTGGCCCTATTGGCGGAAAAGCTGGCGGCTGAAGGTATCGAAACCCAGCGCATCGCCATCGACATCGCCGCACACAGCCGGATGCTGGAACCGATCCTTGAGCGTTTTGGGGCCTATCTGCGGTCAATCCGGCTGAACCCGCCGACCATGCCGATCATCTCCAACCGCGCCGGGGTTGAATTGACGGCAGACCAGGCGACAAGCCCGGACTATTGGGTGCAGCACCTGCGCCAGACAGTCAACTTCCGCGCCTGCCTCGATACACTTATGGCCACCCCGGCCCGCGTCTATATGGAAATGGGCCCAGGACGGGCGCTGTCATCGCTGGCGCAGGCCAACGGAATCCCTGCGGGTCAGGTTATCCCGGCCCTGCGGCATCCCGACCAAAGGATGACCGATGACGCATGGCACATGGTCACATTGGCGCGGCTTTGGGCCTGTGGTGTCGCGGTGGACTGGGAGCCGATCTGGGGTGAAGGCCCGCGGCACCGTGTGCCCCTGCCCGGCTATGCCTTTCAGAAAAAGCCATATTTCATCGAAGCAGCCAGCGGGCAGATGCCAGCGGCAGAGGCGCCACCAGCGCGGTCAGACGATCTGGCGCATTGGGGATGGAAGCCGCATTGGCGACCCGCCACGGCGGGATTTGACAGTGACGATCTGGCCGAGGCCGCGCCCGAAACCTGGCTGGTGTTTGTTGATGACACGGGCTTGGGTGCCGCCGTCGCCGACCGGCTGGTTGAGGCCGGGCATCGTGTCACCCGGGTCAACACAGGCGATGCCTTCACGCGTGATGATCGGGGTGATTACCGGCTGTCACCCGAGCGCGGCCGTGACGGATATGACGCCCTGATCCGCGATCTGGTGGCGCGTGGGTTGGCCCCCAGCCGCATTGCCCATTTCTGGCTGGTGACAGGAAGGGAAACATTCCGTCCCGGATCCAGCTTCCTGCACCGCAATATCGAACAGGGCTTTTATTCGCTGATGTTTCTGGGTCAGGCACTGGCCGAGGAAAACCTGCCGCGCCCGATCCGGGTCACGGTGGTGACCTCTGGTGCCGCGCAGGTCAAGAACGAAACCTTGGCCTATCCTGAAAAGGCCATGGTTCTTGGCCCCGCACGGGTGATCCCGCGTGAAGTGCCGGGGGTGACGGTCGGGATGCTGGACGTCGGATCAGGCGATGCGGTGACGGCCGTGCTGGAAGAAGTCATGTCGGACACGCCCGCCATCGCCGCGTGGCGGGGTGGGCGGCGCTATGAGGCTGGCGTAAGGCCACAGCCCTTGCCGCCAGTTGGACTGGAATTGCCGCGCGGTGCCCATTTGCTGATCACGGGTGGGTTTGGAGGCATTGGCCTGACCGTGGCCGAAGACCTGATCCGGCGCTTTGGCGTCAAGGTCACGCTGATCGCGCGACGGCGCTTGCCGGAACGCGGGTTGTGGGCGGCTGTCCTGTCCAAGGCGGGGCCGGATGATCCGGTGGCGCGGCGCATCATGGCCTTGCAGCGGCTTGAAATGCTGGGCGGCGAGGTGCTGGTGGCGCAGGCTGACGTGGCCAATGTGGTCGAGATGGAGGCTGCAAAGGCAGCGGGCGAGGCCCGTTTTGGCGTGGTCCATGCCGTAATCCATGCGGCTGGTGTTGTGGATGATGGGCCCTTGTTGGTCAAGTCGCCCGCAGAGGTAGAAGAGGTGTTCGCCCCCAAACTGCACGGCACGCAGGTTCTGGAGCGGCTGTTTCCGGACGGATCGCTTGCGCTTTTGGTGCTGTTCTCGTCCACCTCGACCGTGACAGGACCGGCAGGGCAGATCGACTATGTTGCGGCAAATGAATATCTGAACGCCTATGCCAAGCACCGTGCAGGCGATAAAACCAAGGTCATTGCCCTGAACTGGGGAATTTGGCAGGGCGTCGGTATGGCGGCCGAGGCACTTGCGGACCGCACCGGCCGCCCGGATGCACCGCGCGTACCGATGACGGCCCCGATGCTGGATGAAGCAGGATTTGACCGATTTGGAAACCGTGTGTTCTTTGCGCTCTACGAGCTGGACCGCTGGGTGCTGGACGGGCACCGCACCAAGGACGGCACTGCACTTCTGCCCGGCACCGGCTATCTGGAGATCATGGCCGAGGCTTGGGCCGCGCAGGGTGAAGCGCAGGCGTTTGAAATCCGAGACCTGACGTTCTTCCGGGCGCTGGATGTGGCGGACGAAGCCCGGTCCGTGCGGGCGCGGATGGTGCGCAGCGATGAAGGCTACGGGTTCGATCTGCTGTCGGGCCACAAGCAAAAGGGCCGGGTTGGCTGGCTTTTGCACGCTTCGGCACGGATGCTGCCGTTGACGGACCCCGCACCGCGGATTGATGTTGCCGCGATTGCGCGGCGATTGCCTCCGGCCGAATTTGGCGTGGGACTGCGCAGCCCGCAAGAGGCGCATCTGGACTTTGGCTCGCAGTGGCGGGTGTTGACATCGCGGGCCGTCGGGACGGGCGAAGGGCTGGCCCATCTGGAACTGCCCGCCCGGCATTTGGCGGACGTCGAACAGGGCTGGCGCATCCATCCGGCCTTGATGGATCTGGCAACCGGCTGGGCGATGGACTTGATCGACGGTTACCTGCCCGATCACCTTTGGGTGCCAGTATCCCATGCCCGTGTGCGGGTGTATCGTCCGCTTCCGGGGCGCATTGTCAGCCACGTCCGCAACGCAAGTGCAAACGTGGCCACGCGCGGCACTGCGCTATTCGACGTCACTCTGGCCACGCCGGAGGGCGAGGTCTGCATCGAGGTCGAGGGCTTTACCATCCACCGCATTGACGGTGTCTTGTCGCTGTCGCCGCCTGACCCACGCGCGATGGAGTTTGACGACAGGCAGACAACGGCGATGTCACCTGCCGAGGAACGCCTTCTCCACGCGTTCTCGATGGGGATCCGCCCCGAAGAAGGGGCCGAAGCATTTGGCCGGGCTGTCGCGTTGGGCCAAAGCCAGATCATCGTCTCTTCGCTGGATCTGCCTGCGTTGATCCGCCAGACGGCTGTGGTCGATGCCGCGCCATCGGAAGGTGCGAGTTTTGAACGCCCGGATCTGGACAGTGACTATGTCGAACCGCAGACGGACATTGAACGCACGCTGGTCGGCTTTTGGCAGGACCTGCTGGGCGTGGCCAAGGTGGGCGTCAACGACAGTTTCTTTGATCTTGGTGGCCATAGCCTGATTGCGGTGCGATTGTTTGCGATGGTCAAAAAGGCCTACCGCGTCGATTTTCCGATCTCGGTGTTGTTCGAGGCCCCGACGATTGCCGCCTGTGCGCGGCTGATCGAAGGTCAAATTGGCCCGCAGGACAGTGCAGAGCCAAAGTCCGAAGCGCCGCGCGCGCCGCAGCGGCGATTTACCCATATCGTGCCGATGCATCGGGGCGAAGGTGGGGCAAAAACACCGTTCTTCCTGGTTGCTGGCATGTTTGGCAACGTGCTGAATCTGCGCCATCTTGCCCAACTTCTGGGTGGGGATCGGCCGTTTTACGGGCTGCAGGCGCGCGGGCTTTACGGTGATGCCCCGCCACACAACGATTTCGTGGATGCCGCCCGTGACTATATTGCCGAAATGCGACAAGTGCAGCCGTCTGGCCCCTATGTTCTGGGCGGATTCTCCGGCGGCGGACTGATCGCATGGGAAATTGCACGCCAGTTGGAAGCGATGGGTGAAACGGTGCCTCTGGTGGTTCTGCTTGATACCCCTGTGCCGATGCGCCCGACCCTGAGCAAGGCTGACAAGCTGATGATCCGACTGTCGGAACTGCGTGCCGAGGGGCCTGCGTTCGTGAGCCGCTGGTGGCGTGAAAAGCAGGCTTGGAAACGGGCGCAGTTGCATGATGCCGGCCCGCAGGGTGAGTCCGATTTCCACAATGCGGCGATCGAGGCTGCCTTCCGCGCGGCGCTTCCGGTGTATGACATGCATGCCCGTGCGGGGACGACGGCTCTGTTCCGTCCGCCACTGGACAAGCGCTGGCAGGTGACGGGTGGCCGTTGGGTCAGTGCTGCGCGCGAATTCGTGCTGCATGACAACGATCTGACGCCATTTGCCCCGGCGTTGCAGGTGATCGAGGTGCCGGGTGACCATGATAGCATGGTGCTTGAACCCAATGTGCGGGTGTTGGCGGCGCGGATGCGGACTGTGATGGAAGCTGCCGAAGGGCCATCGCCCGTGACGCGGTTGGCAACGGCGGCGGAATAGGCGATGGCCACAGTCCTGACAGTCATTCTGAACTGGCGCACGGCCGACATGACGCTGCGCGCGGCCGAAGCCGCGTTGATTGCGATGCAGGGCATCGAAGGTGCTGTGACGATTGTGGACAACGATTCCGGCGATGGCAGTTTCGAGCGCATGACGGCCGACGTGGCGGCGCGCGGATGGGATCATGGTCCGCATCAGGTGCGGGTGCTGCAATCGGGCCGCAATGGCGGCTTTGGGGCGGGCAACAACTTCGGGATCCGGGCCGGACTGCCGGGGGGCGAAAAGCCCGACTATGTCTATCTGTTGAACTCGGATGCCTTCCCCGCACCCGATGCTATCGCGGCCCTGTTGTCGCATCTGGAACGCACCCCCGCATCCGGTTTCGCCGGAAGCCGTATTCAGGGCGAAGACGGGCTTCCCCACCATTCCGCATTCCGCTTTCCCAGTATCGCGGGCGAATTCGAACAGGCTGCGCGCTTTGGTCCCATATCGCGTCTTTTGCGCGGATCCGTGGTGGCACCGCCCTTGCCAACCGCGACAAGCCGGGTGGACTGGCTTGCAGGTGCCAGCTTGATGATGCGTCAGGCCGTGCTTGATCAGGTCGGATTGTTCGACGAGACGTTCTTTCTGTATTTTGAAGAAACCGAACTGTGTTTGCGGGCTGGGCGGGCCGGTTGGCCGACCGACTATGTGCCAGAAAGCCGTGTCACCCACATCGGATCTGCATCCACCGGGATGAAGCACTGGCAGCGGATTCCGCGGTTCTGGTTGGATTCGCGGCTGTATTATTACACCAAGTCGCATGGCCGGATTTATGCGGTTCTGGCAACATTGGCGCATGTGTCAGGCGGGCTTATTTGGCGGATCAGGGCCTTGATCCAGCGCAAGGATTTCATCGACCCCGACCACTACCTTCGGGACATGTCGGCCCATGCGGTGCACTGGGTCTTTTCCGGGTTCCGACCGGTAAGTGACTGAGTTCAAGTCCGCCCCATCGGCGGCGAGGAGAAACGAATGACCGTATTGAGTGCACTGTTGATTGGAAATGAAAGCCTGACCCGTCAGTGTGGCGAGGCGTGGCTGTCACAAGGGCACAGCCTGACGGCGGTGGTCACACGGCACGCAGACACGCGGGCCTGGGCGATGGCGCGCGGATTGCGGGTAGAGGCGCCGGGCAAGGACCTCGCGGTGCAGCTGTCTGGTGTGCGGGCAGATTGGCTTTTATCGGTCGCCAATCTGTCGCTGGTGCCTGCAGCGGTGCGGGCGATGGCTGCGCGGGGGGCGGTCAATTTCCACGATGGCCCCTTGCCGGGCTATGCCGGGCTGAATGCGCCTGTCTGGGCGCTTTTGAACGGTGAGTTGCAGCATGGTATCACATGGCACCTGATGACGGATGGCGTTGATGAGGGCGACATTCTGGAACAGCGGCTGTTCCCCATTGTCGAAGGTGAAACGGCCCTGACGCTCAACACGCGGTGTTTCGAGGCCGCGCTGGAAAGTTTTCCGGCGGTGATGGCGCAGATGGAAAACGGGTTGCATCCCGTGGCGCAGGATTTCAGCCGATGCCATGTCTATGCCCGTCTTGACCGACCGCGCGCCTTTGGCCGTCTGGATTTCGCCCAACCGGCCGAGGCGGTGGTGCGGACGGTGCGTGCTCTTGACCATGGCCGATACTGGAACCCGTTGACCACGCCAAAGATTTCCGGATCGTTTGGCGTGCTGAATGTGGGTGCTGCCGATGTTGTCCCGGGCGAAGGCGTTCCGGGTACGGTTCTGTCGTCCGGTCCCGAAGGCGTGGTAGTGGCCTGCGCAACGGGGGCCGTCCGACTGCATCGGCTGACCTGCCAGAGCCGGGGTTTGCCGGTCTGCCCATCCACCGTTGCCGATGTGGCGACCCTGACGGGTGACGATGCCGACCGCCTGACGCGTGCGCAGGCGGAATTCGCACCTTTCGACGCGGCGATCCGGCGCAAATTGTCCGCGTTGGCACCGTTGACCTTGACAGGCAATGGATCGGGTCAGGGATGGTTACGTGTCGATATTCCGGGCGATTGGCCATCACTTGCCGTGGCCATGGCGAGGGTGGCCGGGCCACAGAGCACTGACATGGCCCTTTCGAAGACCCCTGGTCTGGTCGGCTACACCAGTGGCTGGGTTCCGCTGCGTGTAGAAACGGCTGGCACCGTTGGCGAGGCGAAATCGGCGTTGAAGGCCGAGACTGCGCCGGGCTTTGCGCTGGATCTGATGACGCGCGACGCCACCTTGGCCGATCTGGCGTCACCGCAAGTGGGGCTTTCGATCCACGGTGCGCCTGTGCAGGGGACAGTTGTCACCCTTGCCGATGGCGCCCTGTTCGCTGATCTTGCGCGGATTTCCGAGGTCGAGGCGCGCTCACTGGCGGCACGGTTGGCTTTTGTCGTGGCGGCAGCGACCGACGATATGCCGGTGGCATCCTTGCCGATGCTGTCCCCCGATGAGCGCAAGGTCGTGCTGGAGGATGCCAACCAGACACTTGCCCCCCGTGCGTCTGTCTGTGTGCACCAAGCGTTTGAGGCTCAGGTGTTGCGTACCCCGGATGCGCCGGCGCTTTGCTTTGAGACGGTCACCATGACCTATGCGCAATTGAACGCGCGGGCGAACCGGGTTGCGCATGTGTTGCGGGGGATGGGTGTGGGGCCCGGTGCGCTGGTGGGTCTGCACATCCGCCGGTCGTTGGACATGGTGGTGGGTGCCTTGGCCATTCAAAAGGCGGGCGGCGCCTATGTGCCGATGGACCCGGCCTATCCGACAGACAGGACCGCACTTTACATTGAAGATTCCGGCTGCTCGGTGATTGTCACGCAAAGTGACCTTGCCGCCCATCTGAAGGGTGGCGCGCATGTGCTGTGTCTGGATACCGACGGACGGATCGGTCTGGCCCCCGAGACGAACCCCGCAAGCGGGGTCACGCCTGCGGATCTGGCCTATCTGATCTACACCAGCGGATCCACGGGCCGGCCCAAGGGCGTTATGGTCGAGCATCGCAACGTGGCAAACTTCTTCACCGGCATGGACCGGCGGATCGGAACCGATGCGGGCGTCTGGCTGGCGGTCACGTCGCTTTCCTTTGACATTTCGGTACTGGAACTGTTCTGGACGCTGGCGCGCGGGTTCAAGGTCGTGATTTCGTCGGACGAGAATCGGGCTCTGGTGTCCTCGGGCCGGATCACAACCGCAAAGAAGATGGATTTTTCGATCTACTTCTGGGGCAACGATGACGGTGCCGGGCCCAAGAAGTATGAGCTTCTGCTGGAAGGTGCGAAATTTGCGGATACGCATGGCTTTGTCGCAGTCTGGACGCCGGAGCGGCACTTTCATGCCTTTGGCGGGCCGTATCCCAATCCATCGGTGACAGGCGCTGCGGTGGCTGCCATTACAAAAAATATCGGTGTAAGGGCGGGGTCTTGCGTGGTGCCGCTACACCATCCGGCACGCATTGCCGAGGAATGGGCAGTGATCGACAATCTGACCAATGGCCGGGCGGGAATTGCAATTGCCAGCGGCTGGCAGCCGGATGATTTCGTGCTGCGGCCTGAAAACGCGCCGCCGCACAACAAGGCGGCGATGTTCACGACGGCAGATCAGATCCGCAGGCTTTGGCGGGGCGAAGGCGTTGATTTCCCAACCTCTGACGGGTCAATGTTCACCGTTGTGACGCAGCCACGCCCGGTCTCGCGCGAGTTGCCGCTTTGGGTGACGACGGCAGGTAACCCCGAAACATGGCGCGAAGCGGGTACGTTGGGGGCCAATGTCCTTACGCACCTGCTGGGCCAGTCCATTGATGAAGTGGCGGGCAAGATCCGCATCTATCGCGACGCGCGCGCCAAGGCCGGGCATGATCCGGACACCGGTCTGGTGACGCTGATGCTGCACACCTATGTGGGTCGCGACCGGGAACAGGTGCGGCGTATGGCCGAAGGGCCGATGAAGGCCTATCTTGCGGCGGCGGTGGGGTTGGTCAAGCAATACGCCTGGGCCTTTCCGGCATTCAAGAAGCCGCAAGGTGTGACCAACCCTCTGGATATTGATCTGCGCACTTTGAGTGCCGAGGAAAATGACGCGATCCTGGATTTCGCCTTTCAACGCTATTTCGAGGATTCAGGCCTGTTTGGCACCGTCGATGACGCCTTGGCACGGGTGGAACAGCTCAAGCGTATCGGCGTGGGCGAAGTGGCCTGTCTGATCGACTATGGCATTGCGCCCGAGCAGGTGATGGAGGGGCTGTATCCGCTGGCCGAGGTGGTGCGGCGCGCCAACGCGGGTGGCGGTGTCGCGGACGACGACCATTCGATTGCCGCGCAATTGATCCGTCACAAGGTCACGCATCTGCAATGCACCCCCAGCATGGCGCGGATGATTGCCATGAACGAAGACTCGCGTCTGGCCTTGGCCGGGGTGAAAACCATCATGGTGGGGGGGGAAGCCCTGCCGGGAGCCTTGGTTCAGGATCTGCGCAAGGCAAGTGCAGCGCGCATCCTGAACATGTATGGTCCGACCGAGACAACCATCTGGTCTTCGGTCGAAGAGGTCTGCGTGGTCGAGCCGGTCAGCAACATCGGTACACCGCTGGCCAATCAGCAGATGTATGTTCTGGACAGTGCGATGCAGCCGGTGCCGATCGGCCTAGAGGGCGAATTGTGGATCGGCGGCGACGGGGTGACGCGCGGCTACTGGCAACAAGAGGATCTGACAGAAGATCGGTTCAAGCCTGACCCGTTCGTCAGCCCTGACCGCGCCTGCCCGTGGGGCGCACGGATCTATCGCACCGGCGACCTTGTGCGCCGGCGCGCGGATGGCAAGATCGACTTTCTGGGTCGCACAGACCATCAGGTGAAGCTGCGCGGCTACCGGATTGAGTTGGGCGAAATCGAGGCGGTGCTGGAAGCGCAGCCCGGCGTGCGGCAAGCCGTGGTGATGGCGCGCGAAGATGCGCCCGGCGATCTGCGGCTTGTGGCCTATGTCACTGGCCCGGCGCACGAGACAGCGCTTAGGGCAGAGATGGCAACGCTGTTGCCCGACCATATGGTGCCGGCCCATTTCGTGACGCTGGATGTCTTTCCCTTGACACCGAACCGCAAGGTGGACCGCAAGGCGTTGCCTCCGCCTGCTGCCCGCACGGCTTTGAGCACGACGTTCGAGACGCCGACCACAGATGTCGAAACACAGATTGCCGCAATCTGGTCGCGGGTGTTGGGTGTGCCGAAGGTGGGGTCGAAGGACAACTTCTTTGCCTTGGGCGGCCACTCCCTTCTGGCGGTGCAGGTGCATCGCGAAATCCGCGAGACGTTGAAGGCAACCAAACTGTCAATCACCGACATTTTCCGCTTTCCCACCCTGTCTGCATTGGCTGCACATCTGGATGATGCGCCAAGGCCAGCGGTCGCTGCGCCGGCGGCGCAGACCACCGGATTGGCGGCGCAAGCCGATGCGCGGGCGGATGCCATGGCCCGCAGACGTGCCATGCGGGCGGGTCGGACGGGCGTGGATGCCTGATGGTGCAGACTTTCTGGCGGCCTTGCGTGGCATAGCTCCGGACGGAGCCGGCATTGGCTGGGCGAACCCGGCGCTGGATTATCCGGTGATGCCGGCAGAGGTCTTGCAATCGGCAAGTCCTGCGCGGGCGCGTGAATTTGCAGCGGGCCGGGCAGCAGCACGGACAGCGCTTGCGTGTATTGGTGTTCCGCCGCAGGCCATCCTGCACGGTTCAGACAGGGCGCCGATCTGGCCGAAGGGTGTGATCGGGTCGATCACGCATACGGGTCAGGCATGTCTTGCCATCGCAATGCCCGTCGGACCCTGCCGGGGGGTTGGGATTGATCTTGAAGACGACAGCCCTCTGCCACGCGATCTTTGGGACACGATTTTGACGCCAGACGAGCAAATCCGGATGACAGGCGCGCGGGCAAAGGCGGCCTTTTGCGCCAAGGAAGCGGCCTACAAGGCACAATATCCCGTTAGCGGCACACTGTACGGTTTCGATCGCATGGTGATTGACCAGACCGATGACCGTTTTGCCGCGACCTTCACCGCATCCATTCCGCCCTTCGCAACCGGTGACCGGGTCATGGGTTGGATGGTCCGGTTTTCGGGCCATGTGCTGACCCTGGCAACGGTCTGATGCTGCGTCGCAGCGACGAATTGTCGCGACAACGGTCGAAAAACCGCTAACACTGTGCACGCTGCGCATCTTGGGAGGGATGTGGAGCTTCTGGGAGATGTCTATGAACAAAATTGTCGCTTTTCTGTGCGTTGTAAGTTGGTCTGGATTCTGGGCTTTCGGGTATCTGGCACTATCCGCCGATATACAGGATCAATCCCAGATCCTTGTCGCGGGTCTGCTGGCCGCGCTTGGGTTTCTGACCGGTGTTTTCGCCTATATCAAACTTTCGCGGGACCGGCCGGTGAATTACACGCGCGTCCGGCACGGCTAAGTGCGGCTTTCCTCTTGTTCAACGGCGTGGCCCGGCCTACGTCATGGGCATGAGATACCTTATCCCGTTCCTGCCAAAACCACCCCTCGTTCCGGTCATCCGCCTTCAGGGGGCTATCGGCACGGGCGGACGAAGCCTGTCGGACCAGGGGCTTGCCCCGGTCATCGAACGGGCATTTACGCGCGGTAAACCGGCGGCGGTCGCTTTTGTGATCAATTCGCCCGGAGGGTCGCCAGTTCAGTCGTCATTGATCGCCAGCCGCATCCGCCGACTTGCCGATGAGAAGAAAGTTCCGGTTCACTGCTTTGTCGAAGATATCGCCGCGTCGGGCGGATATTGGCTAGCAACGGCGGCGGATCACATCTGGGTCGACGAATCGTCCCTCATAGGGTCAATCGGCGTGATTTATGCCAGCTTCGGGTTTCACGATCTGATGCAAAAGAATGGTGTTGAACGCAGGGTGCATACCGCCGGGAAATCAAAATCATTTGCTGACCCGTTCAAGCCCGAACGCCCGGAAGATGTTGAACGTATCCACGCCATGCTGGCCCCTCTGCACCAGAACTTCATCGCGCAGGTCAAGGCGCGGCGCGGGGCGAGGTTGCGGCCCGAGGCTGACCTGTTCAATGCCGACATCTGGGTGGGCCGCGCCAGCGTGGACCTTGGATTGGCCGATGGTGTCGGCCATGTGGTGCCAAAGATGCGGGAACTTTATGGCGAGAAGGTCCGCTTGGTGCCTCTTGGTCAACGGCGCGGTCTGTTGCAACGCTTTGGCCTGAGCATGGCAGATACGATGATGGCTTCGGTCGAAGAGCGCGCGCTTTGGGCGCGTTATGGCCTTTAGATGCTGTTCAAGATCATCCTGATCTTCCTTCTGGCGATGGTTCTGGTCGGCATGATTGGCAAACTGGTGTTTCCAAGCGCGATTGACCGGATGAAGAACAAGGCTTTGCGAAAAACCCCTGTCTGCAAATCCTGTGGGCGCTATGTCATCGGCCAAAGCTGTGATTGCGGGAAAAAGGGGTAAACCATGGCGGCATTGGTGACCGGGGCAGGCAAACGCCTTGGCCGCGCGATGGCCTTGTATCTTGCCGGACGCGGGCACGATGTGGTCGTTCACTACGCATCATCGCTTGCCGAGGCCGAGGCTGTAGTGGTCGAAATCAAAGCCATGGGCCGACGCGCCGTCGCGGTCCAAGCCGATCTGCTGGACGAAGCACAGGTAGAGACACTGGTCACCCTGGGGGCAGAGGCTTTGGGGCCGCTTACGGTCCTGGTCAACAACGCATCGATCTTTGAACATGACACGGTCCAAACCGGCACTCGTCGTAGTTGGGACCGGGCGATGGAATCAAACCTTCGCGCACCTTTTGTCCTGACCCAAGGGTTTGCGTCTCAATGCCCGCCTGCGGTGTGGGACGAAAATGGCGAGCCATTGGCCCAGGGTCTGGTGGTCAACATGATCGACCAACGCGTGCACAAGCTTACGCCCGAGTTTTCAAGCTACACCATTGCAAAGATGGGTCTCTGGGCGCTGACACGCACCGCGGCGCAGGGATTGGCCCCGCATGTGCGGGTGAATGCCATCGGTCCGGGACCCACTTTGCAGGGGGCTCGTCAGTCCGAAGCGCACTTTTCCACGCAACGCGGGGCAACCGTTCTGGGCAGGGGCGCGCATCCGTCAGACATCGTTGCGGCGCTTGGATTCTTCCTCGATTCCCCCTCTGTCACAGGGCAAATGATCGCGGTCGATGGAGGGCAGCATCTGGCATGGAAAACCCCCGATGTGCTGGGAGTCGAGTGACCACTGGCGTATCGCAGCCAGAAGTTGTCCACTTTTCGCCGAACGTTCACACATGCGTTACACAAGCCCCTGATTTTCAAAGAGTTTATCATGAGGATAAAAATTTTCTTCATCAATTCAGTATGTTATGGTTTTGATTAAAAAATAGGCAGCTTAGGGAAATGGGCCAAAAACAAGGGAAATTCGCCGATCGTGAAACTTTGTCCGCAGGTTTATCCACAGAAACGGTGGACTTCTTCCCTCTTGCTCCCGCGGCGATATCATTGCAGCGATAGGGCAGAATCGAAGGCTCTTACGGGGTCGTTTCCAGGAGGCACTGTGTGACTGAAGACAATCCGCAAACAGAGTCGACGCAGACCGGTCAGATGGTGATTCACGGCTATCTCAAGACGCTGGATTCGTCGCCGGGCGTATACCGTATGCTGAACACCAAGGGCGAGGTCCTGTATGTCGGCAAGGCGCGAAACCTGAAAGCGCGGGTATCAAGCTATGCGCGCGGACACGGCCATTCGGCGCGGATTGCGCGCATGGTGTTCGAGACGGCGAGCATGATGTTTCTGACCACCCGCACCGAGGTCGAGGCGCTGCTGCTTGAGCAGAACCTGATCAAACAGTTGAAGCCGCGCTACAACGTGTTGATGCGGGACGACAAGAGTTTCCCCAATATCCTGATCTCAAAGACCCATGCGTTTCCGCAGTTGAAAAAGCATCGTGGCAAGAAGACCGAAAAGGGCGCCTATTTTGGTCCCTTTGCCAGCGCAGGTGCAGTCAACCGAACGCTCAATCAGTTGCAGAAGGTGTTCTTGCTGCGCAACTGTTCGGACGCGATGTTCGAAAGCCGGACGCGTCCTTGTCTGCAATATCAGATCAAACGCTGCGCCGCCCCTTGCGTCGGCAAGGTCGGTGCTGAGGGATATGCGCAGCTTGTGGCGGATGCAGAGCGGTTCTTGCAGGGCAAGACCACGACAGTTCAGGCCAATCTTGCCAGCGAAATGGCAAAAGCGTCCAACGAAATGGAGTTTGAGCGCGCGGCAGCCCTGCGTGACCGGATCCGCGCGCTGACGCAGGTGCAGCAGTCGCAGGGTATCAACCCCCGCGGCGTGACCGAGGCCGATGTCGTGGCGCTGTATCTGGAAGGCGGGCAGGCTTGCGTGCAGGTGTTCTTCATCCGGGCCAACCAATCGTGGGGCAACCGGGACTTTTATCCAAGGACTGGTGCCGGGGCAGAAGAAGCCGAAATCCTGACCGCGTTTCTGACCCAGTTTTATGACGACAAGGATCCCCCCCGCCTGATCCTTCTGTCCCATCCGGTCGAGGATGAGGATCTGGTGGTGCAGGCCCTGAGCGAGCGGGCCGGACGCAAAGTGGAATTGGCTGTGCCGCAGCGCGGCGAAAAAGCCGAGCTTGTCGAAAACGCAGCCCGAAACGCACGCGAAAGTCTGGCGCGAAAAATGGCGGAAAGCAGCACGCAAAACAAACTTCTGGCGGGTTTGGCGGACGCGTTCGATCTGGACGGTCCGCCGGCACGGATCGAGGTTTACGACAACGCGCATATTCAGGGCAGCAACGCCGTGGGCGGAATGATCGTGGCCGGGGCAGAGGGCTTTTTGAAATCACAGTATCGCAAATTCAACATCAAATCGGACGCTGGTGCCAATTCTGACGATTTCGGTATGATGAAAGAGGTTTTGACCCGGCGGTTCGAGCGGTTGCTGAAGGAAGACCCGGAGCGCAAATCCGATGTCTGGCCGGATTTGCTGTTGATCGATGGTGGCGCTGGTCAGGTTTCGGCCGTTGCCGGGATCATGGCGGAGTTCGGCATAGACGACGTTCCGATCATTGGGGTGGCCAAGGGAATTGACCGCGACCACGGCAAAGAAGAATTCCACCGGCCCGGTGAACGGGCCTTTGCCTTGCAGCGCAACGATCCAGTGCTTTATTTCGTTCAGCGCCTGCGGGACGAAGCGCACCGCTGGGCAAATGGCGCGCATGTGGCCAAGCGGGCAAAGGCCGTCGGGGTGACGCCGTTGGACGATATTCCGGGCGTGGGTGCCACACGCAAGCGGGCTCTGCTGGCGCATTTTGGCAGTGCGAAGGCGGTGTCTCGGGCGGGCATGTCTGACCTGACCGCCGTGGACGGCATTTCCGAGTCGATGGCGCAGACGATCTACGACTATTTCAACGTCAGGGGCTGACGCGGATCGCGCACCCAATCGTCAGCGAAGGCACAGGTGCTGCACCCTGCGAAATCGGCCAGTCGGTCCAGTTCCATGGTCAGCTTGGCCATGCGGATCTTGGTCATGCGCACACCAACTTCTGGCCAGAAGGCCCGGACGCGCAGGCAGCCGATATCGCGGTGGGCCTTAGCGTCTATCCGTCCGATCAGCCGGGTGCCTTCGAGGACCGGAAAGACATAATAGCCGTATTGACGTTTGGGTTCGGGGACGAACACTTCGATCCGATAGTGAAACCCGAACAGGCGCTCGATCCGGGCCCTGTCGCGCAGGGCAGGGTCAAACGGGGACAGGATACGCAGTCCGCTGGCGGCACCCGGCAGCTTGGCAATACGGTCAACCACATCCGGACGGGCCATTGCAGGGCGCAGGCTTCCATCCGCCTGCTCAACGCGGACACGGATCAGCCGCGCCGCTGCAATTTCATTTTTTGCCCAGAAATGCACGTCGGCCTTGTCGATGGCGTTCCAGTACCGCGCGATCTCGGCCTCGTCGGCAAAGCCGAGATTGGCAATCGCCGAGGCGCAGGCCCAGTTCTGATGCTCTTCGGGTGATGTCTCTGCTCGCAGCAGGGCCTCTGGGATGACATGTTCGGTCAGATCGTAGATCTTTCGAAAGCTGTCACGCCGGGTGACGGAAATCTGACCGGTTCGCCAGAGCCATTCAAGCGCTGTCTTGGATGGATGCCAGTCCCACCACCCACCCTTGCCTCGGGCTTCGCCTTCGCCGACATCGGCGCTGCTGACCGGGCCTTGCCGCGCAATGCTGTTTAGGATCGTGTCGAACTGTGCTTCATATCCATCGCGAAACCACTTTTGCCACGACTGTTGCAGGCGGATGCTGTCGCGGGCAAACCGATGCTTCCAGTGCGGAAACAATGTGATCGGCAGGATCGAGGCATCATGTGTCCAGTGCTCGAACAGCGCGCGATCCTGTTCCAGCAAGGGCTTCAGCGCCGGAGGGCGGTAGGCACGGCGGCGCGCCCACAAGATCATGTGATGCGCACGTTCGACCGTGTTGATGCTGTCAACCTGGACAAAGCCAATGCGGTCGATCAACGTGCTGACAGCGTCAGGTGACGCTGCGCCATTTCGCGCTTCGGTCAGACTGTGGTGGTGCAAAAACAGGTGTCGCGCAGAGGCATTTGGCAGGATCATCGACGTATCAAAGCGGCTTGGACCGAAAAATCAAGCCGCTCTACCGGGTTTATGCGGCTTGAGCGGCCCAGACCTTGCGGGCTTCGCGGAAGGTTACAAGCCGACGTCCGGCCTCATCCCACAGGTGCAGACGGGCGCAGTTCAGGCTTTCGCGCAGGGTCAGAACCTGTGCCTCTGCCAAGGCCGGATAGTCGCGCAGAATCTCGGACAGGCGATAGAACGGAATCCGGCTGTACAGATGGTGGACATGATGGATACCGATATTCGCGGTCATCCAGCGCAAGGGTTGCGGCAGCTTGTAGTGGGAACTGCCAAGAAGGGCAGCATCGTGCATCTGCCAGTTGGTTTCACTATCCCAATAGGTGTCTTCAAACTGATGCTGCACGAAAAACAGCCAAACACCGATGGTGGCAGCGGATACGACTGTGGGAACAAAAATCAGGATGGGAACTTGCCAGCCACCCAACAGGTAAAGACCCGTCAACAAGGCTGCAAGAATAAGATTCGTACCCATCGCTGACAGCCAGTAACGCCAGCCAGCCGTCATCAGTCCCAACGGCAGACGATATTCCAGCATGAACAGATAGGCGGGGCCAATGCCGAACATGACGATCGGATGCCGGTAGGCGCGATAGAGCAAACGGCCAAGCCAGTTGCGTTTGTGATACTCCTCGACCGTCAGGGTCATCACATCGCCAATCCCACGCCGGTCAAGGTTGCCGGCATGCGCGTGGTGGATCGAATGGGTCCGCTTCCAAACGGTGTAGGGTGTGAGAGTCAAAATCCCTATGGCGCGACCGACCCAGTCATTCACGTCACGATTGGCAAAGAAAGATTGGTGACCGCAGTCGTGCTGGATCAAGAACAGCCGCACCAACCAAAAGCCATTCAAAATGGCGATCACAAGCGACAGCCAAGGGCTGATCGACAAGGCGGCCCAGGCCGCCGCCCAAAATGCCACGAAACCGGCAAGTGTCACGGCCAGTTCGAACAAGGATCGCGTGGTGGAAGGGTCGCGGTATTTTGCCAGGAGCGGCACCCATTTTCTGGCGCTTGCCTCATGGGCTTTCGCCAGATCGTTCTGCATCATCGTCATTAATCGGCCTTTGCGGCTTTTCGTTCAGGGGTCTTTGCAGGCGTGAAAACCGCACAGCGTAGTGCTAAGACTGGTATGTTGGGTAACAAAAATAAGCTACAAAAATTTACGCGAGGTTAGGATCATCAGACCCTGCCAGTGCGGTTTGGATCACATCACCCATGCGCCATCCCTGCTTCCGAGGCGATTTCCCGCGAAGACTTGCGCGCCCGCTCGGTCGCGGATTTCAGCTGGCCACAGGCGGCCATGATGTCTTCGCCGCGCGGGGTGCGGATCGGGCTGGCATAGCCCGCTTTGTAAATGATGTCGGCAAACGCCTCGATACGTTCCCAATCTGACCGCTGGTAGGGCGCGCCGGGCCATTCGTTGAACGGGATCAGGTTGATCTTGGCGGGGATCCCGGCGATCAGCTTCACCAGACGGCGGGCATCGGCATCGCTGTCGTTCACATCCTTCAGCATCACATACTCGAACGTGATGCGCTCGCTGTTCGACAGGCGCGGATAGTCGCGCAATTCATCCAGCAGGGTCTTGATGTTCCAGCGTTTGTTGATCGGCACCAGACGGTCGCGGACATCATCGGTGGTGGCGTGGAACGACACAGCCAGAAGGCAACCGATCTCGGTCGCGGCGCGGGCGATTTCGGGCACGACGCCGCTGGTGGACAGGGTGATCCGGCGGCGCGAGATCGTAAGCCCTTCGTTGTCCATCACGACCTTCATCGCGTCGCGGACGCTTTCAAAGTTGTAAAGCGGCTCACCCATTCCCATCAGCACGACGTTGGACACCAGCCGCGTTTCGTCCTTGGGAGCGCCCGGTTGGGGCCATTCACCCAGATCGTCGCGCGCCAGCATGACCTGACCCACGATTTCACCTGCGGTCAGGTTGCGGACCAGTTTCTGGGTGCCGGTGTGGCAGAAGGAACAGGTCAGCGTGCAGCCCACCTGACTGGAGATGCACAGCGTCCCGCGGGACTCTTCGGGGATATAGACGGTTTCCACCTCATGCCCGCCAGCGATGCGCACCAGATATTTCCGGGTGCCATCCGCGCTGATCTGACGGCTCACGACCTCGGGCAGGTCGATGCTGAAATGCTCGGCCAACAAGGTGCGATAGTCTTTGGCCAGATTGGTCATGGCCGAAAAGTCGCGCACGCCCCAATGATAGACCCATTGCCAGATCTGCCCCAGCCGCATCTTGGCCTGCTTTTCGGGCGTGCCTGCAGCAATCAGCGCCTCGCGCAACTGGTCGCGTGTCAGGCCGACAATATTGGTCGTGCCGCCCTCGGGCAGCTTGCGCGGCAGGGTCAGCACGTCCTGAGTGATCGGGGCAGTGGCGGTCATTGGTTTGTCCATCAGCGGATTGAGTCTGTCATATAGTGTTCCCACGCGCAAAACGAAACCACACAACGAAAAACGCCCCGGACGGGCCGGGGCGCAGATTGCTTTCGGCGCTGCGGGATCACTTGCAGCGGGTTTCGGCCTCTTGCATGGCGGCGGTAAAACCACGCAGGCTGAAGGTATCCTTGGTTTGTGTGCCGCGTCCCGAAGCAGCCGTCAGAACGGCCGTCGAGCCCCGTTTCATCGCGGCAAGCAAGGTCGAATCTGCCTCGGCACTGGCGGGCCAGGCCCATTCGCCATCGGCGAACAGGTCATAGCTTTGGCCGTCGATTTCGACCTTTACGGTCGATCCGGTGGCAAATGGATAGCCGCCGGTAAAAGACACCTCGCCGCGCGCGCCGGCACCTGGCCGAAAGGTGACAAACAGCAGGATATCGCCTCTGCGAACCGAAACCGGCTGTCCCGCACGGCTGTTCAAGGTTTCCTTGGGGCTTGAAACGCCCCAACACTCCTTGGGGTTTTCTTCGGTAAAGACGCTCCAATCCGTTTTGGTCGCGACCCTATTCGTGGATTCTTGCGCGAAGGCAGACGGTGCGGCCAAGGCCATGGCAACGCCAAGTGCGGTGCGCACGAAGATGGATGTCATAATGTTCACAGCCTCCAAGCTGTCCTTTGCCTCTGCCCGTCTGCCGCCGTCTTTGTCATACGGCTTTTCCTGTGGCATGGGGACGTTCAACCCGATATCCCATCCATAACGCAAAAAGACCAATCCGCGAAAGCCCCATGGGCAACAAATCGCGCATCTGTGACGGGGACGGCCAATGAAAACGACGCATCCGATGGTGGAACTGTGGCGGGGCGGCAGGCTGGAAAGCGTGCACGAAGGCCATGCCGTGGTCTGGGGCGACGGTGGCATGATCGAAAGCTGGGGCGATCCCGGTGTCATCATGTACCCCCGGTCGTCGTGCAAAATGATCCAGGCCCTTCCCATGATGGAAAGCGGCGCTGCAGACGCAGTGGGCCTGACCGACCGACATCTAGCCCTGTCTTGCGCCAGCCATCAGGGCGCTGCACTGCATGTTTCGATGACGGGTCGCTGGCTTGCTGATCTGGGTTTGGCTGAGCATGACCTGCGCTGCGGGTCCCATGAACCTTACGACCGCGACGAGCGCGATCGCCTGATCCGGGCGGATGAAATGCCATGCCAGTTGCACAACAACTGCTCGGGTAAGCATTGCGGCTTTCTGACCACGACACAGCATTTGAAAGCCGGACCAGAATATGTGGACCCAAACCATCCGTTGCAGCGCGCGATTCTGGCCGCGACCGAAGAGGTGACTCAAGAAACTGTGGCGGGTTTTGGCATAGACGGCTGTTCCGCCCCGAATTTCGCCGTCTCGCTGTCCGGATTGGCCCGGGCGATGCAGGCGTTCGCAGCGGCGCGCGATACAGGTGATGCCCGCGCACGCGCCATGGTGCGGCTGCGCGACGCGATGGCGGCGCACCCCGAACTTGTCGCCGGAGAGGGGCGGGCCTGCACCGAATTGATGCGGGCAATGGACCACAAGGTGACCATCAAGACCGGGGCCGAAGGGGTGTTCGTGGCGATGATCCCCGACCGCAAGATGGGCATTGCACTCAAGATTGCTGACGGCGCCAGCCGTGCATCAGAGGCGGTAGTGGTGGCTCTGCTGATCCGTTTGGGGGTGCTGGATGCAAAGCATCCGATGGCCCAGAAGCGTCTGCCCGCGGTGCAAAGGAATTGGCGGGGGATACAAACAGGCGAACTGCGTCTGGCGGCAGGGTTCATGTAGCCAGAAAGGCCCCCGCCGGTGTGACGGGGGCCCCTGTGCGACAGTGCCTTGATCCGGCGGTCGATCTGGGCGGGGGCAGTCTCGAACCGACCACCGGACCATAGTGACACTACGTCTTGTTGGTATCAGGTCACTGCGTGGCGGTTTTCGGGTGGCTCCACGGCTGGGCCTGGGTCTTTTCATGGTGGAAACAAGGCGCAGGATGCGGGCTTGATTTGTGGCGTTACCTGCGTAAGCTGCAACAATGACGGTTCAACCCCCGAGCCATTTTTCCTTTACCACCTCGCTGCCTGAACAGGTCTGCTTCGACAGGCATGAGCTGTCCCTGATTTTATCGGTCTATGGCCGGATGGTGGCGATGGGGGAATGGCGCGACTATGGTCTTTCCACCCTGCGCGATTTCGCGGTGTTCGAGATTTACCGCAGAACCGCAGAAAACCCTCTGTATCGGATAGAAAAGCGGCCAAAGCTGCGGGGCAAGCAGGGGATGTATGCCGTGGTTGGCATGGACGGTCAGATCCTGCGTCGCGGCGGCGATCTTGCACAGGTCCTTCGCGTGCTGGAGCGCAAGCTGATTCGCCCCATAGACTGATGATCGGATTTGCGGCGTGCGGCCGCAGTGCCGGGAAGCCGGTCAGGTCAGCGAAAGCCGCCGACGCGCCGTGACCGGGCCGCCACCCTGCGCCTTTATCCGGGCGATGGCGACGGCCGTCGGCTCATAGGCCACGCTCATGGTCTGGCCGTTGGCGTGAATGATCCTGTCTGCGTCAGCCACCATCGCGACATGGCCTGTCCAGAACAGCAGATCCCCCCGCTGCAATAGGGTTTGGTCGTCCAACATCGTCCCAAGGCCTTGTTGCTGATCACTGTCACCGGGGCAGGGCAGACCGCAGGCCAGCAAGGCGGTTTGCACCAGCCCCGAGCAGTCGAGTCCCGCCGCCGAATTGCCGCCCCACAGATACGGCACGCCCAGCAGGGTTTCAGCCACCGTTACAGGGTCCGCCGGCCGGTCGTGCAGCGCACGCAGGTGCACCAGCGGCACAAACCCCATCGACGTTTCGGCAAAGCTGCCTTCAGTGCCGGTCACAGCCACTTTTGCCCCCATCGGCAAAGCCGACAGGGTCCGCGCCTGCACCTTCGGGCCTGTATAAAGATGGCTGGCCGGGGCGGCGACCCAATGGGTGGGCATGATTGCCGGGCCGATGGACGCCGCATCCAGCCAGCCACAATAGCCGTCTTTGGCGGCTTGCACGAACACATGGTCGTCGCGCAGGTCAATGACCGTCAGCGCATCACCCAACAGCACTTGGCGGTCGCGGGGGCCGTCTGGCCGGGACAACAGATCTGCCAAGGGCCATAAGACAGAGGCGGTTTCGCCGTCGGTGAAGGTTGCTTCGACCTGTCCACGCAATGAGGTCAATGCAAACCGGCCGGAAAAAGGGGTGCTGCGGCGATCCATCATAGACCCAGCATGTCGGGAATCGCACACAACAAGGCGCGCGCGCCTTGGCCCGCGCCCCCCTTTGGTCTGGCAGGAAGATCAGATGGCACATGTCCGTAAATGTCGAAATGGGCATAACGCGGTGCCGACACGAACCGGCGGAGGAACAGCGCGGCTGTGATCGCCCCGGCAAATCCTCCCGTTGGCGCATTGTCCAGATCGGCGATGCCGGGCTCCAACATCGGCTCGTAGGCATCCCAGAACGGCAGGCGCCAGACCGGATCGAACCCTGCCGCAGATCCTGCCTCGATGGCTGCGGCCATGGCTGGATCAGTGGCAAAAAAGGGTGCAAGGTCTGGTCCCACTGCCACACGGGCGGCCCCGGTCAGGGTGGCCATGGAAATCACGGTGGACCCGTCCTCTTCGCAGGCATAAGCCAGCGTGTCGGCCAGCACCAACCGCCCTTCGGCATCGGTATTGTTGACCTCGACCGTCAGACCCTTGCGGCTGGTCAGGATATCGCGCGGGCGCATCGCAGCCCCCGAGACACTGTTTTCCACCGCTGGCACCAGAACCCGCAGGCGCAAGGGCAGGCCTAACCGCATGATCATCAGGGCAAGACCCATCACGGTGGCCGCCCCTCCCATATCCTTTTTCATCAGCAGCATGCCGCTGGACGGCTTGAGATCCAGCCCACCGGTATCAAAGCACACGCCCTTGCCGACAAGGGTCAGCATCGGCCCCTGACTGCCCCACCGCATCTCAAGCAGGCGCGGCGCGCGGGCTGCGGCGCGACCGACTGCGTGGATCATCGGGAAGTTCTGCGCAAGAAGGTCGTCACCCACGATGGCCGTTGCTTGCGCGCCAAACCGGTCGGCAAGCGCAAAAAAGGCCGCCTGAAGATCATCCGGTCCCATGTCATTGGCCGGCGTGTTGATCAGATCGCGGGTCAGGAATTCCCCCTCGGCCATCGCCATGATCATATTGCCGTCGATGCCGTCCGGCAATTTCAGACGAGGCAGATCTGTCTTTGACTTACCGGGGCGATAGCGGTCAAACCGATAGCTGGCCAGCAGCCAGCCCAAAGCCGTTTCTTTTGCCTCCGGTTCAGACAGTGCCCCGACAAGATGCCAGTCCCCGACGGGAAGCGCTGCTACGGCCTTTGCCAGCCCAAAGCGGCTGCGGGATTTTTCCATTGCACGGCCCGTGCCGATGACGGCCCCGACCAGACGATCTGGTCCGGGCAACAGACGAACATCGCCAAGAGCAGCCTCGAACCGTGATGCGGCAAGCCATCCGGCCCAGTCAGCCCCCGCGCCGCCAAGCCAAGCGGGCAGATCATCCGGCGACACGACATGCAGCGGCAAAGAGGCGGCGGTCACGGGCGAAAAGGCGGCGAGTTCGGTCATCTGGCGGTTCCTTCAGGGGTATGCCAGAGCCTAGCGGTTCCATCGCCGCCCGCAAGCCCGCTAGATCAACGAGCGGTCCAGCAAATCCTTGTCAGACGACAACGACCGCTCTGCAACCCGGATCAGCCTTGCCCAGACGGCGGTAAAGGCGGTCGAGTCGCTTCGGTCGAGACAGGCGCGCACATCGGCCGCAACCAGCCCCAAAGAGACCATCCCCAAGTTTTCCGCCATCCGCTGCAACCGCCGCAACTGGCGCGACACATCGGCCAGATCACGGGCGCGCACCTGACTGGCCAAGCCTGCCATGGTCAGCGCCAATTCGCCCAAGGCCCGAGTCACCACCTGTTCAGCCGAATCCGTCCCTAGATTGCGGTAGATCGTTGCAATCGGTTCGCCATCTTGCCGCACCCGTTCAATCGGACGCAGCATCACCACATTGTCAGCCTGCATGGCCCACACCTCTTGTTTCACACCCATGGCCAGACTGCGCCCTGCATCCTGAAGAAAAGGTTGCACTTGCAGAATAATCCCTCTCGAATTTTCTGCGATTGCTGCCTAATAGAAGGACTGCGCTTTTAGGAGGTCTGCCGACATGGATGCCGCTCGCCCTCTTCCCAGCTACCTGATCCAGCGATTCCATGGCTGGCGTGCCACAACATATCAGGACAACAAGGCGTGGTTCCGCAGGCTTGCTGCCAGCGGTCAGCATCCAAGGGCCATGGTTGTATCGTGCTGCGACAGCCGCGTTCATGTGACGTCGATCTTCGGCGCTGACGAGGGCGAATTTTTCATCCACCGCAACGTTGCCAATCTGGTGCCACCTTATAATCCAGACGGGGAATACCACGGCACCTCGGCTGCGGTGGAGTATGCTGTGACGTCGCTTGGTGTGGCACATATCGTGGTGTTGGGGCACTCCAATTGCGGCGGGGTTAAAGGCTGCGATGACATGTGTACCGGACACGCCCCCGAGTTGGATGAAAAATCGTCCTTTGTCGGTCGTTGGATGGATATCCTGCGCCCCGGTTTTGAACGGGTGCGCCACCTTCCGGATGACACCCGTCAGCGCGCACTGGAAAAAGAGGCAGTGCTGGTCAGCCTTGAAAACCTGATGACATTTCCCTTCGTGCGCGATGCTGTGGCGGATGACCGACTTACGTTGCACGGCCTGTGGAACGACACCGGAGAAGGCGCCCTGGAGCAATACGACACCCTGCGGGGCTTCGTTCAGGTCTGACCTTGCCGTTGCACAGGGCCCGCCCCATATGCGCCAAAACAGAGGCCAATCATGCAAGATATTCTCGCGTTGGCGGCAGAAAATTTGCTGTCGCCCATGATACTGTGCTTTGCGCTCGGGCTTTTTGCGGCGCTTGCACGATCTGAACTCACGGTGCCCGAGGCTGCGGCCAAGGCGTTGTCGATCTATCTGCTGTTTGCCATCGGCTTCAAGGGTGGTGTCGCCGTTGCCGATCATGGACTGGACGGACGACTGGCTTCGGCGTTGCTTGTGGGGGTGCTGTTGTCCTTTGGACTGCCCTTTGTTGCCTTTGGCTTGCTTCGCGTCCTGACGCGACTGTCCACCACCGATGCTGCCGCCGTTGCTGCGCATTACGGGTCGATCTCGATAGTCACTTTCGTGACGGCGACGTCGGTCCTTACCTCGCGCGGGATACCGTCCGAAGGGTACATGGTTGCGGTCGCCGCGGCTATGGAGGCGCCTGCGATCATCTCGGCCCTGTGGCTTGTCACGCGCGGCGGGGGTGGGGCCACGCGGATGGATGGCGATCTGTGGCGCGAAATCTTGCTGAACGGGTCGATTGTGCTGCTGGTCGGATCCTTCCTGATCGGCATGATCACGGGGCAGGACGGTATGGCGCGAATTGAAAGTTTTGTCGTATCGCCGTTTCAGGGCGTCCTTTGCCTGTTCTTGCTGGATATGGGGCTGGTCGCCGGGCGTGGACTGCGGGCCTCACGCGGGGTGCTGTCGGCCGGCGCGGTGATGTTTGGCATTTCGATGCCGTTGATCGGCGCCATCGTTGGCCTGGCGGCCGGGATCATCCTTGGCCTGTCAACGGGTGGGGTGGTGCTGATGATGGTGCTGGCGGCATCGGCCAGCTATATCGCCGTGCCCGCCGCGATGCGTGTGGCCTTGCCCGAGGCGAACCCGACCGTTTACCTTACACTGTCTTTGGGCGTGACCTTTCCCTTCAACCTGACCCTTGGCATCCCGGCCTATGTTGCCCTTGCCGAAGCTGTGACCGGAGGCTGACCCATGCAGACCCATGCCGCAAAGCGGGTTGAGATCATAATCGAAGCGCCAATGCAGCGCCGGTTGACCGATGCGTTGACCCAGGCCGGAGTGACGGGCTACAGCGCGTTGCCGGTTTTGGGTGGCTCTGGCCGGTCCGGCGACTGGACACGTGAAGGCCAGGTCGGACGCGGCGGCATGGTCGCAGTGGTCTGCCTGATCCGGCCAGACCGGCTGGAAACGCTGTTGAAGGCGGCATTTGCGGTGGTCGAGAGGCACATCGGCGTGGTGTCTGTCACCGATTGCGAAGTGCTGCGGGCTGAACGTTTCTGACTGTGGGCATGAAAAAGCCCGCCGATCGGCGGGCTTTGGGGGTGCGGCTCTGGATGGATCAGCCTTTTTTCAAGCAACGCTGGCCCAAAACTTCGGCGATCTGGACCGCGTTCAAGGCGGCGCCCTTGCGCAGATTGTCCGACACGACCCAGATGTTCAGGCCGTTTTCAATCGTTTCATCCTGACGGATGCGGCTGACATAGGTTGCGTATTCGCCCACGCAGTCGATCGGCGTGATGTAGCCGCCAGCCTCGCGCTTATCCACAACCAGCACGCCCGGCGCTTCGCGCAGGATGTCGGTGGCTTCTTCCCAGTCGAGGTAGTCTTCGAACTCGATGTTGATCGCCTCGGAATGGCCGACGAACACCGGCACGCGCACGCAAGTGGCGGTGACTTTGATCTTCGGGTCGAGGATTTTCTTGGTCTCGACCACCATTTTCCATTCTTCCTTGGTGTCGCCGCTGTCGAGGAACACGTCGATATGCGGGATCACGTTGAAGGCGATCTGTTTGGGATAGACGCTTGGCGCCACTTCCTGACCCGGCACATAGATACCCTTGGTCTGGTTCCAAAGCTCGTCAATTGCCTCTTTGCCGGTGCCGCTGACCGATTGGTAGGTTGAAACCACTACACGCTTGATCTTGGCACGGTCATGCAGGGGTTTCAGCGCCACCACCATCTGCGCGGTCGAACAGTTTGGGTTGGCGATGATATTCTTGTTCTTATATCGCACGACGTCGTCGGCGTTCACCTCTGGCACGATCAGCGGAATAGCGGGGTCGTAGCGGTAGAGCGATGAGTTGTCGATCACCACGCAGCCCTGACTTGCGGCTTTTGGGGCGTAGATTTTCGTCGCGTCCGAACCGATGGCGAACAACGCGATGTCCCATCCAGTGAAATCGAAAGTGTCGAGGTCTTTGGTCTTGAGAGTTTTATCCCCGAATGACACCTCTGTGCCCAGCGACTTGCGGCTGGCAAGAGCGGCGATTTCATCGACGGGAAACTCGCGCTCGGCGAGGATGTTGAGCATTTCCTTACCCACATTCCCTGTCGCACCCACGACAACAACTTTATAGCCCATCCGGCCCTCCTGACGTCACACGACGTGGTCCCTTACCGCAAAGGGGGGGGCGGGGGAAGGGTTGAAAAGCCAGAGTGGGGGGGGGGGGGGGCCCCCCCCCCCCCCCCGGGGCACGCGGGATGAGACCGCGGGGGATGATCGATTTGTCGCGCCTTCTGCGCCCGCGCACCGTCGCGGTGCTTGG
>JBKBWK010000036.1:0-33414 GCA_046313895.1 Paracoccaceae bacterium
ACACGGCAAACCCGTCGCGGCGCAGTGCCTCGACCGCCTGCACCGCCCCCGGATACAGCCGCGTGTGCACGTCGATCGCCTGCGCATAAGCCTCCAGCAGCACCGGATACTGCGCGTCGATCAGGGCCTCGTCCCCTGCCCCAAGCCGCGCGAACCCAAGCCGCAGCATTGCCCGACCGCCATGAAACGCGGTCAGTGCATCGGCGGGCCCCAACAGGTCACCATGACCAAGGCCGCGAAAACAGGCATTGGCCGCGGCCAGAAGATCGGCGCTGGTGTCGGCAAGCGTGCCGTCCAGATCGAAAACAACGGTGCGCATTAATTGTAACCTTGCGTGAGGAACACGGCCCTTGCGGCCCGATGCCCCATGGGTAAAACGGGGGGACGCATAAGGAAAGGCCCAGCATGTCGGTTTCATTGGTCATATTGGCGGCAGGTCAGGGCACACGGATGAATTCCGAGTTGCCCAAGGTGCTGCATCATGTGGCAGGCAGTCCGCTGTTGCACCATGCCATGCTTGCCGGTCGTGCCTTGGGGCCAGAGCGCACCATCGTGGTCACGGGCCACGGGGCCGAAGCGGTGACAAAAGCCGCCCTTGCCTTTGACGAAGATGCGCTGACCGTCGTGCAGGCCGAACAGAAGGGCACCGCCCATGCGGTCGGTCAGGCGGCCCCGCTGTTGGCCGATGCCACCGGCGATGTGATCGTGCTCTATGGCGACACGCCCTTTATACGGCCCGAAACGCTTGAGGCGATGCAGGCCGCCCGGGCACGGCATGCGGTGGTGGTGCTTGGCTTTCATGCGGCGGATCCGGGTCGCTATGGGCGGCTGGTGGCGCATGGTGAAAACCTGCACCGCATCGTGGAATTCAAGGATGCAACAGATGAAGAACGCCGCATTACCCTTTGTAATTCTGGTGTTGTCTGTGCTGATGCGCAGCTTTTGTTCCGCCTTGTGGCCGAAGTGGGCAATGCCAATGCGGCGGGTGAATATTACCTGACCGACATCCCCGAACTCGCGCGCAAGCATGGGCTGTCGGCGGGTGTGGTAATCTGCCCCGAGGCCGAAACACTGGGCGTGAACACCCGCGCGCAACTGGCCGAGGCCGAAGCCGCCTTCCAGTCGGGCGCGCGCAGTGAAGCCTTGGACAATGGTGTCACGCTGACGGCCCCCGATACCGTGTTCTTTGCGCTCGATACCGTGGTCGGTCGCGATGCCATCATCGGGCCGAATGTGATCTTCGGCCCCGGTGTGACCGTGGAGTCGGGTGCCGAGATCAAGGGCTTTTGCCATCTGGAAGGCTGCCACATCAGCCGGGGTGCGACCGTTGGCCCCTTCGCCCGCCTGCGCCCCGGCGCAGAGCTTGCCGAAGATGTGCATGTTGGAAACTTTGTTGAAATCAAGAACGCCATTCTGGATGAAGGCGTAAAAGTCGGGCATCTGACCTATATCGGTGACGCAGACATCGGCGAGCATACGAATATCGGCGCAGGGACTGTCACTTGCAATTATGATGGTGTGATGAAGCATCGCACACGGATCGGCAAACACGCCTTCATCGGGTCGGACACCATGCTGGTGGCCCCGGTCACGGTGGGCGATGGCGCGCTGACCGCCAGTGGGTCAGTCATCACTGACGACGTCCCTGCCGAAGCCATCGCCCTGGGGCGGGCCAAGCAGGTGAACAAACCCGGCCTTGCCACCAAACTTTTTGACCGTCTCAAAGCCATAAAGGCCGCCAAGGCCAAAGGATAATCATATGTGTGGAATTGTTGGTGTTCTGGGCAATCATGAGGTCGCCCCCCTGTTGGTCGAAGCCCTGAAACGGCTGGAATATCGCGGGTATGACTCGGCTGGAATTGCCACTGTGAACAACGGCAAACTGGATCGGCGGCGTGCGGTGGGCAAGCTGGTCAACCTGTCCGACCTTCTGGTGCATGATCCCTTGCCCGGCAAGGCCGGCATCGGGCACACCCGCTGGGCCACGCATGGCGCCGCAACGGTGGTCAACGCGCACCCGCACAAGGCCGGTCCCGTGGCGGTGGTGCACAACGGGATCATCGAGAATTTCCGTGACTTGCGCGAAGATCTTGCCGCCGCAGGTTATGCGCAGGAAAGCCAGACCGACACAGAAACCGTCGCACTTCTGGTGCGGCAGGCAATGGACGGCGGGGCCACCCCGGTCGAGGCCGCGCGCCAGACCCTGAAGCGCCTGCACGGTGCCTTTGCGCTGTGCTTTCTGTTTGACGGCGAAGAAGACCTGATCATCGCCGCCCGCAAAGGCAGCCCTCTGGCCATCGGCCATGGCACGGGCGAGATGTTCGTGGGATCAGACGCCATCGCCCTTGCCCCGATGACCGACCGGATCACCTATCTGGAAGAAGGCGATTGGGCCATCATCACCCGCGCGGGGGCCAAGATCTATGACGCTCACGACCGCCTTGCAAACCGCGCCGAAACCCGGATCCAGATCGACGCCACGCGGATCGAAAAGGCCGGCTACAAACATTTCATGGCCAAGGAAATCGCCGAACAGCCGGTGGTGTTGGCCGATGGGCTGCGCCACTACAGCCGCGACGGGGCGCTGACCCTGCCGGAGGGTGTGAATTTCGCCGGGGTGGACCGCTTGGTTCTGGTGGCCTGCGGCACCGCATCCTATGCCTGCCACGTCGCGAAATACTGGTTCGAAGCCTTGGCGGGTTTGCCCTGCGACATCGATATCGCGTCGGAATTCCGCTATCGCGAGCCGCCGCTGTCACCCGCGCAATGGGCCGTCTTCGTCAGCCAGTCGGGCGAGACGGCCGACACGCTGGCCGCCCTGCGCTATGCCAGGGACCGGGTGGCAAAGGTGGTGTCGGTGGTCAATGTGCCGACCTCCTCCATCGCGCGGGAATCCGATCTGACCCTGCCGATCATGGCGGGGGTCGAGGTTGGCGTGGCCTCGACCAAGGCGTTCACGTCGCAACTCATGGTCTTGGCGCTGATGGCGCTGAAGGCGGGGGTGGACCGTGGACGGTTGGATGCGCCCAGCGTGGCAGCCCATCTCACATCGTTGCATGCCTTGCCGGGATTGATGAACCATGCCCTGGGGTTGTCTGGCGAAATTGCCCGATTGGCCGAAGATCTGGCCCGCGCGCAGGACATCTTGTTCCTGGGCCGCGGACCAATGTACCCAATGGCACTCGAAGGCGCGCTTAAACTGAAAGAAATCAGCTATATCCATGCCGAAGGTTATGCATCGGGCGAACTGAAGCACGGCCCCATCGCCCTGATCGACGCGGACGTGCCGGTGATCGTGCTGGCCCCGCGTGACGGCTTGTTCGACAAGACCGTGTCGAACATGCAAGAGGTGATGGCGCGGCATGGCAAGGTGCTTTTGATCTCGGACGCGGCCGGGTTGACCGAGGCCGGGCAAGGCACATGGGCCAATCTGGCGATGCCTGCGGTGGATCCGATCTTTGCGCCGATCCTGTACGCAGTTCCGGCGCAGCTTTTGGCCTATCACACCGCCATTGCCAAAGGCACAGATGTCGATCAGCCGCGCAATCTGGCGAAATCCGTGACAGTGGAATAGCGCGCCCTATCTTCCGCGCACCACTTTGCACGGAGAACAAGATGGATCGTCGCCTGTTTCTGACCGGTGCTTTGGCCCTTGGCGGCTGCGCCTCGGTGCCGGCCTCGCCAACGGTTGCCACGCGGCCCGTCACGCTGGATCAGGCCTTTGTTGGCCGCAAGCGCGGCGCGGGTGTGTTCCGGGTCTGGCTGACCGGCGAGGAACGGCGCTTTCGCGCGCATCTGGACGGGCGGCTTTCCCGCAGCGGCGCGCGCCTGACGGTGGTCGAGGATTTTACCTATGACGACGGGCAGACCGACCGGCTGACATGGGTGTTTGACCGCACGGGCCCCGGACGCTGGACCGGGCGGCGGGAAGACACCGTGGGCCAAGCGACGGTCGTCGAAGAAAATGGCGAGGTGCGCCTGGCTTACACGGCGGACTTCAAGTCATTGTCAGGGGTGACTCGGCTTGGGTTCGAAGATGTGATCTATCTGCGCACCGACGGAGTGATCGTGAATGATGCGGTTGTCTCTCGGGCCGGTTTTCCGGTAGGATCGGTCCGGTTCGAAATCCGGGGGTAAGACATGGTAACGCCTGCAAAGGCTTTGGCGGCGCTCGAGGCGCAGGCCGATCCGCAACAGGCAGCCAAGGCCGCCGACTATCACAAGGCCCCGCCCGGTTCTGCACGGCGCTATCTGGGGCTGACCCCGGCGCAGATTGACGACCACGTTGCCGCCTGGCGGGCCGATCTGTCGGTCGAAGGGCGGGTGTCTCTGGCAGATGGCCTGTGGCAAAGCGACGTACACGACGCCCGTGTGGCTGCGGCCAAGCTGTTGACGCAGGCACGGATGCGACCCGATGATGGGGCATGGGCGCTGATTTGCCAATGGGTTGAACAGCTTGACGTCTGGGCCTTGGCCGATCTGGTGACGGTCGCCGGGCAAAAGCGGGTGATGGCGTCGCCCGAACGCATCACCGATCTGGACGTCTGGATCGAAAGTCCGAACCATTGGGTGCGCCGCGCCGCACTGATGATGCTGTTGCCCTGGGCCAAGATGAACAACCTCAAGGATGCCGATTACGACATCCGCGAAACCGCGTTGATCTGGGCCGAATATCTGGTGCCGGACCGCAACTGGTTTATCCAGAAAGCTGTCGCCGACTGGCTAGGGGCGCTGTCAAAGCACGATCCTGCCCGTGTGGCCGAATTCATGGACGGCCCCGGTCTGGGTCTGAAAACCTTTGCCCGCAAAGAGGCCGCACGCCGCCTGCCCGACGCGCCTATGGCCGACTGACCTGCCCACCGCCCACCGCTGCCGCAACACCCGTTGTGCCGGGGGCAGAGGTCGGCAGGCCGCGCAGCACCCGCACCGCCAGATGGGCGAAGGCCTGCGCTTCCAGCATGTCACCGTTCAGGCCAATCGCCTCGACCGGTTCAACTGCCACCCCAAGTCGTGCCGCAAGGGCCGTCATCATCGCGCCATTGTGCCGCCCCCCGCCACAGACCAGCACACGGGCGACGGGGGCGGGAAAATGCTCGGCACCACGCGCGACCGAGGCCGCGACACACGCGGTCAGGGTCGCCGCAGCATCGGCATCACCCAAGTCGGCCACCGACTCGAGCAGGGATGCAAAATCGTTCCGGTCCAAGGATTTCGGCGGCATCTTGAAGAAATAGCCATGCCGCAAAAACGCCTCCACCACCGCCTCATCCACACGTCCCGATGCCGCCAAAGACCCGTCGGCATCCTGCGCCAGACCACGCCGCGCCAACATCAGATCATTGACCGGCGCATTGGCAGGCCCGGTGTCAAACGCCAGCAGCGCACCCGGCGCTTCGGGGTGGCCCACGCCCGGATCAACCCATGTCAGATTGCCCACTCCGCCAAGGTTGAGGAATGCCACAGGTGCATCAAGCCTGGCAAACCGGGCACAGGCGTGGTGAAAGAAGGGGGCGAGCGGCGCCCCCTGCCCACCCATCTGCACGTCATTGGACCGGAAATCCCAGACCACCGGAACCCCCAGCACCCCTGCCAGCAGCGCCCCATTTCCCGCCTGATGCGTGCCACGCCCACGCGGGTCATGCGCCAGGGTCTGGCCGTGGAATCCCACCACCTCGGCCCCGGAAAAGCGTGACAGAACCTCGGCATGGGCGGTTTCCACAACCTCGGCGGTTGCGGCCACCCCCGCATCCCCCGGCCAGCAGCCAAAGGCGGCGCGGATCACCGCACGCTCGGGCTCTGTGTAGGGACGATAAGCGACCGGACCGAAGGCGCTGATGTCATGACCATCGGTCAGCACCATCGCCGCGTCGACACCATCCAGCGATGTGCCAGACATCGTTCCCAACGCCCAGACCGGACCTGCACCTCGCATCTTTCCAACACCCCGCGCCGTCGCTATACCGCGTGCAGTCTATGACACGAGGACGCAATGACCTACCATCCGAAATCAGACTTCATGCGCGTGATGATGACCCGTGGCTTTCTGGCCGATTGCACGGATTATCAGGCGCTGGACGAGGCGTTTCTGACCGGGGTCGTGCCGGCCTATATCGGCTTTGATGCCACAGCCAAATCGTTGCATGTGGGAAGCCTGATCCAGATCATGATGCTGCGATGGTTGCAAAAATGCGGCGGCAAACCGATTGTCCTGATGGGCGGCGGCACCACCAAGATCGGCGATCCGTCGTTTCGCGCCGAAGAGCGCCCGCTGCTGACAGATGCGCAGATCAATGACAACATCGCGGGCATCAAACGGGCGTTTTCGCCCTATGTCGTGTTCGGAGACGGGCCAAATGACGCGATCATGGTCAACAATGCCGAATGGCTGGACAGTTTGAATTACATCGGCTTTCTGCGCGACATCGGGCGGCATTTCAGCGTGAACCGCATGCTGTCGTTCGAGAGCGTGAAATCCAGGCTGGATCGCGAACAATCACTGTCCTTTCTTGAATTTAACTACATGATCCTTCAAGCCTATGATTTTCTGGAATTAAGCCGCCGTTACGGCTGCCGCTTGCAGATGGGCGGGTCGGATCAGTGGGGCAACATCGTCAACGGTGTGGATCTGACGCGCCGGGTCATCTCGGGCGAAGTGTTCGGCCTTACCTCGCATCTGCTCACCACCAGCGACGGCAAGAAGATGGGCAAGACGGCTGGTGGCGCGGTCTGGCTGAATGGCGAGATGTTCTCGGCCTATGAATTCTGGCAGTACTGGCGCAACACGACCGATGCCGATGTCGGTCGGTTTCTCAAGCTGTATACCGATCTGCCATTGGAAGATTGCGACCGCCTTGGTGCGCTGCAAGGGTCCGAGATCAATGCGGCCAAGATCATCCTTGCCAATGAGGTGACCACCCTGCTGCACGGGGCCGAGGCGGCTCGGGCGGCCGAGGCCACGGCGCGCGAGGTGTTCGAACATGGCGGCATCGGCGATGACCTGCCCACCGTGACCCTGTCGCCCGAAGAAGTGTCGGACGGGATCGGCATCGTGCAACTGTTTGTGCGCGCCGGTCTGTCGGCCAGTGGCAAGGACGCCAAACGCCTGATTGCCGAAGGTGGTGCACGCATCAATGATGACATCGTCACCGACAGCGGCAAACGCTTTGGGGCGGGGGATCTGGCAGAGCCGCTGAAGCTGACGGCGGGCAAAAAACGCCACGCACTGGTGACGATGGGCTGAGTGCTGGCGTGACCCTGTCTAAGGTCCCGGCGCGCGACGACCGGGGCCGGACATGGGTCAGGTCGGGCGTGCCCGGCGCCGCCGCAGGGCCTTTGGCGTCTATTCCAGCCGCGCGGGAAAGCCGTCTGCCCGCAGGTCGGCGCCAAGGGCGTCTTCCAGCAACTTGACGATCTGCGTCGATTGCGCCGCCCCGCCATAGGCTGCACGCCCTTTGACAAAGGTCTGCATCGTCTGCCCCGCCAGATCCAGCGGCACGCCGAATTCCTGGCCAAAACCCATGGCAAAGCCCAGATCCTTCAGCGCAAGATCCATGGTGAAGGCGATGTCATAGCTGCCGTTAAGGATCAGTTGGCCTTCGGTTTCATGAACGAAACTGCTGCCGGACGAGGCGGCAATCGCCTCCCACGCGGTTTTCAGGTCCAGCCCGCCACGTTTGGCCAGCATCAGCGCCTCGCCGTCGGCAACCAGATGGATGAAGGCCAGCATGTTGGTGATCACCTTGATCACCGCCGCCGACCCCAGCGGCCCCATGTGGAACAACCGGTTGCCGATCGCCTCAAGCGCCGGGCGGTGCAGGTCCAGAAGGTCGGTGTCTCCGCCCACCAGCACCGTGATTTCGCCGCGCGCTGCCAGATGCACACCGCCCGTCACCGGGGCCTCCAGCATGCGCACACCCTTGGCCTGCGCCAAGCCCGACAGCCTCAGCACGTCATCACGTCCGAGGGTTGAATTTTCCACCCACGTCATGCCCGGTCGCGCGCTGGTCAGCACCTGTGCCAACACCGCTTCGGACACCGCAGGCGATGGCAGGCAGGTAAAGACATGGTCCACTTGCGCGGCAAGGTCGGCCGGGCTGTTCGCGACCGTGGCCCCCATTCCCCGGTGCCGGTCGGCCAATGCCGGATCGCGGTCATAGACCACCAGATCGTGGCCGGCACGGATCAGGCTGGCCGCCAGATGCCCACCCAGATTTCCCAAGCCGATATATCCGATTTTCATGCGCCGTATCCCACCAATGCCTTGACCTCACAAAAGTCGCGGATGCCCCAGCCGGCATATTCGCGTCCGTTTCCGGATTGTTTGTAGCCGCCGAACGGGGCGAAGGTATCCCATGGCGGGCCGTTCAGGTTCACCTGTCCCGCCCGCAACTGCCGCCCGACGGCCCGCGCCTGATCCAGCGGCCCTTGCACATAGGCCGCAAGGCCATAAGGCGTGTCATTGGCCATCTGAACCGCCTGTTCCACGCTGTCATAGGGCAGGATCGCCAGCACCGGGCCAAAGATTTCCTCGCGCGCGATGGTCATGTCGTTGGTCACCTCGCCAAAGATCGTCGGCCGCGCAAACCATCCCCGGTTCAGCCCCTGCGGCCGCCCGACACCACCACAGACCAGCCGCGCGCCTTCATCGATGCCCTGCTGGATCAAGCCCTGAACCTTGTCAAACTGCGCGCGCGAAATCAGCGGGCCCATCGTTGTGCCCGGTCCTGCCGGATCGCCGACCACCACCAGCGCCGCCGCCTCGGCAGCGATGCGGTAGGCCTCTTCGGCCTGTGCACGAGGCACCAGCATCCGGGTTGGCGCATCGCAGGATTGGCCGGTATTGCCGAAACACCCTTCGACACCGGCGGCAACCGCCGCGGCCAGATCGGCCCCCGGCAGGATGATATTGGCCGATTTGCCGCCCAGCTCCTGCGCCACCCGCTTGACCGTGGGTGCCGCCGCCTGTGCCACCGCGACCCCGGCCCGGGTCGATCCGGTGAAACTGACCATATCGACCTGCGGATGCGCCGCCAGATGCGCGCCAACCTCCGGCCCGGTGCCGTGGATCAGGTTGAACACCCCCGGCGGCACGCCCGCGTCATGGCAAATCTCGGCAAACAGCGTGGCAGACACGGGCGCCAGTTCGGACGGCTTCAGCACCATGGTGCAACCCGCGATCAGCGCCGGGGCCACCTTGCAGGCGATCTGGTTCATCGGCCAGTTCCAAGGGGTGATCAGCGCGCAAACACCGATGCCTTCGTGGATGATGCGGGTGGTCCCCACCGTTTCTTCCCAGACCATGGTTTCGGCGGCCTTGATCGTGCTGTCCAGATGGACCTGACCCGCCCACGCCTGCGCATCCCGCGACCAGGCGGCGGGGGCTCCCATCTCTTGCCGCATGGCATCGGCAAAGTCGTCATACCGGTCATTGTAGCACTCAAGAATGCGCCGGACCAATGCAATGCGATCCGCCACCGGCCAGCCGGAATACCCGGCAAACGCCGCCCGCGCGGCGGCAACGGCCCGGTCGGCATCTTCCACCGTGCCAAGCGCCACTTCGGCAAAGATGTCTTCGGTCGCCGGATTTTCGACCCCCAGCCGCGCTGATCCAACAGGAGCAACCCACGCGCCGTTGATGTAAAACCTCAAGAGATTGCGATACATTCCTGTTACCTCAGCGAAAATGAATGTTGTATCTGGCACGGATCGCGGCGTCGATTTCGGGGGCGATCCGGCTCCCGGCCTTGGCAAGAATGGCATTCTTGCGCTCCAGCGCCTTTTCCAAAAGCAATGGTTTGCCGGCCTCGTTCCATTCCTTCGGGCTCATCCGGTTGCCGACGATCGGGTACGTATATTCGGTCTGCATCAGGCGCAGCGTCTGGTCCGACCCAAGATAGTGCCCCGGTCCGCCCAGACAGACCTGCTTCATCGCCTCGATACTGGTCGAATCCTCGGTCACGTCAATGCCGCGCACGCAGCGCATGGCCTGCCCCAGCAGATCATCGCCCAGCACCAGCGATTCAAGACAGAAGCCCAGCAGGCTGGCATGCATCCCCACAGCCTCATAGCACAGGTTCAAACCCGCCAGACCGGCCAGAGTGTTGGTGATCCCCTGCTCCCACCCGGCCTGCATGTCAGGCAGCTTGCTGTCGGAAATTCCGCTGGCAGCCCCCCCCGGCAGATCATAGAAGCGATGCATCTGCGCGCAGCCCGCCGTCAACAGCGCCTGTTCCGCCGACCCCCCCGACATCGCCCCCGTGCGCAGATCACTGACAAAGGGCCAGGTGCCAAAGATGCAGGGCGCACCTTTCTTGATGGCATTGGCATAAACCACACCGGCCAGACATTCCGCCACCGCCTGCACGATGGTCAGCGCAATCGGCGCGGGCGCCGTGGCCCCCGCCTGCCCCGCCGACAGCAGCAACATCGGCATGCCGCGGCGGATGCAATCTTCCATCGTGATGCAGGATTCTTCGGCGAACTTCATCGGCGGTACGACGAAACAGTTGGAGTTGCTGACGAACGGCCGCTCCAGCCACTTTTCTTCGCCTCCGGCAACCATGTAGATCAGATCAAAGCAATCCGCCACATGTGCCGGATCGCTGAACGATGTGCCGACATGCTTGGTGGTGCCCGACAGGCTGCCATAGAGCGTGTTCAGATCCATCTCGCGGTTGTCCACCACATCCCGGCAGACCATGGTGCGCTGATAGAAATGGATGTTGTCCAGATTGTCGACCAGCCGTGCGGCATCATACAGATCCTGCGCCGTGCTGTCGCGATATTCCAAGGTGAACGGGTCCACGATATGCACCGCCGCCCCGGCCGTGCCGTAATGCACATTGGTCCCGGTCAGATGCATGTCCTGCTTCGGGTCACGCGCATGAAGCGTGATGTCGCGGGCCGCCACCGCCAGCATGTCCTCGACCAGCGCGCGCGGGAACCGCAGCCGTCCGTCATCGCCCTGAACCGCTCCGGCGGCGGTCATGACCTCTACGCCCGACGGCGGTGCTTGCGACAGGCCGATCTGCTCCAGCGCCTGCAAAGCCGACTCGTGGATTTTTGCCATGCCGGCATCGGTCAGCGGGCGATACTGCCCGCCCGCCATGCCCGGCCGAATGGGACGCATCTCGTCCGACAACGGTGCCGACCGCAGCGCCACCCGCGCGCCCCGCCCCCCAGACCGCCGTGCCCGCGTTGGTTCACACACCTCGCCCAGATCACTCATCGCCACGCCCCTGTCTTCATCTGTTCCCAAATATCCCGGGGTCCGGGGCAGCGCCCCGGCGCCCGTCACCCGCGCATCCGTTCCGAGGTCGCATCGTACATCGGCAGCACGGACGCCTCTGCCGCATAGCGCCGTCCGGCAATCTCGATCTCATAGCGGGCCGCCAGCACATCGGCTTCACTTTCGCCCGCACAAGGCACATAGCCCAACCCGACAGCGCCGCCCAAGGCGTGCCCGTAATTGCCACTCGTCACCGGCCCGACAATGCGTCCATCGCGCAGGATCGCCTCGTTGTGGAAGATCGCGGCCTCGGGGTCGCGCACCAGAAACTGCACCATGCGCCGTGACAAACCGGCCTCGGCCTTGCGCAAGACCGCCTCGCGCCCGATGAAATCCGGTTTCTTGCGGCTGACGGCAAAGCCAAGACCCGCCTCAAGCACATGGTCCTCATCGGTGATGTCATGCCCAAAATGGCGATAGGCCTTTTCGATCCGACACGAATCGAGCGTGTGCAGACCGCACAGTTTCATTTCGGGCGCGGCGTCTTCCAACGCCTCGAACACATGCGCGGCCTGATCGGTGGGCACATAGATCTCCCACCCCAATTCGCCCACATACGACACCCGATGCGCACGGGCGAGCCCCATGCCGATCTCGATTTCCCGGGCGGTACCAAAGGGATGCGCGTCATTGCTGAACTCTTGTGGCGACACGCGCCGCAGCACATCACGCGACAGTGGCCCCATCAGGCACAGCACCGCTTCGGCGGCCGTCATATCGGTGATCACCGCAAAATCATCGCCCAGATGCCGGCGCAGCCACGCAAGATCGCGTTGCAGCGTGGCGCCTGGCACCACCAGCAGGAACGCGGTTTCCGACAGCCGCGTCACGGTCAGATCGCTTTCGATGCCGCCGCGCGTGTTCAGCATCTGGCTATAGACCACCCGCCCCACCGCCACATCGATCTGCGCCGCACAGACCCGGTTCAGAAAGCGCGCCGCGTCGCGCCCCTCGACCCGGATCTTGCCAAAGCTGGTCATATCGAACAGACCAACCCCCGTCCGAACCGCCATGTGTTCGGCTCGCTGGTTGTCGAACCAATTCGCCCGACCCCAGCCATAGCGATAGGTGGGCTCCTGACCGGGGGCCGCAAACCAGTTCGCCCGCTCCCACCCGGCCACCTCACCAAAGACCGCGCCGCGCGCCTTCAGATGCGCGTGCAGCGGGCTGCGCCGCACGCCACGGCTGGTTTCCATCTGGCGATAAGGATAATGGTCGGCATAGAGCAACCCCAGCGTCTCGCTCACCCGCTCCTGCAGGTAGCGGCGGTTCTTCTGGAACGGTTGCGCCCGACGGATATCGACCTCCCACAGATCGAACGGCGGCTCGCCTTCGGTGATCCAATGTGCCAGCGCCATACCAGCACCACCCGACGAGGCAATGCCGATCGAGTTATAGCCCGCCGCCACCCAATAGCCCTTCACCTCGGGCGCCTCGCCCAGATAATACCGGTCATCGGGCGTAAAGCTCTCCGGCCCATTGAAGAAGGTGTGGATGCCGGCCGTCTGGAACAGCGGCATCCGCTCCATCGCGGCCTCAAGGATCGGCTGGAAATGGTCCCAGTCCTCGGGAAGCGTGTCGAACTCGAAGTCCGCGCGGATGCCCCCCATGCCCCATGGCTTGGCCTTTGGCTCGAAGGCGCCAAGCATCATCTTGCCCGCATCCGATTTGTAATAGGCACATTCGTCCGGCACCCGCAGCACCGGCAGATGGCCAAGGCCGTCGATGGGTTCGGTGATCAGATAGAAATGCTCGCAGGCATGCAGCGGCACCGTGACACCATTGTCAGCCGCCAGATCACGCCCCCACATTCCCCCGCAGTTGATCACCACATCGGCCGCAATGGTCCCCGGTCCTTCGGGGCCGTCATACGCCACCCCGGTCACCCGGCCCGAGGCTGTCACAACCCGCGTGACCTTCACCCCTTCGGCAATCACCGCCCCCCGCATCCGCGCGCCCTTTGCCAGCGCCATGGCGATATTGGCCGGATCGCACTGCCCATCCAGCGGCAGATGCACGCCACCGACGGCATCCGACACGTTCAGATGCGGATACATCGCCTTGATCTGTGATGGCGACACCTCATCCACATCAACGTCGAAAATCCGCGCCATGGTGGCTTGACGGCGCAATTCCTCCATCCGGTCCGCCGTCAGCGCAACCGAGATCGACCCCACCTGCCGCATACCGGTCGCAATGCCGGTTTCGGCTTCCAGCCCGACATAAAGCCCGGCCGAATAGCGTGCCAGTCGGGTCATGTTGGCACTGGCCCGCAATTGCCCAATCAACCCCGCCGCATGCCAGGTCGTCCCCGAGGTCAGCCGCTTGCGTTCAAGCAACACAACGTCCGTCCATCCGGCTTTGGCCAGGTGATAGGCCACCGAACAGCCCGAAATCCCCCCACCGATGATCACCGCCCGCGCTGTCTGTGGCAAACCCACGTTCCGCCCCTTCATCTGTTCAAAAATATCCCGGGGGTCCGGGGGCTGGCCCCCGGCCCGTCCTGTTCAGTCGCGCAAACGCCGGTTTTCCGGGTCCCACTGGGGGCCATCGACCTGCACCTCGGCGGCCAGACGTTGGCCAAACACCTCGACCTCCAGCATCGTGCCCGGTGCTGTCCAGTCGGTTTGCACCGTCCCCAACGCAAGGCAGGCGTTCACCCGGTGCCCCCAACCGGCGCTGGTCACTTCGCCCACGATCCGGTCCCCACACCAGATCGACGCCATGTAGGGCGGGTCCAGATCACCGGCGTTAAGCTTCAACGTGACAAAGCGCTTGGCAACACCCGCCTGCTTTTCGGCCGCAAGCGCCGCCCGTCCCCGGAACGCGGGCTTCGACCAATCGACAAAACGCTCCAACCCGCCTTGCAGCACGGTGTAGTCAGTGGACAAATCGCCCTTCCACGCCCGGTAGCCCTTTTCGATCCGCAAGGCATCCAGCGCGAACATGCCAAAGGGGCGCAGTCCGTGATCTTGACCGGCGGCCATCACCGCCTGCCATACCGCAGGCGTGTCGGCGACTTTGGAATGTATCTCCCAGCCCAGTTCCCCGGCAAAACTGACGCGCATCAGCATCACCCCGGCCCCGGCGATCGTGGCCCGTTGCCACGTCAACCAAGGTCGGGTCAGGTCGGCATCGGTCACCTGGGCCAGAACCCGCCGCGCGTTCGGGCCGGTCAGGATCTGGGTGCTCCAGTCGGGTGTGTGGTCGGTCAGTGTCAGGCCGGGGTCAAGATGGCGGGTCAACCACGCCTTGTCATGCTCTTGCGCTGTGGCGGCGGTGATCAGCAGCACCTCGTCCTCGGCCATCCGCGCCACGCTCATCTCGGTGATGATCCGACCTTTGTCATCGGCGAAATAGGCCAGCCCGAGCCGTCCCACGTTGGGCACCTTGCCGGTGATCTGCCGTGACAGCCAGTCCGCGACACCCGGTCCCGCAACCGAAAAGCGTGAAAAACCGGGCAAATCAAGGATCCCACAGGCATCGCGCACCGCCTCGCATTCCGCTTTGACTGCGCGTGCCCACGGTCCCTCGCGGTGCCAAGTACGCTGCGCCGCCTCGGACGTGTCATCGCCTTGCGCTGCATACCACAGCGCCCGCTCCCACCCGTTGTAGGGGCCGAATTGAGCCCCGAGGGCCGCAACGCGGTCGTGGACCGCCGACAGCTTCTTCATCCGGCCTTCGGGCCAGACGTGTCGCGGGAAGTGGATGGCGTATTCGTTGCCGTAAACCTCCATCCCCTTTTGCACGCAATAGTCGTGATCTTCGAACCCGGTAAAGCGGCGCGGATCGCAGGACCACATATCCCATTCGGTGGCGCCTTCGGTGACCCATTCCGCCAGCACCTTGCCCGCCCCCCCGGCCTGACAGATGCCGAAGGTGAACACGCAGGCCTCGAACGCATTGGGCACCCCCGGCATCGGCCCGATCAGCGGATTGCCATCAGGAGTATAGGGGATCGGGCCGTTGATCACCTTTTGCAGATTGGCCTTGGCCAGCAGGGGCACCCGTTCCATCGCATCGTTGATGTGCCATTCCAGCCGGTCCAGATCATCGGGAAACAGCTGAAAGCTGAAATCATCCGGCATCGGATCATCGGGTGTCGCCCAATGCGCGCGGCACGGGTTTTCATAGGGGCCAAGGTTGAAGCCCATCTTTTCCTGCCGCAGGTAATAGGACGAATCCACATCGCGCAGCAGCGGCAGCTTGTGCCCGACCTCGGCCGACCAGGCCGCAAGTTCCGGGATGGTGTCGAACAGAAGGTACTGATGGCTCATCACCATCATCGGCACCCGGCGGCCGAACATCGCGCCGACCTGCGCCGCGTAGTATCCACCGGCATTGACCACATATTCGGCGCGGATCTCACCCTTGGGCGTGGTCAGCCGCCAGTCCGTTCCTGTCCATACCGCCGCCGTCACCGGGCAAAACCGCTCGATATGTGCGCCCATGTCCCGCGCGCCCTTGGCCAGGGCCTGCGTCAACTGGGCCGGATCAATGTCGCCGTCATATGGATCAAAAAGCGCTCCGGTCAGATCATGGGTTTCCACGAAGGGATAGCGCGAGCGGATCTCGTCGGGCGCCAAAATATCCAGATCCATCCCCTGATAGCGGCCCATCCCAACCACCCGCTTGAATTCCAGCAGGCGTTCCGCGCTGTGACCAAGACGCACCGAACCGGTGACGTTGTAGTTCATCGGGTAATCGACCGCATCGCCAAGACCCCGATACAGGCTGGCCGAATAGCGCTGCATGTTCATGATCGACCAGCTTGACGAAAACGTCGGCACATTGCCCGCCGCATGCCATGTGCTGCCCGCTGTCAATTCCGATTTTTCCAGCAAAACGCAGTCGCGCCACCCGGCTTTGGTCAGATGATACAGACAAGATGCGCCAACAGCCCCACCCCCGATGATGACCACACGCGCCTGTGCCGGCAATCCTGCCATGTCTGTCACTCCCCTGCCTTGTGCGCCCACTATCCCCGGCGCGGCGCAGGCTTTCAATTGACCTGTGATCCGGTTATTGATCGGAAACTCCGATTAGAGGCGGCACCATGCAGATCGAGTTGATCGACACCTTTCTGGATCTTCTGGAAACCCGCAGCTTCAACCGGACGGCGGAACGACTTGGCGTCACACAGTCCAGTGTGTCGGGCCGGGTGGTCGCATTGGAAGAGGCGGTGGGGGCGCGGCTGTTCACCCGGTCGCGGGCGGGCACGCAGGTGACGACCGAGGCGCTGAAGTTCGAACCCCACGCGCGGCTGCTGCGGCAGGAATGGACCATGGCGCGGCGGGCGGTTGCGGGCAGCGGCACAGCGGCGGTGACCTTGCGCATCGGCATCCAGAACGACCTTGCCCCGTCGCATCTGGGCGCGCTGGTGGCCGATTTCCGCGTGCTGTTGCCACAGGCGGCGCTGTATGTGGAACCAGACTATTCGACACAGATGTGCGCCGATCTGGTGACCGGAGCACTTGATTTCGCGCTGCTGTTCACGCCAAAGCCGCAACCCGATCTGTTCTTCGAATCGGTGGCCGAGATCCCATATCGGCTGATTTCAACCGACAGCGAAAGCCTGAGCGACATCACGGCTGACCGCTATATCTGTGCCAACTTCTCGCCCGCGTTCGAAACGGCGCATCGCCAGCTTTTGCCGCACCTGACAACGGCCCCCCTGTCCGTGGGGCAAAGCAGTGCAGTGGCGCTGTTGCTCGCCCGTCTGGGCGGGGCGGGGTATGTCATGGATCAGCAGGCCCGCGATCTGGTGGCGGCAGGCGGCTACCAGATGGTCCGCGAAGCCCCGGTGATCCGTCAGCCGGTCTTTGCCGCGATGCATTTGCGCAACCGCACCGGAGCAACCCAGAAACAACTGACGCGGTCGGCGCGCCAAAGGCTGCAAAGCCCCGGCGCGCGCTAGGGCCTATTCAGCGGCCTTCAGAGTGGACGGATTGTTCGGGTGGGTCGTCCAGTTGGCATAATCCCCCACCTTGGTGCCGGTGCGCGGATCAATGGCGCCCTTGGGCATCTCGACCATGGTGATACAGTCTTCCACCGGGCAGACGTTGACGCACAGGTTGCAGGCCACACATTCGTCATCCATCACCGTGAACACCCGATCGGGCGACATCGAGATGGCCTGATGGCTGGTATCCTCGCACGCGGCATAGCAACGTCCGCATTTGATACAGGCATCCTGATCGATCTGGGCTTTGGTGACGTAGTTCAGGTTCAGGAACTGCCAGTCGGTCACATTGGGCACCGCACGGCCGACCAGATCGGCGGTCGTGGTCATGCCCTTGTCGTCCATATACTGTGACAGGCCGGAAATCATCTCTTGCACGATCTTGAAGCCATAGGTCATCGCTGCCGTACAGACCTGCACATTCCCCGCCCCCAGCGCCATGAACTCGGCCGCGTCGCGCCATGTGGTGACGCCGCCGATGCCGGAAATCGGCAGACCATGGGTTTCGGGCGAGCGGGCAATCTCGGCCACCATGTTCAGCGCGATCGGCTTGACCGCCGGGCCGCAATAGCCACCATGCGTGCCCTTGCCGTCGATCATCGGCTCGGGGCTGAAGCTGTCAAGGTTGACCGAGGTGATCGAATTGATGGTGTTGATCAGGCTGACCGCATCTGCGCCACCGCGCTTTGCCGCCTCGGCCGGTTTGCGGATGTCGGAGATATTTGGCGTCAGTTTCACGATGCAGGGCATCCGGCTGTGCTGTTTCACCCAGCGCGTCACCATTTCGATATATTCCGGCACCTGCCCCACGGCCGATCCCATGCCGCGTTCGGCCATGCCATGCGGGCAACCGAAGTTCAGTTCTACCCCGTCGGCTTCGGTATCCTCGATCCGGTGCAGGATATCTTTCCACGATTGCTCGTCACAGGGCACCATCAGCGAAATGATCAGCGCCCGGTCCTTCCAGTCGCGCTTGACCGATTTGATCTCGCGCAGGTTGACCTCCAGCGGGCGGTCGGTGATCAGTTCGATGTTGTTCAACCCCAGAAGGCGGCGGTCCGCGCCCCAGATCGCGCCATAGCGCGGGCCGTTGACGTTCACCACCGGCGGCCCTTCGGAGCCAAGGGTTTTCCACACCACGCCCCCCCATCCGGCCTCGAACGCGCGGCGGACGTTGTATTCCTTGTCAGTCGGCGGGGCCGAAGCCAGCCAGAACGGGTTTGGCGACTTGATGCCGATGAAGTCGGTGGTCAGATTGGCCATGTGCTTACCCCCTCAGGAACGTGTTGATCTGTTCAGCCGCATCGCGCCCCTGCGCCACGGCGGTCACGGTCAGATCGTCACCGCCAGCGGCGCAATCTCCCCCGGCCCAGACCCGCGCGGGCAGGCTGGCAATCTTGCCACCGTCAAGTGTGGCCCCATCAGGGGCGCCGTTCAGGGTCTGACCGATGGCCTTGAACACCTGATCGGCCTTCAGACGGAAGGTTTCTCCGGTCGGCTTCAACCCGTCCGACGTGTCGGCCATATAGCCGAACTCCACCTCGCGCACCGCGCCATTGCCATGCACAGCCACCGGGGCGGCATTGCAGATGATGCGCACCCCGGTGCTGGTGGCATGGTCCTGCTCATAGGCGCTGGCAGACATCTTCTCCTGCCCGCGCCGGTAAACGATGGTCACGTTTTCCGCACCCAGCAGTTTCGACTGCACCGCCGCATCCACCGCCGTCATGCCGCCGCCAATCACCACCACATCGCGGCCCACGGGCAGCGTGGTCAGATCGGCGGTCTGGCGCAGTTCGGCGATGAAATCGACGGCGTTGGCGACACCGGCCTTGTCTTCACCCGCCGCGCGCAGGGCATTCACCCCGCCCAGACCGATGCCAAGGAACACCGCGTCATGGTCGGCCAGCAACCCGTCCAACGACACGTCACGGCCCAGCTCAACCCCGGTTTTCACCGTGATTCCGCCGATTTGCAGCAACCATTCCACCTCGGCCTGCGCAAAACCTCCGGTCGATTTATAGCTGGCGATGCCGTATTCGTTCAGCCCGCCCGGCTTTGCGCGCCGTTCATACACCACCACATCATGCCCGTGCATCGCCAAGCGGTGCGCGCAAGCCAGACCCGCAGGCCCTGCCCCCACCACCGCCACCGACTTGCCGGTAGTGGCCGCGCGGGTAAACGGGTGCAAGCCGCGCGCCATCGCTGTATCGGTGGCAAAGCGTTGCAGGAGGCCGATCTCGACCGGCTTGCCTTCGGCGACTTCGCGCACGCAGACCTCTTCGCACAGCGTTTCGGTCGGGCAGACACGGGCGCACATGCCGCCAAGAATGTTCTGTGTCCAGATCGTCGTGGCCGCAGACTCGGGCGTGCCGGTGGCGATCTGGCGGATGAACAGCGGAATGTCGATGCTGGTCGGACAGGCGGTCACGCAGGGCGCGTCGTGACAGAAATAGCACCGATCGGCGGCCACCCGCGCCTCGTGCCCGTCAAGCGGCGGGGTGTGATCGGCAAAGTTTCCGGCGATCTTCGCGGCTGGCAGGCGCGCAGGCACGATGCCGGGCGTCAGCGGACTGTTGGTCATGGGCCGTTGTCTCCCTGTTGTCGTCTTTGGGAAAAGGCTGGCACAGGTCATTTTTTTTATCAAATGGTAAATTTTGACGGATTGCAGAAATTCTGCCCGCCCCTGTGGGACAGCCCAATTTTTGCACAACCGAATGGGTGCTTTTCTCGCCCGAAATCGCGGGCTATAAGCGGACAGCCCCGACCGAGGCCACGTCGCCATGGCAAGACGGTCACCAACTGGCACAAACGCCAACAGAGGACGGCATGAGCAAACATTCCCCCGACGCAGATGTGGCCTTTATCTCGGCCCTTGCAGAGCTTCTGAACAAGAACGAATTGACCGAGCTGAGCGTGAAGCGCGAATATGGCGAGGACGACAGTCTGGAAGTGCGCGTGGTCAAACAGGCGAATATCGTGACAACGCAAGTGGCGGGCCCTGCCCCGGTCTATGCCCCAGCCGCGCAAGCCGCCGCCGCGATGTCCGCGCCAGTTGCGGCGTTGGACGATCCGGCACAGCATCCGGGCGCCGTAACCTCGCCCATGGTCGGCACCTGCTATCTGGCAGCGGAACCGGGGTCGACACCCTTCATCACCATCGGCGCGACGGTGGCCGAAGGGCAGACCGTGCTGATCATCGAAGCCATGAAAACCATGAACCACATCCCGGCGCCGCGTGCGGGGGTGGTCAAGCGTATACTGGTCGACGATGGCACCCCGGTTGAATTCGGCGCGCCCTTGTTGATCATCGAGTGACGCCGATGTTTGAAAAAATCCTGATCGCCAACCGGGGGGAAATCGCGCTGCGCGTGATCCGCGCCTGCCGCGAGATGGGGATCAAATCGGTCGCCGTCCATTCCACCGCCGATGCCGATGCCATGCATGTGCGCATGGCGGACGAGTCGATCTGCATCGGCCCCGCGCCCAGTTCGGAAAGCTATCTGAACAAGGCTGCGATCATCTCGGCCTGCGAGATCACGGGCGCGCAGGCGGTGCATCCGGGCTATGGCTTTCTGTCGGAAAACGCCAGCTTTGCGCAGGCGCTGCAAGACCACGGTCTGACCTTTATCGGCCCGAATGCGGAACATATCCGCATCATGGGCGACAAGATCACCGCCAAGGTCACCGCCAAGGATCTGGGGATTCCGGTGGTGCCCGGCTCTGACGGCGGGGTGGCGGATTTCGAAACGGCCATCGGGGTTGCTGAAAACATTGGCTTTCCGGTCATCATCAAGGCCACAGCCGGCGGCGGCGGGCGCGGCATGAAGGTGGCCAAGAACGCGGCCGAGTTGGAGGTTGCCTTCCGTACCGCCCGGTCCGAGGCCAAGAACGCCTTTGGCAATGACGAAGTTTATATCGAGAAATACCTGCAAAAGCCGCGCCATATCGAGATTCAGGTATTCGGCGACGGCAAGGGCCGCGCGGTGCATCTGGGCGAGCGCGATTGCAGCCTGCAGCGTCGCCACCAGAAGGTGTTCGAAGAAGCCCCCGGCCCGTCGATCACCCCGAAAATGCGGGCCGAGATCGGCAAGATCTGTGCCGATGCGGTGGCCAAGATAAACTACATCGGCGCGGGCACGGTCGAATTCCTGTATGAGGACGGCAAATTCTATTTCATCGAGATGAACACCCGTTTGCAGGTCGAGCATCCGGTGACCGAATACATCTTCGGCGTTGATCTCGTGCGCGAACAGATCCGCGTGGCCTCTGGCCTGCCGATGTCGTTCACGCAAGACGAGCTGGAAATCAACGGTCACGCCATCGAGGTGCGGATCAACGCAGAAAAACTTCCGAACTTCTCGCCCTGCCCCGGTCGCGTGCGGGTGTTCCACGCGCCCGGTGGGCTTGGCGTGCGGATGGATTCGGCGCTGTATGGCGGCTATTCGATCCCACCCTATTACGACAGTCTGATCGGCAAGCTGATCGTCCATGGCCGCGACCGCCCCGAGGCGCTGTCCCGGCTGAAACGGGCCTTGGGCGAATTGATTGTGGATGGCGTCGATACCACGGTGCCGCTGTTCCATGCCCTGTTGGCCGAACCCGACATTCAGGCCGGGGACTACAACATCCACTGGCTGGAAAAATGGCTGGCCGCGCAATTCGGATAAGATCTTGGTGGGGGCCTGATGGCCCCCTTTCTATGTTTCGTGCCACTTTTTCTGACAAAGCCAGCAGCGATGCCCCATCGGACCGACATTACCCCCGACATCTTGCTGCACGCCTATGCGATGGGGATATTCCCCATGGCCGAATCTTCGGCCGACCCTGAAATCCATTGGGTCGATCCACGCCGCCGCGGTGTCTTTCCGCTTGACCGGTTCCATATCTCGCACAGCCTGCACCGGGCAATCCTGCGCGCAGATTACCAGGTGCGGGTGGACAGTGACTTTGCCGGCGTTGTCACCGCCTGTGCCGATCGCGACGAGACATGGATCAACGCCCCGATCTTTGCGCTTTATGCCGCGCTGCACAAGTCCGGCCATGCCCACAGTCTGGAGGTCTGGGACGACGCGGACCTGATCGGCGGGGTTTACGGCGTGGTGCTGGGGGCTGCCTTCTTTGGCGAATCGATGTTTTCACGCCGCACAAACGCATCAAAGATCGCCTTGGCCTGGCTGATGCATCGGTTGCGCGCGGGTGGCTTTACACTGTTTGACACCCAATTCATGACGCCGCATCTGGCCAGTCTGGGGGCCGAGGAAATTCCGCGCGCCGAGTATCATCGCAGATTGAACCGGGCATTGGCGCACAGCGCACAGTTCGATCCACCCGGCTATGCGCCCTATCCCTCGTTGATTTCTTCCACCGGGGCATCCGGGTCTGCGACCGGTTCCGTCACCTCTGGGGCGACAAAGCCAGACTCGCACGACAACACCCAGACATCGTAACGCGGGTGATCCATGGCCGACAACGCCGGGCTGGATGCCAGCATCCAGCCTGCAAACAGCGGCGCGGTCGCGGTGGCATCCATGATGGTCAGATGCGCCTGCGCGTCGGCGGCCGGGTTGTCCCTGGGATAGCGACATTCGTCCAACTGCACCGTCAGTCGGCCCTGAACCACCGATTGGCCGCGCGACAAGGAAAGATCCGCGACCGTGCCAGTGACCTTGTCCAGAAACCGCACTGTGCCGCCAGGGGCCGACGCCATGTCTTGAGCAAGCACCGGCCAAGCGGCAAGACCCAGCACCAGTAGGCTCAGGCGTTTCATTCGACAGCCCCGGCCGAAGGTTCGTCAGATTTTCCACCGACAAATTTCATCAACAGCGTGATCAGACTGACAGCACCTTGGGTATCTTCGATCTCATCGCCGGGCGAGAGGTTTTCAAGCGACCCGCCGGGGATGATTTCGACGAAGTTGCCACCCAACAGACCTTCGGATGAAATCAGGATCGCACTGTCATCGGGCAACAGAACATCAGCGCGCAGCCGGATGGTCGCATCGGCAAAAAACGTTTCCGGGTTCAAACGCAGGTCCGAAATGGTGCCGACTTTCAAACCGGCCATGCGCACGTCCGAGCCGATATTGATGCCGTCCACCGCCCGGAAACTGGCGGTCAGGGGATAGGTGGCCCCGGTGCGGGCCGTCATCCCGGCAGAATTGGCAGCATAGGCCAGAAAGCCGATTGCAACCGCAATCACAGCGGCGCCTGCCAGGATTTCAGCGCGTTCCGACGCCATTATTCAGGTTGCCACGCTTCATAGTCCGTGCGGGCAACAGGGGCCGGACGGCGGATGGATCCGGGCGGCGCATAGGCGGCTTCTGTTCCGGTCAGGTTTTCCTGATGTGGCTTTTCCCAGACCTTGTGCTTCAGCGGCGCCTTGGTCGGCGGCTGATCCCAAGTGAAGTGCAGCCAACCGTGCCAATCGGGCGAGACACGTGACGCTTCCATTTCGCCGTTGTAAATCACCCAGCGTTTCTTGCTGTCGCGCGTCTGGTAGTAAATGTTGCCCTGATCATCCTCGCCGACCTTGATCCCGTTGCGAGCCGTAAAGATCTGGGTGCTGATGGTCTGGCTGTTCCACCAGGTCAGCAGGCGCTTGAGGAAATACATGGGCAGGCCTCCGGTTGCTTGTGCCTGATATGGCCGAAATGGCAGGCAAGGTCCAGTGTCAAGCCGACGCGGATGGCTGGTTATTGCCCGAAGCTGCCCCTTGGTTCCCAAACCGTGCACGGCCGGACCGCCATGACAGGCTGCAACCGTCACGCGCGTCTTCCCACATCGGGCCGGCATGAAAAAGGCAGGCCATTGGCCTGCCCACTGTCGCCTTGCGTTCACAGACCATCAGCCCGCGTTGGCGGTTTCTTTTTTCTTCGGCGCTTCGGTGTACACCAGCATCGGCTTGGCACCAGCGTTCACAGCTTCGTCCTTGACCACGACTTCCTGCACGCCTTCCATCCCTGGCAATTCGAACATGGTATCCAACAGGATGTCTTCCATGATCGACCGCAGCCCGCGCGCACCGGTCTTGCGCTTGATGGCGCGTTTGGCGATGGCAACCAGTGCGTCTGGCGTGAAGGTCAGCTTGACGCCCTCTATTTCGAACAGACGCTGATACTGTTTGACCAAGGCATTCTTTGGCTCGGTCAGGATGGTGACAAGCGCGGCTTCGTCCAGATCGGTCAGCGTGGCGATCACCGGCAGACGACCCACGAATTCCGGGATCAGCCCGAACTTCAGCAGATCTTCGGGCTCCAGTTCCTTGAACAACTCGCCGACGCCGCGCGATTCCGGGTCTTTCACATCGGCACCAAAGCCGATGCCCGACCCTTTGCCCCGCTGGGCTATGATCTTTTCCAAGCCAGCAAAGGCGCCACCGCAGATGAACAGGATGTTCGTGGTGTCCACTTGCAGGAATTCCTGCTGCGGATGCTTGCGCCCGCCCTGCGGCGGCACGCTCGCCACGGTGCCTTCCATGATCTTCAACAGCGCCTGCTGCACCCCTTCGCCCGACACATCGCGGGTGATCGAGGGGTTGTCGGATTTGCGGGTAATCTTATCGACCTCGTCGATATAGACGATGCCACGCTGGGCACGTTCGACGTTGTATTCGCTGGCCTGCAACAGTTTCAGGATGATGTTTTCAACATCTTCCCCGACATAGCCCGCTTCGGTCAGCGTGGTCGCGTCCGCCATGGTGAAGGGCACGTCCAAAATCCGTGCCAGCGTCTGGGCCAGCAGGGTCTTGCCGCAACCGGTCGGACCAATCAGCAGGATGTTGGACTTCGACAATTCGATATCGGATTTGGACGAATGGTTCAGACGCTTGTAGTGGTTATGCACTGCAACCGACAACACGCGCTTGGCATGTTCCTGACCAATGACATAGTCATCCAGAACCTTGCAGATATCGCGGGGTGTGGGCACACCATCGGTGGATTTCAGACCTGTGGTCTTGGTTTCCTCACGGATGATGTCCATGCAAAGTTCGACACATTCGTCGCAGATGAAGACCGTTGGACCGGCAATCAGCTTGCGCACCTCATGCTGGCTTTTGCCGCAGAAGGAACAGTAGAGCGTGTTCTTGCTGTCGCCGGTATTGTTCGCCATGGGTTTCCTCAAGCCTTGTCAAAGGAAAGTCTAGGCCAAGCCCGCACCCTCCACAATGTCAAATTGCCCCCCGAACGCGCGGCCGGGGGGCAAAGCGTCACTTCGTCGTGTCGTCCAGCTTTTCGCGGTTTGCCACGATCTCGTCGATATGGCCCCATTCCTTGGCCTCTTCCGGAGTCATCCACTTGTCACGCTCCATCGCGCTACGCACCGTTTCGTAGTCCTGGCCGGTGTGGCGCATGTAAAGCTGATACATCCGTTCGCGGGTCTGTTCGATGTGGCGCGCGGAAATCATGATATCGGCTGCCGTACCCTGCATGCCGCCGGACGGCTGGTGCACAAGGAATTCTGCATTCGGCAACGAAAACCGATGCCCCTTTGCACCTCCGACAGCGATGATCGACCCCATCGATGCCGCCAGCCCGCAAACCAATGTCGAAACCTTTGGCCGGATGTATTGCATGGTGTCATAAATGCTCATCCCCGCCACGACAGAACCGCCGGGCGAATTGATGTACATCGAAATTTCCTTTGACGGATGCTCGGCCTCAAGATGCAAAAGCTGCGCCACGACCAGAGTGGACATGCCATCGTGCACCGGACCATTGACGAAAATGATCCGCTCCTTCAGCAGGCGCGAAAAGATGTCATAGGCGCGTTCGCCCCGGCTGGTCTGTTCAACAACCATGGGAACAAGGTTGTTCGTGAAGTAATCAACGGGATCGCGCATGGGGCCTGCCTCTTGGATGTCTTGGGTGTGGATATAGGGCGATGGTTGACAGAGTCTTAGTAGGGCGATGCGGGGGCTGCAAGGGCAGGTGGTTTTTTCTCTCGGATGGCGTGGAAGGCACAAGCCCGGAACGGGTGCAACAGGCAGGCCCGCGCCCCTGTCGGGTTGGGACCGGCAATCCGGAGCCTATCCGCTTCGGAAGCCAAAGCCAGCACGGGGTCTGATCTAGTCGCGGCCAGAGGGAGCGTCGAAAAACACCCGCCGCCCCAACATCACGCGCGCCGCTGCGGTAACAAGACACAGGCCACCGAACACCATAGCCGCTTTTGGAAAGATCGACGGGACCAAACAAAGCAACGCAAAAAAGACAATGGTTTCTGTGCCTTCGAGAAGCCCTACCGCATAATACAGCGACTTTTCGCCTTGCTGTGTCGTTGTCAGCCGGCGCTTTTCGGCGATGATGGCATAGCCCAGAAAACTGGCTGCATTGACGTAAAATGCCGCCAGAAGAAAAGCGCCGGGCACAGCATTTTCCACAGGGTCGCGCACGACAAACGCCAAGGGAATCGCCGCATAGAACACGAAGTCGCAAAAAATGTCGAAGTAGCCGCCGAAATCGGTCTTGTAGGTGGCCCGCGCCACCGCGCCATCCAACCCGTCCAGCAACCGCCCCACCAGCAGCGGCACAAGGGCCAGCCAACCGGGAAAGCCATAGGCCAGAAGACCCGCCGCCAGAAGACCGAAGCACAACCCCAGCAGAGTGATCCCATCGGCGGTGGCGCCACGGGCTGCAAGCCAACGGCCTGCGTGGTTCAGCGGCGGGTCGATCAGCGGGCGCATGATCCCATCAAGCATTCACATTCTCCATCGGGCGGTCTGCCCAGGTGCTGCGACTTCGTTCGGCACAGGCGCTTCGTTACGCGGGCTCGCACGATTGTGCGTGTACGTCACGAACAGTTGTCACTGACAAAATTCCCTTGCACCCAGACCCGTGCCTTGCCTATCCCGAAGCGACAGGCAGAGACAATCTGCCCAATTCACAGGGGTACGCATGCAAAGACGGCACTTTCTCATATCCAGCGCTGCCATACTGGGCCTGCCCGTGCTGACCGGATCGGCAAGCGCCCAGACTGCATGGGACGGCGTCCTGACGGATGCGCGCGGCCAGACTGTCTATTGGCACGCTTGGGGCGGGGATCCGAAGATCAACGATTTCATCGCATGGGTCGGTGAACAGGCCGAGGCGCGCCACGGCGTCAGGATCGAGCACGTCAAACTGGCCTCGACCAGCGATGCCGTTGCCCGCGTGCTGGCCGAACGCGACGCGGGCACGACAACCGGCGGAGCAGTGGACCTGATCTGGATCAATGGCGAGAATTTCGCCGCGATGAAGGATCAAGGTCTGTTGTTTGGCCCCTTTGCAGAGACTTTGCCGAATTGGCCGCTGGTCGATACCACCGGAAAACCGGCGGTCGTGACGGATTTCACTCTACCAACCGACGGCTACGAATCGCCTTGGGCGATGGCCCAGTTCGTTTTTGAATACGATAGTGCCCGACTGGCCGAACCGCCGCGCACGCTTTCCGCGCTGAAGGACTGGATCATCGCCCATCCAGGCCGCTTCACCTATCCACAGCCGCCCGATTACCTTGGCACGACCTTTCTCAAACAGGTGGCTTATGGCACGCTGGCCGACCCGTCCGCGATGCAAAAGCCGTTGGACCCTGCAACCTATGAGTCCACGGTGGCGCCAATGTGGGCCTGGCTGGATGCGGTGACCCCGGCGCTCTGGCGCCAAGGAAAAACATATCCGCAGAATGAGCCGGCCTTGGGACAGTTGTTGGCCGATGCCGAGGTGGACATCAGTTTTGCCTTCAACCCCGGTCGCGCCAGCGCCGAGATTGCGGCCGGCACCTTGCCCGACACAGTGCGCACCTTCACGCTGGAGGGTGGCACCATCGGCAATGCCTCATTCGTGGCGATTCCGTTCAATGCGTCGCATCGGGCCGGGGCGCAGGTGGTGTCGAACCTTTTGCTCGATCCCGGGGTTCAGGCCCGCGCCCAGGATCCGAATATCCTTGGGTTTCAGACTGTTCTGAACGTTTCTTCACTGACCGATTCCGACCGGGCGCGGTTCGACACGCTGGACCTGGGCGTGGCAACCCTTTCGCCCGCCGATCTGGGGCCTGCGCTGCTCGAGCCGCACGCAAGCTGGATGGTCCGGATCGGGCAGGACTGGATCGCACGCTACGGCGTTGCCCAATGATCACCGGCGGCCTGTTGCGGCAGGCCCCCCGTGTAACGCTCGGCCTTTTGGTCCTGCCGGTTCTGGCCGGGCTGGCAGGCACGGTCATTCCAGCATTTTCAAGTGATGCCAAGGGGTTTCAGGCACTTCTTGATTGGCCGGGCCTGTCGCGTTCGATCGTGTTGTCGCTTACCACCGGCGTTGCGGCGACGACGGTATCCTTGCTGATTACACTGACGTTGGTGGCGGCATTGTGGGGAACGCGGGCTTTTGCCGTAATCCAGCACCTTCTGGCCCCGCTGTTGTCGGTGCCGCATGCTGCGGCGGCTCTTGGCCTTGCCTTCCTTATTGCGCCCTCGGGCTGGTTGGCGCGCCTTTTATCGCCGTGGGCAACGGGCTGGACACAGCCTCCCGATCTGTTGATCCTGAACGACCCGTATGGCCTGGCCCTGACCCTGGGGCTGGTGACGAAGGAAGTGCCGTTCCTGTTTCTCATGGCGCTTGCCGCCCTGCCGCAGACCGACGCGGCACGGCGCTTGGCCGTGGCCCAAAGTCTTGGCGCGGGACGCACGGCCGCCTTCTTGATCGCTGTTTTGCCAAGCCTTTACAGTCAGTTGCGCCTACCGGTTTATGCGGTGCTGGCCTATTCCATGACGGCCGTTGAAATGGCCATGATCCTAGGACCAACCCTGCCCTATACCTTGTCGGCGCAAGTGGTGATCTGGATGGCCGATCCGATGCTGGCCGGGCGTGCCACTGCGGCGGCGGGGGCCATCGTCCAATTGGCTGCGGTTCTGGTGGTCCTGCTGGCATGGGTCGGGGCCGAGCTGATCGCCAAAAGCGCTATCACACGCATGGCTGAATCCGGTCTGCGTATGCGTGGCCTTGACCCGGTGGTGCGCGGCGTCGGCACGCTGGCCGGTGTTGTCTCCGCTGGCATGCTGATCCTTGGGTTGATCGGACTGGCGGTCTGGTCTGTTGCGGGATTGTGGCAGTTCCCCGATGCCGTGCCTGATAGCCTGACGCTGCGAACATGGGTGCGCGCTGCGCCAGACTTGCTGACGACCGGCGGGCTGACTTTGGCCATTGCGGCGCTGTCCACCGGGCTTGCGCTGGTGCTGGTGCTGGCCTGTCTTGAAGCGGAACATCGCTTTGCGCTCTTGCCCGGTGCGCGGTCGCTGTGGGTGCTGTATCTGCCGCTGCTGGTGCCTCAGGTGGCGTTTCTGCCGGGCTTGCAGATTGCCTTGCTGCGGGGCGGGATCAGCGGGCATTGGCTGGCGGTGTCCGCGGTGCATCTGGTGTTCGTGCTGCCTTATGTCTTTTTGTCACTGGCGCCTGCCTATCGGGCGTGGGACGGGAGGATCGCGATTGCAGCGGCCGCTCTGGGGGCTGCGCCCGCACGGGTATTCTGGTCTTTGCGTTTTCCGATGCTGCTGCGGCCGATTCTGACGGCAGCGGCGGTCGGTCTGGCCGTCTCGATCGGGCAATATCTGCCAACCTTGCTGATAGGCGGAGGGCGCATTGAAACCCTGACGACCGAGGCGGTGGCCCTGTCATCGGGCGGCAACCGGCGCCTGATCGGGGCCTATGCACTGTTGCAGATGGCGCTGCCGGTGATCGGGTTCACGCTGGCACTTCTGGTGCCGGCGCTGTTGTTTCGCCACCGACGCGGCATGGCGGTGACGGGATGAGCGGTGCCTTGGAGTTGCAGGGTCTTCTCATCACGCGCGGGGGCGCGACTGTGGTTGACCTGAACCTGACCGTTGCCCCCGGCGAGGTGCTGACGATCATGGGGCCGTCGGGGTCGGGCAAATCGACCGCGCTGGCGGCGATCCTTGGCACCTTGCCTTCGGTGTTCCGGATGCAGGGCCGGGTCGTGCTGGCCGGTCGCGATGTGACCACCCTGCCCCCACATCTGCGCCGGATTGGTCTTTTGTTTCAGGACGACGTGCTGTTCCCGCATTTGTCTGTCGGCGGCAACCTAGGTTTTGCCATTCCGCCTGAAGTCAAAGGCCGCGCCGTGCGGCAAGCGCAGATCGACTCGGCCCTGGCGCAAGCCGGGCTTGCAGGTTTTGCCCCCCGCGATCCCGCGACTTTGTCAGGGGGGCAACGGGCACGGGTGGCCCTGATGCGCACCTTGTTGGCCCAACCTTGTGCGCTGTTGCTGGACGAGCCGTTTTCCCGTCTGGACGCCGATCTGCGCACCCAAGTTCGGGGGTTTGTCCTGTCGCGCATCCGTGACGAAGGGCTTGCCACCGTCCTTGTCACCCACGATGCCGATGACGCCCGCGCGGCAGCAGGCCGTGTGATCACGCCCCTGGGCGACAGCGTGACGCTTTAACGCGCAAGGGACAATTCGGCGCGCAAGCCCCCAAGAGTTTCGGAGCGGGTCAGAACAAGCCGTCCGCCATGGCTGCGCGCCACATCGGCCGCGATCGACAGGCCCAAGCCGACCCCACCGCCGCGATTGGGATCACGAGACGGCTCCAGACGCGCGAACGGCGCCATCGCCGCCTCTCGCAGTCCTTCGGGAATTCCGGGACCATCGTCTTCGATGACAAAGCGCAAGCTGCGGTCCGTGGCCATCAGTGTCAGAGACACGACAGTGGCATGGCGCAACGCATTGCCGACCAGATTTTCCACTGCCCGCTGAACCGCCTGTGGTCGCAGACGCATCATCACTGGCGTGCTCAGCCGTGACGTGAAATGCAGGATGCGTCCGGAGCGCGCCACATTGTCGGCCACTTGGGCGGCAATCAGCGCCGGGTCAACCGAGACCGGATCTTCCATCGCGTCGCCGCGTGCAAAGGCCAGAAATTCGTCTACCAGACGCTCCATCTCGGCCACATCGGACAAAAGCGCCTTTGTTTCGGAGTCTTCCGGCAACATCGACAGCCCCAGCTTCAACCGTGTGATGGGCGTGCGCAAATCATGGCTGACCCCCGACAGCATCAGCGTGCGGCTTTCGATGGCGCGCTCGATGCGGGCGCGCATGTCCAGAAACGCCGCCCCCGCAGCACGCACCTCCAGCGCACCACGCGGCCGATAGGGCACGGCTTCACCCTTGCCGAACGCCTCGGCTGCATCGGCAAGTTTCTTGATCGGGCGCAACTGATTGCGCAAAAACATATAGGCAATCAGCGTCATCAGAAACGACGCCAAAAGCATGATCACCAAGAGCTGATGCGGATTGGATGCCGACACCCGCGTTCGCGACAGCATCACCAACATCGGCCCGTGCCGGGTCTGTTCGACCAAAAGCACAGTGCCTTTGATACTGGCCAGATCAACCGACAGCACCTGCGGCAGTTCTTGCCGCAGCTCGGCAATTACCGGACGGGCGGTAAGATCACCCCAAAGACTTTGATCGACGGCAGGAAGAGACATGGCGGGCAATTCCAGCGTCATCTCGAAAGCTTCTGCCAAGGGCAGCGCAGCAGTCAGCGCCGCCGCCGCCGTCGGGGCGCGTTCAACCGTGTCCCGCAAAAGTTGCAATTCGATCACGACCCCATGCACCAATTGCCGGGTGACACCTTCAAAATGCCGCTGGATGAAGGCAATCGAGACGATCAGCTGAATCGTGACCGTCGGCAGGATAAGGATCAGCGCGGCACGGCCGAACAGACTGCGGGGCAAAAAGGACTTGAGGCTGAAGCGCATGGCAGTAGCCTAGCAACGGGACGGATCAAAGGAAAGCAGGCAAGCGGTGCAGGTGGGCGTGGTCGATTGGCTGTCGGATGATATCAGGCGGGTGCTGGCGCCCAATCCATCGGCCATGACCGGTCCGGGCACCAACAGCTATATTCTGGGGCGGGGTCCGGGCGTGGTTGTGGTCGATCCGGGGCCATTGGATGCAACGCATCTGGCGGCTTTGCAAGGCGCGCTTGACGCGGACGAAACCGTGGCGGCCATCGTCGTCACCCATGCGCATCTCGATCACTCGGCAGCGGCACCGAGACTGGGCGCCTTGACCGGAGCGCCGGTTCTGGCCTTTGGCGATGCGGTCGCCGGGCGCAGCGCCCTGATGCAGCGCCTTGTGGACAAAGGACTAAAGGGGGGCGGCGAAGGCGTTGATACCGGGTTCCAACCCGATGGTCTGCTGGCAGATGGCCAAACCCTGCCCTGCGGCCCAAACGGTTTGCGTATCCTGCATACGCCGGGCCACATGGGCGGGCACATTTGCGTTGGTTTTGGCGATGTACTGCTGTCGGGGGACCACGCCATGGGCTGGGCATCCAGCCTGATCTCGCCTCCTGATGGCGATATGCGGGCCTATATGTCGTCTCTGGACCGGTTGCTGACCGAAGGCTGGCGTTTGATGTTGCCCGGCCATGGCGCACCTGTAGAAGACGTCCCCGGTCGCCTGCGCTCTTTGGTGTCACACCGCCTGCAACGCGAGGCAGACGTGCTGCACGCTTTGCGTGAAGGCCCGGCTGACGCAAAGACCATGACGTCAGCAATTTACCACGACACACCGACAGTCCTGTTGCCAGCCGCGCGGCGGAATGTTTTCGCGCATCTCATTGATCTTTGGGAAAGAAATATCATCACTTGTCAAGACGATCCCCATCCCGACGCCTATTTTTTCCTCCGCGAGGCGACATGAATATTTTTCCCCAAAGCCCCTTTACGCCCTCAAAACACCCCGCTATACACCGCGTGTGTTCCGGCGTAGCTCAGCGGTAGAGCAGTTGACTGTTAATCAATTGGTCGTAGGTTCGATCCCTACCGCCGGAGCCAAAAGTCCCAAAGATTACAGCTACTTAGAAGCCCGCCTAGCGCGGGTGTTCTAATGGGATTTTCGGTTTGTCACTTGATTTGTCACTGCCTATTGCGGCGCTCGACTCGGCAGAGAAAAAAGCCGGACACATCGCGCCCGGCCCTTCCATTTCCCCAAGTATCGTCTTCACACGTCAGACGGCCTGCCGCTGCCCGCCGTGCCTCGACTGCCGCCCGACAATCAAACGTCCAAGATTTAATCTCTGCATGGCAAACCCGCCGGTGCTTCAGGCCATAATGACTCAAAGATTTCAGCCCGGGTGTTGCCTGCCACTGCGGCCAGGCCCTGCTCTACCGTTC
>JBKBWK010000037.1:0-32630 GCA_046313895.1 Paracoccaceae bacterium
GATGTCCATGCCGCGATTGGGCTGAAGGAAGGTGTTCAGCTTTTCGGCACGCTCCATGGTCAGATGATCGGCTTCGCAGCCGATGGCCTTGCCGATGCCGGTGATAGAGGCCACCACGCGCCAGAAATTGTCGCGCTTCCAGTCGGTGTAGGTGATGTTGTCCCCCACCGACCGCCGCCACGGCTGGCCCGCGTCAATACCGGCGCTGACCGTGACGCAATCAGTCTTTGTCACCACGCAGGCATAGGGCCGCCCGAAAGTGCAATACAGAAAACCCGAGTAATAGGCGACGTTGTGCATCGAGGTCAGCACCACAGCGTCAAGACTGTGAAGCTCCATGATGTCACGCAGGCCGGCCAGACGGTCTTCGTATTCCGCCACCGCAAAAGGCAGCGCATCCTTGGCGCCACTGTTGTGGAAACGGTAGTGTTCAGGACGTATCAGTTCCATGTCAGACCTCATTGGTGGGGCCAACACGGATGCAGACCCCGAAAGGTCCCGGCGTACAGGACGAAAGCAACGGTGCGCTGCAAGCGGTGGGGCACTGGCCCCTGTGGCGACGCCATCGCCACGGCTTGCGCTTACTGTGCCTTGGCACCGCCTTTCCCGCAAGGGGGAAGGGCGGGCCGTTGTGATCAGAGCGTGTCAAAATCCGCCGCCGAATGGCGTTCTGGCAATTGCTCGTGAGGCTCGCCCCAGTTGCGGTTGACCTTGCGGCCACGCCCGACGGCTGGGCGGGCGTCGATCTTTTCAGCCCAGTCGATGACGTGTCTGTAGCTTTTCACGTCCAGAAACTCGGCGGCGTTATAGGCACGCCCCAGCACCATCCCGCCGTACCACGGCCAGATCGCCATATCGGCAATGGTGTAGTTATCTCCGGCAATGAACGGCCGTTCGGCCAATTGCCGGTCCAGCACGTCAAGCTGTCGCTTGGTTTCCATGGCATACCGGTTGATCGGATATTCGTATTTCTCAGGGGCGTAAGCGTAGAAATGCCCGAAACCACCACCCACAAACGGGGCCGACCCCATTTGCCACATCAGCCAGTTCAAAACCTCGGTCCGTTCAGGCCCGGATACCGGCAGAAACGCTCCGAATTTTTCGGCCAGATGGATCAGGATTGACCCGGATTCGAATACCCGGAGCGGTTGGGGGCCGGAATAGTCCATCAAAGCCGGGATCTTCGAATTTGGGTTCGCCGCCACAAAGCCCGACCCGAACTGGTCGCCATCCCCGATCTTGATGATCCAGGCGTCGTAGTCGGCGGCGTGGCCCGCTTCCAGCAACTCCTCGAACATGACCGTGACCTTCACGCCGTTCGGCGTGGCAAGCGAATAAAGCTGAAACGGGTGCTGACCGCGCGGCAACTCTTTTTCGTGCGTAGCCCCTGCGATGGGGCGGTTCGTGCTTGCAAACTGCCCGCCGTTTGCCTTGTCCCACGTCCAGACCTTGGGCGGAACATATGTGTTTTCGGTCATGCTGATCCCCGTGCATTGCGGCTTGCGCTCATGGCCATAAACCTAATCTGTGACAGAGCAGGGAACAATGGGATCAAGTGCAGACCCGCTGTGCATCCCTGCCGGATGATCATCATTTGTCACGTCATGGCGAATTGCTGATTTGCCTTGCCAAATGCATCGGTTTGCGGCCCCCTTTGGCGATGCGCCCCGGACCCAGAAACCTGATCACGGATGTCCGCGGCCTGCGGGTCGGGCAGGCGCACGACGCTGTGCTGCGTTCGGGTGTGACGGTGCTGACTGCTGACCGGCCGTTTACGGCCGCCGTTCACGTCATGGGCGGTGCCCCCGGCACCCGAGAGACGGACCTTCTGGCACCCGACCGGCTGGTGCAAGAGGTGGACGCGCTGGTGCTGGCCGGTGGGTCGGCCTTTGGTCTGGATGCCTGTTCCGGGGTGGCAGATGCCTTGCGCCGGATGGGGCGCGGCTTTCAGGTTGGCGACCAACGCGTGCCGATCGTGCCGGGTGCGATATTGTTCGATCTGTTGAATGGCGGCGACAAGGCATGGGCGCGCAACCCCTATGCCGCGCTGGGCAAAGCGGCTCTGCAGGCAGCTTCGGTTGATATGGCACTGGGCTCGGCGGGTGCAGGCTACGGCGCCACGACACAGAATTGGAAAGGCGGGGTGGGATCGGCCTCGGCCATCCTGCCGTCAGGACTTACAGTCGGGGCATTGGTTGCAGTCAACGCGCTGGGGTCGGTCACCATGGCGGACACGCGGCATTTCTGGGCGGCGCATTGGGAAGAAGGGTCCGAATTCGGTGGTCTTGGCGCGGCGCAAAACCTGCCGCCGCAACAGGCACCGCTGCCGCGCAAACGGGTGGGTGAAGCCACCACCATCGCCATTGTGGCGACCGATGCCGCGCTGACACAGTCGCAGGCGCAGCGTATGGCGACTTCGGCGCATGACGGGATGGCCCGCGCGATTGTGCCGTCGCACAGTCCGTTGGACGGCGATCTGGTCTTTGCCGCCGCCACCGGGGACCGGACGATGACCGACCCTTTGACCGATACATACCAGCTTGGGCATGTGGCGGCGACCTGTCTTGCCCGTGCCATTGCGCGTGCCATCTATCATGCGACGCCGATGCCGGGGGATCTGCAGCCGTCGTGGCGCGGATAGGTCAGCGCAGCAGGGTAAGGATTTCCAGACTGGCATAGCCATCGGGCACCAGACCATTGGCTTTCTGGAACGCCTTTACAGCGGCGATGGTGTTCGGCCCGATCCGGCCATCTACGCCCTTGGGGTCAAAGCCGGCACGCCCCAGGCGGTCCTGCAACTCCATCCGCTCCTCAAGGCTGAGGGCGCGCAAGTCGCGCGGCCAGGATGCCGCAATCGCCGGACCGCCGCGCAGCCGATCGGCCAGATGACCCACGGCGATGACATAAGCATCTGCCGTGTTGTAATGTTCAATCACCTGAAAATTGGAGAAGATGAGGAATGCCGCCCCCCGTGCCCCACCGGGCAACAGAATCGAAGCCAGTCCATGGTCGGGCAAATTGCCGCCCGCAACCGGTGTGACCCCCAACGCGGCCCAATCCGCCACCGGCTTTTTGATGCGCTCGGTGGTTTGGTCGTAGTCGAACCCGTCGGGCAGCGTCACTTCCAGCCCCCAGCGGGCCCCTGTGGCCCACCCCCAATGGCGCAGATAGGCTGCGGTTGACGCCAAGGCGTCGGTCGGATCATCCGACCAGACGTCCCGCTTGCCATCGCCGGTGAAATCCACCGCAAAGGACCACCAGCTTGTCGGCATGAATTGCGTGTGCCCCATGGCCCCTGCCCAGCTTCCACGCATCACCTCGGGCGTGACATCGCCGTTGGCAATAATCTTCAGCGCGGCAATCAGTTGCTCTTCGAAAAACGCGGCACGCCGCGCGTCATAGGCAAGCGTGGCCAGTGCCTCGATGGTGGGGATGTCGCCCCGGAAGGCACCATAGGCCGACTCCAGCCCCCAGATTGCCGCGACGATGTGGCGGTCCACTCCGTATTCGGCCTCGATCCGCGCCAGCAGGGGGGTGTGTCGGGCCATCGCCTTGATCCCCAGCGCCACCCGGTCGTCGGACACGGCGGTGTCAAGATACTCCCATATCGTCTTGGTGAATTCATTCTGGTTGCGGTCGCGCACCACAATCTTTTCGTTGAACCGGGCCTGACCCAAAGCGCGGTCCAGCACGGGCGACGGAATGTCCGCATCCGTCGCCCGCTGGCGAAAACTGGCCAGCCAGTGTGCAAAGCCCTGTTCGGTTCCAATGGCCTTCATCTCGATCCTTTCCACAGGACTGTCGGGTTCGGACGTGTTCAGGGATTGCGCGGCAACCGGTTGCGCGCACCACATCATCATCACGATCAGACTTGCCCGCATCACCCACACCCCGTTTTGTGTCAGACTAGACATCTGCGGCGCAAAGGGCAAACCACGGTCAGGCACAGGCCAGATCCGACCGGAAATGTCGCATTGAGGGATGATCTTTGCCACGGCTTGGCCTAGCTGACAGGCAAAGCAGCAAGGACGGCAGGAAATGGGTTACTTTCTGGGTGTGGATACGGGCGGCACCTATACCGATGCGGTGATCGTGGACGAGGCCGCGACCCAAGTGATCGGCAAGGCCAAGGCCCTGACCACGCGCAATGATCTGGCGATCGGCATCGGCGGCGCGGTGGATGCGGCGCTGGCAGCGGCGGGCGTCACTGCGGCCGAAATTTCGCTGGTGTCGCTTTCCACAACATTGGCCACAAATGCGCTGGTCGAAGGGCAGGGTGGCCGTGTGGGGCTGGTGTTCATCGGTTTTGACGCAGGCGATGAGGGCCGGGCCGGTCTGGAAGACGCGTTGAAAGGCGATCCGATCTTTCGGCTGGCAGGTGGGCACGGTCACGCCGGGCAAGAATTCGCACCGCTGGATCTGGCAGGTCTGGAAGATCTACTGCGCGAACAGGGTGATCAGGTTATGGGTTTCGCCGTGGCTGCGCGATTTGCCACCCGCAATCCGGCACATGAAATTGCGGCGCGCGATCTGATCCGGCGCATCACCGGACGACCCGTCACCTGCAGCCACGAGTTGTCGGCCAACCTGAACGGCCCCAAGCGCGCGCTGACTGCGGTTCTCAATGCGCGTCTGATCGGGATGATCGACCGTTTGGTTGCGGCATGCGAACGTCACCTTCAGGCAATCGGCATCAACGCCCCGCTGATGGTGGTGCGCGGCGATGGCGCGCTGATTTCCGCTGCCATGGTGCGCGAGCGCCCGATTGAAACCATTCTCTCGGGCCCCGCCGCCAGCATTGTGGGGGCACGGTGGTTGACAGGGGCCAAGGATGCGCTGGTCAGCGACATTGGCGGCACCACCACGGATGTGGCGCTTTTGCGCGATGGATTGCCCGAGATCGACCCGCAAGGCGCCCGCGTCGGCGGCTTTCGCACAATGGTTGAGGCGGTGGCCATGCGCACCACCGGACTTGGCGGCGACAGCGAGGTGCATCTGATCACCGAAGGTCTGTCGGGCGGCCTGCGCCTTGGGCCGCGCCGTCTGGTGCCTGTATCACTCTTGGCGGTGGACCATGGGCCAATGGTTCATGCGGCACTGGACCGGGCGCTGTCCAGCGATGTGGCCGGTGAATATGACGGCCGCTTTGCCATTCCGATGCAAGGCCCGCGGGGCGGCCTGAGCCCGCGTGAGGCCGCCCTTTTGGATCGGATCACCGCGCCAGCGCCGCTGTCGCAGGTCCTGACTTCGCGGCTGGAGGCAGCGGCGCTTGACCGATTGGTGGCACGGGGGCTGGTGATGGTCGCTGGCGTTACGCCATCGGATGCCAGCCATATGCTGGGACGCCTTGCAGTTTGGGATGCACTTGCGTCAGAAAAGGCTTTGCGCCTTCTGGGACGTCGGCGAACGGGGGCGGGGGAACGCTTTGCCACCGACGCCACGAGCCTGGCCAAAGCCATCGTCGATCAATTGACCCAGCAGACTGCGGACTGCCTGCTGGAAGCCGCCTTTTCCGAAGACCCCGCCTTTGACGACGAGACGCCCGAGACATTGGCCCGCCATTCCCTGACCCGCGCCGGGCTGCGTGGTCACAAGGGGGTGGTGCAGTTGTCGGTGCGGCTTGGCGTGCCGGTGATCGGTCTGGGTGCCTCGGCCCCGGCTTATTATGGCGCTGTCGGGGAACGGCTGGGCTGCCAGATGATCTTGCCTGACCATGCCGGGGTCGCCAACGCCATTGGCGCAGTGGTGGGCCAGGTCAGTCAGCGGGCGACGGGGACGGTAACCAGCCCGTCGGAAGGCCGCTTTGCCGCGCATTTTCCTGAAGGGATCGAGGTGTTTTCCGACCGTGACTCGGCGCTTGCCGCCATGGAAGGCGTTCTGACGGCCGTGGCCAGCGCGCGTGCCTTGCGCGCCGGTGCCGTTGATCTGCACCTGACCACACAGCGCGATATCCGCGAAGCCGATGTCGAGGGCCGCAAGATGTTTATCGAGGCGGTGCTCAGCGTCACGGCCTCGGGGCGCCCGCGCGTGGCCCACACCCGCGATGCTGCCGAATGACGATTCGGCCTTGACGCGACAGGCCGGGCACAATACCACGCCCGCCAATGGCTAGGTAGCTCAGCTGGTTAGAGCACGTGACTCATAATCACGGGGTCGGGGGTTCGAGTCCCCCCCTCGCCACCACTTCAAAGCATAGTTTGCGTAATGACCCACTGACAACGCATTGTTGCGAGGGCGACGGGCGGTTCTGTTCTTCCGCCCCATCAAGGGTTTGTCGCTGACACTCGCATGATTGCACAGGGACAATTGTACTGGGCAGCAACGGCAAAGTGTTTAACGGCCCACGCCGCAATTCATTAGCCCTGGCAAACGCGCGGTCGATCTCGGTTGGACCAAGGCAGGCCGTTTGCCTTGATCATTCCAACGCAGGTGACCCGGTCAGGAACGGCACAACGATCATGCCGACATAGGCAAGATTGGCAACCAGCATCAGACCCACGGCCAAGGATCCAAGATCCTTGGCATGTTTGGCTGTTTCGGACCATCCGGGAGAGATGTGATCGGTCAGAACTTCGATTGCGGTGTTCAGCGCCTCGACCGCGATGAGGGCGCAAAACAGCACCAGAAAGCCCAGCCACTGCCCGGTGGTGGCCTGCGCCCAGACCAGCAGGGCAACACCAAGGGCACCGCCAGCCAGTTCCTGTCTGGCCGCAGTTTCCGCCATCAGACGGCGAAACCCCGCCATTGAATAGCTTGCAGCATCGACCACATGCCACAGCCCTTTTCGCGGTGGTGTCACGCTTGTCTGTGTGTCCCGGCCCGGCAAATCAGCCATCATGCGCCCCTTTTGATCCGACAATTCTGTGTCAGATCAAGCGCAGGATTGCGTGCGTTTGTCGAGATATCGAGCAGCCCAAGAACCGTGTGGAACAGATTGTCATGGCTGACAGGCGTATCCGACAAGTCAAGCAGGCAGTCCGTATCAAGATTCATGGCTGTCTTGAACGAGTCACCAAGCCACATCACGAAAGGCACTTTGGTCTGTACTTCCGGCGCCATGAACCGGGGTGCGGCGTGTAGATAAATGCCGTCTTCGCCCAGAGATTCGCCGTGGTCCGACAAAAAGACCATTGCTGGCAGGACCCGGTCCGAGGCCGCCATCATGTCGATGGTGCGCGACAGTACATGGTCAGTTTCCAACGCTGCGTTGTCATAGGCGTTGACGATCTCGGGTATCGTGCAGTCGGAAAACTGCGACGTATTGCAGGTCGGCTGGAAAATCGCCCGTTCCGGAGCGTAGCGCAGATAATAGGCCGGCCCGTGATTGCCGATCATATGAAGCACCAGAACAGTGTTCTTTTCCATGCTGGCCATGGTCTGTTCTATCAACGGGAGAAAGACCTCATCGGTACATTCGAGAGCACAGGCTTCGGGATCAAGGGCTTTGTCGACCTTTTCCCATCCGGTGCGGGCGGCGATGCGCTGGTCACCGGTGTTGTTGTCAAACCACGCCGTGGTCATTCCGACGCGGGCCAGCACATCCAGCAGGTTCTCGTTTTCCAAAAATGCGGTGCGCGAATAGTCGGCCTGCGCCACGGGTGAGAACATGCAGGGCAGCGAAACGGCAGTTGAGGTGCCGCAGGCAGACACATCCGTGAAATTGATCACACCGCGTTCACGCAGACCGGGCGTCGTATCACGCTCATAGCCATTCAGGCCGAAGTTCTGAGCCCGCAGGGTTTCTCCCGCGAAAATCACCAGAAGCACTGGCTTTTCAGTGGCTGCAAGCAACGGTCCTGGAACTGCATCGGCCCCCACGGGCCGCGCTATCGGATCGGCCGTTTTCCATTGTTCGCGAACATATTTCACGGCCGCCGTCACTGTGGCACCCGGCTGATAGGATCCCATCAGATCATGCCGCTCGCGGATCACAGCGGAATATGCTTTGAAGTCGGAAAAAAGGCCTGCCGCCAGGACGGCAAAGGACAGTCCGACGCCAAGGGGCCAACGCCACAATTGATGCAATGGTTTCACCCGCCGCACGCGTGGCCAGAATACCAGTGCCGCAGGCAGTAAGCCCGCCAATCCGATCTGCCAAACAGCACTCCATGTGATCAGGTGTTTTGATTCGGTTACCGTCGTTTCAAACACATTTCGGACCATCTCGCGGTCGATCAGCACCCCGAAGGCCCGCTCGTAGTAGCTTGCGCTGGCCGCAATCAGGATCAAAGCCGCTGCCACTGGCTTTTGCAGACGTGCGGGCCCGAGCAATTCCAATGTCAGAACTGTCAGCCCCCAGATGGCAACCGCGAACATGGCGGGCTTGAAGAAATCACCCGGAAAGGCCGACGTCAGGCGTGTCCAGAAGCCACCGTTCAACACGGCCATGATATAGGTGGCGATCAGCATATTCAGAACGGAATGGGTCAGAACCGGGCGGTACCAACCGTGCTTTTGCGAAGCGGAGAGCGTGTCGTGTGTCATTGTGTGCCTGTAGCGACGATCAAGACTGTGCCATATGATCGCCGGGTATCCTTTGTCTCTTGGGCGCACTGCGCGCCGATAGGTCGTTGCAGCGGGACGCCAGAAAGCCGGATTCCGGTTGTCCGGCGGCCCCACCGTCAAAGGCATATCTGCGCCCAACCTTGCGCCAGCCTTACAATGCGCGGCGCCGGTTGATTTTCCACTCGTCGGACACGACCGGCAGCGGTATGCAAGGACATGCGCCTTTTGCTTGTCGAAGATACCGCTGAACTGGCCCAGTCCGTGCTGCGCTTTTTGCGTGCCGAGGGGCATGCGGTCGATCATGCGCCCGATGTGGACACAGCCCGGACCGCGCTTGCCGTGGCCGAATATGCCTGTGTCATTCTGGACCTTGGACTTCCGGATGGCTCGGGTCTGGAGATTTTGAACCATTTGCGCCATTCAGGCAACCGAACGCCGGTGATCATCGCGACCGCGCGTGACCAGATCAGCGACAGGATCGCAGGGTTGGATGCCGGGGCGGACGATTATGTGGTCAAGCCGTTCGACCTGCGCGAATTGTCCGCCCGGATCCGTGCCCACGCCCGGCGTGGGCAGGGCCTTCCCGAAACCCGGTTACAGATTGATGGGCTGGAAGTGGACCGTTCGGCGGCAAAGGTCTGGCGCGACGGCACCGAGGTTCGCCTGACATCGCGCGAATGGGCCGTATTTGACGCGCTTCTGGGAGCACGCGGCCGGGTACTGGCCAAAGCCGCGCTGGAGGACACACTTTACGCCTTTGATGCCCCTGTCGAGGGCAATGCAGTCGAGGTCTATGTGTCGCGTCTGCGTCAGAAACTTGGGTCTGGCGTCATCGAAACCCGGCGCGGATTGGGGTATGTGGTGCCATGACTGATGGATCCGCCAAAAGATGGTCGCTTCGCCGTCGCCTGACCCGACGGGTGCTGGCCTATCTTGCACTTGGTTGGCTGGCAACGCTTGGTCTTTCGGCGCTGGTGCTCAACCACGAAATGAACGAAATGTTCGACGAGGAACTGCAAGCCCTTGCCGAGACCACGGTGCTGTTTCTGGATGCCTCGGGCACGACGGCCATCCCGCGGTCGGTGGGTGTGGAAACCAGCAATGGCCAGCGTGTCCTGCGCATTCTTGCCGACAACAGGGCCGAACCTGCGGGACCATGGCCCCCACTGACAAGGGATGGATTTTCCGATGTCGGAGGCTGGCGTATTCTGCGGATCAGCGCCGAGGACGCGGTGATCGAGGTGGCCCACAGCAATGCCGCGCGACACAAGGAAATTTTGGAAACGGCGGCGTCTTTCCTGGTGCTGGTTCTGCCGCTGGTTGGTCTTGTCATCTGGGGTCTTTGGCGTGGTCTGGCGCAGGCCTTCGCCCCGATGGAACGCCTGGCCCACAGCATGGTCGCGCGTCGCCCCGATGATCTGTCGCCAATTTCAGCCCTTGACGTGCCGCGTGAGTTGCAGCCTTTGGTGACGGGTCTGAACAGCTACATCGGCCGGATTGATGCTCTGCGACAGGCAGAGCGTCGGTTTTCCGCCAATGCGGCGCATGAGCTGCGCACGCCGCTTGCCGCAATCCGGGCGCGGCTGGACCTTTCACACGATCCCGACGTGAAGGATTCGATGTCCCTTCTGGATGCCTTGACCCGACGCGTCGAACGGTTGCTGCAACTGTCAAGGTCAGAGTCGGGTCTGGGTCTTGGAACAGGTCCAGCCGACGTGGTGCAAGTGCTGACACTGTTGATCGACGAGGCGCGGCGTCATACGGACAGGCCGATCCAGTTTGATGACAGCGATCTGGACCAACTGCTTGTTCCCGTGGATGTCGATGCCCTTGCCATCCTGCTGCGCAATCTGCTGGAAAACGCAACTGACCACGGGACAGGCCCGGTGCATATCCGGCTGAAGCCCGATGCGTCCCTGACCTTTGTAAACCCCACCGATGCCGATGCCTTTGATGATGCGCCATTCCGGAAAGGGGTTGATTCTAACGGTGCCGGACTTGGCCTGTCGATCGTAGCGACCTTGGCCAAGGCGATGAATGTTCAACTCGACAAGTCGATTGCGAACGGGAAGGCGACTGTAACACTTCGGTTCACCCCTCTGGACTAGCCCCGCCGGGGGTCAGTGGGTAATTGCACGGGCAAAGAGTCTGGCAAGCTGGCGCTGGCCTGCGCGATAGCCATCGAGCGTTTGACCGGGAAACTTCAGGCCCATGGCGGATATCATGATCGTGCGTGCCACTGCCTCGGGCGTCCCGATCCCCTCGGTCATCGGCAGCGCCGCCAACCATTTTGCCAGCAGGGCAATTTTTTGCGCCTCGGCGCTGTCGGCAAGGTCTTTGGTCAGGCTCATTCCAGCATCCAGCAATTCGGCCCCGTGAGGTGTGCCCAGCACCACGTCCATGAACTTGCCGTCCTTGGCAACAAAGGCTGCAATCAACGCCTGTTCCGGGGTCTGGCCAGAGGCCATGAGCGCCGATTCCATCGCAGCCAGGGCATCGCGGAAATAGCGTTCAGCCAAGGTGCGGAACACATCTTCCTTGTTGTGGTAGTGCAGATAAAGCGCTGATCGCGACAAGCCCACACCCCGCGCAATATCGTCCATCGTGGTGCGGCGATAACCGTAGGTCGCAAAGGCATGAAAGGCGGCGTCAAGGATCATGTCCTGACGGTCGGTCAGACGGCCTGACCCTTGGGCGGTGGGAAACTTCGCATCCATGCTCATGACCCGATCTGGCAAGAAAATCGGACTCTGTCAATTGACAGTATGACATTTTGCGCTCATTTTGTCAGACCAGCAGAAGGATCGCGTCATGCCCACAACCCTGACCGTCAACGGTGATAGTGCGACAGTTGATCTGCCCAACGACACGCCTTTGCTTTGGGCGCTGCGTGACGGGTTGAACCTGACCGGGACCAAGTTCGGCTGTGGTGTGGCGGCGTGCGGCGCCTGCACGGTGCTGGTGGATGGCGTGGCGGTCAGATCGTGCCAGACCGCGCTGGGCGATGTCGCCGGCGCGTCGGTCACCACCATCGAAGGACTGGGTCAACCGGGTGCGTTGCACGCAGTGCAGGCGGCATGGATCGACCATCAGGTGGCACAATGTGGCTATTGCCAGTCAGGCCAGATCATGCAGGCCGTCAGCCTGCTGGCGGAAAACCCATCCCCTTCGCCGTCCGAGATTGACGAAGCGATGGATGGCAACCTGTGCCGCTGTGGCACATACCCACGGATTCGGGCCGCCGTGCAGGATGCTGCCAATCGTCTGCGGGAGGTCTGAACCATGAGCCGTCTGGGAACCATCGCACGTCGCACCTTTCTGATCGGCTCGGCCGCGATTGCCGGGGGCGTGGCCTTCGGGGTCTATGCCTATCGCAAACCCTATGCCAATCCGATTGCCGGGGCCGGGATCGGGGCGATCACGCCCTATGTCCTTATTGACCCCGACGGTGTGACCATCATCACGCCGCGCGCGGAAATGGGGCAGGGCATCCAGTCCACTCTGGCCGCTCTTGTGGCCGAAGAACTTGACCTGCCGTGGGATCAGGTTCGTGTGATGCACGGCCCACCTGCCAAGGCTTATTACAATCAGGCCATGTTGGAAGAAGGCGTGCCCTTCGCCCCCACGGACGAAAGCTGGCTGGCAGAAACGGCGCGCGACGCAATGGCGATCCCGGCCAAGTTTCTGGCGATCCAGTTGACCGGAGGCTCTACGTCCATTCCGGACGGGTATGAGAAAATGCGCGCCGCGGGGGCCGTGGCGCGCGTGGCCTTGGTGCAAGCCGCAGCGCGCCGTCTGGGCGTCGATGCGCAAACGCTGCGCACCGAAGGCGGCGCGGTTGTCAGCGCTGACGGCACACGCATCCCCTATACCGAACTGGCGGTCGATGCGGCGGCCAGTGACCTGCCGGCTGTGCCACCCTTGAAGGCCCGTGCGGACTGGACGCTTCTGGGCACGTCCCTGCCGCGTGTCGATATGGTCGAAAAATCCACCGGAACGGCCATCTTCGCCGGCGACATCCGCCTGCCGGGCATGCGGTTTGCCACCGTCAGGATGAACCCGGCGCTTGGTGCTGCGATGCATGGGTTTGACGCCACTGCCGCGCTTGCCATGCCGGGGGTCGAACGGGTGATTGATATCGGCGGCGGCGTAGCCTTGGTCGCCAACACCACATGGGCAGCGCTACAGGCTGCGGACGCTGTTGTTTTTGACTGGGCGGCGGCAGATTATCCCGCCAGCAGCGCCGACATGCGTGACCAGATTGCCGCGTCTTTTGCGGCTGGCACAGTAGATGCAACGCCGCGCAAAGACGGCGACGTCTCGCAAGTCGATGGCCAGACATGGGAAGCGGAATACCAAGTCCCGCATCTGGCCCATGCAACGATGGAGCCGATGCAAGCGGCCGCCGTGCTGCAAGATGGGACGCTTCAGGTCTGGGTCGGCACGCAAGCCCCCGGCTTTGCGCGCAAGTTTGCCGCTTTGGCTGCCGGGCTGCCCGAGGATGCGGTAACGATCCACACGACGGTCATGGGCGGCGGCTTTGGGCGTCGGGCAGAGGTTGATGCCACCGTCCATGCGGCAAAGGTCGCCGCCGCCATGCCCGGCATTCCGGTTCTGGTGACATGGAGCCGGGAAGAGGACATGACCCATGACATGTTCCGGCCGATGGCCACCGCACGGGTGAAGGGCAGCGTCAAGGATGGTGTGATTGAAACCCTTGACCTTGCGATCTGCGCACCTTCAATCATGGAAACCTTTGCCGACCGCTTTGGTGTGCCGCTGGCCGGGCCGGACAGCACCTTGGCGCAGGGCGCATGGGAACAGCCCTATGGCTTCCCCAATTACCGCGTGACCACGCACCGCGCCCCACGCACCGTGCCGTTGGGTTTCTGGCGGTCGGTCGGGGCATCGCACAATGGCTTTTTCCATGAAAGCGCGGTGGATGAACTTGCCCATCTGGCGGGTGTTGACCCGCTTGAGTTCAGGCTGAAACAGATGACACACGAACCGTCGCGTGCGGTTCTGGAAGCGGTGGCTGCGATGTCAGGCTGGGGCACCCCGCGCCCCGGTCGCGCCTTGGGGCTGGCCTATTGCCTGTCGTTCGGCGTGCCAACGGCCGAGGTGGTTCAGGTAGAGGACAGCCCGGACGGCATCCGGATCACAGGCGCTTGGGCGGCCGTTGATGTGGGTGTTGCCCTGGATCCGCGCAACATTCAGGCGCAGGTATCGGGGGCCATGGTGTATGGTCTGTCGGCAGCGATCACAGGCAAGATCACCTTTGCCGAGGGTCGGGTAGAGCAGCAAAACTTCTGGGACTACGAGGTTCTGCGCCTGCATCAATGCCCTGACATTCAGGTGCAAGTCATGGAAAGCGGTGGCAAGATCCGCGGCATCGGCGAGCCGGGAACCCCGCCCGCAGCCCCGGCCTTGGCCAATGCGCTGTTCGCGCTGACCGGTCAACGAGCGCGCGAACTGCCGCTGTCCGACAGCTTTCGTTTTGCCTGACCGGCAGACGCCGCGACTGCGGGTTTGCGCAAGAGGATCCGCCGGGCCTTGGGCGGCGCCGGCAGGTCTTCCAGCGTCCCCAGGTCTGAAAGCTCGGCCAGTTGGGCGCTGGCCGTGGCGGCGCGCAGGTCAAGCATGATGGCCCCGCCCGGCAGCACCTGGTCGCGAAAATAGCTGGCATAGCTGCTGGCGGGATAGTGGAACCCGCAGGACAGAAAGCTGACGGCCAGATCAACCGGTGCCGCCGCTGCAAGATCTTCGCGTTCCGGGTTCAGGGTTTCGATGCGCTTGGTAGCGATCCCGTTGGCTTCCAGCAGGCGGCGCGCGACCGACAGGTTGGAATAGGCAGCCCCTTCGGCGGCATAGCCGAAATGCCGTCTCGTATTCTGTTCGATGTCGATCAGAAGCACCGAAGCCTTGGTGTCACGGGCAACGAACAGGTCAAACAGGGCATAGCCACATCCGATATCGGCGATCCGCTTTGGCGGGTGGGCCAAAAGAACCGGCGCAAGGCTGCGGTACTCGGCATGGATCACCCCGGCTGCCCGCCGGGCGATGACGTCGCCGTAGCGTTCGACGCAATCGCGGATCGGACCGTCGTCGCCGTCGTTCCAGGCGCGGATCACCCGACCGGACCGAGGCATGTCATACAGCACTTCTGACCGTTGCAGAATCAGGTTCTGAAGATCGTCAGCGGTGAACATCGACAGATCCAGCGTCCGCACCTCCGGCGCGTCAGCCTCTTGTGCGATGTCTATGGCAAGGGTGTCTGGCAGCGGAACTCCGGCAACAGGGGAAACGGTCATTTGAGGCCTTCGGTACTAATGTTCGCGCGCAGAATAGTCACGGCCTGCCCCTTAAGCAAAGTCGATTTGCACGGGTCATGCCGCGCCGGTCACCCGGTGACCACCACGCGCGTGCCCCAACCTTCGCAAGCCGCCATCAGACTGTCGGGCAGGCTCTCGTCGGTGAACACCGCATCCAGTTCTGACAAGCTGGCGATCCGCGCCGGGGCGGACCGGCCCAGTTTGGTGTGATCCGTTACCAGAAACGACTGTCGCGCTTGCCGGATGATGGCGCGGCTGACCCGGACCTCGGCCAAGTCAAAGTCGAGCAAATCGCCATCGCGGTCCAGCGCCGACGTTCCGATGATGGCATAGTCCACCTTGAACTGTTCGATGAACTGTGTGGTCAATTCTCCGACCAGACCACCATCGCTGCGCCGCAGCGCGCCGCCCGCGACCATGATCTCGCACCCCGGATTGGCAACGAGGATGTTGGCCACATTCATGTTGTTGGTTACAACCGTGATGTTGCGATGATGAATCAACTCACGCGCCACGGCCTCGGTCGTGGTGCCAAGGTTGAGGATCATCGAGGAATTGTCCGGGATCATCATCGCACAGGACCGCGCGATCGCGGTCTTTGCCTGTTCGTTCATCCGCCGCCGCGCCTCGTAGCCGATATTGGCAACTCCGATGCGCGGCACGGCACCGCCATGCACCCGGTCCAGATGCCCTGCCTCGGCCAGTTCCGTAAGGTCACGTCTGATCGTCTGAAGCGTCACATCGAAGCGTTGGGCAAGATCTTCGACCACGACACGGCCTTCTTGCCGCGCGATTTCCAGTATGCCTGTTTGCCGAAAGTTCAATGCCACGCCGTCACCCTCCGAATACCTCTTTCTGGCACAGGTTGGTTGCGTTTGTCACCCGGTCCCGCCGCATGCTGCAGCTGCATTCGCTTTTGCGCGTTTGCAAAATAATTATTCCATAGATTGAATATGACCCTACGTCATCCGGCGAAAATGTTCGTTTAAAAATAAAACGCGCATAAACGAATAAATTGGTTGACGCATGTCAGGCGGGTGGTGCACGGTTCGTGGCGTGGAGGGGCTGTCCTTTCCAAAGGGGGATTCAACGTGACCGATGCCCAGCGGCCCGAAGTGGCCGACCTGTTCATCATTGGCGGCGGCATCAATGGCTGCGGCATTGCGCGCGACGCGGCAGGGCGTGGCCTTTCGGTCGTTCTGGCCGAGCAAGGTGACCTGGCTCAGGCGACGTCATCTGCCTCGACCAAACTGTTCCACGGTGGACTGCGCTATCTGGAATATTTCGAATTCCGGCTGGTGCGCGAGGCGCTCGAAGAGCGTGAAACCCTTTTGGCCGCCATGCCCCACATCTCTTGGCCGATGCGTTTTGTGCTGCCCTATCACCGAGACATGCGGTTCGAAAGCGACACGCCGACCAGTCGGCTTCTGGGACTTGCAATGCCGTGGATGAAGGGGCGTCGTCCGGCATGGCTGATCCGGCTGGGCCTGTTCATGTACGACACCATGGGGGGGCGCAAGGTTCTGCCCGCGACCAGAACGCTTGACCTGACGCGTGACCCGGCAGGCAAGCCGCTGAACCCGAAGTTCACCCGCGCCTATGAGTATTCGGATTGCTGGGTCGAGGATTCGCGTCTTGTCGTGCTCAATGCCCGCGATGCCGAGGCGCGCGGCGCGCAGATCATGGTGGGAACGCGCGTGGTCAGTGCCACCCGGGCCGGCGATCACTGGGACGTGGTGACCGATGGCATCCATGGCAACGCCACGCACCGCGCCCGCGTGCTGGTCAATGCCGGCGGTCCGTGGGTTGAAGACATCATCCGCAACGTGGCGCGCATCAATTCGACCGAAGGCGTGCGTCTGGTGCGGGGCAGCCATATCGTCACGCGCAAGCTTTACGATCATGACCGCTGCTATTTCTTTCAAGGAGAAGACGGCCGGATCATCTTTGCCATTCCCTACGAGCAGGATTTCACCCTGATCGGCACCACCGACAAGGACCATCAGGGCGCCCCCAACGATGCGGTCTGCACGGATGAGGAACGCGATTACCTGCTGACCTTTGCGTCAAAATATTTCGTCAAACCTGTGTCTAGGGATGATGTGGTCTGGACCTATTCCGGGGTGCGTCCGCTTTACAATGACGGTGCCAAGTCGGCGACAGCGGCGACGCGTGACTATGTGCTGAGCGTTGATCAGAATGGCGCGCCGCTGCTGAACGTGTTCGGTGGCAAGATCACCACCTACCGGCGTCTGGCGGAATCCGCTTTGGAAAAGATCGTGCCGTTCTTTCCCGGCACCAAGGGCACTTGGACGGCGCGGCAGACCCTGCCGGGCGGCGACTTTCCACAAGATGGCGTGGCGGAATTGACGGCGCGGTTGAAGTCGTCCCATCCCTATCTGTCAGACTACCATGCCGGCCGCCTGATCCGCGCCTATGGCACCGAAGCCAGCATCATTCTGGGGCAAGCAAAAAGCATGGCCGATCTGGGTCGCGACTTTGGCGCGACGCTGACCGAGGCCGAGGTCCGCTGGCTGATGACCAAGGAATACGCCCGCCATGCGGCCGATGTGGTCTGGCGGCGCACCAAGTTGGGGCTTCGGCTGTCGGCCGAACAGATCGCGGCTCTCGATACTTACATGAACGCGCTCCGGGCCATCAGCCCGGCTGCGGAATAAAGGAACGGCAATGGCTTTGGACCTTCAGGGTGTGTCGCGGTTGGTTGAAGGCCGGGTTCACATCCACCCAACCACGCTGACATTGCAAAAGGGCACGATGAACGTGCTGCTTGGCCCAACGTTGTCGGGCAAGACCTCGTTGATGCGGCTGATGGCGGGGCTGGATGTGCCGTCCTCTGGGCGCATCTTGTGGGATGGCAAGGATGTGACGGGCATGCGCGTTCAGGACCGCAAGGTGGCGATGGTCTATCAGCAGTTCATCAACTACCCCGGTCTGACGGTCTATGAAAACATCGCATCGCCGTTGCGCATCTTGGGGCAGGACGCAAAGGCCATCGACAAGGCCGTGCGGGACACAGCCGATATGATGCGCCTGACCCCGATGCTGACCCGCAAGCCGCTGGAACTGTCGGGCGGGCAACAGCAGCGCTGCGCGCTTGCCCGTGCGCTGGTCAAAGGCGCGGGGCTTGTGTTGCTGGACGAGCCGCTTGCCAACCTTGATTACAAACTGCGCGAGGAATTGCGCATCGAGATTCCGCGCATCTTTGAGGCATCGGGGGCCATCTTTGTCTATGCCACCACCGAGCCGGAAGAGGCCCTGCTGCTGGGGGGCAACACCGCAGCGCTGCACCAGGGCCGCGTGACACAATTCGGTCCGACGCCGGAGGTGTATCGCAAACCCGCCGACATGATCACGGCAGGGGTGTTTTCCGACCCACCGATGAACTTTCTGTCCTGCTTCAAGGAAGGAAACCGGATCAATTTCGGTGATACGGCCAATGCCCCGGCCGAGGGCGTTCTGGCGGGGATCCCGGATGGACGCTACACAGCCGGTTTCCGTGCCAATCATCTGGAGCTGAACAAACATTCCGGAACGGCGGTCGAATTCCACTGCACCCTTGGCGTGACCGAAATCACCGGGTCCGAAACCTTTTTGCACCTGCAACACAAGGCCGACCCATGGGTTGGGCTTGTGCATGGGGTACACAATCTTGCGTCCGGATCGCAAGTGTCGGTCTGGCTGGATCCGTCGCATGTCTATCTGTTCGATGCGTCGGGCCGGCTTGTGGCCCCCGCAGCCTATGCGATGTCCGAACTGAAGGGGGCCGCATAACATGGCACAGATCACGCTGAAGAACCTTGCACACAGCTACTATCCGCACCCGACGAAGGACGAGGATTTCGCGCTGAAGGAATTAGACCACGTCTGGCAGGACGGGGGGGCCTATGCGCTGCTGGGATCATCGGGTTGCGGCAAGACCACACTTCTGAACATCATCTCGGGCTTATTGCGCCCCTCGCAGGGTCGGGTGCTGTTTGGCGACCATGACGTGACCGACGCCGCCACGTCCGAGCGCAACATCGCGCAGGTGTTCCAGTTTCCGGTCGTTTACGACACCATGACGGTGCGTGACAATCTGGCGTTCCCGTTGCGCAATCGCGGCATGGATGCGGCCTACATCGCCAGCAGGGTGCAACAAATCGCGCATATGATCGGGATGGAGGATATCCTGGCCCGAAAGGCGCAGGGCCTGACCGCCGACGCCAAGCAGAAAATCAGTTTGGGTCGCGGCATGGTGCGCGAGGACGTGAACGCCATCCTGTTCGACGAGCCGCTGACGGTGATCGACCCGCAGATGAAATGGGAGTTGCGCACCCAGTTGAAAAAGCTGCACCGCGACTTTGGCCACACCATGATCTATGTTACCCACGACCAGACCGAGGCTCTGACCTTTGCCGACAAGGTCGTGGTCATGTATGATGGCCGCGTCGTGCAGATGGGCACCCCTGAAGAGTTGTTCGAGACGCCCGCACATACCTTTGTGGGCTACTTCATCGGCTCGCCGGGGATGAACCTGTTCGACGCGCAGATCGATGGAAACCGCGCCCACCTGCAAGGGGTTCCGGTTGCCTTGGGTGCGGCCTATGGGCCAATCAAGGGCCGCACCCAGATCGGCATCCGGCCCGAGTATGCAGTGCTGACGCGCGGCGAAGGCCTGCCCGTCACCATCAAGCGCGTCGAGGACGTGGGCCGCCATCGCCTGGTGCGCGCAGACGTGATGGGCCAACCGATCAGCATCGTTGCCCCGGAAGGCATGGAGGTCAGTGCCGACCTGACGCATGTGTCCTTCGCCCCGCAAAAGATCAACGTTTACGCCGACGACTGGCGCGTGCAGGGGGAAGCCGCCTGATGAACAAGACACAGAACAACAAGGCGTGGTTTCTGGTGCTTCCGGTTCTGGTGATCGTGGCATTTTCTGCCGTGATCCCGCTGATGACGGTCGTCAACTATTCGCTCAACGACACTTTCGGCAACAACCAGTTCTTCTGGGCCGGGCTGGAGTGGTTCGAGGAGATGGTCACCTCGTCGCGCCTGCATGCAGCCCTTGGCCGTCAGATCCTGTTCTCGTCCATCATTCTGGCCATCGAGGTGCCCTTGGGCATCTACATCGCACTGAATATGCCGAAATCAGGGTTCTGGGCCTCGTTCTGCCTTGTGCTCATGTCCTTGCCGCTGCTGATCCCGTTCAATGTGGTTGGCACCATCTGGCAGATCTTCGGCCGCGTGGACATTGGCCTCCTGGGGCATACGCTGGCGGCGCTTGGTATCGACTACAACTATACGAACGACCCTCTGGACGCATGGATCACCGTGATCGTGATGGACGTCTGGCACTGGACCTCGCTGGTGGCCCTGCTGGCCTATGCCGGTCTGCAGTCGATACCGCAGGCCTATTATCAGGCTGCAAAAATCGACCAGGCCAGCCGTTGGGCCGTGTTCCGCTATATCGAGCTGCCAAAGATGAAAGGCGTGCTGCTGATCGCCATTCTGCTGCGCTTCATGGACAGTTTCATGATCTACACAGAGCCATTCGTGGTCACTGGGGGCGGGCCGGGCAATGCGACAACTTTCCTGTCCATCGACCTTGTCAAAATGGCCATCGGCCAGTTTGACCTCGGCCCCGCTGCCGCATTCAGCCTGATGTATTTCCTTGTCATCCTCTTGGTCAGCTGGGTGTTCTTCACCGTGATGACCAACCTTGACCGGCAGGAGTCCAAGTGATGCGTGTCAAACCTTCTGCCATCGTGATGGGCGTGTACCTGCTGTTTCTGCTGCTGCCGATCTACTGGCTTGTAAACATGAGCCTGAAGACAAATACCGAGATCCTCTCGACCTTCACGCTCTTTCCGCAAAACCTGACGTTCCGCAACTACGTGGTGATCCTGACCGACCCCAGTTGGTATATGGGGTATGTCAATTCGATCATCTACGTCACGATGAACGTGGTGATCTCTCTGACCGTGGCGCTGCCTGCGGCCTATGCCTTTTCGCGCTACAGTTTCATGGGCGACAAACACCTGTTCTTTTGGCTGCTGACCAACCGGATGGCCCCGCCCGCCGTGTTCGCACTGCCGTTTTTTCAGTTGTATTCGTCGGTCGGCCTGTTTGACACGCATATCGCCGTTGCCTTGGCGCATTGCCTGTTCAACGTGCCGCTCGCGGTCTGGATACTTGAGGGGTTCATGCGCGGCGTGCCTAAGGAGATCGACGAAACCGCCTACATCGACGGCTACAGTTTTCCCAGGTTCTTCGTGAAAATCTTCATGCCCCTGATCGCCAGCGGCATCGGCGTCGCCGCTTTCTTTTGCTTCATGTTCTCGTGGGTGGAACTTCTGCTCAGCCGAACGTTGACGTCGGTGAACGCCAAGCCGATCGCCGCCACCATGACCCGTACCGTTTCGGCCAGCGGAATGGACTGGGGGGTTCTGGCGGCCGCAGGCGTTCTGACCATCGTGCCGGGCGCGCTGGTGATCTATTTTGTCCGCAACTACATCGCTAAGGGCTTTGCCCTGGGAAGGGTGTGATGACCAACCCTGTTGTGCACCGCTCCAATTGGACCGCAATCAGTCTGACGGCCGCAGGCGCGATGGCTGCCACTCTCGCGGTCCTTTTGTTCGTCGCACCAAAGAAGGAAGGAGCTATCGAATGGTTTATGCCGATGGTTCCCGGCGGCTGGATGGCGTGGACGCTCCCCGTCGCTCTGTTCTTCTGGACCATCGCGTGCCTGCTGATCCTGTTTACCTTGCTTGCTGCGCGCTTTCCGGAAACTCCGCGTGTCGGCATCCTGCGGATTGAAACCACGCGCGGCGACCGGCTCTTCATCACACTGCTGGGCTCTGCCTTCATCCATCTGGGATGGCTCTTTTTCTTCGGTGCACCGATCTGGGGTGCGCTGATCGTTTGTCTTGTCTATGCCGCTGCGGTGTTCCGTTTCGTCTAGGCAAGAAGAAGACGCCGGGGACAGGGCATCACCCCCCCCCGGCCAGACCAAGAAACCTGCGTCTCACAATCTGGGAGGATACAAAATGAGACTTCGCCACACGACAACCGCCATGGCGCTTGCGCTGATGGCCTTTGGTTCGGCTCCGGCATGGGCCGATATCGAGGCCGCGAAAGCGTTCCTTGATGCCGAAATCGGGGACATGTCCACGTTGGACCGCGCTTCTCAGGAAACCGAGATGCAATGGTTCATCGATGCGGCAAAACCCTATGCGGGCATGGACATCAAGGTTGTGTCCGAAACCATCACCACCCACGAATATGAAGCCAAGGTGCTGGCGCCCGCTTTCACGGCGATTACCGGTATCAAGATCACGCACGATCTGATCGGCGAGGGCGACGTGGTTGAGAAGCTGCAGACCCAGATGCAGACCGGCGAAAACATCTATGACGCCTATATCAACGACTCGGACCTGATCGGCACGCATTGGCGCTATCAGCAAGCCCGAAGCCTGACCGACTGGATGGCGAACGATGGGGCTGCGGTCACCAACCCCAACCTCGATCTGGCTGACTTCATCGGAGCAAAGTTTACCACCGCCCCCGATGGCCAGTTGTATCAGCTTCCCGATCAGCAGTTCGCGAACCTCTACTGGTTCCGCTACGACTGGTTCAACGATCAGAAGACCAAGGACGATTTCAAGGCCAAGTACGGCTACGACCTTGGTGTGCCGCTGAACTGGTCAGCCTATGAAGATATCGCGGAATTCTTCACCGGTCGCGACATGACTTATGCGGGTGGTCCGGCTTCGACCTGGGGCAACATGGACTACGGCAAGAAGGACCCATCTCTTGGCTGGCGCTACACCGATGCGTGGATGTCGATGGCCGGCATGGGCGATGTGGGTGAACCCAACGGGCTGCCGGTGGATGAATGGGGCGTGCGTGTCGATGAAAACTCGCGACCTGTCGGATCCTGCGTTGCAAGGGGCGGCGCCACCAATGATGCTGCGGCCGTCTATGCGGTAACAAAGGCGATCGACTGGCTGCAAAAATACACGCCGCCAGAAGCACAGGGCATGACCTTTGGTGAAGCGGGTCCGGTCCCCGCACAAGGCCAGATCGCTCAGCAGATGTTCTGGTACACCGCCTTTACGGCCGACATGGTCAAGGAAGGTCTGCCCGTGATGAACGACGATGGCACGCCGAAATGGCGCATGGCCCCATCGCCGCATGGCGCCTACTGGGTCGACGGCATGAAAGTCGGCTATCAGGATGTCGGATCCTGGACGCTCATGAAGTCAACACCCGTTGACCGCGCGCAGGCGGCCTGGCTCTACGCCCAGTTCGTCACTTCGAAAACCGTGGACGTGAAGAAAAGCCATGTCGGCCTGACTTTTGCCCGCGAATCGACCATTCAGCACGCGTCCTTCACCGAGCGCGCGCCGAAACTTGGCGGTTTGGTCGAATTCTACCGTTCACCTGCCCGCGTCCAGTGGTCCCCCACCGGCACCAACATCCCGGACTACCCGAAGATGGCTCAGCTGTGGTGGCAGAACATCGGCGATGCCATGTCGGGCGCAAAGTCCCCGCAGGCCGCGCTGGATTCCCTGTGCGAAGAGCAGGAACGTGTGCTGGAGCGGATCGAACGGGCCGGCGTTCAAGGCGATATCGGTCCGAAGATGAACGAACCGCAAGACCCGCAAATCTGGCTGGATGCCCCCGGAGCTCCGGTGGCCAAGCTGGACAATGAAAAGCCGCAGGGCGAAACCGTCAGCTATGACGAGCTGATCAAGTCGTGGCAATAAGGGTTGAAACCGAAGGGGGCAGGGTGCTTGCCCTGCCCCTTTCATCTGTTCTTAAATATCCCCGCCGGAGGCTCCTGCATCTGATCTTAGGAGCCTCCGGCGGGGATATTTAGAAACAGATGAAGCGTGCACGGACGGAATGAGATGCCGATGACCCATATCCTTTCCATCGATCAGGGAACCACCTCCAGCCGCGCGATCCTGTTTGACAGTGCGCTGCGGGTTGTCGCTTCGGCGCAAGAGGAATTTCCCCAGCACTATCCGCATCCTGGCTGGGTCGAGCATGGTCCGTCCGATTTGTGGTCCACGGTGGCTGCAACGGCGCGGGCAGCGATCGAAAAAGGGGGTATCAAGGCCAACAGCATCGCCGCCATCGGGATTACCAATCAACGAGAGACGACTCTGATTTGGGACCGCGCCACCGGACAACCAATCCACAATGCGATTGTATGGCAGGACCGACGCACCGCGGATACATGCGACGCGCTGAAGTCGGCGGGCCATGAGGCGCTGATCACCGCCCGCACAGGCCTGCTGCTTGACCCATATTTCAGCGCGACCAAGGTCAAGTGGCTGCTGGACCATGTGGAGGGCGCACGCACGCGGGCCGAAGCCGGTGAGCTGGCATTCGGGACTGTGGATACATGGTTGATCTGGAATCTGACCGGTGGCCGGGTTCATGCCACAGACGCCACCAATGCTGCGCGCACAATGCTTTACAACATCGCGGAGGGTGCTTGGGATACGGCGATCTGTGCCCTGATGGGTGTTCCGATGTCGTTGCTGCCCGAGGTCAAGGATTGCGCTGCCGATTTCGGCATGACCCGCGCGGATCTGTTCGGGCGCGAAATTCCGATCCTTGGTGTGGCCGGCGATCAGCAGGCTGCGACCGTTGGTCAGGCCTGTTTCAGTTCGGGGATGATGAAATCCACCTATGGAACGGGATGTTTTGCATTGCTGAATACGGGCGGCGACATGGTGCCATCAAAAAACCGCCTTCTGACAACCATCGCGTATCAGTTGAACGGCACACCGACCTATGCACTGGAGGGGTCGATCTTCATTGCCGGTGCGGTGGTGCAATGGCTGCGCGACGGGCTTAAGATCATCCGGCACGCGTCCGAGACCCAAGGACTGGCCGAAGCCGCAGAGGAAGCGCAGGGTGTGCTCCTTGTGCCGGCTTTTACCGGGCTGGGTGCGCCCTATTGGCGGCCAGATTGCAGGGGAGCGGTTTACGGCCTGACCCGAAACTCCGGCCCGGCCGAGATGGCGCGGGCGGCGTTGGAATCGGTCGGCTATCAGACCCGCGATCTGCTGGAGGCGATGCGTGCCGATTGGGGTGCCGCGGCAGATGGCGTTCTGCGTGTTGACGGCGGCATGGCCGCAAATGATTGGGCCATGCAATTTCTGTCCGATATCATTGGTGCGCCGGTGGACCGGCCGAAAGTTACAGAGACAACTGCCCTCGGGGCCGCCTATCTTGCCGGAATGCAGGCGGGTATTTGCGGATCACCTGCAGAATTTGCCAAAGGCTGGGCTCTGGATCGCCGTTTTGAACCCGAAATGGACGCGACAACGAGGGCCGCAAAATACGCCCGCTGGGGGCGCGCAGTGCAGGCCACGATGTCGGTATGATTTTTTCCATTCTCCAACCCGCCAATATCCTGTTCGGCAGGGGTGAAAGCGCGAAAGCTTCGGCAGCAGCGCGCGGCTTTGGCCTGCGCGGCGTCGTGGTGCATGGGGCCAACCCGGCCCGGTCGCAATGGTTGCTCGATGACCTTGGTCCTGCGGCACTGTCGGTCACATGCCCGTCAGAGCCGACCCTTGTGATGCTGGAGGATGCGATAGGCAAGGCTCGGGCCCACGCCCCCGATTGGGTGTTGGCGATCGGTGGGGGCGCAGTTCTTGACCTGGGAAAAGCACTTGCGGCGATGATCCCGGCGCGGGGGGGGCCGATGGACCATCTGGAGGTGGTGGGCAAGGGTTTGCCGTTTGAGGTGGCACCGCTTCCCTTCATCGCGTTGCCCACCACCAGCGGCACCGGAGCTGAGGTCACCAAGAACGCCGTCATCGGCCTGCCAGACCACCACCGCAAGGTCAGCCTGCGCGACGATCAGATGATAGCCCGCGTCGCGATCATCGACCCGTCGTTGACCGATCACTGCCCCTGGCCTGTCACTCTGGCCTCGGGCCTTGATGCGATCACGCAGGTGATCGAGCCCTACGTTTCCCACAAAGCCACCCCTTACACCGATGCCCTCACCCTGTACGCCATTGCCCCCGGCCTGCGCGCCTTGATGCAGCTGCAGTACCAAGAAGACTCCGGTGCCCGCGATGCTCTTGCCTGGACGTCGCTCTGTGGTGGGTTGGCACTGGCCAACGCGGGCCTTGGTGCCGTGCATGGTCTTGCCGGGGTCATCGGCGGGCGGACAGGTGCCCCCCACGGCGCGATTTGCGGCGTCCTGCTTGGCCCGGTGCTGGACATGAACCTCGCCCGCAGCAGCGGCGAGGCCCGCGTCCGCCTGACCCACGTTTGTAACATTTTAGCAGGGGTGCTTGGCTGTTCCGCTGACTTGGCACCCCAAGCCCTCGCTGCATGGGCGCGCGCAGCGGGCCTTGCCCGACTCTCTGCCCTCGGCGTGGCGGACGCAGACCATGCACCCATCGCTGTGGCCGCAGAAACCGCATCTTCAACAAAGGGCAATCCGGTGGTGCTTAGCCAAGCAGATCTGTGTGGGGTTCTAGTCGCGGCAGGGTAAAGACAACGGGGTCGGCCTGTGCCACCGCATGTCTTTTGCTTTTGAAAGGTCTGGATCGCGGTTCCGACACCGTTGACACCGTCCACCCCATACCCCACGCAATGGGGATGGAAAATGGGGGGTGGCATGGCGACGTGGGAATTCTGGATCGACCGGGGTGGCACCTTTACCGATGTGGTCGCCCGACGTCCGGACGGCAGGTTGGAGACCCGCAAGCTTTTGTCCGAGAATCCCGAGCGCTACGATGATGCCGCCGTGCAGGGCATCCGCGATTGCCTTGGCCTACGCTCGGCCGATCCAATCCCCGAGGGCCTGATTTCGGCTGTCAAGATGGGCACCACTGTTGCCACCAACGCCCTGCTGGAGCGCAAGGGCGAGCGTGTGCTGCTGATGATCACCAAAGGGTTTGCCGACCTTTTGCGGATCGGCACACAGGCGCGGCCCGACCTGTTTGCGCTGCACATCCAACGCCCGGACCTGCTGCACGAAGCCGTGGCCGAAGTGGCTGGCCGGCTGGATGCGGACGGGGCCGAGATTACCCCACTGGACGACACCACTACCCGCGCAGCGCTGCGCGCCGCCTATGGCTCGGGCATCCGGGCCGTTGCCGTGGCGTTGATGCACGGCCATGTGAACCCGGCACACGAGGCGCGCGTGGGTGCGATCGCCGCCGAGGAAGGTTTCATCCAGATCAGCCTGTCACATCAGGTCAGTCGTCTGGCAAAGCTGGTGTCGCGCGGCGATACAACGGTGGTGGATGCCTATCTCTCGCCGATTCTGCGCCGCTATGTGGCGCAGGTTGAAAGCGCGCTGGACATGGGGCGCGCGACCGGCCGGTTGTTGTTCATGCAGTCCTCGGGCGGCCTGACCGAGGCGCACCGTTTCATGGGCAAGGATGCCATTCTGTCCGGTCCGGCGGGCGGGATCGTCGGCATGGTGCAGACGGCACAGGCGGCGGGGTTTGACCGTCTGATCGGCTTTGACATGGGCGGAACCTCGACCGATGTCAGCCATTTCGCCGGAACCTATGAGCGCAGTTTCGAAACCGAGGTGGCCGGCGTCCGGATGCGGGCCCCGATGATGGACATTCACACCGTCGCGGCCGGGGGCGGGTCGATCTGTACCTTCCGCGATGGGCGTTTGCAGGTCGGCCCGGAGAGTGCGGGCGCCAACCCCGGCCCCGCCGCCTATGGCCGGGGCGGGCAGCTGACCATCACCGATTGCAATGTGTTGCTGGGGCGTCTGTCACCCGCACATTTTCCGGCGATCTTTGGCCCTGATGGGGATGCGCCCCTTTATGCTCAAGACGCTTTTGCCAGATGCACGGCCATCAGTCGCGCGATTGCCGCTGAAACCGGCCAGCCGCCGATGACGCCCGAGGCACTGGCAAGCGGCTTCCTGCGCATCGCCATCGACAACATGGCCAATGCGATCAAGAAGATTTCGGTCCAGCGGGGGCACGACGTCACCGGTTACACGCTGCAATGTTTCGGTGGTGCAGGCGGACAACACGCCTGCGGTGTGGCGGACTCCTTGGGTATGAAAAGCATTTTCATTCACCCATTTGCGGGTGTGCTGTCGGCGTTTGGCATGGGGTTAGCCGAAATTCGCGCGCTGCACGAGGTGCAATTCGATGCCCCGCTCTCCGCCATGGCTGAAGCATCCGAAAAGATGGCCGAAATCACTCATCTGGCCCGTGCCGAAGTGACGGCCCAAGGTGCTGCATTGCCGCGCATGGTTGCCCGCGCGCACCTGCGGTATGACGGCTCGCATCAACCGATTGAGGTAGGTTTTGCCGAACCCGCCGTCATGCAGGCCGCGTTCGAGGCGGCCCATCAGGCGCGCTTTGGCTTCACCTCGCCGGAACGCGCGCTGATGTTTGAAATGCTGGCGGTCGAGGCGATCGGCGATGGTGCTCCGTTGCCCCGGTCCACGGCCCCGCAAGGACAGGGCGCGCCAGTGACCAGTCTGGCGGTCTGGGTCGACGGCTGGCGGCAGATCCCGCTTTATGACCGGGGAGATCTGGCCGAGGATACGGTGATTGCCGGACCGGCGATCATTCGCGAAGCCACCGGAACCGTGGTTTTGGAACCCGGTTGGCAGGCGCGGGTCGATGGCTTTGGAAACCTGATCCTTGACCGCACCACGCCCGTCCGCCGCACGTTTGCAATTGGCACCGATGCTGACCCAGTTCTGTTGGAAGTGTTCAACAACCTGTTCATGTCGGTCGCCGATCAGATGGGGGCCACGCTGGCCAATACGGCATGGTCGGTCAACATAAAGGAACGGCTTGATTTTTCATGCGCCATTTTTGATGCGCAGGGTGATCTGGTGGCAAATGCACCGCATGTGCCCGTGCATCTGGGCAGCATGTCCCATGCGGTAAAGGTGGTGATCGATGCCACCAGGGGTGCCGCGCGGGACGGTGACGCCTGGATGCTGAACAGCCCCTATAACGGTGGCACACATTTGCCGGATGTTACCGTCATCACGCCGGTCTTTGTCGGCGGGGCACCAGCCTTCTGGCTTGGCTCACGCGGGCACCATGCCGACATCGGGGGACGCACACCGGGATCGTCCCCACCCGACAGCCGCCACATCGACGAAGAGGGCGTGCTGATCGACCTGTTCGCACTTGTCGAACAAGGACATTTGCGGGAAGACGAGACGCGCACTTTGTTGACCAGCGCGCGCTATCCGGCGCGGTCGGTTGATCAGAACATGGCGGATCTGAAAGCCCAGATCGCCGCCAACGAAACTGGGCGCAAGGAACTTCTGAAGGTGGTTGCGGCTTATGGTGCACCGGTGGTGTCGGCCTATATGCAGCATGTCCAGAACAACGCCGAGGAATGTGTGCGGGCCGTGATTGACCAGCTCCAAGACGGTGCGTTCCTTTACCCGATGGATATAGGCACGACCATCAGTGTCGCCGTTCGGGTGGACCGTGCTTCCCGCAGCGCCGTGGTGGACTTTTCCGGGACCAGTCCGCAGCACAGCGGCAACTACAATGCGCCGGCCGCCGTGGCGCGCGCGGTGGTTCTGTATGTGTTTCGAACCCTTGTGGGCAAACCAATCCCGTTGAACGAAGGCTGTTTGCGGCCTTTGACCATTGTCTTGCCAGAAGGGTCGATGCTGAACCCGCGTGCCCCGGCCGCTGTAATCGCGGGCAATACCGAGGTCAGTCAGGCTGCGTGCAATGCGCTTTATGGTGCGCTCGGGGTGATGGCTTGCAGTCAGGCGACGATGAACAACTTCGTCTGGGGCAATGCGCGGTTTCAGAACTACGAAACGATTGCCGGCGGCACCGGGGCAGGTCCGGGCTTTGCAGGGTGCGATGCGGTACAGAGTCACATGACCAACACCCGGATGACCGACCCCGAGATTTTGGAAAAGCGCTTTCCGGTGCGTCTGGAAGCCTTTGGAATCCGACACGGATCCGGGGGGGCTGGCGCGTGGCCCGGTGGTGCCGGAGCGATCCGTCGATTGCGCTTTCTGGAGCCTGTGACGGTGACCACGCTGTGTGGTAGCCGCAGGATTGCCCCCTTTGGTATGGCGGGCGGTGCGCCGGGCGCGGTGGGACAGAACCATGTGATCTGGCCAGACGGGCGTCGCGAGGTACTGGAGGGCAATGACGAGCGCGATTTGCCTGCGGGCGCCGTGTTCGAGATGCTGACGCCCGGTGGCGGTGGGTGGGGTAGCGTCTGACCTTGGCGAAAATCGTGGTGGACGCCTGTTTACGATAGGGCATTCTTTGTTGAATGACGTGCCAAAGCCCGCTGCCCGGCGGGGATTCCTATCCCCCGCAAGCCTTGTCTTCGGGGATCATGCTGAACCTTGATCCGGGCGAATGTCTGCGATTACGCAGGATCGACCGTCAGCCAGACGCCGCCTTCTGGTCGCAGGGTCAGGATCATGACAGGTTTGGGCGCTTTGCCGGGAACCGGCCCGAAGCGGAATCGTGCAAGCAAGGTGGCCAGAATGATGACCGCCTCTTGCAGCGCAAAATTGGCCCCGATGCAAATGCGTGGCCCATCCCCAAACGGAAGATAGCCGTAGCGCTCCACTGCCTTGGGATCGGCAAAGCGGCTGGGATCAAAGCGGTCGGGGTCCGCCCAAAGCCTGTGGTGGCGGTGAAGTGCATAGATCGGCAGAATGACAGTATCGCCGGGAAGGACGGCACGGCCACACAGAGTATCGGCCGCCTGCGCCGTGCGCGACAGGAACGCGGCGGGGGGATAGAGGCGCAGGGTTTCGTCCACAATGCGCCGTGTCAGCGGCAGGGACACGACATCCGCAGCGGTGGCAGCTCGGTCGCCAAGGACGGTTTGTGCCTCGTCGCGGGCAGCAGACTGGATGGCCGGGTCGAAGGCGCAAAGATAAAGCGCCCATGACAGGGTAAGGGCAGTCGTCTCGTGTCCGGCCACGATAAAAGTGAGCAGATTGTCGCGGAGTTCCGGCGTGGTCATCCGGCGACCGGACTTCGGGTCTTCGCCCGCCATAAGAAGATCCAGAAGGTCGGGCACCGGCTTGGCCCCTTCGGCGCGGCGGCGATTGATCGAGTCGTCCGCCACCCGCTTCATCTGGCGCATCGCAGCGCCCGACAGCATGCGCCCCGGTCTGGGAACCCACGCCGGTGCGCCGATGATATCCAGCAGCGACACCCGTGCCGTCTGCGCCATGTAGTCCTCGATGGCGCGGTGGACCGATGCGCGGTCAAAGCCTTCGCTATCCGAAAATGTCACGTCAGAAATCACTTCAAAGGTGGCGGTCACCATTTCATCAAAGCAATCGACCGCGCGCCCGATGCCTTGACCGATACGCGCACTGGCCCGTTCGGCTGCAGCGGTCATCACAGGTGCCAGCGCGGCCACGTTGCGGTGTGAAAACACCGGGGCGGCAGTGCGGCGCTGCCAAAGCCATTCCTGTCCTTCCGCCACAAAAAGGCTGTCTCCGATGGCGGGTTCGAGGATCAGCTTCGTGACCACCGATTTCGGATAGTTCTCGACGTTGTCGCGCAGGATGCGGCGCAGGGCATCCGGGTCCATCACCATGTGCCAGCGTTTTCCGGTGCGGCCGGACAGGATCGGCGCGTGGGTGGCGATTTCAGGGATCAGTTCAAGGATGTTCCGTCGGCCAGCCGCCAAAGAGCCGAACACACCAAGCGGGCGGGTGGCCAAAGGGACTTTTACCGGCTCGGGCACGGGCGCGGATTCTGGAATTGCGAAGTGCTCGGTCATGGGGACTCCGGTGTTTCACAAAGATATAGGTGGCGTCCTGCCACTTTCATCCGCAACGGCCGTCTTGCGCGACCTCTCGCCACGGGATATCCCAACGTGACACATTGCGAGGAAGCTGCCCATGACCCGCGCCCGATTGTCTGCCCTTGGCCTGTCCCTGACCATTCTAGCGGCCTGCGCGACGAATGATCTGGCCGAGCCCCCAGTGCCGCTGGGCGATTTCGCGCTGGGGCTGAACATCGTGGTGGCAGACAAGGTCGAAAAAGTGCCGATTTCGCGCAATGCGACGCCGGAAGAATGGAAAGACGTGATGACCAAAGCCGTTGATGCACGCTTTGGCCGTTATCAGGGATCCAAACTGTTCAACATCGGTATTTCGGTGGATGGCTACGCGCTGGCGCCTCCGGGAATTCCGGTTGTGGCGGCGCCAAAGTCGGTTCTGGTGGTCACCGCCAACGTCTGGGATGATGCGGCGCAGAAAAAGCTGAATGCGGAAGGCAAACAATTCACTGTGTTCGAAAGCCTTTCGGGCGAAACGGTGATCGGCACGGGGATCACTCGGACCAAGCAACAGCAAATGGACGCCTTGGCCTACAATGCGGTGAAGCGGGTTGAAGACTGGTTCTTGCAAAATCCGGAATGGTTTGGTTTGCCGGCCAAGAAAGTGCCGTCGCCCGCCGACGCGCCCACTGTTGTGTCGGCCCCTGCACGGTAGCCAGTGGTGCCGATTGGCGCGGTAGCGGCGCCTGCCCACCAAGCTGTAGCGAACGGTCAACTGAGGCTTGATTTTCCTCTTTTGACGGCTTACTCCGCCGCCGGTGGACCACGGGGCCTTGGCCGCATTGCGCGCAGGCCCCCCGAATTCAAGGGCGCTGGCGAATGGCAAAGGCAAAGTTTGAACGGAACAAACCGCACGTCAACATTGGCACGATTGGCCACGTTGACCACGGCAAGACGACGCTGACGGCGGCGATCACGAAGTATTTTGGCGAATTCCGCGCCTATGACCAGATTGACGGCGCGCCGGAA
>JBKBWK010000038.1:0-32608 GCA_046313895.1 Paracoccaceae bacterium
CAGGAATGACATATTCTTCCCGCTGCCCGATTGACCATCGGGCCTGCTTTGACGCAGGGTCCGCGCAACCCGGCGACCGGGTGGTACGGGGCGATGCCCTGTTTGCCCGTCGCCATCCCGTCAAACCATCCGGGCACACCGCACCGGGCAGAAAGGACCACCATGACCGTCAGATTCGCCATCCTCGGTGCAGGCCGCATCGGCAAGGTTCACGCCAGTGCCGTGGCGTCGGTGCCGGGTGCCAGCCTTGTCGCCATTGCCGATCCGGTTCCGGCTGCAGCGCAGGCGATCAAGGACGCCTACGGTTGCGACATCCGCACCATTGCCGCCATCGAGGCCAGCGCCGATGTTGACGCCGTGGTGATCTGCACCCCCACCGACACCCACGCCGACCTGATCGAGCGCTTTGCCCGCGCAGGCAAAGCCGTGTTCTGCGAAAAGCCGGTTGATCTGTCGCTTGCGCGCGTCAAGGACTGCATCGCCACGGTTGACGCGGTCAAGGGAACCCTGATGGTTGGCTTCAACCGCCGGTTTGATCCCGATTTCATGGCCGTAAAAGCCGCGATTGACGCAGGCCGTGTCGGCAAGGTTGAAATGGTGACGATCACCAGCCGCGATCCCGGCGCGCCGCCGCCGGACTATATCACCCGATCAGGCGGCATGTTCCGCGACATGACCATCCACGATTTCGACATCGCGCGGTGGCTCTTGGGCGAAGAAGTGACCGAAGTGTTTGCCTCGGCCTCGGTTCTGGTGGACAAGCGCATTGGCGAGCTGGGCGATTTCGACAGCGCCAACGTGATCCTGCGCACCGCGTCGGGCACGCAAGCCATCATCACCAACACCCGCCGTGCAGCTTACGGCTATGACCAGCGGATCGAGGTTCTGGGGTCTGACGGCATGGCAGCGGCGGAAAACCACGGCGAGAACCGGATCACGCTGGCCGACAAGACAGGGTTCCACACGGCGCCACTGCTCAATTTCTTCATGTCGCGCTACACGGCTGCCTATGCCAATGAAATCGCTGCCTTTGTGGCCAGCGTGGCCGATGGGGCACCCACTCCGACGACTGGACATGACGGGTTGATGGCACTTGCCCTGGCCGAGGCCGCGTTGAAATCGGTGGTCGAGGGGCGGATCGTCAAGGTGTCCGAGGTGCTGTGATGCGGGATCTGGACCTTATCACCATCGGGCGCTCATCGGTGGACCTTTACGGCGCGCAAGTGGGCGGACGACTGGAGGACATGGCGAGTTTCCAGAAATACGTCGGCGGCAGCCCCACCAATATGTCGGTCGGTACGGCCCGGCTGGGGCTGCGGTCGGCGCTTTTGACCCGTGTGGGTGATGAACACATGGGCCGATTCATCCGCGAGCAACTGGTACGCGAAGGCGTTTGTGTCGATGGCGTCAAGACCGACCCCGAGCGACTGACGGCGCTGGTCCTGCTGGGTATCCGCGACGAGCACCGTTTTCCGCTGATCTTCTATCGCGAAAACTGCGCCGATATGGCACTGTGCGAGGATGACGTGGATCCAGCCTTTGTCGCCCGTGCGCGGGCGGTGGTGGCAACCGGCACGCATCTGTCGCACCCGCGCACCGAAGCTGCGGTGATGAAGGCATTGACGTTGGCGCGGACAAACGGCGCGCAAACCGCACTGGACATTGACTACCGCCCAAACCTCTGGGGGCTTGCAGGGCACGGTGAGGGCGAAAGTCGGTTCATCGAATCTGCTGCGGTGACGGCCAAGCTGCAATCCACCCTGCATCTGTTCGACCTGATCGTCGGCACCGAGGAAGAATTCCACATTGCGGGCGGCACCACCGATACCATCGCTGCCCTGCGCGCCGTGCGGGCGGTATCGCAGGCCACGCTGGTGTGCAAACGCGGGCCGATGGGGGCAGTTGCCTTCACCGGCTCGATCCCTGACACGCTGGACGAAGGCGAGGCCGGACCGGGGTTCCCGATCGAGGTGTTCAACGTGCTGGGGGCTGGCGACGGCTTCATGTCGGGTCTGCTGAAAGGCTGGCTTGATGGCGAGGCTTGGCCAACAACGTTGAAATATGCCAATGCCTGCGGGGCCTTTGCAGTCAGCCGTCACGGCTGCGCGCCCGCCTATCCGTCATGGGAGGAGTTGCAGTTCTTCTTTGCGCGCGGCGTCGTCAACCCCGCCCTGCGCCATGACAAACCGCTGGAACAGATTCACTGGTCCACCAACCGCAGCGGCGATTGGTCCACGATGCGGGTTTTTGCCTTTGACCACCGCATGCAGCTTGAATCCCTGCCGGGGGCCGATGCGCATAAAATTGGCATTTTCAAAGGGTTGTGCCTGAAAGCTGCGACGATGGTGCAAGCGGGTCGCCCCGGTTACGGCATCCTGTGCGACAACCGGCTTGGCCGAGACGCCCTGCATGCGGCCGCCGAAACGGGCCTGTGGATCGGGCGTCCGGTGGAATGGCCGGGATCGCGCCCATTGACGCTGGAACCTGAACTTGGCCCCGATTTCGGCGGTCTGTCGGAATGGCCTCTGACGCATGTGGTCAAGGTCTTGTGCTTTTACCACCCCGATGACACCCCCGAGATGAGGGCTGATCAAGAAGCCACCGTGACCCGCCTGTTCCACGCCGCCCGGCGCAACCGGTTGGAGTTTCTGCTCGAAGTGATCCCGTCGAAGGCCGGACCGGTGACGGACCAGACCACGGCGCAGGTGATCCAGCGGTTCTATGACATCGGCATCTTCCCCGATTGGTGGAAGCTGGAACCGATGCGGACCGACGCTGCTTGGCAGGCAGCCTGCGACGCCATCACCCGCAACGATCCGCACACGCGCGGGATCGTGGTGCTGGGTCTGGGAGAGACGGAAGACACCCTCGCCACCAGCTTTGCATCTGCCGCGAAATTCGATCTTGTCAAAGGCTTTGCCGTGGGTCGCACGATCTTTGCCGAGGCTGCGGCAGGGTTCATGGCCGACACTGTCACCGCGGACGCAGCGGTGCAGATGATGGCTGACACTTACACCCGGCTTTGCGTCTTGTGGGACGCACACCAGACGCGCAAGGGATAAGGCCATGACAACACTCCGGTTGACAGCCGCTCAGGCGATGATGCGCTATCTGGCCGCGCAAAAAAACGAGGCTGGCGAACCCTTTATTGCCGGTTGCTGGGCGATCTTCGGTCACGGAAATGTGGCGGGGATCGGTGAGGCTTTGCACGAAATCGGCGACGCGTTGCCGACCTTGCGTGGCCAGAATGAACAATCGATGGCCCATGCCGCGATTGCCTATGCCAAACAGATGCGGCGCAGCCGTGCGATGGCCGTCACCTCCTCTATCGGTCCCGGTGCCCTGAACATGGTCACGGCGGCGGGGCTGGCGCATGTCAACCGCCTGCCGGTGCTGTTTGTGCCCGGCGATGTGTTTGCCGGGCGCGGTCCCGACCCGGTGTTGCAGCAGATCGAAGACTTCAGCGACGGCACGGCGTCGGTGAACGATTGTTTCCGGCCCGTCAGCCGCTATTTCGACCGGATCACCCGGCCCGAACAACTGCTGACCGCCCTGCCCCGTGCGATGCGCACCATGACCGATCCCGCCGATTGCGGCCCGGTGACTCTGGCCTTCTGTCAGGACGTGCAGGCCGAAGCCCATGACTGGCCCGAGGCGTTCTTTGCCCCCACCATCTGGCGCATCCGTCGCCCGCATCCCGATCCGGTTGAGGTGGGCCGCGTCGCCGATCTGATCCGTGCGGCCCAGCGGCCGGTGATCATTGCCGGGGGCGGCGTGCATTTTTCTGATGCGGTTCAGGCGCTGGATGACTTTGCCAGCACCTTTGGTATCCCTGTGGTCGAAACGCAGGCCGGAAAGTCGGCCCTGCCGTGGGATCACAGGCTGAACCACGGGCCGGTCGGTGTGACCGGGGCCAGCAGCGCCAATGCGATTTGTGAAAATGCCGACCTGATCCTTGGCGTCGGCACGCGATTTCAGGATTTCACCACCGGGTCGTGGGCCTTGTTCAAGAACAAGGACCGCAAACTGGTGTCGATCAACGTCGCCGCCTATGACGCGATGAAGCACGGGGCCGCGCCGTTGTGCGGCGATGCGGCCGTGTGTCTGGCGCAGCTGTCCGAGGCGTTGGGGGACCACCGGTGTCCCGCCCCCGTTCCCGGTCTGAAAGAAGCGTGGTTCTCGGCTGTCGATCCCCTGACTGACGCGCCGTCCGACGGCAACGCGCTGCCGACCGACCAACAGGTGATCGGTGCTGTGCAACGCGCAAGCCATGCCGACACGGTGGTGATGTGCGCCGCTGGCACTATGCCAGGCGAATTGCACAAGCTGTGGAAAGCCCCCCGCGCCGGGGCCTATCACATGGAATACGGCTTTTCCTGCATGGGATATGAAATCGCCGGGGCCATGGGCATCAAGATGGCCCAGCCTGCGCGGGACGTCATCTGCATGGTCGGCGATGGCAGCTACATGATGATGAACTCGGAACTTGCGACCGCCGCCATGTTGGGGATCCAGTTCACTGTCGTGATCACCGACAACCGCGGCTATGGCTGCATCAACCGGCTGCAAATGGCGACCGGTGGTGCCGAATTCAACAATCTTTATGCCCATGCCCGGATCACGACCCCGCCGCAGATCGACTTTGCCGCCCATGCCGCCGCGATGGGGGCGACCAGCACGAAGGTCGCCGATATTGCCAAACTGGAAGCTGCCCTTGCCCGACGCGCACAGATCGCGGGGCCGTATGTGATCGTCATCGACACCGACCCCTATCCCAGCACGCCCCACGGCGGCCATTGGTGGGAGGTGGCGGTGCCGGAAGTCAGCACGCGGGCCGAGGTGAACACTGCCCGCCAAAACTATGATATAAAACGGAAAGACCAACTATGATTCGCTTTGGAACCAACCCGATCGCCTGGGCCAACGACGATGACCAGACCATCGGCGCCGATATCCCGACCCGCCGGATTCTGGACGAGGCAGGTCGTCAGATCGGCTTTGACGGTATCGAAAACGGCCACCGCTGGCCAGAGGATCCGGCAGAATTGAAGGCCTTGCTCGGCGAATATGGGTTGGCCTTTGTCTCGGGCTGGTATTCCACCCATCTGTTGGTGCGCTCGGTCGAGGATGAAATCGCGGCGGTGCAACCACATCTGGCCAAACTCAAGCACAACGGCTGCACGGTTTGCATCGTTTGCGAAACCTCGAACGCCATTCATGGCGACGCCGGGCGCGCGGTGAACGACCGCCCGCGCCTGACCGATGCCGGAATGGTGGCGTTTGGCGCAAAGCTGGAAGCCTTTGCCGGCTATCTTGCCGGGCAAGGGATCACTCTGGTCTATCACCACCACATGGGCACCATCGTCGAATCCCCTGACGAGATCGACGCGCTGATGGCCGCCACCGGTCCGCACACCCATCTTTTGTTTGACGCGGGCCATTGCATCTTTGGTGGTGGCGATCCGGTGGCGGTGCTGCGCAAACATGTGGCCCGTGTGCGCCATTTCCATGCCAAGAACATCCGCCCCGACGTCGTGGCGCGTGTGCGTGCCGAGGGCCTCAGCTTTCTGCAAGGCGTGCTGGCCGGGGCGTTCACCGTGCCGGGCGATCAGGAAGGTGCCGTGGATTTCGCTCCCTTGCTGAAAATCCTTGCCGATGCCCATTACGACGGCTGGATTGTCATCGAGGCCGAACAAGATCCGACGCGGCGCAATCCGCTGCTGTATCAGACACTGGGTCTGGCGACTCTGAAGCGGCTGTCCAAAGAGGTCGGGTTGATCTGACGCGCAAGATCAAGGTTGGGGCGCGGCCCCTGCCTTGCGGATATTCAGGGGTCAGGAAAGGACGGACGCGATGAGCAGGCTTTTGGTCAAACCGCAGGGCACACATGGTCTGGTGCAGGATATCACGCCGGACAGCGCCGGTTGGGGCTATGTCGGGTTTCAGCTTTACCGCCTGGACGAGGGCGAAACCGCCCGAGGGTCGCTGGGTGACCGCGAGGCAATCTTTGTCTTTGTCGAAGGCAAGGGCCAGATGAGCGGGGCCGGCCATGATTGGGGGGTGATGGGCGCACGGATGGATGTGTTCGAAAAGACTCCGCCGCATTGTGTCTATCTGCCCAACGGGTCGGATTGGGCGGTCACCGCGACCTCGCACCTGACGCTGGCCGTCTGCACGGCACCGGGCCATGGCGGTCACAAGGCCGCGCGGATCGGACCGGCGGATGTGCCGCAGCTTACAAGGGGCAAGGGCACCAACACCCGCCATATCAACGCCATCGCGATGGAAGAACGGGATGTCGCCGACAGTTTGCTGGTGACCGAGGTGTTCACCCCGGCGGGGCATTGGTCCAGCTATCCGCCGCACCGGCATGACGAGGATGACTTCCCCAGGATGACCTATCTGGAGGAAACCTACTACCATCGCCTGAACCCCGCACAGGGGTTTGGTGTGCAACGGGTATTCACCGAAGACGGCGCGTTGGACGAGACGATGGCAGTGGCGGATGGCGATGTTGTGCTGGTGCCAAAGGGTCACCATCCGTGCGGGTCACCCTATGGCTATGAGATGTATTATCTGAATGTGATGGCCGGACCGCTGCGCAAGTGGCGGTTCCGGAACCATCCCGACCATGACTGGATCGCGCAGCGCGATGCCTAGACGCTGACGCCGAACAGGCGGCCGACACCGGCGGTGATGGCCATGGCCGCAGCCCCCCAGAACAGCACGCGCGCCGTGGCCGGCAATTTCGGCGCGCCACCGGCATGAGCCCCAAGCGCACCAAGCCCCGCAAGGCAGATCAGCGTGGCCACCACAACGACCGGAATGATCTGGCCTTCGGGGGCAAGCACGGCGGCAGCCACCGGCAGGGCCGCGGCCACAGTGAAGGTCAGGCCAGAGGCCAATGCCGCTTGCAGCGGGTTTGCCGTATGCACCTCGGACAGGCCAAGCTCTTCGCGGACATGGGCCGTCAGAGCGTCCTTTTCCGTCAATTCACGCGCGACCAGTGCCGCCGTTTCGACCGACAAGCCGCGGGACTGGAAAATCGACGCAAGTTCGGCCTCTTCCGCCTCGGGTGTGTCGATCAGCGCCTGCTTTTCGCGGCTGATATCCGCCCGCTCGGTGTCGGATTGCGAGCTGACCGACACATATTCGCCAGCCGCCATCGACATGGCCCCGGCGGCTAGGCCCGCCATGCCCGCAATCAGCACCGCACCGGGGCTGGGGTCGGCGGCGGCGACACCGACGATCAGCGAAGACACCGACACGATGCCGTCATTTGCGCCCAGAACGGCCGCACGCAGCCAGCCGGAGCGGTTGATGAAATGCACTTCTTCATGCGCAGATTCGTAAGGTACGGACATGGGAACCTTCATGGTGATTGAAACAAGGGTTGCACGCTTTCACCCGTCGATGCAATTGGCAGCTGGACGCAGGCGCGAAAGCCCCTGTCCGTTCCGGGCAATGGCGAGATCAGTTCGAATTTGCCACCGATGCGATCCGCAATCGTGGCGACGATGGACAGGCCCAGACCACTTCCCTCGCCTGCGGTGGGGGCGCGGGCAAAACGGGTGGACAATGTGGAAAGGGTGTCTTGCGTAACCACGGGGCAGTCATTTTCGACGCAAAACCAACCGGTGCCAGACAGCGACACCGAAATCGGGCCGCCCGACCCATGACGCAAGGCGTTTTCGATCAGATTGCGCGCCAAAATGGCAAGCGCATCTGCATCAAGATCGGACAGCACCGGGGTTTCGGGCAAGCTCAGTGCAATGCGACCGCTGTCTTCACTCCGCTGCGCGTCCTGCACGACAAGGCGCAGGATCGGGCGCAAATCTGAGACCTGATCCGCCCGCAAGCGCGCGCCTTCGGCACGGGCAAGGTCGATTAGACGCTCTGACAACCGGGCCATGCGTTTGAGCGTGGCTTCGATGTCGTCTGCACGCCGGATCGTGGCAGGATCCTTCGTCTCTTGCTGCAAACGCTGAAGCTGTGCCAAGGCCCCTGCCAGTGGGGTGCGCAACTCGTGGGCGGCGTTCGAGGCAAAGCTGCGTTCCGCCTGAAAGGCGCTTGTAAGGCGTTGGAACAATTGGTTCATCGCCTTTGTAATCGGGCGCAGCTCGGTCGGCAGATCATCGGTCGGCAGCGGCGATAGGTCGTTTTCATCGCGCATGGCGACCTGCATTTGCAACCGTCCCAACGGGCGCAGACCAAAGCGCAGGGCAAAAACGATGCCGACAAGCATCAACGGAATCATCAGCACAAGGGGCAGCGCCAGCACGACCGTCGCCTCGCGCGCGACCTGATCGCGGTGCGACAGGGGTTCCGCGATGGCAAGGGTGATGGTGCCACTGACAGCCGATTCCTGATAGATGCGATGGGTGTCGGTCCGAAAGAACGTCTCACCGGGCTGGCTTGGAAATTGGGTCGGATCCGCACTATGGGATGCCAGAAGAACACGCCCAAGATCGTCGCGCACCAGATAGGTGTAATATTCATCGTGGTCGTCCAGCGCCGTCACACGCTGTGAGACCCCCGCTTCTTCACGGCCCAGAATGTCAATGACAGCCAATTGCAGCAGGCGTTGACCAGTTTCCTGCAAGGCCGAGTCGAACACCTCGTTCATCTCGTCCGTCAAAAGCCGGACCGCGGCCGCCGCCGCCGCAAGCCAGACCAGAACCACCACCACCGACAACAGAAGGGCGGCGCGCAGTTGAAGCGAGTTGATCTTCATGCCGGCCTCAACCGATAGCCCAGACCGCGCTCGGTGACGATCACATCGGCCCCAAGCTTTTTGCGCAAGCGGCTGATGTGCACCTCGATGGCGTTGCTTTCGATTTCGGTATCAAAGGAATAGAGCCGTTCTTCGAGCTGGTCTTTGGGGAACAATTGTCCGGGCCGCTGCAAGAACGCCTCGAACAATGCCCATTCGCGCGCCGTCAACGGCACCGTTTTACCGTCCCGGACAATGCTGCGCGCCGCCATGTCGATGGTCAGACCGCCAAGGCTCAGTTGGGGATTGGGGTTTCCGCCATAGCGCCGGGCCACCGCACCGATGCGCGCCGAAAGCTCGGTCAGGTCGAAGGGTTTGACCAGATAATCATCCGCACCGGCATTCAACCCGTCGATCCGGTCCGACAGCTGATCCAGCGCAGACAGGATGATCACGGGCGTCACGCTGCCTGCGGCGCGCAACCGCTTCAGAAACGGCACGCCACGTCCGTCGGGCAACATCAGATCCAGCAGGATCAGGTCATGGCTTGCCCCCGCCATGGCATCCTGAGCCGCATCCAGACGCAGCGCCCAATCCACCGAATGACCGTCAGCCGCGATCTGGTCGCGCACGGCGGCCCCGATGGCAGTGTCGTCTTCGATCAGCAGGATACGCATGAAAGCCCCGTCTTGTCGGGACTTGCCCCGATGTCTTGCGCCGTCATTAGATCATAAACCTTACGCCAAACTGACGCAGATTTTTTTCACCCGTCAGGCAGCCGTCAGGTTCAGCTGGCAAACAGCGTCATGGCCTGATTGGCACCGGAGGAATCGCGATGGGAAAACTGCTTTCGATTTTGGTTCTTGGCGGCACGCTTGCCGCCGGGGCGGCCAATGCTGATGACGATTGCTATGTTCCGATGACCAAATGGCTGCCGCGTGCGGCTGTGGCTGATCTGGCTGCCGAAAACGGCTGGACAGTGCGCCGGATCAAGATCGACGACGGCTGCTACGAGATCATCGGCCGCGACGCCGAAGGCCGGTCAATCGAGGTCAAGATCCACCCCGCCACGCTGGCAATCGTCGAGTTCGAGGTCGAAGACGGCGATGACAATGACGACGACGAAACCCGCAAAAACAAACGCAAAACCGACTAGCAGGACGACTGAGCAATCCCGGTCGGCCCGTTCTTCGTTCACCCTGACAAACGTCAGACCCATCAACTTGTCTTGCAGGAGACATCACATGAAACCGCTACTGACCATACTTTCCCTGACCACGGCGCTTGGTGCCGCGACCGTGGCACTTGCTGTGACAGCGCCAGCCCAATGCCCCGGATCGTGCCAATTGTCGTTGTCACCAGATGCGACGGACACGCCCCTGTTGCGCGTGGATAGTGATGACGATGACGACTGGAAATGGTTCGGCTTGCGCCAGAAGCACGGCGATGACGATGACGAAGATGAAGATGAAGATGACTGTGAAGACGATGATGATGATGAGGGTTGCATGACCACTGGTGGCGGCAATGCCGCGCCTGCCGCACCTTCCACCCCGCCAAAGAACGGGTTGTTCGGCAATGGTCAGCCCCCACAGGTCAAATCGAACTGACCCCAATTCAATTCCGAAGTTTTTCGAAAGGCACTTCCGATGAAAACGCTTCTTGCGGCGCTTGCGCTGACCACCGCCATGACGGCACCGGGACTGGCTTTGGCCAAGAACGTCACGCTGAGCACCACCATGAAATCCTATGGTGGTGATGGGGCCTATCTGGCCATCTACGTCACCGACCCGTCGGGTGCCTATGCGGGCAGTCTTTGGATGGCAGGCGGAAAATCGAAATATTACAAACATCTGTCCGACTGGGCGCGGGCCACGGGCGGCGACACCGCCGAGGTGAGCGGGATCACCGGCGCCAGTGTCGGCGCCGGCCGGTCGCTGGAATTGTCGATGGATCTGGCAGATGCCCTGTTTGACGCAGGCTATACCCTGCACATCGACGCCGCGGTGGAAGACATGCGCGACAGCCCGAACGAAATTGCGGTGCCGCTGACAAGCGACGGTGCGGGCAAGGCTGTGAAAGGCCGCAGCTACATCGACACATTCAGCTACAACTTCTGATCGAGGCACGCCCGATGATCCGCACGCTTCACCGCTGGCCCGGCCTTGTGGCCGCCATCCTTCTGGTCCTTTTGGCCCTCAGCGGCAGCGTGCTGTCGGTGTTTCCCGCTCTTGACCGGATCGCGGCACCGTCAACGGTGTCGGGGCAATCGGTGGCCGACCTTGTTGCAGTCGTGCGGTCAGCGCATCCAGGGGTCGAACAGATCAAGCGCGCGCCATCGGGCAAGATCACCGCCTATTGGTTCACCGATGGCACGCCCGGTGCGGCTGTCATTGATCCTGCGACGGGGCTGGAAGCGGCGAGTTCCGACCCCAACCCGGTCGAGCGCTGGTTGACCCAGTTCCACCGGTCGCTGTTTCTGGATGATACCGGTCGGCTTGTGATGGCCGGGGCGGCGGCGGCCTTGCTGGCGCTGTCGATCTCGGGCGCGATGCTGATGGCGCAGCGGGTGGGCGGCTGGCAGCGGTGGTTCTCGCGGTTGCGCGGGCCATTGGCCGGACGCCTGCACAGCGAGCTTGCCCGTGTGGCCGTGGTGGCTTTGGCGCTGTCGGCGGTCACCGCCCTGTGGATGACCGCATCGACCTTTGGCATGCTGCCCGACGACGCGGCGAACCCCGCCGTGCCGTCGCAGGTCAGCGGACAGACCGGGATGGAACCGTCTGCGATGGACACCCTTCGCACCACGCCCGTGGCGGCGCTGCGCGAACTGACCTTTCCCTATCCCGATGATGCGACGGATGTATTCACCCTGACAACCGACCACGGCACCGGATATCTGGATCAGGGCACAGGTGCGCTTTTGGTCTGGGAAACACCCGGCCCTTGGGCACAGATCGAGGAATGGATCTACCTGTTGCACACCGGCAAGGGTGCAGCGGTCTGGGGGCTGGTTCTGGGGCTGATGGTTCTCAGCGTGCCGGTCCTCGCCATCACCGGCACGCTGATGTGGGTCAAGTCGCGCGGCGGGCAGCCCCGGTTGCGTGGCATGGTTGCGATACACAAGGCCGAAACCGTGATCCTTGTCGGCAGCGAAGGCGGCACCACCTGGGGCTTTGCCACAACGCTGGCGCGGGCGTTGCAGGACGCGGGTCAAGCCGTGCATATGGCCCCGATGTCCGCCTTTGCACCCGCCCGATACAGTTCTGTCCGCCGGATTGTGGTGATGGCGGCGACATGGGGCGATGGCACTGCCCCAGGCTCGGCCAAGGGGTTTCTGGATCGTCTGGCAACCGACGCAGTCTTGCCAAAGGTTCCGATGGCCATCCTTGGCTTTGGCGATAACAGCTTTCCCGCGTTTTGCGCCTATGCCGACACTGTGGAAACCACCGCCCGCGAAAAGGGCTGGTCGCTGTTGCTGCCCACCGACCGGATCAATCGCCAATCGCCGCAGGATTTCGCGCGCTGGAGCCGTGATTTCGGGCAGGCCATCGGCGTGGCGCTTGATCTGACCCATCAGCCAGCCCCCCCCGTCAGCACCGCGCTGACCCTGATCTCACGCCGCGACTATGGCGAGGCCGTGCAGGCCCCGGCAGCCATTCTGCGCTTTGCCTTGCCCAAGGTGGGTCTGTGGCAAAGGGCGACGGGACGCGGCATGACCCGGTTTCAGGCGGGCGATCTGCTGGGAATTCTTCCCGAAGGTTCGACCGTGCCGCGGTTCTATTCGCTGGCATCGGGCGCGGATGATGGCTTTGTCGAAATCGTTGTCCGCAAGCATCCGGGGGGGGTGTGTTCATCGCAGTTGATGGCGCTGCAAGCGGGGCAGACCGTGACCGCTTTCCTGCGCCGCAATCCGGAGTTTCATCCGGCCCGCGACAAGGCGCCTTTGATCCTGATCGGGGCCGGAACAGGCATTGGGCCTCTGGCAGGCTTTGTGCGTGCCAATAGCAAACGCCGCCCCATCCATCTGTGGTTCGGCGCACGCCACCCGCAGGGCGATCTGCTCTATGGCGAGGAACTGGCGGAATGGTCGCAAGACGGCCGCCTTGCCGGTCTGCGCACCGCCTTTTCCCGCACCGCCGCCCGGCAATATGTGCAGGATGCGCTGCGGGCGGATGGCGAGGTCTTGCGCGATCTGGTCGCCAATGGTGCGCGCATCATGGTCTGCGGCGGACGCGACATGGCGCAGGGCGTGCGCGACGCGCTGTTGGATATCCTGACCCCGGCAGGTTTGACCCCGGCATTGCTGAAAGCACAGGGACGCTATGCTGAAGACACCTACTGATCCGCATCGGCACCGCCTTGGCGGGACGACCATGGGCACGCAATGGTCTGTGGTGATCGACAGTGCCGACGCGCCAGACACCGCAGACCTGCAAAATGCATGTCAGGCGGCGGTGGATGAGGTGGACCACCAGATGTCAACCTGGACGCCCGACAGTGATCTGATGCGGTTCAACGCGGCCCCGCTGGACACATGGATGCCCCTGCCCGCTGCCCTGTTCGAGGTGCTGGATGCAGGCTTGCAGATCAGCGCCGCCACCGATGGCGCGTTCGAGATGAACATGGGAGATGCGGTTCAGGCTTGGGGCTTTGGCGCGGCAAGCCTGGACCTTGCGGCGATCCGGGCCGCCAGCAGCAGGCCACGGGTGCCGGCGGTCACGGCATTGCAGCTTGACCCCGACCGCAGCGCCGCCCGCAAAAGCGCGCCGCTGGCACTGGACCTGTCGGGGATTGCAAAGGGCTACGGCGTTGATCGTCTGGCCGATGCCCTGACCGCACAGGGCATTTCCCATGCGCTGTGTTCCATCGACGGAGAGGTGCGTGCGCTTTCCGGCCAACGCGATGGCACGCCGTGGTCGGTGGCCATCGAAGCGCCGGATACGCAGGACCGGCGGGCCCTGTCGGTACTGGGCCTTGCTGACAAGTCTGTGGCCACATCCGGGGATTACCGCCATTTCGTGACCGTAAAGGGCGCGCGGCTTGCGCATACCATGGACCCCAGACGCGGCACACCGCTTCTGAACGCCCCGGCCTCGGTCACGGTAATTGCTGACCGGTGCATGCCCGCCGATGCCATGGCGACGGCGTTGATGGTGATGGGCGCCACCAAGGGGCGGCAATTCGCCGAAGCCAGCGGCATCAGCGCCCTGTTTGTGACGCGCGGGCCTGACGGCCCTTCCAGTCTGGGCACCGGCCTTTTTTCCGAAGCGTGATCCGCTTTTGCGATGTCAGCCCCGCCGGTCCAAGCTCTATCGCACCAGCAGAACCGGCACCTTGCACGACCGCAGCATTTCGGTCGTCGTTGACCCGATCACCAGACTGCGGATACGGGAATGGCCGTAGGCCCCCATCACCACCATGTCGAAGCCTTCGGTTTCGACCAGCTTGCCAAGCGCGGTTTCCGGCTGGCCGGGGATGACAGCCGTTTCGGCATTGATCCCAGCCGCCTTCAACATCGCGCGGGCATCTTCAAGCCCTTTCCTGACCTCGGCCGTTTCGGTCCCCACGCTGACGACCTGCACGAACAACCCGGCAAACAGCGGGTCGCGGGAAATGTGATCGACCGCCTTCATGGCCGACACGCCGCCATCATAGGCCATCAGAACCTTCTGGATCGGCTTGAACGCCCGTGCGGCCACAAAAACCGGCTTGTGGCTGGCCCGCACCAGACGTTCAAGGTTGGAGCCCAGATGGCCCTTGGCGAAATCCGCCGCCTCGCCCCGCTTGCCGATCATGATCATGCTGGCATCCCGTTCCACCTCGGCCACGGTTTCCACGATATCGCCATGGCGCAGACGGGTGGTGATCTCGGCCACGCCGTCGCGCGTCAGGATGGTATGGGCATCTTGCAAAATGGCCCGGCCCCGATGCGCTATCAACTTGGACCGCTGCGCATCCAGTTCGGCCAGTTCCTCCATCAGCGCCGTGCGCGCGCCCAGTCGGATGGCCCCGGACAAATCCTGCTTGTCCGCGCCTTCGCGGCGGCCGAGGACGTGCAGAAGTTCAACAGCCGCCCCGGTACGCGCCGAAACCCACGCCGCATGGTCGCAAACACTGGCGGAATAGATCGACCCGTCCACAAGTGCGATGATCTTCTGTGCCATGGTCGCCCCCTTCAATGTGACATCAACTTGTCCATCGCGCCCGGCTTGTCATGAATGGCAAGCTTGTCAACGATGGTTTCGGTTGCGGTGTTCATGCCGATGATTTCGACCTCGGCCCCGTCACGGCGGAATTTCAGCACCGCCATATCCAGCGCCTGCACCGACGAGATATCCCAGATATGCGCGTCGGTCACATCGAGGATCACGCGCTCCAACGCCTCTTTGAAGTCAAAGGCGTTCATGAAATCTTCCACCGACGCGTAGAACAACTGACCCTCGATGCGATAGGTGCGCACGCTTCCATCCGGGCTGATCGTTGTGGTCACGCGGAACAGTTGCGAGATCTTGCCGGCAAAGAAGATGCCCGACAACAGAACGCCCAACAGCACGCCGATGGCAAGGTTGTGGGTGTACACCACCGCGACAACCGTCGCCAGCATCACGATGGACGAAGATTTCGGATGCGTTTTCAGCGCCTTGATCGACGACCAGGAAAAGGTTCCGATGCTGACCATGATCATGATCGCGACCAGCGCCGCCATCGGGATCCGGCTGACCAGATCGCCCAGCACCACCACCATGAACAGCAGGTAAACCCCGGCGGCAAAGGACGACAACCGTCCGCGCCCGCCGGATTTCACGTTGATGATCGACTGACCGATCATCGCACACCCTGCCATGCCGCCGATAAAACCGGTTGCGGTGTTCGAAATGCCTTGGCCGATACATTCCTGATTGCGGTTCGATTTGGTGTCGGTCAGATCATCGACGATGTTCTGCGTCATCAGGCTTTCCAAAAGTCCCACCACAGCCACGGCCATGGCGTAGGGAAAGATGATCTGCAAGGTTTCAAACGTCAGCGGAATGTCCGGGATCAGGAAGACTGGCAATGTGTCCGGCAAAGCGCCCATATCGCCCACGGTGCGCACATCCCAGCCAAACGCAACCGTCAGCGCGGTAAGAACGATGATCGTCACCAAAGGCGATGGAATGACTTTGGTGACATAGGGGAACAGATAGATGATCGCCAGCCCCGCCGCCACCAGCGCATAGGTCAGCCATGTGACCTTGGTGGGGTCCAGTTCGGGCAACTGCGCCAGAAAGATCAGGATCGCAAGCGCGTTCACAAACCCGGTCATCACTGATTTCGACACATAGCGCATGACAAAGCCCAGCTTCGCCAGCCCCATCGCGATCTGGATCAGTCCGGCCAGCACGGTGGCCGCCAGCAGGTATTCCAACCCGTGATCGCGCACCAATGTCACCATCAGAACCGCCGTCGCAGCGGTGGCCGCAGAAATCATGCCGGGCCGCCCCCCCGTAAAGGCGATCAGCACCGCGATGGAAAAGCTGGCGTAAAGACCCACCTTGGGGTCCACGCCCGCGATGATGGAAAAGGCGATGGCCTCGGGGATGAGAGCCAAGGCCACAACAAGACCGGACAAAAGGTCAGCCCTGATATTGCCGAACCATTGGTTGCGGTATGCGTCGAGTGAAATCATCTGTTTTCCGTTCCAAACCGATCCGACGGTTGCTGTCGCATCGATGGGTTTCAGGTCAGCCTGTCGATTGTCCGGCGGATCAGCGGCCAGAAGAGCCAGCCGGGGATTGCACCCAGCTCCATGTTCATTTCAGCGCGACATAGCGGGCTTTTGGGAGAATGCCAACCAAGCAATCCCGCCTCCGGGTAAAATCACATCCGGGGTCGGGCAGAGTTTTGCCTTACGCCGTCAGGCCCCGCGACGGTGCGCAACGGAGCCGACAAAGGTGGCGGCGGTCAGAAATCGGTCGGTGCCCCGCCTTCTTCCTTGCGGCGGGCCACGAAGCGCGCAAGATCTTCGTGCGCCGCCCCGTCCATGTCTGGCGGTTCGAATTCGGCAAGGATCTGTTTGAAAATCCGGTGGGCCCGTTCCGGCGTCCAGACCGAGCCATCCGCCTGCCATGCCTCGTAATTGCGCCAGTCACTGACAAAGGGCGCATAAAACGCCGACTGATAGCGGTCCTGCGTGTGCTGGCAGCCAAAATAATGGCCCGAAGGTCCGACCTCGCGGATCGCGTCCAGCGCGATGTCGTCGTCGGATGTGGCGAAGGTTGCCTCTTCGAAATAGCGCTGGATCATTTGCAGCACTTCGCAATCCATCACGAATTTCTCGGGGGAGGCGATCAGGCCCCCCTCCAGCCAGCCAGCCGCATGATAAACCATGTTGCTGCGCGACTGCACTGCCGCCCACAGGCTGTTTGACGTCTCCCACATTGACTGCCCATCCGGCACGTTGGCCGCACACACACCCGATGACCGCAGCGGAAGTTTGTAGTGCCGCACCAACTGTCCAGTCATCTGCGTGGCGCGCATGTATTCCGGGGTGCCGAACGCGGGGGCCCCCGATTTCATATCGACATTGGAGGTAAAGGTGCCAATCGCCACCGGGCATCCGGGTTTGATGTATTGCAACAAGGCGACCGCCGCCAAAGCCTCGGCCAACGACAGCGCGACCGCACCTGCCATCGTGACCGGGGCCATCGCACCGGCAAGAGTGAACGGCGTCACCACCACAGGCTGACCCCGCCGCGCCAGTCGCATGGCGCCGTCAAGCATGGGAAAGTCATGCTTCAACGGGCTGACCGAGTTGATGTTGGTGTACATCCGGGGGCTTGCGTCAAAGTCCGAAGGCGACAGACCGCCCGCGATGCGCACCATTTCCATCACATCCTCGACCCGCTCGGCCCCCAGCGAATAGGCGTGCACCACCTTGTCGGTCAGGGTCAGCTGGTCCTGCAGGCATTCCAGATGGCGCACAGAGGCATGCACATCAACAGGTTCCACCGGATAGCCGCCGATCACATGGATGCAGTTGAAATACTGCGACAACTTGGTGAATTCGCGAAACGTCGCAAGGTCGCCCGAGCGTTTGCCACGTTCCAGATCCCACGCATTCGGCGGGCTGGAGACATTGACAAACAGCATGTGCTTGCCGCCCATGATCACCCGGCGCCCAGGGTTGCGCGGGGTGATGGTGAAGGTTTCGGGCGCATGGCCCAGCATTTCCATCACAAACGCCTCGTCCATGCGGACGTTGGTGCCCGTCACGATGCACCCGGCCTTGCGCAGGATCTCGACGGCCTCGGGGTTCAGGAATTCAATGCCGATGTCGGACAGGATTTTCATCGCGCCACGATGAATCCGCTGCACACCATCGGCATCCAGAGGCTCGGTCGGGTGGTCGGGGTTGACAGGGATCCGCCATGGCATCTGGTCGATCACGGCACTGCCCGCCCGCGCCTTGTTGCCCGCGCGCCCACCGGCACGACGCTTGCGGTCTTGGCTATCGCTCATGGCGCATCCTCCTGCCACCCGTGCTGACCGGGCCCTTGGCGACAGGATGGCCGAAAGGCTGTGCAAATTAGCCCGTCAAGCGCGACGCAAACAGGTCGTTTTTAGACGGCGGCATGCCCCAGCCATGCCGGAATTCCACCGATATCGGGCAAAACCACATCGGCATGTGGGGCCAGAACCGCCGCAGGCGCGATACCGGTCAGCACGGCGACGCACACCATGCCCGCCGCGCGCCCGGCATGCAGGTCATGCAGACTGTCGCCCACCATCGCCACCCGCGTCGGATCAAGCCCGGTGGCATGGGCAAAGGCCAGACACATCCCCGGTCCCGGCTTTGCCCCATGACCCGAGTCGTAACCTGCAACGAAATCAAACAGGTCGGTCAGGTCATGCGCTGCCAGATGCGCCCGCGCCGGAACTTCGGTGTCATTGGTGGCAAGTCCCAGACGCAGACCGTTGGCCCGCAAGGCTTGCAAAAGCGGGCGCAGGGGCACGGCCGGAACCATTTCCGCCTGCGCTGCCGCCCCGTTGATCAGGGCCTCGACCTGCGTCACCGTTTGTCCGGGCAGATGCATGGCCAAAGCCATGGCGATTTCATGGGCGGTGCCGGCAATCACCGGGCTGTCGGGCGCGAACTCGCCCGTTTGCAGATCATAGCCGATGGCGGCGGCCATGCGTGCAGCGTGGTCGGGGTCATTGGCCAGACGGGTCAGAAAACCCTGCGCCCAGGCCCCCCAACTGCGCCGGAAATCGAACAGCGTGCCGTCCTTGTCGAAAATCACGCCGTCAATCATGCTGCTTGCCCCTTGCCTGTCATGTCTTACGTCCAATGCGTCGCCTCGCCGCCCGGCAAAGCAGCGCGCGCCTGGCCGGGTGCGTCATATCGCACACCGACCGTATCGCAAAACGCCACGATCCACGCGTCATCCATCAGCAGAAAATCCAGAACCGAGCCCAGAAATTCCGGCTCGGCCGCCCGCTCGGCCAGTTCGGACGGCGAAACCCCGGTCGATCCCAGAAAGACCGGAAGCAGGTCTTCATTACCCGCCAGCCAAGTTAACGCCTGCAAAGCCAACGTTTCAGCGGAATCTTGCCGAGACATACCATTATTCCCACGGTTTTGCGCAAGTTACCGACAATTTGATCCAAAGGGAAAGAAAAGCATTATTGCTTCCGCAAGGATTCCTTAACCAAATAATAGGATCAAAAGAAGATCGAAGTTATTGCAGGCTCCACGTCATGGACGGTAAAATCCTCATCATAGATGACGTTGCGACCAACCGGATCGTGTTCAAGGTCAAACTTGGGGCGGCCCGGTATCATCCGTTCATGGCGGCTGGCGGCATTGATGGGCTGCGGATGGCGCGCAAGGAACGACCGGATCTGATCCTGCTCGATCTTATGCTTCCCGATCTGTCGGGCATCGAAGTGCTGCGGCAGTTGCGCGATGACCCGGTCACGCGCGACATTCCCGTCATTGTCGTATCGTCCTCGGCCTCGATCGACGACCGGCTTCAGGCGTTGGAGGCGGGGGCGGACGATGTGTTCGTAAAGCCCTATGATGATCAGTTGTTGATGGCCCGCCTGCGCAATCTGTTGCGCAGCCGTCAGGAACTGGCGGATCTGACCGAAGGGCATGACGCAACGATGTTCGGCATGGCCGAGGCGGGGGTAGAATTCAGTCATCCGGGGGTTGTGGCCATTGTCACCGACCGACCGGACATGGCGCTGAAGCTGCGCCGCGATCTGTCCCCCCTGATGCGTGACCGGATCCTCGTCAGTGCCCATGGCGACGCATTGTCCGAAACGGTGCCGGGTCAGACGGCGGCGGATATCTATTTGATCGATGCCGATGGTCCCCAGGCAGACCGGGCCTTGCGTCTGTTGTCTGATTTGCGCAGCCGAGCCGGGACCCGCCACGCCGGCATCTGCCTGATGACCAGTGGTGTGCCGCACAGCGAGATGATGATGGCCTTCGATCTGGGTGCCAATGCGATCCTGTCGGCCGAGATGCCGATGGCGGAAATTGCCTTGCGCTTGCGGGCGGTGCTGCGGCGCAAACGGCGGGCGGATCTGCGGCGCGAACAAGTGCAGGACGGGTTGCGCCTAGCCGTGATCGACCCTCTGACCGGTCTGTTCAACCGTCGCTATGCTTCGGCGCGGCTGTCGGCGATGGCAGAAAAGGTGATCGAAGACGGGCGCACCATCGCGGTCATGGTCGCCGACATCGACCGTTTCAAATCAGTGAACGACAAATATGGCCACGCGGTCGGCGATGAGGTGTTGATCGAGGTCAGCAACCGGCTGTCGGCCAATCTGCGCGAGGACGATCTGTTGGCGCGCATCGGCGGCGAGGAATTCCTGATCGCCCTGCCCCTTACCACCTTGGACGAGGCGCGCGGCATTGCCAGTCGTTTGTGCCGTCAGATCGAAGAGCGTCCTGTGCTTTTGCCCAGTGGCGAGTCTCTTGCCATCACCATTTCTCTGGGACTTGCGTTGTCGGAGGACATGCCGGAAACAAAGCGCGGAAACAGCACCGATCTGGTGGCAGAGTTGATCGACCGCGCCGATCAGGCTTTGCTTGCCTCAAAGCATGCCGGGCGCAATCAGGTGACGCTCAGCCAAACGGCGGCCTGAGGGTCAGTTTCCCTTGGCTTTGCCGGCGTCGCGGTCCGATCTTTCGCCCCGGCGCGACAGTGATTTTTCCAGCCTTTCGACAAAAGCCGTACGCTCGGCATCGGACATGCTCACCACAAGACCAACCAGCGCCTCGCGGCCCGCATCGGACCGCGCCGCCATACGGATGCTTTGAGCCTCGACCGCTGCGCGGAATTGAGCAGGGTCAAAGGGCACCGCGCGCAATTCCGTCAAAACCGCTTCGAAATCGCCCCGCATCTGGTCGCGCAGCGCCCGCAGCCCCGGCCCTTTCTCAGCAAATCCGCGCAGCATCGCGCGGCGCTGATCGCGGCTCAGCGCATCGGTAAAGGGGCCGAAGCTCAGATCGCGCACAGCCCCGGCCGCCACGCGACCGGCATCAGGACCACGCAGGGCCATGCCAGCCACCGTGCCCAACACGGCAAGGTTCAGCGCCAATGAAACCGCCAAAGCGATTTTCAACCACCGCCCCGGCGTTTTGGCAGAGCTTGCAGGAGTGGCTGGCGGCAGATCGGTCATTGCGTCATGTCCTCGGACAAAAGCGTGTCGAAATCGGACACCAGGTTCAGGCTTTCCACTGAGGTCAAACCAAGGCTTCCGGCAAAGTTCACCATCGGTTCAGGCTGGACATAGCCCATCACCAGACCTGCCATCGCCGCCGTCGAAATACCGGCCACCGCAACCGCCCCACCCAAGGCCGCAGCCAACCGCGCCCAAAAGCCCCGGCGCGGCTCACTGCGGGCAAAGCCCGTCGCCGCAGGCTGGGCCGCCAGCGCATCAGTCAGCACCCGCGCCATGAAGGCGTCGTCGGCAACAGCGGGTGTGGCCTGCGCCTGCCGGAACAGATCGTCGAGTTCGGCGTCGGATGTCATGTCACTCTGCGTCCTCATATCCCAAATCCTCCCGTCGTCCGGCCAGAAGTTCGGCCAGTGCGCGTTTGCCCCGCGCGGTCAGGCTTTCCACCGCCTCGACCCCAATCTCCATGATCCGGGCAATCTCGGGGTTGGCAAGTCCCTCGATATGGCGCAGCACAACCGCTTGCCGCTGCCGGTCCGGCAAAGCCGCAAGCGCCGCCTGCAGGGCAGCCATGCGATCCGCCTCGATCATGTTTTGGACCACCGCTGGCTGGTCGCTGGCAGGTTCAGGTGCATCATCCAGCGCATCGGACCGGTGCCTTTTGCGGGCGCGCAACCGGTCGGTCGCCAGATTGCCGACCACGCGGTACATCCATGTCGTGACCTGCGCTTCGCCCTGCCGCCACGCGGGCGCGATCCGCCACAACCGCAACAGCGCCTCTTGCGCCACATCCTCGGCCTCGGCCCGGTCGGCCAGCATGCGCATGGCATGCGCAAAGGCGCGCGGTGCCAGGCGCTGTGTCAACAGGCGTGCCGCTGCCGGATCTCCATTGGCATAGAGAACCAGAAGCGCCTCGTCCGAAAGCGGGGCAAGCGTGTCGCGCGGCATGTCCATCCTGTGCTGTGCTTATCGGCTTTCGCCCCCCGCCGGAAGGGCCGCAGAAACCTGCGGCCCCGTTTCGGGTGTCAGGATCAGTTGTTGCCCTGACCGCCATGATGGCCACGCTGCATGCCCCCACGCTTGTCGCCACCCTTGTCGCCGCGGCGCTCGGTCATCCGGTCACGGGCCGCTGCCAGTTCGGCTTCGCTGAGCGCACCGTCCTTGTCGGCATCCAGCCGGTCAAACATCCGGCCCGGCATCGGGCGCACGGTCATTTCCGCTGCCGACAGCTTGCCATCACCATCGGTGTCCATGCGTTCGATCATCCGGGCAGCCCGGTCATTGGCCCGTGCGGTCGCATTTTGCAGATGCATCGCGGACAATTCTTCGGCGCTCAGCAGACCATCACCATCCGTGTCCAGAGCTTTGGCCTGTGCCGCGCGGTAAGCGTCGATCTCGGCTTGAGTGATTTTGCCGTCCTTGTCGGCGTCAATGGCGGCAAAATCCATGCCGAACATCGGTCCATCGCCCCCACCCATGCGGTCGCCCCGGTCTGCCATCGCAGCGCTACCCGCCAAAGCCACCGCCAGTGCCACCAAAGTTGCGCCCACGAATTTGTTCTTGTCGATCATCGGTCATATCCTTTTATCAACCTGGCCCGCTGTTGGTTCAGGGCCTTGTGAATGTGTTACGCCACAGCTCTCAGGTTCCGTCGCGGTTTGTTGCCGGCTTGCGACAAAGACGCACAAGGATGCTGTGCGCTCTCCCAAATCGGCGCGTGGTGGCGTATCTGTCCCTTGGGATTGGTTCATAATGGGCCACTCCCGGATTTCCCATTTGCCAAAGTAGCCCGATCATGCCGGATACCGCACTTTCCGCCCCGACCGAAGACCGCCCGATGCGTCAGGCCATGTTGCGTGGCTGGCGTCGGCGTTGCCCCAACTGTGGGGCCGGCCCGTTGTTGCGCGGATATCTGACCGTTCGGGAAAGCTGCCCGGTGTGCGGCGAGGCGCTGTACCATCATCGCGCCGATGATGGGCCGGCCTATCTGACCATCCTGATCGTGGGCCATCTTATGGCGCCGCTGATCCTTTATGTGTTCAAGGTCTATCGCCCCGATCCTCTGGTTCTGGCGACGCTCTTTTCCGTGGGCTGCGTGGCGTTGTCGCTTTGGCTGCTGCCACGGCTCAAGGGGGTGGTGGTCGGGATCCAATGGGCCAAGCGGATGCACGGGTTTGGCACTCTGGCGCCAGAGTCATGACCCGACGTGACTGACGCCCTTCCGATCCGCGCGGCGGCCACGGTCATCCTGTGGCGCGCCACCAACCTGGGCGCACAGGTGCTGATGGGCCAGCGTGGCGCAGGGGCGGCGTTCATGCCGTCGAAATATGTGTTTCCTGGTGGTGCCGTGGATCCGGGCGATGACGCGACGCCGCTGCCGATGTCCGCCGAATGTGCGGGTCGGTTGCAACAGATGTGCAAGCCGGGGGATCCGTCCCCCGCAGCACTTGCTGGTACGGCCTTGCGCGAGTTGCGCGAAGAAACCGGCCTGTTCATCACCCACACTGCAAACCCCGCCCTGCGCTTTGTCTTTCGTGCCATCACCCCACCCGGACGGCCGCGCCGCTTTGATGCACGGTTTTTTGTGCTGAACGCGGACTGTCTGGCCTGTTCGCCTGATGATTTCAGCGCCGCAGGGGACGAGCTGTCGCATCTGCACTGGATCGGTCTGGCCGAGGCACGCGCGCTTGACCTGCCGTTCATCACCGAAGTGGTTCTGGCCGAGGTGACGGCCCACCTGAACGGTGCCCCCGATCATGGGGTGCCGTTCTTTGACAACTCCGGCGCCACGCCAACCTTTTGTCGCATCGTCTAGGCTGCGCGGTCCGGCGTCCTTTGTCCGTCCGACATAAGCGGATGCGGCACAGGCTCTTTGGTGCGCAACAGGTAGCGCGCGAAGATTTCGGCATAGGACCGGTAGACATAGCTGTCATTGCGCCGCAGGTAATGCGCACGGTTTTCGGCATAAAGCGCCGGCAGGCGATACCATGGCACTTGCGGATGCATGTGATGAACGACGTGCAGGTTGTTGTTCAGAAACAGAAAAGCCAGTGGGCCCCGGTCTTCGACAATGACCGTGCGCGCGCGTGCCGCATCATGCGCGCGGTGTTCCAGAAAGGTGCGGAGATTCAGGAGTGCGCCCGCAGCATACACCGCCAGCCCATAGCCGACCCAGCCCATCGGCGCGGGCCAGACCCACAGCACCAGAAGGATCAGACCGCCCGCATGCAGCAGCCAGTCGCGCAGCACGGCGCGATCCCCGGACAGCACCAGACGCGCGTCACCCCAAAGAAACAGCAGAGTGCCGATGAACGGCCCCAGTGTCATGCGCCCCAACAGCGTGTTGTTGGCCCGCAGCAAATGCTTGGCAACCACGGGAAGTGTGTTCCAGACCTTTGGATCAAGGTATTTTGACTCGGGGTCGTCATACGGGTCGGTCAGGCTTGGGTCGTGGTGATGCGCCAGATGCGTGTCGCGAAAACGCCCGTATGGCACGGCCGGATACAGGGCCGGAAACACCAGCGCCTCGTTCAGCCATGCCGTGCGGAACGGATGGCCATGCAGCGCCTCATGCTGAAGCGAACAGAATTGCGTTATGGCAAGGGCTGTCACAACGACACCGACGACCGGGAACAGCGTGTAAAGCGTGGTGGTCCCAAATCCCCAAAGCGCATAGGTTGCGATCATCAGGGCAAGGGTCTGCCATTCCACAAAACCGGCGGAGCGGTCAGTCGGCGCAGAGGCATCTGGGGTCAAGGTGTTGATCCATCAATACAAACATGATTGTGAATATCACTTGCCCGTTGGCAAGAATACGCCAAGGATACGAAACTATAATTCACCTTCGTAGATAATTGTCACCAAAGGCGTAAAATGATCGACAAACGCGCCCGCGCTGTCCTGTTCCGCAGCCGGTTGGCCGAGGCGATGACCGAACGCGCGGTGTCGCAGGCCGCACTGGGCCGCATGACCGGGGTGGACCGATCCACCATCAGCCAGCTTCTGGTATCGGAAAAGCGCCTGCCCAACGCGCAGCTTGCAGCGGATTGTGCGATGGCGCTTGGGGTCTCGGCCGACTGGTTGCTGGGTCTGTCGGGTCGGCCCGAACCGGTGGTTGATCTTCTGGCCATGCAGTTGACCGAAACCCAGGCACCGCGCGCCCTGATTGACGAGGCGATCTTTGGCTGGCATCAGGAGGCTGCGGGCTACAAGATCCGGCATGTGCCAGCTACCCTGCCCGACATGCTGAAAACCCGCGCCATGGTGGAATGGGAATATGCCCCGCAGCTCGGGCGCAGTGCGGCGCAGGCGCTTGGCGCCTTCGAGGATCGGCTGGCATGGATGCGCGGCGCGCGGTCGGATTACGAAATCGCCCTGCCTCTCCACGAAATCGCGGCCTTTGCCCAGGGCGCGGGCTACTACACCGGCCTGCCCGCTTCGGTGCGGCTGGATCAGATCGACCGCCTGATCGACCTGTCACAGGCACTTTACCCTGCGCTGCGGGTCTATCTGTTTGATGCCCGCCGGGTGTTTTCGGCACCCATCACCGTGTTCGGGCCGATGCTGGCGGTGCTGTATCTGGGCCGGCACTATCTTGCGTTCCGCGACACCGCACGGGTGGACAGTTTTACCCGGCATTTCGACTGGCTGGTGCGCGAAGCCGATATCACCGCCCGTCAGGTGCCTGACCACCTGCGCGGCCTGCGCACGCAGATATCCTAGCCGACCATCTGCGCGGCCTGCGCGCAGATATCCTAGAACGTGTGCAGATGGCGGATGTCGTAGCCGTTGAAATCAAAGATCTCGCGTGCGGCGCGCAACCGGTCGGGCGGCAGGGCCCCGTCCCGGTTGAGGATAAAGCCAAAGGCCCCGGACGGCGTGCCGATGGCCAGCGTGCGATAGTCGGTATCCACCCAGATCACCCACCAGTCCTGCGAACCCACCCGAAACCGGCCTGGCCCACTTGCCACCAGCGGCCCCGACAGACGCACCTCGCGCCCCGACAGACAGAGCCGCGCGGTCAGGTTCAGCGCACCCGCCCGACCGCCAATGTCGGCCCCGCCGGGCGCACAGGCCGGATCGCCCGCGGCAAAAGCCGCTGCCTGACGCCAGTTTCCGACCAGTCGCGCCTGATCGAGCTGCGCGTTCGACCAGATCGGGGCACCGGCCGTGCGGAACGACCCGGCGGATGGTGCCGGTCTGGTCGGGGCACAGGCCACCAAGGCCAGACACAATAAGCCGGATGCAAGGCAATGCGCCCGCATCAATTGATGCATTGGGTCAACATGCGCCCCGTCTCGTTCAGGATATCATGGCAGCCCAGCATTGGCGTGACAGGTGCGCAGGTGCGCGATTTTTCCAGACAATAGCCCGAACAATCGTTTGATTTCGTGCAGGATTTTCCGGCATCCTTGGTCGGAATCTGGCAAAACGCCGCCGAGCCGCCCCCGGCTACGCTCCACCGGCCACCACGCTTTTCGCACGCAAGATGCGCCGCCGTTTTCAGCGTGGCAGGCGGCACAGGCGCGGCCGCAGCGGGCGTGTCGGCCTTTGCTGCGGCGCGCGGATCGGGTTCGGCTTTCGTTTCCGTCGAACCCACAGGGTCCACCTGCCCTTGTGCGACAGGTTGTGGCGCGGCGGCGGGCGCATCAAGCGAGGTTACGGCAATGCCGTCCCCGACGATCGGATTTTCCGACGCCTGTGCGATATCTGTTGCCTTTCCCTGACCCGGCAAAGCCAACTGACAACCCGTCACGGCCATCAGCAGGGCAAGGATGACAAGCGGAAGGATCAGTCTTGGGCGCATGGTCATCCCGTTCAACAAAGACGTTGCGGCGCAGAAGGCCTTATTCGCCGAGGCAGCGCAAGCCCTTCTGTCCGGGTCAATAGGGCATGGGATGCAGTCGGTGCGCTATGGCAATATCGGCCAGCACCGCTTCGGACAGATAGACATCCGCCGCCCCCAGAGCGACAGCCAACTGCGCAACCGATGAGGCGCCGACAATCGGGATGCAAGGAAAGGGCCGCGACAGGCAAAAGGCAATCGCCATCTGGCACGGGTCAAGCCCATGCTGAGCTGCAATGCCCAGATAGGCCGCGACAGCGGGAAACACCTGCGGCGTGACCCGCCCGCCCAGATCCGGGGTAAAGCTGCGTCGCGTGCCTTCGGGCACCACATCCCCCGCATATTTTCCCGACAACAACCCTGCGGCCAGGGGCGAGAACGCCAGAAGCGGAATATCCTCGACCATGCTGAATTCGCACCAGTCGGTGTCGAACTGACGACACAGCAGCGAGTATTCGTTTTGCACCGACACCATGCGCGGCAAGCCGTGACGCTGGGCTAGGTGCAGCCACAGGCCCGCCCCCCAGACGCTTTCGTTCGACAGGCCGATGGTGCGAATCTTGCCCTCTGCAATCAAGGCCGCAGCGGTTTGCAGCACATCCATCATATCCGCCTCGACCGCCGCGCGATCAGTCACGCGGGGCTGAAAGCGCCATGCCTGCCGAAAGTGATAGCTGCCGCGGTTCGGCCAGTGCAGTTGATAGAGGTCGATATAATCCGTCTGCATCCGGCGCAGACTGCCCTCGACCGCAGCACGCATCGCAGCGCCGGTGATGGGTGCACCATCGCGCACCGCCGCCTGCCCCGCCCCGGTGATCTTGGTCGCGATCTGCAACCGCGACCGTCCGCCCCGCCGCGCCAGCCAGGTGCCGATGATGGTTTCGGTATCGCCCACAGTCTCGGCCTTGACCGGATTGGTCGGATACATTTCGGCGGTGTCCCAGAAAGTCACGCCATGGTCCATCGCAAGGTCGGCCTGCGCGTGACCTTCGGCCTCGGTGTTCTGACTGCCCCATGTCATCGTGCCAAGGCACAGTTTAGACACGTCAATTCCGCTGCGTCCCAGTTGAACCCGTTCCATCGCCTGCCCTTTTGATGTCTTGCCGCCTGCGTCAGGCAACCTAACTGCCCCACCCGGCATGACAAGGCCACAATGGCGCAAAATGGCACAATGCCAGGGCGGTGTGCCTGCCCCGGAGATCAAGGGGGCGGGCAGGACGGCTTGAGAACATTACACGAACATTCTAATCTGTCGCCCATGCTGTTGCCGACTCACCCTTACCGGAACCGTGGCCCCGCGCCCGAACTTCGCCTGCCCGCCGGCATCGCCCCCGGCCTGCTGCGGGCCCGCGCGCATGAGCTGTGTGGCCCGGCCCGTGTGGCGCTGGCGCTGGTGCTGTTGGCGCAATGCGATGGCCCGGTGCTGTGGATCGCGCCGTCATGGTTGCCTGACCGCCCCCATACCTGCGGTCTGACCGATTTCCTGCACCCCGGTCGTCTGGTCTTTGCCCATGCCCGGCGGCACGAAGACCTGCAATGGTGCGCCGAGGAAGCATTGCGATCAGGTGCCGTGCCGATGGTGCTGGTCGAGATGCCGCATCCCCCCGGCCTGACGGCGGTGCGCCGTCTGCATCTGGCCGCCGAAGCGGGGGCAGAGACGGCCTTTCACGCCGGATCGGGGGCGGCGCCTTTGTGCCTGATCCTGTGTGCGGGCGACGGGGGCGCGCAAGGCGTGGAAAGCCGTTGGCACATGCGCCCCACCCCCGCCATATCAAGCCTGACCGAAGATTGCGGCCCGGCATGGCGGCTGGAACGCCGCCGCGCCCGCACGGCCCCCGTGGCAGCATGGGCCGTGCAGCGCAGCGTCATGGGCGATGTGACAGCCCAGCCTATCGCCTGACAGATTGACAACAAACCACCCTTTACAGTTGTACCCAAAGCGGGTCTGCTGGCTTTCATGCGCCTCTTGATTTCCTTTGCCGCCCTGTTCCTGTCGGTCGTGCTGCTGCAACTGGGTCTGGGCGGCGTCGCCCCGCTGGATGCCATCTCGGGCGTGGCGCTGGGGTTCACCAAATCCGAAATCGGCATCCTGGGGTCGGCGCATTTCATGGGCTTTTTCATCGGCTGCTGGTGGGCGCCGCGCCTGATGGGCGATGTCGGCCATTCGCGCGCCTTTGCCGCCTTCACCGCTGCCGGCACGCTGGGCATCCTTGCCCATATGATGGTGGTCAACCCCTATGCCTGGGCCGCGATGCGTCTGACATCGGGGCTTGCGGTGGCCGGGTGCTATACCATCATCGAGGCCTGGTTGCAGGCCAAGGTCACCAATGAAACCCGTGGCCGCGCCATGGGCCTGTACCGTGTCGTCGATATTGCGGGCAGCCTTGGCGCGCAGTTGATGATCGGCGTGCTGGAGCCTGCCAGTTACCTGTCCTACAACATTCTTGCGCTGTTGTGCTGTGCCGCGATCTTCCCCCTGACGCTCAGCCGCGCCGAAGCACCCGAAATGCCGGATGCCCCACGTCTGCGCCCCGGGCTGGCATGGCGGTTGTCGCCGCTTGCCTCTGCGGGGGTGGTGGTGTCGGGCGTCACCGGGGCGGCGTTCCGCATGGTTGGTCCGCTGTATGGCACCGAAGTCGGTCTGCGCCCCGACCAGATCGCCCTGTTCCTTGCCGCCTATGTGCTTGGCGGGGCCTTTGCGCAATATCCAATCGGCTGGCTGGCCGACCGCTATGACCGCCGTGCGGTGCTGATCGGGCTGTCGGTCGCCGGGGCGGCCGCCTGCGCCGTCACGGTCATCGCCTCGGGCAGCGGCACAGTCGGCGTCTTTCTGGCCGCCGGGTTCTTCGGCTTTGTCACCCTGCCGGTCTATTCAGTCTCGACCGCGCATGCCCATGATTACGCCACCCAGATGGAGCGGGTGGAATTGTCGGCAGCATTGATGTTCCTTTATGCCGTCGGCGCCATCGCCAGCCCGCTGATCGCCGCCCTGCTGATCGACAACTACGGCCCGCCCGCCATGTTCGCGATGATCGCGGTGGCCCATGTGCTGCTGGTTGTGTTCGGCATCGCAAGGATGGGCGCCCGCCCCAGCCCCGACACCCGCACCCCCTATACCTATGAGCCGCGCACGTCGTTCCTGATCGGCAAACTTTTGCGCGGACGCCGCGACCGCTGACTGCCCGCGTGCATCCTCTGGCAAGGCGCCAGCGCTTGCGCTAAACGGACGGCACCAACAGACAAAGGCGCATCATGGCACGGATTCTCATCACCTCGGCCATTCCCTACATCAACGGGATAAAGCATCTGGGCAACCTGGTCGGCAGTCAGTTGCCCGCCGACCTGTTCGCCCGCTACATGCGGGCGCGTGGCCATGAGGTGATGTTCATCTGCGCCACGGATGAACATGGCACACCGGCAGAATTGGCCGCCGCCAAGGCAGGTCAGCCGGTCGCCGAATACTGCGCCGAAATGCATGATGTGCAGGCAGAGATCGCCCGCGGTTTCCGGCTGTCGTTCGACCATTTCGGGCGGTCATCATCCCTGCGCAACCACGCGCTGACCCAGCACTTCGCCGGGAAATTGGCCGACAATGGGCTGATCCGGGAAGTCACGGAAAAGATGATCTATTCTGTCGATGACGGCCGCTTCCTGCCCGACCGGTATGTCGAAGGCACCTGCCCGAACTGCGGCTTCGAGTCCGCGCGCGGCGATCAGTGCGACAACTGCACAAAGCAGTTGGATCCGACCGACCTGATCAACCCGCGTTCGACCATTTCCGGCAGCACCAATCTGGACTTGCGCGAAACCAAGCACCTTTACCTGATGCAGCGGTCTTTGCGCGACAAGCTGGAGGCGTGGATCGACTCGAAAACCGACTGGCCGCTTCTGACCACGTCCATCGCAAAGAAATGGCTCAACGACGGCGACGGGCTGCAAGACCGGGGCATCACCCGCGATCTGCACTGGGGCATCCCGGTGAAACGCGGCGATCAGCCCTGGCCGGGGATGGAGGGCAAGGTGTTCTACGTCTGGTTTGACGCCCCCATCGAATACATCGCCGCCACCGCCGAATGGGCCGATGCGCAGGGCCTCGACAACGCGGCATGGGAACGCTGGTGGCGCACCGACAAGGGCGCGCTTGACGTGACCTATTACCAGTTCATGGGCAAAGACAACGTGCCGTTCCACACGCTGTCATTTCCTGCCACGATTCTGGGGTCGGGCGAGCCGTGGAAGCTGGTCGATTACCTCAAATCGTTCAATTACCTCAATTATGATGGCGGCCAGTTCAGCACCTCGCGCGGGCGCGGTGTGTTCATGGATCAAGCGCTGTCGATCCTGCCCTCGGACTACTGGCGCTGGTGGTTGTTGTCGCACGCGCCAGAATCCGCAGACGCCGAGTTCACATGGGAGAATTTCCAAGCCTCGGTGAACAAGGATCTGGCCGATGTGCTGGGCAACCTTGTCAGCCGGGTGACCAAGTTCGCCACCTCCAAATTCGGCGGCACGGTGCCTGCTGGCGGCCATTTCGGCGGCATGGAAACCGCGCTGATTGCCGACCTTGGAGCGCGCATTCGCGAATACGAGTCGCTGATGCAGGCGATGGAGGTGCGCAAGGCCGCAGCCGAATTGCGCGCGATCTGGGTGATCGGCAACGAATACTTGCAAGCCGCAGCCCCCTGGACCGTGGTGAAAACCGATCCCGAACAGGCGCAGGCCATGGTGCGCCTCGCGCTGAACCTGATCCGGGTCTATGCGATCCTGTCACGCCCCTTTATCCCCGATGCGTCGGCCGCCATGATGGCGGCGATGGGGTCGGACGACTGGACCTGGCCCGATGACTTGCCGGACGCGATGCGCGCTCTGGAACCGGGCCAACCCTTCAGCGTGCCGGAAAATCTGTTCCGCAAGATCACCGACGAGGAACGCACCGACTGGCAGGCCCGCTTTGCCGGGGTGCGGACATGATCCTTGGCCATATCGGCGCGCGCAAAGGGTCCAAGGGGGTGCCGGGCAAGAATTTTCGCATGCTCTGTGGCAAGCCGCTGATCGACTGGTCACTGGACCAGTTGTTCGCCAACCCGCGCGTGGGGGCTGTCGTGGTGTCCACCGATGACCCCGCGATCTATGACCATGCCATGGCGCGCGGGGCTTTGGACATCGGCTTGCGCCCCGACCATCTGGCCACCGATACCGCGCCGAAATGGGGCGTGTGGCAGCATGCGCTTGCGGAGTCCGAGCCATTGTGCGGGCCGGTTTCGGCCTTTCTCGATCTGGACTGCACCTCGCCGCTGCGGATCCCTGAAGACATCGACGGCGCTTTGGACACGTTCGAAGCCCAATCCCCGGACATGGTGATGAGCGTGTGCGAGGCGCGC
>JBKBWK010000039.1:0-29791 GCA_046313895.1 Paracoccaceae bacterium
TTCGTGTAAAAAACATGCTCGATCCCTTTCGGCGCGATCTCGATGATGCGGTTGGCCAGTTCGAAGGCGACCGGGTGGCCCATCTGGAAGGCGGGGGCATAGTCAAGCTCTGCCGCCTGACGCTGGATCGCTTCGGTGATCTTGGGGCGGCAATGGCCTGCGTTGCAGCACCACAGTCCCGCCGTTCCATCCAGAACCTGACGGCCATCGCTGGTTGTGTAGTGCATGTCCTTGGCCGCAACGAACATGCGCGGGTTCTTCTTGAACTGGCGGTTCGCGGTAAAAGGCATCCAGAAAGCGTTCAGATCGTTCGGGGCTTTGCGGTCCAGCGCCATGGTGTTGGGGTTCCTGTTGGGGCGGCTTTGCAGCACGCGGATGGGTTTTGACCGGTTGGTAGGATGTTGCTATCATCGGTTACAGGCCAGTCAAGGGCCTGTCCGGATCCTGCCGGTCGCGGCACAGACGGTCTTGGGTCTGCCAATTGCAACGGGGCCTGTTCTGGGTCAACCTGACACTCCAGACGCAGGAACCAACACACAATGCCAAGACCCAAGACCCGTATCCAGCAAAGAAATTCCGAAGCGATCCTCGAAGCTGCGCTGGATGTGTTTTCCGCCAACGGCTTTCGGGGCGCCACGCTGGACCAGATTGCCGATGTGGCGGGGCTGTCGAAGCCCAATCTGCTGTATTATTTCCCGTCGAAAGAGGCGATCCACCAGACGCTTCTGACGCGGCTTCTGGACACTTGGCTTGACCCCTTGCGCGAGATGGATGCCAGCGGAGAACCGGTGGCCGAGATCATGGCCTATATGCGGCGCAAGCTGGAACTGAGCCGGGACTATCCGCGCGAAAGCCGGCTGTTTGCCAATGAGATCCTGCAAGGGGCCCCCCGTATGCGAGCCGCGATCGAAGGCGATCTGGCGGATCTGGTGGCCGAAAAGGCCAAAGTGCTGATGCAGTGGATGGATCAGGGGCGCATCGCCCGGCTTGACCCGGTGCATCTTGTGTTTTCGATCTGGGCGCTGACCCAGCACTACGCCGATTTCGATGTGCAGGTGCGCGCCGTTCTGGGCGAAGGCCATGATCCCTATGCCGAGGCTGAAGCCTTCCTGGAAACACTTTACACTCGGTTGCTGGCGCCCTGAGCGGCTTTAACCATCTGGTAAAACACTTCTTTTGTGGCCGCCGCGTGAGTGGTATTGTTCCGGTTGGGGGCGTGACGAGAAGAGAAAGGGCAAGACATGCTCTCACTTGTTCATCTGGCCCCCGTGGGTGGGACCTCGCCGTTCTCTGCTTCGGCCCCGGCCGAGCAGACGGCCCCTCGCAACGAACCGCCGTCCGATCTTGGCCGGGCGATGATGACAGCGCAGGTTTCGTCCTTGTCTGTAGGGGACTCAGATGCATCGGACCGCGATTTCCCCGGTGCCCATGTCGCGCTGCCGCATGTGGCGCCGGCACCGGTGGGTGGCGCAGGCCCCACGTCGGATGATGTGGAAGCCGCCCTTGCGCAGGCGCGTGCAGCGTCATTGGCCGCCCAAAGGGCCTATCGCCATGCAGCCATGCTTGAATCGCAATCGTTTTCTCCGGCCGCTGCGGCCACGATGGCCCTGTTCGGGCGGGCGGCTGCAATCGATTCGATGGCCGGGTCACGGGCCGATTTGGCCATACCCGGCACGGGAACACGTGTTGTTCCGGCTGGAATGATACCTGAAGGGCGACTGCTGCGGCGTGACTAGCCGTTGACTGCTGATTGTAAAATTGACAGACGGCTGTAAAGGTTGGGTATTGCACAGCCAACGGGCCGCCATGCCACACAGTCAACCCCAAGCCCCCACCAACCTTTCCGGAAGCCTGATCCGCGAAAGGCGGCTGGCCTTGGGCCTGCGCCAAAGCGACGTCGCGCAGTCTGTCGGAATATCGGCCAGCTATCTGAACCTGATCGAGCACAACCGCAGGCGCGTTGGTGTCGATGTTCTTGAACGATTGGCAACGACTCTGGGAACCGAGGTTGCGACCCTGTCAGAGGGGGCAGGCGGGGCGCTGATTGATGACCTGCGGGCCGCTGCTGCCACAGCGCCGGGGGGGCAGGCGGAATTGGACAGGATCGAAGAGTTTGCAGGACGTTTTCCGGGTTGGGCGGCCGTTCTGTCCGCACAACACAGCCGAGCCGCGCAGTTGGAACGTGCAGTCGGGGTGCTGAACGACCGGCTGACCCATGACCCACATCTTTCGGCATCTCTGCATGAGGTTCTGTCGTCCTTGTCGTCGGTGCGGTCCACTGCCGCGATTTTGGCCGATACCGAAGATATTGATCCCGAATGGCGCGCCCGGTTTCACCACAACCTGCATACGGACAGCGAGCGTCTGGCCGCCGGGGCCGAAGCCTTGGTCGCCTATCTGGACGGATCCGATGCCGCGCTTGATGCCGGTCTGGCCGCACCTCAGGAAGAGGTCGAAGGCTGGTTGGCCGGGCGCGGATGGCAATTGGCAGATCTTGAGCGCCAAAACGGGCAAAGCGTTCTATTGGCGGAAGTGGCGGGCCTGGCGTCTGCTGCCGCGCGGTCATTGGCCGCTGATTTCGTGCATTTGGCCGCCGATGAGGCGCGACGTCTGCCCGAGGCGGATCTGCGGGCGGCCATGGAGCAGGGCGAGGACGACCCATCCCTTTTGGCGCAACGTTCGGGACTGTCGATGTTGGCGGTGATGCGCCGGATCGCGCTCTTGCCGGACTCGCGCGCGGGTCTGGTGATTTGCGACGCGTCCGGCACCCTGCTGTTCCGCAAACCGGTGGATGGTTTTGCGCTGCCACGCTTTGGCGCGGCATGCCCGCTCTGGCCACTGTTCACAGCGCTTGGGCATCCGATGACACCCCTTGCGCAACGCGTGGAGACGGCCGGCCGCGCGCCCCGCCGGTTCCAGACATTGGCCATTTGTGAAACACGCCTGCCACAAGGCTTTCGCGGCCCGGAACTGCGCGAGGCTGCGATGCTGATCCTGCCCGATGACACGCCGCAAGATGCAGCCGCGGCAGTGCCACTGGGCTCGTCGTGCCGGATTTGTCCGCGCAGGGCTTGCCCCGCCCGCCGCGAGCCGTCGATTCTGGCGGAAGCCAGTTGAGTATTAGTTCTTTGACATGGCCTTCCTTTCGCCGGATAGTTCAAAGGCGTCCGGCCTCAGACCGGAGGGGGGAACCAAAACATATGACGGCGCGTGTGCTGCTCATCGAGGATGAGCCGAACATCAGCGAGGCAATTCGTTTTATCCTGTCGCGTGATGGATGCGACGTGACGGCGCTTGCCGACGGTCACGGGGCGCTGGCGGCGGTGCGGTTGGGGCATCCGGATCTGGTCATTCTGGATCTGATGCTTCCGGGCATAAGCGGGCTTGAAATCCTTGCGCAATTGCGGGCCGACCCCATGACCCAATCCATACCGGTGTTGATGCTGACTGCCAAAGGGCAGGTGCGTGACCGCGAGGCGGCCGAGCGGGCCGGGGCCAACCACTTCATGACGAAGCCGTTTTCCAACGACGATATGCGCGCGGCGGTTCGCGCCCTCACCCGGACCTGACGCCATGGCACAAGCACCCGGCAGCATCCCGTTGTTTCTGCGCCCGGCCAGCTATCGCCGGCGCCGGCGCCGGGACGCGGCCCGGTTGTTGCCGATCGTCGGGTTGTTCCTGATCCTGCTGCCGGTCTTGTGGGCCCCGCAGGACACCTTCCGGCGCGACACAGCGCCGGACGGAATTTATCTGTTTGTTGTCTGGGCGGTGCTGATCGGGCTGGCCATGCTGATCTCGCGCAGTCTGAGTGCACCGGGCGACGTGGACGACCCTGATCCGGCCCCGGATCAGGATCTTGGACAATAGAGGGCGGCGCAGATGCCCTTCAACATTCTGGTTCTGTCCTGTCTGGCCTATGTGATCTTTCTGTTCGTGGTCGCCTGGGCGGCAGAGCGGCGGGCAGACCGTGGGCAGTTGGGGTGGCTGCGCTCGCCATTGATTTATACCCTTTCCTTGTCGATCTATTGCACCGCGTGGACGTTCTATGGCGCGGTTGGTTACGCGGCGCGGTCGGGTCTGGAGTTTTTGACGATCTATCTTGGCCCGACCATCGTCTTTGTCGGATGGTGGTGGGTGCTGCGCAAACTGGTTCGGATCGGGCGGCAGCAGCGCGTCACGTCGATCGCGGACCTGATTTCCAGCCGGTTTGGCAAATCCAACCTGCTGGGGGTGATCGTCACTGTGATCGCCGTGGTGGCGGCCACGCCCTATATTGCGTTGCAATTGCAGTCGGTTACGCTGTCGTTCAGCGTGTTTGCCAGCCCGACCGATGACGGGTTCGCGCCCCCCGGAACCGAGGCCACGGCGGTCTGGGTGGCGGGCGGTCTTGCCCTGTTCACCATTTTGTTCGGAACCCGCAATCTGGACGCCAAGGAACAGCACCACGGCATTGTCACCGCCATTGCGGTCGAGGCGGTGGTCAAACTGATCGCGCTGATCGCCGTGGGGGTGTTCGTGGTCTGGGGGTTGGCCGATGGTGCGGCCGACATGATCGACCGGATCGACAAATCGTCAATCGCCGACTGGAACCTGCAACCGGGTCGCTGGGCGGGCCTGTTGTTCGCGGCGGGCGCGGCTGTCATCTGTCTGCCCCGGATGTTTCAGGTGATGGTCGTGGAAAACGCCGATGAACGCCATCTGGCCACGGCGTCCTGGGCATTTCCGCTGTATCTCTTTGCCATGAGCCTGTTCATCGTCCCGATTGCGGTGATGGGGCTGGAGCGTCTGCCTGCAAATGCCAACCCGGACATGTTCGTATTGACGCTGCCTTTGGCCGAAGGGCAGGGTGCTTTGGCCATGCTGGCGTTTCTGGGCGGGTTTTCGTCGGCCACGTCGATGGTGATCGTCGAATCCATCGCGCTGGCCACCATGGTGTCGAACCATATCGTGATGCCGGTCTGGCTGCGGCTGCGGCCCGCCAAGGCGGTATCGGGCGATGTGCGGCGGTTGGTGTTGTTGTCGCGCCGGATTTCCATCGCGGTCGTGCTGGGCCTTGGCTATGCCTACTACCGGATGTCGGGCGGGTCGGCGGCCCTGGCGGCGATCGGGTTGATCGCGTTTGCCGGAGTTGCGCAGTTTCTGCCGGCGATGGTGTTCGGCATCTTCTGGCGCGGGGCCACGCGGATCGGTGCGGCCCTTGGTCTGTCGGTCGGGTTCGTTGTCTGGGCCTATACCCTGTTCCTGCCGTCCTTTGGCCCCGATGCCGTGATCCCGGCGATGGTGTTTGTCGACGGTCCATGGGGCATCGAATGGCTGCGCCCGCGTGCGTTGTTCGGGGTGGCGACGATGGATCCGCTGATCCATGCCCTGTTCTGGTCGATGATACTGAACACGGCGGCTTTTCTGATCGGATCCTTGTTCACCTTTCCCGGTCCGGTCGAACGCATGCAGGGCGCGGCCTTTGTCCGTGTCTTCGATACCGTATCGGGCAGCCCGCGTGGCTGGCAGCGCGGCATGGCGGAACCCGAAGATCTGTTGGTGATGTCGCAGCGGATCATGGGCGACGACGACGCCCTGGCATTTTTCGAAGTCGAGGCAAAGGGGCAGGGCAAGGCTGGCTACCTGCCAGATCCGACGCCCGAATTCATGGCCCGCCTCGAACGCCGGCTGGCCGGGTCGGTGGGCGCTGCCACGGCGCATGCGATGATGAGCCAGCTTGCCGGCCGTGCCACGGTGACGGTCGAAGATCTGATGGCGGTGGCCAGCGAGTCCGCACAGATCATGGAATATTCTGCGCGTCTGGAAAGCCAGCAGGAAGAACTGACCCGGACGGCCCGGGCGCTGCGCGAAGCCAACGAAAAGCTGACGCAACTCTCGGTGCAAAAGGATGCGTTCCTAAGTCAGATCAGCCACGAATTGCGCACCCCGATGACGTCGATCCGGGCGTTTTCCGAGATTCTGACTGAAGGCGATCTGCCGCCTGAAATGGTCGCAAACTATGGCCGGATCATCCATGACGAGGCAAAACGGCTGACGCGGCTTCTGGACGATCTTCTGGATCTGAGCGTGCTGGAAAACGGCACGGTCCAGTTGAACCTTGGGCTTGCGAACATCAGCCAGATGATCGACCGCGCCTTGGCATCGGCCAGCCACACCAAACCAGAGCGCAGTTTTGTCATCCACCGCGATCTGCCGATGGAAAACATCTTCATACGCACCGATGCCGACCGGCTGGTGCAAGTGTTCATAAACCTGATCTCGAATTCGCGGAAATACTGCGACTCCGCCGCGCCCGAGTTGCGCATTTCGGTGCGCCAGAAAGGCGGGCGGGTGACAGTTGATTTCGCGGACAATGGGTCAGGCATTCCCAAGGAAAGCCAGGCGCTCATTTTTGAAAAGTTCGCGCGGCTGACCGATCAGACCCGTGCGGGCGGAGCAGGGCTTGGCCTTGCGATCTGCCGCGAGGTCATGGCCAATCTGGGTGGCACGATCACCTATTTGCCGGGGCAGGGTGGCGCGGCATTCCGTGTGTCGGTTCCCCTGCGACTGGACCAGAAAGCGGCGTAGGGCCGGGCTACGTCAACGTTTTGGTAAGCTTCCTGCGCGACACTTTGCCAAAGAATGACTGGGCGAGGTCGTCGTGGCGGGTGAAGTGTTGCGCAAGAAACTGCTTGCCGGACAGCAAACTGCGGCCGAGGGCGGTCCGGGGGCCGACCGGGCATGGCGACTTTCATTTGCGCGTGCAGTTCGCGACATGATGCAGGTGCAGGTCGATTTTGTCGGCTTGTCCCTGAACCGCGTGTCTTTGACCGAAGTGTTGGATCTTCCGCCCGACCGTGCCCTGATCCTGATGCTGGAGGGGCCCGAGGAAGGGTTGGGTTTGCTGATCCTGTCGCCCGAACTTTTGTCCGCCATGATCGAGGTGTTGACGATCGGAAAGTGCGGCATGCAGGTGCCGGATCCACGCAGACCCACCCGTACCGATGCGGCCATGCTATCGCCTTTGGCAGATCTTTCCCTTGCCAATCTGGAAGAGGCTTTGGCCGAAGATGGCGATCTGATCTGGGCCAGTGGTTTTCGCTACGCTTCGTTCATCGAAGAGGCGCGGTCTTTGGGTCTTTTACTTGAAGACATGATCTATCGAACGCTCTCGGCCAAGGTTGCACTGGCTCAGGGCGCCCGGGTGGGCGAGATGATCCTTGTCCTTCCGGCTGAGGGCCGGGGCCGAAAGCCACGGCTGGATCCAAGGGCCGTGCCTGAGTCTGTCGCCCGTCCCGCTTTTTCCGCGGCTTTGGCTGCGCGGGTGGAACCTGCGGCTTGCCAGCTTGAAGCGGTCGTGGCCCGCGTGTCGATGACGTTGGCGGACGTGATGGTTTTGTCAGCGGACATGATCCTGCCCTTGCAAGGCGCAACTCTGGAGCAGATCAGTATCGAAGGCTTGGACGGCCGCCGCGTGACCGACGGCAAACTGGGTCAGCACCGCGGCATGCGGGCAGTCCGACTGATGACGTCCGGCCGGGATACAGGGGCGGCGCAACCAGCTTTGGGCGGATGGACCCACACCGTTGACCGCCGCACTTCGGGCGCCACCTGGCCAGATGCTGCTACTACAATTGATGACCCTATCGGCTTTAGCATCAACGCGTATCCCGCGACCGGAACGGATTGAACCGATCATCCGCGTGCTGGGTCAGCCTTTGGACAAGGCTTCGATCTGCGGGCGCAGCCCTTCCAGATTGTAGCCATGTCGTGCGGGCAGGCCAATCAGCTCATCTGCCGGCATTTTTCCCGCCTTGGACAGCGCCCAACAGATGGATGACCGGTTGCCGCTGGCACAATAGGCGAAAACCGGACCGGTTGATGTTGCAATCGCATCGGCCTGCGCCTCGACATTGGCCATGGTCAACGCTCCGCCGATAACGGGGTTTGCCACAAACTCCAGTCCTGCCGCTTGTGCCGCCGCCCGCATCACCGACGTGTGGTGGGTGGGGGGAATCTCTGCATCGGGGCGGTTGTCGATGACGCGTGTGAAGCCGGCCGCCTTTATGGCCGCAAAATCCTCGGGGTCGATCTGGGGCGAAACGGCATAGTCGGGCGTCAGGGGTCGGATGTCCATTCAATGTCTCCTTACGGTGTCAGGGCGCGGCGCACTGCGGGTGCCGCGACCATAGCCGCGAGCATCGCAACAAGAAAGACCGCACCTTCAAAGCCATTGAGCATGATGGCCGCCAGCGCGGGGCCGGGGCACAGGCCCACCAATCCCCAACCGGCCCCGAACAGCACCGAGCCCACGATCAGGTCGCGATCCAGCCTCTGCTCGGCTTTGGCAGGGATCGCAGTGCCCAGAACCGCCACTTTGCGCCGTTCGGCTATGCGCCATGCTATCGCCATCGGCAGGATCGCCCCCCCCATGACAAAGGCAAGCGTCGGATCCCAAGCGCCGAACAGGTCCAGCCAGCCCTGCACCTTGACCGTATCGATCATACCCGACACCAGAAGTCCTGCGCCAAACAACGCGCCCGACAGGGCGGCAAAGACAGTGCGCTGCATGTCAGATCACCCCCAGCCAGTGACGGAAGGCAAGCACCACGAGTCCACCGGCAAGGATATAAACACCCGTCGCAACGATGCCGCGCAACGACAGGCGCGAGATCCCGCAGACCCCATGCCCCGATGTGCAACCATTCGCCAACCGTGTGCCAATGCCGACCAGAAGCCCGGCGGTGATCAAAAGCCACAGGTTGTTGGTCAGGCGTGTATCGACTTTGTCATAAAGCGGCACAAGCAGCGGAGGAAACAGCATGAGGCCAGCCAGAAACGCCAGTCTTTCGCGCCAATTGCTGCGCCCGGATCCATCGACCAGACCGCCCAAGATGCCCGATGCACCCATGATCCGACCATTGAAAAGAAGGTAAAGCGCCCCTGCACACCCGATCATCACACCGCCGACAAAGCCCCAGATCCAGTCCTGTTCCAGCATCGCATTCCCTGCCAATTTGAAGTTGTTGACGCAGCTCGTACGATGCCGCCTTGTCAGACGAGCTTTCGCACAACGGTGTGTTCCAGCGCAATCGGGGCTATAGGCCGTTGATCGGAACTTTCAGATAGCTTTGACCATTGGATTCCGGCTCGGGGAGGTGCCCCGCCCGCATATTGACCTGAAGTGACGGGATGATCAGCCGGGGCATCGCCAGTGTTGCATCGCGTGTCTGTCGCATGGCAACGAACTCCTCGCGGCTTTTTCCGGCCCCGACATGAATGTTCGTCGCCTTTTGGGCACCAACTGTGGTTTCCCAGGCAAAATCATCACGCCCCGGAGCCTTGTAGTCGTGACATACGAAAATGCGGGTTTCATCCGGCAATGCCATGATCTTTTGCACCGAATCGAAAAGCATTTCGGCTGAACCGCCGGGAAAATCACAGCGTGCGGTCCCAAAGTCAGGCATGAACAGCGTATCGCCCACAAACGCAGCATCACCAATCACATAGGTCAGGCATGCCGGAGTGTGACCGGGCGTGTGCAGCACATCGCCGCGCATCTGACCGATGAAAAAGCTGTCGCCCTCGTGGAACAATTGGTCGAACTGTGAACCATCGCGCTGAAACCGGGTGCCTTCGTTGAATATCTTGCCAAAGGTGTTCTGGACCACGGTAATCCGGTCGCCGATGCCGATCTTGCCGCCCAGCCGTTCCTGAATATAGGGCGCGGCCGACAGGTGGTCGGCATGAACATGGGTTTCCAGGATCCAGTGCAGATCCAGCCCCTTTTCCCGGATAAAGGCGATCACAGCGTCGGCGGAACGCGTATCGGTGTGGCCCGACGCATAGTCGAAATCCAGAACGGAATCGATCACGCCACAGGCGCGACCTTCGGGTTCGATCACCACATAGGTGATGGTGTTGGTCGCTTCGTCGAAAAAGCCCTGAACGGTCGGGGTCATGCGCGGCTCCTGCGATCCGATTTCTCTGTCACAAACATAGGCAAAGAAAAATACATTTCAACATTTGCATATGATAGCCGCGAAAAATGGGTGCGTTTTGACATGAATCAAAGCCTGATCTAAAGGTTTGGGCAATTCTGTGTGGAACATGAAGGAGTATCCGATGCACAAATCCGTTGCCGACCGCACGGCGCAACTCTTGGCTCGAAGGTCGGATCTGCTGTCCCGCATGTCCACAGTCGAAACCGAACTGGACAGCCATCATGACGCTGATTGGGAGGATCTGGCAACCGAGCGTGAGAGCGACGAAGTGCTGGAAGGTATCGGTCTGTCCGCGCAATCGGAAATCCGGATGATCGACGCCGCTTTGGCCCGGATCGAGGCTGGCGAATACGGCTTTTGCGTCAAATGCGGGGCGAAGATTGACGAGGAACGGCTTGATGTCCTTCCCTACACACCTTTTTGCCCGAACTGCGCGACGTAATCCAGACACCATCAGAGTGGAGACAGGACATGGGAACCGAAGAGGATCTGCGGCGGATCGCCGCCTTGGCGCAGACGGCGGCTGACCAGGCCGCGCGGGGCGCGAATGTTGGACTAGGCGTGCTCTTGGCCGAAATGCAGGCGTTGAGTGCTGTGCTGCCGGGCATGGTGCACGCGCAGCCCAAGGATGCCGCAAAAGAGGATGCAGAAGTCGAGGCTGGTTTCGACAACATGCCGGTCTGACCTGATCGCTGATCCGCAGTTTTGGACGCCTTGACCGCACGGCGGATTGCGCGGCACTGTATGACCAATGGCGTGAAGGCGAAGGGGTGGCAGTGACCGAATGTATTGACGTCACCATCAAGGATGGGTTGGCTGTAATTTTGCTGTCACGGCGCCCGGTTGGCGCATGGCTGGACGCGGCGCAGCGGGGCGATATCCTTGCGATGCTGCGGTCGCTGGACCCAAAGGTTCGCGATCCAAAGGTGCGGGGGGTGCTGATCCGGTCAGAGGATCGCATGCTGGCTGCTCATCGCGACGCAGGTCCGGACTTGCCCAGTCAAGATGACGCCAAAGACCCCACGCTTGCCGAGTTGTGTCATGCGGTGGCCACCTGCCCGGTTCCGGTGGTCGTCTTCATGGACGGCCCGGTGTCGGGCGCTGCGGCGGAACTTGCGCTGGCAGCCCATGCTCGGATTGCCACATCGGATACGCGCATCACCTTTTCGGCAGGTCGGTTGGGGCGGATCAGCGGCGCGGGCAGCACCCAGCGGTTGCCGCGTCTGATCGGTGCCGAGCATGCCTTGCGCCTTCTGCTCGTGGGCAAACCGGTGGCAGCGGCCGAGGCGCTCATGCTTGGGCTCGTGGACAAAGTCGTTGCAGAACATGCGCCTGCGGACAATTTGGCGTTGGCAACCGCATGGGCCTTGTCCGAAGCGGCGGCAGTGTCCCGCTCTTCGCCCCTGGCAGATTCGCGCGGATTTCTTCGGGCGGTGTCCGAGATACGGGCAGGGGTGGCCCAGGGCAGTCTGGCCGCAACTTTGGCGGAATGCGTTGAGGCGGCGCTGCTTTTGCCGCTGGATCAGGGGTTGGCGTTCGAGGCGGCAGCGGCGCTGGAACGCGATGCTCTGCCCGAGGTCGCAGCCTTGTCGCATCTGTTCCGGGCCGAACGTGCGGTATCCGAAACGCCTCAGGCCTTGCAGGCGGTGAAGGTGGCGCCGGTTGCCCGTCCGGCTTTGGTCGGCGCGGCGGCATCGGTGTCCGGACTGGTGTTGATGGCATTGTCACGCGGCTTGCCCGTTACAGTGCAAGATCAGGACCGGGGCCGGCTGGTGCCGATGCTGGAAACCATTGCCTCGCGGCAGGAAGCTGCAGTGCAGGCAGGCAACCTGTCGGCTGCGCAACGCGATGCCGATTGGGCGCGTCTGACGCCGGTGGCGGATGCCGCGACGCTGGAACAGGCCGATCTGGTGATTGTGGCGCCTGATACTGCGATTCCGACCGTCAGGCCTGCGGTGCCGCTGCTGGTCATGGGGCGCGCCGAATTGCCCAAAGGCGCTCTGCGGCTGGTTCTGTCTGGTCGGGTTGCTGAACTTGGACTGCCGCCCGCCTGTCCGGCGCAACCCGCAGCGCAGGCTTTGGCGTTCTTGCGCAGTCTGGGCATGACGGTGGTGCTGACCGGGGTGCAGTCGCCATTGGGCATTTCGGGACGGCTGGCGGGGGCGGGCGGTGCGGCGATGCGCAGCCTGCTTGAATCCGGTGTCAGCGCCGAGGCGATCCAGTCTGCGCTGAAGGAGTTTGGTCTGACCGCAACCAACCTTCCGACGCCCGAGGCCGCGCTTGCGCCGCGCCGCATGGCGCCGGATGAAATCCTGAATCGCTGGCTGGGGGCCCTGGCCAATGAAGGTGCGCGGCTTCTGGCATCGGGTCTTGCCTTGTCACCTGCCGATATTGATCTGGTGGCGGTGCAGGGACTTGGTCTGCCACCCGACTGTGGGGGCCCGATGCATGCTGCCGATCAGCGCGGGTTGATGATCTTGCGGCGCGATCTGACCCTTTGGGGCGACGAGGCGGACGTGTGGAAACCGGTGCCTGCGCTGGATGCGCTGGTGTCGATCGGACGCGGCTTTGCCGACAGCCTCAGCCGAGGATGATGCCCACCACCACGGCCATCAGCCCAAGCGCCGAGATCGCCAAGGCTCCAAGGTTCAGCGTCACCACACGCTGCAACTGCGCCTTGATCTGATCTTCCGGCAGACCGGATTTGCGGGCGCGCATTGCCAGAACAATGCACCAGATCAGCGTCAGAACGCCGATCATCGTCAATCCCGCGCCGCCCCAGATCAGCAGGTCCATATGCCGGTGTCCTTTGGAAAACCCTGAGCGCCGCCTAGCCCAGCTTTGCCCCGCGCGCAAGCCTTGAACCCCGCCCACGGCCACGATAGGGAAGAGCAAAACCCAGCAAAGCATGAGGCCACGATGAGCGATATTACCGACAATTATGCTGTCACCGCTGACGAGTTGCGCCAGTTCATCGAACGGGCTGAACAGCTTGCGTCGGAAAAAAAGGACATTGCAGAACAGGAAAAAGAACTGTTCGCAGAAGCCAAGGGTCGCGGTTACGACACCAAGGTCATGCGCAAGGTCATCGCCCTTCGCAAGCGCAAGCCGGACGAGATCGCCGAAGAAGAAGCCGTGCTGGAGATGTATAAAACAGCCTTGGGCATGGCCTGACACGCATCAACAGGCACGTGCTGGCAGTGTGTTGTGCCGTTCTGGTCAGGCTGACAGAAAGGTCACGCCTGGCAGGGCCCGGATGCGTGCGACGTCCTGATAGTAGGCGTCTGTCAGGCTGGTGATGGTGTCTTCGGTCCAGCCTGGCAGATCCAGTTCCATTTCGACCCGGTCCGGAACGGCGAACTTGTCAAGGAACGCCGATACGATACGGCGGCGCTGCACGATGGTTTGTGGCGGGTGCCCGTCCATATAGGCTTTCATCCGTACCAGCCCTTCGGAAGACATGATGCTGGCCAGCAGGTCATCCCTGTCGGTCAGCACTGTGCCATCGGCATGACCTGACACGGCCTGAAGCACTTCGGGCCAGATCAAAGGCGTGTCTTCGTCGCACCAGACGGTAAAAGGCACGTTGGGATTGTTGGTCAGCATATCCTCAATGACCTCGGACCAATGCAGATCCTGCGGCTGCGTCCCTGCCATGAATTGCTCATAGGTCTTGTCGCGTTGTTTGGCGAAAAGGTCCGGCAGGAACGTCGCCGGATTGCGGATCGCCAGATGGAACTCGGCCTCGATTTCCGGAAAGATCTGGGTGAAGGCACGGATACGCTCTGCCGCCGCCGGATAGAGCCTGTCTTTCAGCACCCATTGCGGAAAGGACAGGAAATTGTCCCATGACAGGATCAGACGATCGGCGCGGTCGGCCTCCATGATCTGTTCCAGAACAAGTGCTTGCGTATCACGGTTGGCCGGTTGGCCTTTGAGGGTGATGGCGGTGTCGCGCAAAAGCGCACGATAGCGGGCCGGGCCGGGCACCACGATGCCTTGGTCCGCCAGAACCTGTCTGTTCTTCAACAGACAGCGCAAAAGGCGCTCTTCGTCGGTGCAATGGGCGCCAAGGTGATAGACGATACGCATGCTGCTCGGGACCTGTGCCGGTTCGTTCTTGCGCACAACTATAGGCATTTTCCCCAGCGATGACATGGGCAATGACAGAAGAATTGGCGACAGAGTCCGTTGCGCCACGTTGTTGCCGCCCACGTCGTCTGGACAGGGCAGGGTGGCCGGTGCTATTCCGCTCCAATATGACCGAGCAAAACACTCAAGTTCCGGCCCCGTCGGGCCTGCGCCCGCCGCGCCTTGACCTCTGGACGGTCGGGGCGTTTGTGATTGCGCTTGTGGTGGTGGCCCCGATGCTGTCGGTTCTGTGGATCGCATTCCACCCGACCGAGAACATCTGGCCGCATCTGGTGGCAACCGTCCTGCCACGCTATCTGGGCAATACGCTGATCCTCATGCTCGGGGTGGCTGCTCTGACTGCGATGGTGGGCACGGGGGCTGCGTGGTTGACCACGATGTATCGCTTTCCCGGCAGTCGCTGGCTGGACTATGTGCTGCTGTTCCCCTTGGCGATCCCGGCCTATGTCGGGGCCTATGCCTTGGTCGATTTCCTGCAATACGCCGGGCCGGTACAATCGGGGTTGCGTGGTCTGATGGGCTGGGAAACCGCACGGGACTACTGGTTCCCACAGGTCAGGTCGCGCGGGATGGCGGTGGTGGTCCTGTCGGCCGCGCTTTACCCCTATGTCTATCTGTTGGCCCGCGCGGCATTCCGCGAACAATCGGGCTGTTCGTATGAGGTGGCGCGGGCCTTGGGCTGTGGCCCGTGGAGTCTGTTCAGCCGCGTCGGTCTGCCTTTGGCGCGGCCTGCGATCGCGACCGGGGTAGCATTGGCGCTGATGGAGACCGTGGCGGATTACGGCACAGTGCAACATTTCGGTGTGCAGACATTGACCACCGGCATCTTTTCCACATGGCTGAACGGCAACAACGCCGGCGGTGCCGCACAAATTGCCGGGGTGGTGTTGATGTTGATCCTGCTGCTGGTCGGAATGGAACGGATCAGCCGCCGCAATGCCCGCTTTCACCGGGTCGGAAGGTCGGCACGCCCGGTGGATCCGTCTGATTTGCCGGGGCCGCTTGGATGGCTGGCCTTTGGGCTGTGCATGCTGCCGGTGTCCGTTGGATTTATCCTGCCCGTGGCGGTGATGGGTTGGCACGCCTTGCGCCGGCCCGAGGTCTGGCTGGCACCCGGCTTGGCCGAGGCTTTTGTCAACACGCTGATCACCGGCGGGGCCGCCGCGGTGCTGACGGTTGGGGCTGCCGTGTTTCTGGTCTATGGCCTGCGGATGGTCAGCCAGACCGTGGCGCGTTGGGTGCTGCCGGTCACCACGTTGGGATATGCGGCACCGGGCGCTGTTCTGGCGGTCGGTATCCTGATCCCGCTTGCGGCGCTGGATCACCGGCTTGCGGACGCGATCCTGGCAGTCACCGGTTGGGATCCGGGCCTGCTGTTGACGGGCACCGCCGCAGCCCTTGTGCTGGCCTATTCGGTGCGGTTCTTTGGCGTGGCGCAGGGCGCGGTGGATGCCGCCTTTGGCCGGATATCGCCGTCCTTGCCGATGGCGGCGCGCTCGCTGGGCCGCACACCGGGGGGCACGTTGCGGGCGGTGCATCTGCCGCTGATGCGCGCGTCTGTCGCCACGGCCCTGCTGGTGGTTTTTGTAGACTGCGTCAAGGAATTGCCTGCGACGCTGCTGCTGCGTCCGTTTAATTACAACACTCTGGCCACCCGTGTGTTCGAACTGGTCAGTCTGGAGCGGTTGGAAGATGCCGCACCTGCGGCACTGGTGGTGATGGCCGTGGGATTGCTGGCCGTGGCGCTTCTGGCAAGATCCAGTCGCTGAGGGGCTTGCACCCGGACCGCTGCAAGGTTATTTCAGCAACGTGCCTCTATAGCTCAGCTGGTAGAGCACCTGATTTGTAATCAGGGGGTCGCGGGTTCAAATCCTGCTGGGGGCACCATTTCCAACACCAGCGTGCCAAATCGCTCTTTTGGGTCTGTGACAGCGGTTGTCGGTTTGGTGACTGCGGCGTGGCAGGCTGGCGATGAATCATCCCCGTCTGTTCGGGGGCACGCATTCATATCAAAGCGTGCCTCAGGATCGGGCGGCGCGCCAATCAAGGCCATGCAGGCAGTTGCCCTTTCCAGATCGCGCGGACGGTGTCGGGATCAATAAAACCCCACCTCTTGCACGTCGATGCGCGCGTCGTGGTCCCGGCCATAGGCGACGACAGCGACCGACTTCAGGCTGCCCGGTCGGGGAACGCCGCGCAAAAGCGCACCCGAGGCTGTGAAGGCGTCTAACGGCAGGCGCACCTCGGTCCAGTTTTCGACCACCTCGAAACCCGCCTGATAGTATTGCCAGGGCAACATTGTGCCGCCCGTGCGCAGATGCACGAAATAGCGCTGGCTGTTGCCCCGGACGATAAGCCGCACGCCGGTCGTGCCGACTGGCGGTGGAGTGGTCAGGTCCAGCCGCATCTGGATGAACCCGCCCCGGTTTGCTGTGCTCACGCGGCCGGTCATGCGGGCAAAGGGCTGAGCGTTCTCTTGCAAAAAGGCGACGCCCCCGGTGGACACGCCCCCCATCACCTGATCGGTGAAGAACCGCCAGCGGGTTTCAGGCTGCATCGCGAAATCCTCGATTGCGTAAAGGTCTGGCAAGGCTTGGTCGGCCGACGCTGGCAGGGTTGGTCCAGCAATGATCAGCGCCAAACTTGCAAGAGCGACCAGCTTGCCAAACGACATCACCACAGTCCGATTTGTTTTTCTTAGCATATCTTACCAGTGCCGCGTCCCTGGTGCACCTTTGATCTGCCCGTCCAGATTGGGCGTGACCCAGCCGCCGTAAAAATCGCCGGGCTGTGGGATGACGCGCAGATCACCGACCCAAGCCTCGTCCACTTTGCCGGCATAGAACGCCACATGGCCGGCAAGCATGGCAAAGCGGGCGGTGGGGTGGTCATACGCCCAAGCCGCGCGGATCGCCGTTGCAGGTCCGGCCAGCAGATCAAAATAGCGCGCAACCCCCTTCCACTCGCACAGGCTGCTGCCCACAGCCGGGCGCAGGGTGGCATGGATGTCGGCAACCGGCAGGTAGTAGGTCGGGGCATGGTGCGTCTCAAGCACCCGCAAGGCGTGGGTTGTATCGGCCACCAGCGCGCCGCCATGCCGGATGGTGATGCGCTGCGGCACCGGCTCCAACGCCGGGGGGCGGGGGTAGGATTGCACATTTTCGCGTGGCATCGCGGTCATGCGACGGCCCCTGTTGCAAGCGCCGGTTTGCGCGCAATCCCCATATACAGAATCGCCGACAGGGGCAGGGGGCCAAAGGTCAGATCCAGGCGACGGTTGATGCCGCGTGGGCCAAGACCCGAGGTCGGCCCCGGCACCAGCCCCGCACCCTGCATCGCTGCGCGCAATTCCGCGGGCTTGATGAACATTGCCGGGTCATGGGTTCCGCGTGGCAACAGCCGCAGGATATCTTCGGCAACGGTGATCGTGGCCAACTGCGCGATCGGGTTGCGGTTGATGGTGTCGAACAGGAACATCCCGCCGGGGCGCAGGGTGCGGGCAACTTCGGCCAGAACCCGGTTCAGGTCGGCCACATGTTCCAGCACATCGACACAGACCACCGCATCAAAGCTGGCATCATCATAGGGCAGGGCCTCGCCCACCCCCACGTCATATCCGATACGCAGGCCCTGCTGTCGGGCGTGGGCGCGGGCGGCGTCGATCGCTTCGGCTGCGGGGTCGATGCCCGTCACCCGTGCCCCACGCTGCGCCAACGCCTCGGCCATGAAGCCGCCTGCGCAGCCCAGATCCAGCACGTCGCGGTCTTGCCAGTCCATATGCCGGTCGAACCAGGCCAGCCGTCCGGGCACAAGGTTTTTCAAAGTGCGCACCCAGCGGATGTCATCCGACCACCAGCGGTCGGCCACCTTGTCATAGATTGTCAGATCATTGCGCACGGGTTTGGTCCTTGGCGGGGGGCAGGCGGGGAAGGGCATAGGGCACGGCGGCCCGGTAGCGGTCGAACCGCTGGCCATAGCGCGCTGCAAAGCGGCGTTCCTTGAGCCGCGGGGCCAGCAGGCAATAGGCGGTATAGCTGGCGGCCAGCAACAACTGGTCCGGGGTCCAGACCGGAACGGTCCACAGCGTCAGGGCAAAGGCTACATAGATCGGCTGGCGGATCAGGCGGAACAGCCCTTGGGTCGGCATGTCGGGAAACACCGGCCGGATGCGGGCCAGCAGCGACATCCATCCCAGCGCGCCCGATTGCACCTCGGCCCCGGCGTCAAAGCTGGCTTTCAGCAGGATCAGCCAGCTTGCGGCGTAGGCGGCGGTAACGGCCCAGAACGCCGCCCCTTCGGCCCGCCACCAGATGATGCCCGACGGCGTCCACAGCGTGAACAGCGCCAGCAACTGGGCCGAGGCGATCAGCGCATAGGTGGTGGTGGCCAGCGTCTGGCCGTGCGGACCGGGGATCAGACGGGCCAGCACGCGCCCACCTCGGCCGGTCAAAAGCCACGAATGGGCCAGCGGAAACTGCACGATCAGCGCGGCATTGGCCAGGGCGGCCAAAGGCCAGGGCACGGTTCCAAGGCTTTCGCTCAGGCCAAAGAACATCGCCACGATCATCGCCAGCACGCCTGCCGCAAAGACCGAATGGCACAGCACCCCAAGTCCAAGCGCCAGAACGATGCGCCCCGCGCCGGCGGGCGGTCGAAGGGCTGCGCGGATCAGGGTGATCAGCCGGGCGATGCGTGGATCGTGTAGCCTCATGCGGGCAAGGCCTGTTCCAGGATGCGGGGGATGTTCTGCTTGACCTTGAAGAACCCGGCGGTGGCGTGCGGCCAGATCGCGCAATCCCAGTCGCGCCGCCATTCGCAAAGGGTGATGCCCTGTGTGGCAAGCGCGGGTGCCGCCTGATCCAGCCAATCGCGCAGCGGGCCACGGGTGATATAGGGCGTGGCAATCTGGGTGGCCCCGGCCTGCACTGCCCATCTGGCCAAAGCGGCAGGGTCGCTTGCGTGCATCGCGGTTGCGTCATGACCCGCGCGCCGGGCGGCATCGGCCAGGGCGCCTTGCTCGAACCGCATGACCAGATCCGATACCGGCAGCGGCGACCGCAGATGGCTTGCCGCCAGCGTGGCAGCGGTGCGGATATCCAGCGCCGCCAGACCGAAATCCTCGACCCGGCAATCCTCGTCCGTGATCAGCAGCGCGGTCGGGCGGCCCGGCACTGGTGGCGTAAAGGCGCGCAACGGCAGCACGGACGGCAGGCCGTCCGGCTCGGTCGCTTCCAGCCCTTGGGTCACTTCGGCCAGATCGCCGGGGCGGGGGGCAAAGCGTCCGGCGGTAAAGGTGGCGATGTTTTGCGCATCGGCCGGATAGGGTTTGCCGCGCGTGTGCAGGCCAGCCACCCAACGCCACCCCAGCGTATTGGACGCCGCATCGCCGTCCAGCAGATGCCGGTAAAAGAAATCCGCCCCAAGCCGCCAGGGCAGGCCCAGCGTGAAGATCCAGATCGAGGCGAACCACATCCGCGCGTGATTGTGCAGATAGCCGGTTTCAGCCACTTCCTCGGCCCAGGCATCGAAACAGGCAAGCCCGGTCTGACCGGCCATCGCGCGGTCCAGATCACGGCGCAGGCGGCGGTCGCGGTCCACGGCGGCCAGATCGGCCTCCAGCCCGCGCCGGTAGCTGTCCCAGACCTGTGGGCGGCGTTCCAGCCAGCCCTTGAAATAGCCGCGCCACACCACCTCTTGCACGAATTTCTCTGCGCTTTCAGGCCCGTGTGCCGCCAACGCTGCCGCCACGGCATCAGACTCCAGCACCAGCCTGCGGCGGATATAGGGCGACAGCACCGATACCGCCTTGTGCGCGCCGGGGCCGTGGTCCGTGTTGCGGCCATTGGCATAGCGACGACCCATCCGGGGCGTGAAGTCTGCAAGGATTTTGTCGCCCTCGGCGCGGGTCGGGGTCCATTGGGTCATCGGTTTGTCTTTTTGGTTGTTGGCTTGGCTATCGTCTGCCCAGATGTGATGCACGCCGTCTGAATTTCAACGCGGTGGTATGCTGTCGCGGCAATCAGTCCCGACCGTCGCAGGCAAAGCCAAACGCATCCGCGCAACCAAGGCCAGCGGATCCCGCGTCGTGATCCGCAAACAAGAATGGGAATATTTCAAAGCGTGATCCGTTGTTCTGATGCAAGGCCGAGACCTTGCTTCAATGAATGGAGAGACCGATGAAATCCTTCAAACTGATCGTTCCGGCAACCGTGCTGGCGCTTTTGCCGTTTGGTGCTCAGGCCGGGATTGCCCCGCTCAAACTGACGACCACCCAGATCTCTGCCACCGGCGAGGGCATTGAAGAAGTGCAGTTCAAGAAGCGCAAGACTGATCGCAAGTGGCGGTTTGGTCAGGGCGGCGGCTCGAATTCAAATTCCAATTCGAACAGCAACTCCAACTCGTCGTCGAATTCCAGCTCGAATTCGTCAAGCAACTCGAACTCGAACTCCTCAAGCAACTCGAGCTCGAATTCTTCGTCGAACTCGAACTCCAACAGTTCTTCGAATTCCTCGTCGAACAGCTCTTCGAATTCGTCCAGCAACAGCTCGTCCAATTCTTCGTCCAACTCGTCCAGCAACAGCTCGGACGGCGACGACGATTGATCTGCCCCGCAAGGTTGGCAGAATTTGGCATCAGGCGGCCCCTTCGGGGGCCGTTCCTTTTTGTCCTCAAAGACCCTGGCCGCCAATGAAATAGACCCCGAGGATGGCTCCGTCGGGGTCTTTGCTGTGGCGCGGGGTGCTATCGTGGCGCGCGGGCGAACAGCCGATACCAACCCGTCCCGGCCTGCGTGTTGCGCAAGATCTTTTTGCGCACGGCCGCCTCGTCGGGCCGTTCAGGGCCGATGTCGGGGGCAAGCTGGGTGGCGTCGCGCTTGAACGGGATGACCTGCACCATGGGCGAGCCTTTTTCGATGGTGTAAAGCCCGTCTTCACCCGTCGCAAAGAACGGGAAATGGATCGGGCTGCGGTAGGTGTCGGTATCGACCACACCGGCGACCACCTCGAACACCCCGTTGGGGCGGTTCAGCGGGTTGACGAACAGGCAGCTCCACCCCGGCGGCGTGGTGATCGTCCAGAAATTGATGAACTTGCACGGCGGGCGCGCGCCCATCGGGTTGCCCTTGACCTGATGCATGCCGTGGCTGGCCACCAAGGGGCGGTCAAAATCCCAGCCTGAGTCAACTTTGGTGCCGCCCTCGGAAATCTCCAGTCGCACGGTGGCGGGCAGCGGAATGATCCAGCCGGTGGTCATCGCGTCCAGAAACGGCAGGCACCGTTTGATGGTCAGTCCGGTGTTGGTCGGGCTTTCCACGTCGGGGTCCACGGGCGGCAGCTTTCGAAACCAGTCCGGCAGATAGGATTTGGCGGCAACCGGCGGGGCGATCACGCCGTCATCGCCGGGGTCGCAGGAAAAACGAACTGTGGCGGGGGGGGCAAAGCGGAACATGAGGGACTCCTTCTGTTCGTGTCCAGTGGAACAACGAACGGGGTGCCGGTCTATTCCGGGATCAGTCTGAAAAAAGTGCTGCCAGAAGCGGTGAGGCTGCAGAGGATGCACGCATCACGGCTGCTGCGCCACGACTGCTGCGCCATGGTCAGGCGACGGCGGCCTCGGCGCTGCGCAAGGCAAGCGCCATGATGGTCAGCGACGGCGACTCGCCAAAGCCTGTGCCGGGAAAAACCGACGCGTCGGTGATCCAGAGGTTGTCATGATCATGGGTGCGCCCCTGAGGCGTGACGACCGACTGCGCGGCGTCCACGCCCATTCTGGCGGTGCCGAAAACGTGGGTGGCGGTGAACGCATCACGACTGCCGACGTCTTCCACCCGCTGCGCCCCAAGTTGGTCAAGCACTGCATGGGCCGCATCGCGCATCTGGCGCAGGCGGGACAACGAGTCTTGCGTCAGGACCGATGCAATCTGCGCGACCGGCAGGCCAAGGGCATCGCGCTGACCCTGGTCAAGCGTGATGCGAGAGCGACCGTCCGGCACGACCTGACCAACCGCCCCGACCGCAATCGCCGTCCCGAAACGCGACCGCAGCGCTGCCTTCAGGTCGACGCCAAAGCCGGGCAGCAGCCGGGTTGCATAGGCGATAGGGCCGTTCAGGCCCGTTTCTGCCGTTGTGTGGTTCAGACGGAACCCCGCCTGCGGGCCGGGCCCCCAGCAGATTGCGTCTGCCGGTAGCCCGAAGGCGCTGCCCGACAGGCCCTGCACCAACCCGACGCTGCGCCATGACAGCGTTTCCATGAAGTTGCGGCCAACCTGATCCGAACTGTTGGCAAGGCCCGTGGGGGTTTGCGCTGTGGCGGACATCAGCAACAGCCGCGGTGTCTGGACGGCCCCGGCGGCCAGAAACAGCAAGGGCGTTTCGATCCGCTCCACTGATCCCTCAACGGCAACCGTCGCATGCGTGATCCGACGGCCCGGACCGGGATGCAAACGCGTGACGGTCGCCCCGGACAAAAGGGTCAGGCGACCCGTGGCTTGTGCGCGCCGCAGGAAGGTGACGTCGGATGATCCCTTGTCCCCCAACGGGCAGCCGCGCGAGCACTGTCCGCAATAATTGCAGGCGGGCCGGTCGTCATACGGGGCAGAAAGGGCAAAGCGCGGGTTGGCCTGCCACGCTTGCCCGATGGCCTCGCCCGCAGACGTCAGGGCAACAGCCCCCGGACCAAGCGGGTGGGCGGCCAGGGGGAAGGGTGCGCTGCGCCAGCGGCCATCTTCGGCCTCAGATCCGGCAACGCCCACGATCTGTTCGGCACGGCTGTAGTAAGGTTCAAGATCGCCATAGCCGATCGGCCAGTTTTCCCCTGCGCCGGTCAGGTCATGGCTGCGAAAGGCGTCCGGGTGCAGACGGTGCGCTTCGCCCACGAAATGCAGCGTGCTGCCGCCAACGCCCATGACATGGGAATAGCCGCTTGCTGATGGTGGGCGCGGTGCCCCCGGTGGCAGGCGCCATGGAAAGCCCCCGGCAGACCACGAGGCCAAATCCTCGTCCTCAGCCGCCAAGGTGCCAAGATCGCCATATGTCACCATTGCCCGGCTACCGGGCTTGGCGGGAAAGGCGCGCCGTTCCCAGCCGGGGCTGTCAAGCGGGTAATCGGTGGCCGGATCAAACGCCGGGCCTGCCTCAAGCAGCAGAACGTTCAGTCCCAGGTCGCACAGCCGCCAGGCTGCGGCAGACCCGCCCGCTCCGGATCCGATCACCACGGCGTCGTGGCGCGACATCAGGCCCATGGTGGCGGATAGCCCAAAGGCTGCGGCGCGGGGTTGAGCGGAAGCCCCGCCAAAGCCTCGGGCCGGGCGTAGTAGAATTCCACCGCCAGCGCCCGGATGATGTGATAAAACCGACCGGGGATCTGGTTGAAGTCGGATTCAGACATCTGGCTCAGAAGGTCATGCTGCACGTCCGGGTTTGCCGTGCTGAACGATCCGCCGCTGATCTGGTCCATCCAGCCAAGGGCCGCGCCGAACAACTGGGTCAGCAGGTCATTTTCGGCCAGAAAATCCCGCAGGTCGCGGTCAATGCCAACCGCAGTGGCCGCAGGGGTCACGCTGTCATCGGGCAAAAGCACATCCAGCACTGCACCAAGCGACGACAAGTCATCGCCGGATTGGGACACTGCCAAAGTTGGAATAACGGACGCCAGCCCGGCAGAAAGGCTGACCACAAGGGCTCGGCGTCTGGTAATGGACGGCCTGTCACGACCGGCAGGCAGTTCGGATACCGGGGATCCGGTGTGAAGTCGCACTATGGCGGTCAGTCCAGGACAGGGGCTATAACCTTGGGTTTCTTGGTGCCACCCAAGCCCATCTGGACGCCGCGCTTGCAAATGTCGTATCCCAGAGTGACCGTGGCATCCGTGCCGTTGTGGGCGATACCCAGATCACAGCCAAAACTTCCGTCGAAATTGTAGGTCACACCTGCGGCAAGAGCTTCAGCGTTGCGCTTGTTGGTGGACAGCAATTTCAGGGTGACACCCGGGGTGCCGCCAGCGTTGCCATTGCCGCCGAACGTCCACGACAGACCAAGGAACAGCGATGCATCGTTCTTGGTGGTTGTGGTGCCGACCGGCGGAAGCACGATATCCCCTGCGGTGACGAAGCTTCCGGCACATGCAATCGGAAGTGCCAGAGCAAGAGCTTTCAGATTGAGACGGGAGAGCAAAGACATTCAGGAGACCTTCCCTTGAAACGGCGCAGCGCCAACCGCGCAAAGTCGAAGCTTCGGCAATTGATTAACGTAACGTTAATGTGGACACATGTTCAGAGCAAGGGATTTTCAACGGATCCTTGGATCCTTCGGGGGCTAGAAGTCAAAGCCTCGCACTGTTTGTCTTGCCTCTGGCCGGCGCTGACTGTCCCGACCCACGGATCCACTGATCGGCGCGGTCCTCGCTGGTGCTAAGGCGTGTTCTACGGCCAGCGAGCCCCCACCCAAAGTCCGCGTGCACTGTCAGATTCTGCGTGGCGCGCAAAATGATAGGTTCGGCGTCCGTCTCGATAGAGAAGGTGGACCTCGTGTAAATCATCCCCTACGTTCGACCCGGATCGCCCGATTGTGGCGGCACCTACACAACCGACAACTTGGAGGAGCCTGGTATGAAATTTGTTTCCTTGAAATCCCTTGCGGGCGCGGCACTGGCCGTGGGCCTGATGGCGCAGGCAGGGCTGGCGCAGGACATGCAGTTCTTCCGCATCGGCACTGGCGGCACGGCAGGCACCTATTATCCGATCGGCGGACTTATCGCGAATGCCATTTCCAATCCGCCCGGTTCGCGGGCTTGCGACGCTGGTGGATCGTGCGGAGTGCCGGGGCTGATCGCGACGGCCGTCGCCTCGAACGGGTCGGTCGGCAACGTGAACTCGATTGCCGGCGGCACGTTGGAGTCGGGATTCAGCCAGTCGGATGTGGCCTATTGGGCGCAGACCGGCACCGGGATCTGGGAAGGCAAGCCTGCGGTCGAAAAGCTGCGGCTCATCGCCAACCTGTACCCCGAAAGCATCCATCTGGTGGCCAGCAAGGCCTCGGGCATCACGTCGGTTGCCGACCTCAAGGGCAAGCGGGTGTCGCTGGATGAACCAGGGTCGGGCACGCTGGTCGATGCCAAGATCATCCTTGGCGCCTTTGGGCTGACCGAAGCCGACATCACGCCGGAATATCTGAAACCCGATCAGGCGTCGGACCGGATGCGCGACGGGGCGATGGATGCGTTCTTCTTTGTCGGTGGCTATCCGGCCGGGGCGATTGCCGAATTGTCCAGCCAGGCTGACGTGGTGTTGGTGCCGATCACCGGGCCCGAGGTTGATGCGCTGCGTGCCGAATACAGCTTCTTTGCCAATGATGTGCTGCCCGCCGGCACCTACAAGGGACAGGACGCCGAAGTGGCAACCCTGTCAGTCGGTGCGCAGATGGTAACCACGGCTGATCTGTCAGAAGAACTGGTGTATGGCATCACCGCGGCGATGTTCAACGACACCACGCAGAAACTGTTCGGCAACGGACATGCCAAGGGCAAGTTCATCACCCTGGAAAATGCGGTGCAGGGGGCGGGTATCCCGTTCCATCCCGGCGCCGAGAAGTTCTACAAGGAAGTCGGCGCGATCAAGTGATCAAGCTGACCTGATCCGGAGAAACGCGGCCGCTATGGGGGTCGCGTTTCCCCAAATTGCATCCCAACACTGAGGCCCCCGATGACCGACGCCCCGCGCGCGATGACCCCGGCAGAGTTGGCCGCCATCGAAGAACAATTCGATCCCGAGGCGCGCTTTCGCACGGTCACGCGGCCGGTAGCATTGCTGTCCGGGGTGATCCTGTTCGCTCTGGCATGTTATCACTATTACACTGCCGGCTTCGGCATCCCGCGCGCCACCACGCATCGCGGCGTGCATATGGGCGTGTCTCTGTTCCTGATCTACCTCAGCTTTGCCGTGCTCGCCTCACAGCGGCACCGCACGACCGGATTTGTCATTCTTGGCCTGCCGGTGCTGGACTGGGTCTTGGGCCTTGGCGCGCTGGTCAGCGCGCTTTATGTGCCTTGGATCTATGATCAACTGGCGTTCCGCATCGGCAATCCGCTGCCGGTTGACGTGATCATGGGCACCATCCTGCTGGTCACCCTGTTCGAGGCGGTGCGCCGGTCGATGGGCTGGCCCTTGCCGTTCATCGCGCTGATGTTCATCGGCTATGCGTATTTCGGGCGGTCGATGCCGGGGATTTTCGTGCACCCCGGCGCCGATTGGTCGGGCATCGTCAACCACCTTTATCTGTCGTCGCAGGGGGTTTACGGCACCGCGTTGGGCGTGATCTCGACCTATGTCTTTCACTTTGTGCTGTTCGGCGTGATGGCGCAGCGCATCGGGTTGGGTCAGTTGTTCATCGACTTGGCGACCGCGTTGACGGGGCGTTTTGCGGGCGGGCCTGCCAAGGTGTCGGTGGTGTCTTCGGCGCTGTTGGGGTCGATTTCAGGGTCGTCGATTGCCAACACGGTGACCACGGGCGCGCTGACCATTCCCACCATGATCAAGATCGGCTTTCAGCGCCATTTTGCGGCGGCGGTCGAGGCAGCGTCCTCGACGGGTGGGCAGATCACCCCGCCGGTGATGGGGGCGGTGGCGTTCCTGATGGTGGAATATCTGGGCATCCCGTTGCGCACGATCCTGATTGCGGCCATCGTGCCCGCGTTCATGCATTTTTTTGGCGTTCTGGTGCAGGTGCACCTTGAGGCCAAACGGCTGGGCATCCGCGGTCTGCGCAAGGAAGAGTTGCCCAACGCGATCGACGTGCTGCGCAAGGGCTGGCTGTCGGTGCTGCCCTTGGTGCTGCTGGTGTGGATGCTGATGTCGGGGCGCACCCCGTTTCTGGCGGCGTTCTGGGCGATCAGCGCCTGCATTGCAGTCTATGCGATCCAGCGGGTGATGGAGATGGGCCCTGTTGAGGGCGCACGCGCCTTTGTCATCGGCATCTACGACGGGTTTGTGGCCGGGGCCAAAAGCTCGCTTGCCGTGACGGCGGCGGCGGCGCTGGTGGGTGTGGTGATCGGGGTGGTGACGCTGACCGGCATCGGGTTCAAGATCGCCTTCATGCTGACCAGCGTGGCGCAGGGCTGGGCGGAAAGCACCTATGGCTTCCTGACCTTCTTGCCGTTCGAGTTGTTCACCATGTCGTCGCTGGCCTTGCTGTTCACGCTGATGATGACGGCGGTCGTGTGCATCCTGATGGGCTGCGGCATCCCCACGACGGCCAATTATATCATCATGGTGGCGGTGGCGGCCCCGGTTCTGGCGATGATGAATGTGGAACCGATGGTGGCCCACTTCTTTGTGTTCTACTATGGCGTGCTGGCCGATGTGACGCCCCCCGTGGCACTGGCAGCCTATGCCGCGTCTGGCATTGCCGGGGCCAATGCGTTCAAGGCGGGCAATACCGCCTTCCGGTTGTCGATGGGCAAGGCGTTGGTGCCGTTCATGTTCGTGTTCTCGCCGTCGCTGTTGCTGGTCACGGCGGATTTCACCTGGGGGTCATTCGCGCTCGCGTTCAGCGGGGCCGTTTTGGGCATCATCGCCCTGTCGGCGGCGATCACCAATTGGCTGTTCCGCCCTTTGCTGGTGGTTGAACGGGTTCTGCTGCCGATTTCGTCGCTTTTGATGATCGCCCCCGAGATTGTCTCGACGACCATCGGGGCATCCATCCTGGGTGCAGTGGCCTTGCGTCAGTGGCTGTCAGGCCGCACCCAGACCCCTGCCGTCGTGTGACCGCTTTGGCTGGCAGGGGCACGGGCAGCGCCCCGCGCCAACCAAAGCCCATCCGGCATCACCGCAGTAACCGACCTTTTCAGGGCGTTCCGGTGCCTGAGGTGATGTTGGACAGCACGGTAGCGATCATCTGTTCGATCCGGTCGGTTGGCACACCGGATATGCGCTTTTCCAAGCCCAGCAGCACGATGCCATGCACCGACGAAAACAGCGCCCGCGTCATCAGGTCAATCTGGCTTTCGGCCCATCCGGGGAAGATCTGGCGCAAGGGGGCCGCGATCAGGGCGAAAAGTGCCCCCAGCTCGGCCAGATACCAGTCTGGAACCGGCTGTTCGGTGGACATTTCCAGATCAAACAGCGCTCGCCATGACCTGGTATTGCGGGCGGCAAAATGCAGATAGGCGTGGGACATGGTGATCAGCGTATCGCGCGGATCGCCGTCGCGCCCGGCAAGTGACGCCGTGACACTGTCACCAAGGCGCCGAAACGTGCGGCCGTTCACCGCCATCCCCAGATCATTCAAGTCCGCAAAGACATTGTAGATCGCACCAACCGAACAGCCAGCCTCTGCCGCCAGATCGCGTGCCTTGAGCGCGCCCAACCCCCGGTCTGCAACCATGCGCTCGGCAATATCAATCAGCCGCGTGCGCAATTCTTCGCGGCGTTCTTCGGTTCTTGTCGGCCGTAAGGGCATGGATCCATCCTTGAACTGCGTTCAATAGATAGACCACTAGTCAGCATCGGGCAAACCGAAGATCAGGTCTTGTGCGGGATACTGCTTGGCGCGCCGCCCTCGAACCGGTTGCCGTTGGTGTAGTCGCAAGGCGCTTCCTGCATCTGAAGGTGCAGTCCAGTGCCGGTGTAGGGATGGGCGCGGGCCAGATCCTCGTCAAAGTCGATGCCAAGGCCGGGGGCGTCTGGCGGCAGGATATAGCCTGCCTCCCAAGTGATTGCATTGCGGATCAGTCTTTGGTGGAAGGCCCCGCCGGTTTCGATGGTTTCGGCCATCAACAGGTTGGGGATCGAGGCCGCAAGATGGATATTGGCGGCCCATTCCACAGGGCCCGCATAGAGATGCGGCGCCATTTCGGCATTGAACACTTCGGCCATGGCGCTGATCTTCTTGGCCTCCCACAGCCCACCGACCCGGCCAAGGGCAGGTTGCAGGATCTTCACCCCGCCATGGCGCAACAGGGCGCCGAATTCGGCCTTGGTGGTCAGCCTCTCGCCGGTGGCCAGCGGTATGCGCACCTGCCGCGCCACCTCGGCAAATTCCAGCAGGTTGTCGGGTGGGATGGGTTCTTCATACCAAAGCGGATTGTAGGGCTCCAACTCACGCCCCAGACGGATGGCCCCTGCGGTGGTGAACTGGCCATGGGTGCCGAACAGCAGATCGACGCGGTCGCCCACAGCCGCGCGGATCGCACGGCAGAACGCGACCGAACGGGCAATGTCGGACATCGCCGGCTGATGCCCGCCGCGGAGGGTGTAAGGTCCGGCAGGATCGAATTTGACCGCCGTGAAGCCAAGGTCCATGAAGCGCACGGCAGCCCCGGCAGCGGCATCCGGGTCCACCCAGAAGTCGGGGTTTTCATTGCCTCGTTCTGGATAAAGATAGGTATAGCTGCGGATGCGGTCATTGATCTTGCCGCCCAGCAGCGCCCAGACCGGGCGGTTGCGGGCCTTGCCCAGAATATCCCAGCAAGCGATCTCCAGCCCGGAAAACGCCCCCATCACGGTCAGATCGGGACGTTGGGTGAAGCCGGCGGAGTAGGCGCGACGGAACATCAGCTCGATGTTCTCGGGATTTTCATCCAGCATGTGTCGCTGAAAGACATCCTGAATCACCGCGATCATCGCATCGGGGCCGACGGTCGAGGCATAGCATTCGCCATAG
>JBKBWK010000040.1:0-25116 GCA_046313895.1 Paracoccaceae bacterium
TGAGGCGTTGGCGGGCCGGGCAACACCACTTGCCGATACGCTGGCCCCCGGCACGCCCTCGGCAGTGCTTATCGGGCCCGAGGGTGGCTTTTCAGACGAAGAAAAAGCGCGGCTTCGCACCTTGCCCTTTGTGCGGCCCATCAGCCTTGGCCCGCGCATCCTGCGTGCAGAAACTGCTGCCGTGGCAGCCATCGTCCTGTGGCAGGCAGCAGTGGGTGATTGGCGATGATCCGACCCGAAGCGCAAGCGGCCCTCTGGCGTTGGCGCGAAGTGGCGCTTGGTGTGGTTGTCATCGCGATCGGGCTGTGGCTGATGCGGTTGGGGGGCTACCTTTTGTGGCCATTGGGGGCTGCGCTCGGGCTAGCTGGGGTGGCGCTGGCGGTGCTGGCGTGGCGACGTCTGCGTTTTTCAAGCCACGGCGACGCTCCGGGCGTGGTGCAGGTTGATGAAGGCCAGGTGTCTTATATGGGGCCTCAGATCGGAGGCTTTGTCAGCCTGCGCGATCTGTTGGAATTGCGGCTGATTTCGATCCGGGGGCGACGGCTGTGGCGGTTGAAGCAGACCGATGGTCAGGCCCTGTTGATTCCGGTCGAGGCAGCGGGGGCCGAGGCGCTGTTTGATGCCTTTTCGGCCTTGCCGGGCATGTCCAGCGCTGATCTGGTGACAGCACTTGCACCGCCGCGCGGGTCTGACAGTCGCGCCGTGATGGCAGGCGGTGAAAATCGCGTGGTCTGGCGCAGAAGCGGACATGGCGGGGTGGCCCCGCGCAACTGAGCGATCATCTTTTGTGATATGTCGGCCTCAAGGCATCGCGCCGTCTTGACTTGGGGCGTCCGGCACGACACCTGTTGTGCCCCGAAACCCTGACCACAGCCGGAGCCACATTTCCATGTCCATCCCACAATCCGGCGGCGGCTTGATCGAAAGTTTTGACCAACTTGCGGGGCTGTTGGAAGACGGGTGCAAACCCAAGTCTGACTGGCGCATTGGCACAGAACATGAAAAATTCGGCTGGCTTGACGACAGCCACGCCCCATTGCCCTATGCGGGCGACCGGTCGATTTCAGCCATTTTCGACGGTCTTGAGGCCCGGTTCGGCTGGACCCCGCTGCGCGAGGGCGACAATGTCATCGGCCTGACACGCGACGGGGCAAACATCAGTCTGGAACCCGGGGGACAGTTCGAATTGTCGGGTGCTGCGGTCGCCGATCTGCACGAAACCGCCGCCGAATTGCGCACCCACCTGGAAGAAGTGGCCGCCATCGCCGACCCGATGGGCGTGCGGTTCATGGGGATAGGTGCTGCGCCTGAATGGCGTCACGACCAGATGCCGGTGATGCCAAAGGGGCGCTACCGGCTGATGACCGATTACATGGGGCGCGTGGGCACTCATGGCACCCAGATGATGTACCGGACCTCGACGGTGCAGGTGAACCTCGACTACGCGTCCGAGTCGGACATGGTGAAAAAGCTGCGGGTGGCACTTGCCTTGCAGCCCGTGGCCACGGCGCTGTTCGCCTCCAGCCCATTCTTTGATGGCAAGCCGAACGGCCATCGGTCGTGGCGCAGCCGGATCTGGCGCGGGCTGGACGACAGCCGGACGGGCATGCTGCCGTTTGCCTTCGAAGACGGGTTCGGCTTTCAGGCTTATGTCGATTGGGTGCTGGATGTGCCGATGTATTTTGTTTATCGCGATGGACATTACATCAACGCGCTTGGTCAGTCGTTCCGCGACTTTCTGAACGGCACGCTTCCGGCCCTTCCCGGCGAAAAGCCGACATTGTCGGATTGGGCCGACCATATGACCACCGTGTTTCCCGAAGCACGGGTCAAGAAATATATCGAAATGCGTGGCGCCGATTGTGGTGACGAGGCCCATATCAACGCGCTGCCGGCGTTCTGGGTGGGGCTGATGTATGATCAAAGCGCGCTGGATGCCGCGTGGGATCTGGTCAAAGGCTTTGATGCAGACACCCGTGAAGGCTTGCGGGTTGCGGCGTCGGTGTCAGCCCTGAAGGGCGAGGCGAACGGTGTCAGGCTGCACGATCTGGCGCGTGCCGCCGTCGCTCTGTCTCAGGCCGGGTTGGCAGCCCGAGGATTGGGCGAAGAGCGCTACCTTGCCCCCGTTGTTGCCTCCACCGCCAGTGGCGAAGTGCAGGCAGACCGTTGGTTGAAGCTGTATGAAACCGACTGGGGCGGATCGCTGGACCCGATTTACCAGGCTGCCAGCCTGTAGGTCGGCTTCACCGGTCCGGGGATCACTTTTTGCCGATCCGTGGTTCGGTTCCGGCGCGCAGTCGGCTGATGTTCGCGGCGTGACGCACGAAGATCAATGCGGCCAAAGCGATGGCAAGCACCGTCATCTGCGGGTATCCCAGCACCGCCAGCCAGACCGGCGAAAGCGCCGCAGCAACAAGGGCCGACAGCGAGGAAATCCGGCTGATGGCAGCGGTTACTGCCCAGGTGGCGCAGGCTGCAAGCCCGACCGGCCAGGCCAGCGCCAGCAGCGTGCCAAGAAAGGTCGCAACGCCCTTGCCACCCTTGAAGCCCAGCCATACCGGGAACAGATGGCCCAAAAAGGAAAACAGCGCAGCCGCCTGCGCCGCATCCGGCCCAACCAGAGCGCGGGCGATCAGCACCGCCACACCGCCCTTGCCAGCGTCAAGCAGCAGGGTTGCCAGAGCTGCCCCCTTGTTTCCGGTGCGCAACACATTCGTGGCTCCGATATTGCCGGACCCGATCTTGCGCAGATCGCCCAGACCAAAGGCGCGGGTGATGACCATGCCGAACGGGATCGACCCCAGCAGATATGACAACGCCGCAGTCAGCAGCAAAAGCAGGGGCGCAGAAGTGAGTTCGGGCATTTACAAACTGGCTCCGTAAACCTGATGCCCTGCAACGAAGGTTGCCAGAACCTTACCCTCCATCCGGGCCCCGTCAAACGGGGTGTTCTTGGACTTTGATTTCAGGGCGAAACGGTCCAGCACAAAGGGCGTGTCGGGGTCGAACAGGACAAGATCGCCCGGCGCACCTTCGGCCATGCGCCCTTGGGGCAGACCCAGGCGACGGGCCGGGTTCAGGGCCATGGCGCGAAACAGTTGTGGCAGGGTCAAATGGCCGGCGTGCAAAAGCCGCATCGCGGCGGGAAGCAAGGTTTCCACGCCGACGGCGCCCGAGGCCGCATCTTCGAACGGCAGGCGTTTGGATTCCTCATCCGCGGGAGTGTGAAAGCTGCCGATCACATCAATCAGACCAGACGCGACAGCCTCGATCATGGCAAGACGGTCGTCTTCGGACCGCAAGGGCGGCGTCAGTTTGAAAAACGTGCGGTAGTCGCCAAGATCGAACTCGTTCAGCGTAAGGTGGTGGATCGACACGCCAGCGGTCACATCAAAGCCGTTTCTCTTGGCCCGCTCCAGTGCGGGCAGGGATCGGGCGGTGGTGATCTGGTCGGCATGATAGCGCACACCTGTCATCTCGATCAGGCCAATGTCGCGGTCCAGCCCGATGCGTTCGGCCATCGGATGTACCGCCGGTATGCCGCGCAAGGACGCAAATTTGCCGCTGGTCGCCGCAGCGCCCACAGACAGGCCGGGTTCCTGCGGATGGCCGATCACCAGTGCGCCAAGGCTTCGGGCATAGCTGAAGGCCCGGCTCAGAACCTTGGTATCTGTGGTCACATGCGTTGCGTCGGTAAAGGCGATCGCGCCTGCGTCCAGCAGAAAGCCGATTTCCGTCATCTCGCGACCGTCGCGCCCCTTGGTCAGGGCCGCCATGTGTGAGATCCGCACCGGCGAGGCATCGCGCGCGCGGCGGGTGACGAATTCCAGCACTTCTGGTGTATCAATGGCAGGCGTCGTGTCAGGGCGGGCAATCAGCGTGGTGACGCCCCCCGCGGCGGCCGCAAGACCGATCGAACGGAAGGATTCCTTGTGCCGCTCGCCGGGTTCGCCGATCTTGACGCCCCAGTCCACGATGCCGGGGGCAAGACAAGCACCGTTGCAATCGATGATCCGCGCACCCTTTGGGGCAGACGCCGCACCGATGGCGGCGATCTGACCTCCGTCCAGAATGACATTGCCAAGGGTGACAGTATCGGCCTCGGGGTCGATGATGCGGGCGTTTTCCAAAAACAGGGTCATCGCTTGGCCTTTGTGCAGCGTCAGGGTCATCGCAGCGCGCCCGTGAGGCGCGCGGCATCAGCGGCGGGGTCGGCAAGATATTTGATCAGGTGCTTGTCGCCGGTTGTGGTCGTGATCTGGACTGACCCCAGAAAGGGGCGTGCCGTGGCGATCTGGGCGCGCGGCACGGTCAGACCGCGCGGGCCGATCAGGCGACGGTCGGTCAGATACCACAGATCACTGAAGGCTTCGGACGCGACATAGGCTGCGCGCACCGCGATGGCGAGTGCGGCACCAACAGGGCCCATCACCGGGTAGGGGTTGCCTTGCCACACCAAGAACAGCCCCACCGCCGCACCAAGCGCGATGGCCATGATGATATGCGCCCGCCAATAGGCCGTCCGGTCAGGCGTGAATGTGGCAAGAAGGATTTCCCCTTCGGACAGAACGGGGCGGGTCATCCTGCGCTCCAGATGAACAGCGTGACAAAGATTGCCAGAAGGATCAGAACCACCATCGCCACCCGACCCGACATCGCCGCGTCCGAGGGCCGCTTTTTCGGCTTGACCGGGATGCTGTCCTTGATCGGGTCATAGGCGGGCATACCGATCCGCTTTGGCGAAGGCACCTCGTCATACCGCCCGATCAGACGCAAGGGCGGGCGGGGCGACAGGCGACCCTGGCCAAGACCGGGGCGAAACACCAACAGCAACGGATCGCGCAGCGCATCCAGCATCTGGCTGTCTGGCGCCAGACTGGCCGGCATCACCCCCTGACCCTCTTCCAGATAGCGGGCAAACCCAAAGCCCTTGAACGTTTCGGGATCCACGAATTGGGTCTGCGCGGGATCAAGATGATCCACGCCCAAGGTCGCGGCAATGTCGCTTTGCGCAAAGGCCTCGGCATCCGACAACGAAAGGTCGATCGCAAAGACCCAGACCGTGCGTTCTGGGCCAAGCGGGATGTCAAGCGGATCGGTCATACCATGACCCCTGCCGCCTTCATGCCCCGGTCTGCGCGCAGGTTGCGGGCCAGAAGGTCCATGCAGGCCATACGGACCGCAACCCCCATTTCGACCTGTTCCTGAATCACGCTGCGATTGATGTCGTCGGCCAATTCACCGTCGATCTCTACCCCACGGTTCATCGGGCCGGGGTGCATCACGATCGCGTCAGGTTTGGCGTGGGACAGTTTTTCGGCGTCCAACCCATAGCGGTGGTAGTATTCCCGTTCGGACGGGATAAAACCGCCATCCATGCGTTCCTTTTGCAGGCGCAACATCATCACCACGTCGGCACCTTCAAGACCCGCGCGCATGTCATCGAACAGCTCGCATCCGAAATCCTGCACACCGGCGGGCATCAGTGTCGGCGGAGCGATCAGGCGGATGCGGTTTTCCATCTTGCCCAGAAGGATCAGGTTCGACCGCGCCACGCGGCTGTGCGCGATATCACCGCAGATTGCTATGGTCAGGCGCTGGATACGGCCCTTGGCACGGCGGATGGTCAGCGCATCCAGCAACGCCTGCGTGGGGTGTTCGTGCCGCCCGTCGCCTGCGTTCAGCACGGCACAATTCACTTTTGACGCCAGCAGGTTTACGGCGCCCGATGATCCGTGCCGCACCACCAGAAGGTCAGGATGCATGGCGTTCAAGGTCATCGCGGTGTCGATGAGGGTTTCACCCTTTTTGACGCTGGATTGCGCGACCGACATGTTCATCACATCTGCCCCCAGCCGTTTGCCCGCCAGTTCGAAACTGGCCTGCGTGCGGGTGGAGTTCTCGAAGAACATGTTGATCTGCGTCAGACCGGCAAGCGCGTCGGACTGTTTCACCGTGCGGCGGTTCAGATCGACATAGCGATCCGCCAGATCAAGGACGATGACAATCTCTCTTGGTGAAAGCTGTTCGATCCCCAGCAGATGGCGTGCGCGGAATATCATCACAGTCTCCTCTGCGGGCATATGGCTGTGCTTATGCCAAAGGGGGGCACGATGGGCAACGACGAACCGCGCCTTGCAGGGCGGGGCGCGCGGGCCTAGCCTGCGTGGCATGGGAATCGGGCATGACATAATGGGCGACTGGTTTGCGTCACAGGCGGCGCTGATGTGGCAGGTCGATCTTGGTGTCGATGAATGGCTTCTGGATGCGCCCGTCAACCGCTACGACCTGCCCGAAAGCGTGAAGCCAGCCCCACTTGCATCCCCGAAGCCTGTCATCGCGACACCGACGCCGCGCACCTCGGTTTCGCCAGCGGTGGCCGAGCGTCCCAAGGCTGATGCCGTGGACGCAGCACAAGCCATGGCAGCACGGGCCGCGACGTTGGCGGACCTGCGCGCGGCCATGGCAGAGTTTGACCATTGTGAGGTCAAGCGCGGCGCGCGCAATCTGGTGTTCAGCGACGGGGTGCCAGGTGCCCGTGTATTGATCCTTGGCGAAGCGCCGGGGGCGGATGAGGACCGTGAAGGTCGTCCGTTCGTGGGCCGTGCGGGGCAATTGCTGGATGCGATGTTCGCAGCGATCGGTTTGTCTCGGGCGGCGCTTTCGCCGGACAAAGCCGTTTACATCACCAACGTCCTGCCGTGGCGCCCGCCGGGGAACCGTGACCCCGAGCCGGACGAAATTGCCATGATGCGGCCCTTTGTTGAACGCCATATCGAACTCGCGGCCCCTGAAATGATTGTGGTCATGGGCAACACGCCGTTGTTTGCGCTGACCGGTACACGGGGCATCCTGAAGGCACGCGGGCAATGGTCGCAGGCGCTTGGCCGCCCCTTGTTGCCGATGACCCACCCGGCTTATCTGTTGCGCAATCCCGCCGCCAAGCGCGAGGCATGGGACGACCTTTTGGCGCTGGAGGCGCGGTTGCAGCAATGAGCCGGATCGACGAGACGAAAGATTTCATTCCCGTCCGCATCGCGGTGCTGACAGTCAGCGATACGCGGAGTCTGGCGGATGACAAATCCGGCGATACGCTGGTTGAGCGGTTGACCGGGGCCGGACACCGGCTTGCGGCGCGCGCCATCGTCACCGATGACCGTGACCGGATCGCCGAGCAGTTGCGGGCGTGGGTGGCCGACCCCGAGGTCGATGTGATCTTGTCCACCGGGGGCACAGGATTGACGGGTCGCGATGTCACGGTCGAGGCTCACCGCGATGTTTATGAAAAGGAAATCGAAGCCTTCGGCACGGTGTTCACCATCGTTTCGATGCAAAAGATTGGCACTTCGGCTGTGCAAAGCCGGGCCTGTGGCGGCGTCGCGGGCGGCACTTACCTGTTTGCCTTGCCCGGCAGTCCGGGGGCGTGCCGGGATGCTTGGGATGAGATTTTGCGCTGGCAGTTGGACTATCGCCACCGTCCTTGCAATTTCGTTGAGATATTTCCGCGGCTCGAAGAGCATAGACGCCGGAAATAACGACGGAATCCGGATACCGCGACGTAACAACCTTGTGGTTTGATGCGTGGTCGGCCTGCGCTAAAACAATTATAGCACTGTGATCCTGGAGTTTGTATGCGATTTCTGGCGCGTTCCCTGACCGGTTTGTTTCTGGCGGCGCTGACGCTTGGGTTTCTGGTGCTGGCCGCCAGTCTGATTGCGGGGGCGATTTCAGACCGGATGGCGGGCGATCGTCCGGCCCAACCTGCCCGCGAACGGGTCTTTGCCGCCAACGTGCAGACCGTGATGCCCGGAACCGTGACGCCACAGACGGTTGCCTTTGGCGAGATCCGGTCGCGCCGGACGCTTGAATTGCGTGCGCCGCGTGGTGGCCGGGTGCTTGAAATCGCGGACGGGGTTGAGGATGGTGCTGCGGTTCGCCAAGGCCAGCTTCTGGTGCGGTTGGACCCTGCCGATGCGCAATCTGCCCATGACCTTGCGCAAGCAGGGCTGACCGATGCCGAGGCCGAGGGCCGCGATGCTGACCGTGGGCTGTTGCTGGCCCGCGATGATCTTGCGGCTGCATCAGCGCAAGTGGATCTGCGCCGTCAAGCTCTGACCCGGCAAGAGGATCTGCAACGCCGTGGTGTGGGATCGCCCGCCACAGTGGAAACGGCGGCTTTGGCGCTGTCTTCCGCCGAACAGGCCGTGCTGTCCCGACGCTCGGCACTCGCGCAGGCCGAAGCGCGTCTGGACAAGGCGGCCTCGGGGCTGTCGCGTGCGAAAATTGCCTTGGCCGAGGCCGCGCGGGCGCTGGCGGATACCGAAATTCGCGCCAGCTTTGATGGCCGTTTGAACGGGGTAACGGTCGTTGCGGGTGGTCTTGTGGGGGCAAACGAACGGCTGGCCGAGGTGATTGATCCCGACAGCCTTGAGGTCTCGTTCCGTCTGTCCACAGCGCAATTCTCGCGGTTGTTGGACAACGATGGCGGATTGATCACCGCGCCGGTCGAGGTGTCGCTGGATGTGCTGGGCGCCGAGATTTCGGCGCAGGGCCGGGTCGAACGTGTGGGGGCTGCGGTGGGCGAAGGCGCAAGTGGGCGGCTGGTCTATGCCGTGCTGGAAACCGCGCGTGGCTTTCGGCCGGGCGATTTCGTGACGGTGTCCATCTCTGAACCCACGATTGACGGCGTCGCACTTTTGCCTGCAACCGCAGTGGACGGGGCGGGCAACATTCTTCTGGTCGGTGCCGACAACCGACTTGAATCGCAGGCCGTTCGGGTGCTGCGGCGGCAAGGTGACGATGTGATCATCGACGCCCGCGCGATTGCGGCGCGCGAGGTCGTGATCGAACGATCCCCGCTCCTGGGCGCGGGCATCAGGATCAACCCGATCCGTCCAGGGGCTTCTGCCCAGACCACCACCACGCCGACCGTGGCCGAAACCGTTGAACTGACTGCGGAACGCCGGGCAGAATTGATTGCCTTTGTGCAATCCAACACCCGGATGCCCGACGACGCCAAGGCAAGGATGCTGGAGCAACTGGCACAGGACAAGGTGCCGGCGCAGGTTGTGGCACGGCTTGAAGACCGGATGGGGGGCTGACGCAGATGGCGGCGATGCGTGCTCCGGGCCGGACTGGCGGGTTGATTTCCTATTTCACCCGGCATCGCACCTTGGCCAATCTGTTGCTGGTGCTGATGATCGTCGGCGGTCTTTTCGCGGCATCCAAGATCAGGGCGCAGTATTTCCCCGACGTGATCGTGTCGGAAGTCACCGTGCAGGTGGGTTGGAGCGGGGCCGGGGCCGAGGATGTGGATCGCGCCATCGTTCAGGTTCTGGAACCCGCCCTTCTGGCGGTTGAAGGCGTCTCTGATGCGGTGTCGCGGGCATCGGAAGGCAGTGCGCGGATCACATTGGAATTCGAACCCGGCACCGATCTGACCAAAGCGGCTGAAGACGTGCAGGCGGCGGTTGAATCGGTGTCGAACCTGCCATCCGAGGCCGATGATCCGGTGATTCGTCGCAGTCAATGGCGTGATCAGGTGACGGATGTGGTGATCACCGGTCCGGTGGGGGTGGACCAGTTGGGCCGCTTTGCCGACGAGTTTGTGGCGCGTCTGTTTCAGGCCGGGGTCACCCGTACGACGATCCGCGGCTTGGCCGACCCCGAAAATGTGATCGAGGTGCCCTCGGTTGCACTGATCCGCCACGATATCACCATGCGCGAGATCGCAACGGCGATTGCGGCCGCTGTCCAGACCAACCCCGCCGGGAATGTCGGAGATGGCTCGGCGCGGGTGCGCACCGGTACTGAACGCCGCAGCCCGACCGAGATTGCGGGCGTTGTGTTGCGCAGCCTTCCCGATGGCACCAAGCTGACGGTCGGCGATATTGCCACGATATCGGCCGTAAGCATGGATGCAGGACGGGCCAGTTTCGTCGGGGAAAATCCCGCCATGACCGTGCGGGTGGACCGCAACGCCGAGGGCGACGCGATCCGGATGCAGGCAAGCGTGGCGGACGTGGCGGCCGAGATGCAACTTTCGTTGCCTCCGGGTGTTAGCGTCGATCTTGTGCGTGCACGGGCCGAACAGATCACGGACCGGCTGTATCTCTTGCTCGACAACGGACTGACCGGTCTGGGGCTTGTTGTGGTCTTGTTGTTCCTGTTCCTGAATGCCCGCACCGCCTTGTGGGTGGCTGCGGGGATCCCGGTGGCCATGCTGGCGGCGGTGGCCGCCATGTACGCCTCGGGCCTGACGCTGAACATGATTTCTCTGTTCGCGCTGATCATCATGCTGGGCATCGTGGTCGATGATGCCATTGTGGTGGGGGAGCATGCCGATTTCCGGGGCCGCAACTTGGGCGAAGACCCGGTTACAGCGGCGGAACAGGGCGCGATTCGGATGGCGCAACCGGTGATCGCCTCGACCCTGACGACTGTCATCGCCTTTTTCGGTCTGGTGGCGATTGGCGGCCGCTTTGGCGACATGATCCGCGATATTCCTTATACCGTGATTGCGGTGCTGATCGGCAGCCTGATCGAGTGCTTTCTGATCCTGCCCAACCACATGGCCCATGCCATTGCCAAGGCGCGTGAAGAAAAGTGGTACGACTGGCCGTCGCGGCAGGTCAACCGGGGCATGGGATGGCTTCAGGAAAACGCCATCAAGCCTGCGATGCGTCTGCTGATCGTTGCGCGCTATCCGGTGCTGGCGGCATCGATCGCACTTCTGGCCGCGTCCGCTTCTTTGTTCATTCGGGGTGATCTGCCCTTCCGGTTCTTCAACGCGCCGGAACAGGCTTCGGTCACGGGCAATTTCTCGATGCTGCCGGGAGCAAAGCGCGACGATACGATTCAGATGATGCGCGAATTGCAACGCGCGTCCGATGCCTTGGGCGCGAGCTACGAAACTGAATACGGCACCAACCCCATCACCTTCGCCATGGCCGAAGTCGGCGGATCCGGAGGTCGCGGTCTGGCAAGTTCGGAAGGAAAAGAGGCTGACCTTCTGGGCAGTATCTCACTTGAATTGATCAGCCCCGATGCACGCCCCTATTCCAGTTTTGCCTTTGTCGCCGCCTTGCAAGAAGAAGTTCGTGCCCATCCGTTGATGGAAGAGCTGTCGTTCCGGGGGGGACGCTTCGGCCCCGGTGGCGATGCACTGTCCGTTGATCTTTACGGTGCGTCGGCAAGCGATCTGAAGGCCGCTGCCGAAGCCCTGAAGGCGCGGCTTGCGGTCTATCCAGAAGTTTCGGCGCTGGAAGACAGCCTTGCCTATGACAAGGAAGAATTGGTCCTGAACCTGACACCGCTGGGGCAGTCGATGGGATTTGCCATCGACGATCTGGGCCGCAGCCTGCGCGACCGGCTGAACGGGATCGAAGCCGCGACCTATCCCGACGGGCCGCGCAGCGCGTCGATCCGGATCGAGCTGCCCGCGCGCGAATTGACAGCGGATTTTCTTGAAAGCACGCTTATGCGGGCGGGGCCGGGCAGCTATGTGCCGTTGGCCGATATCGTCACCGTGGAACGTCAGGCGGGCTTTTCGACGATCCGGCGCGAAAACGGGTTGCGGATCGTGACGGTGTCCGGTGATCTGGCCGAAGACGATCCCGCCCGTGCCGCCGAGATTCAGGCCACCATCCGCGAGACGATCCTGCCCGAAATCGAACAATTGTATTCCGTCGAAAGTCGTCAGGGCGGGTTGGTGCAGCAGCAAAGCGAGTTTCTGGGCGATGCAGGCACTGCTATGATCCTGTGCCTGTTGGGGATTTATCTGTGTCTCGCCTGGATCTTCGCCAGCTGGACCCGTCCGCTTGTGGTAATGTCGGTCATTCCGTTTGGGCTGGTCGGAGCGATCTGGGGTCATCACCATTGGGGACTGCCATTGTCGATGTTTTCGATTGTCGGACTGATCGGAATGTCGGGAATCATCATCAACGATTCAATCGTGCTGGTGTCCACCATTGACGAATACGCCGAAAAGCGCGGCTTGTTGCCCGCCATCGTCGATGGCGTCGCTGACCGGTTTCGGGCCGTGCTGCTGACCACCATGACCACGGTATTCGGCCTTGCACCGCTGTTGTTCGAGCGCAGCAGTCAGGCCGAGTTTCTGAAGCCCACGGTTGTTACATTGGTTTATGGGCTCGCGTTCGGCATGCTTCTGGTGCTGGTGATGGTGCCCGCGTTGATGGCTATTCAGAATGATATGGGGCGTATGCTGCGGGCGCTCACGCGTGGCGCACGGCGCGGTCCGCAGGTGGCCTTGGCGGCGACGGCTGTCGTTCTGGCCGTTGTATTTGCTCTGACACTCGGGCCGGTTGTCCTGACGGGAGCGTTGCCGGGATGGATCGTTGCGGCCGTACCTGTGATGTCTGACGTAACACCCGGTCTGGCGTACGGCCTGTTTGCGGCAGCATCGGCTGTTGTCACCTTCTTGGCCTTCTGGATCACACGAGCCTCGCCAAAGCGGCGGTGACACACAGGCCGCACAAGGGTGCAACATGAATGGCTTCAGCCTGTCGGGCAGCCGCGAATTTCCACAGCGCGGCCACTTGTGCCGATCACGGTTACCACAACCGCACCCCGATCCAGCGCAAAAGGCTGACCCGAAGGCGGCACCATTTCGGCCACGGCTTCAAGCGTGCGTCCGTTCCGGCCTGACCGGGATTCAGAGACCCAAACACCCGGAATGCCAGCTTCGAACACAACAACCTCGTTTTGTCCTTGCGTGGGAAGATCCATGCGCGCGGTGATCCGCAGACCGTCCCGGACCGGCTCAAGCGTGCAGACAATGCGTTTCAGACCGGCCTCTGCACCCGTCGCTGGGCGGGCTTTCAGGGCGGCGCTGATGGTTTTGTCTGGCTGTCCGGGTGACGGCAGGGCTGCTCCCAGTTGCAAGGACGCTGGCACACAGATGTCCTTGCAGACACCCAGTTCAACCGAAGCGTTCAGGCGAACCGGTTTGCTCGGGTCTTTGGCGGTCACCTCGAACGGCAGCACCAATTCGTTGTGATAGCCGACAGACTGCAACCCGTTGGTGTGAAACACATCCGGTGCGGGCCAGAAAAATCGGACAGAGGCCACGTTTTCAGACCCCGACCAGTCAAAATGGGGCGGTATGCCTGCATCCCCCGGCGCGCGCCAATAGGTTTTCCACTGTGGGGCAAGCTGCAGCTGCAGGGCAGCCATATGCGTGCCCGTTCCGGTTTGCCAACCCGGCCGGAACTGGCCTTCGACAACGTCGGATTGCACCACAGACTGGGCCTGAGCGGTGGTGGACAAAAGCAAGGAGAGGGCGATAGATCGGATCATGCCACCCAAGATAGGCAATGGGCGGCGATTGGAAAATCACAAAGACGGGATGCGGCTGAAGCACTTGCCTCTTGAGGCAAAGTCGCATCAGCACCATGTTGATGAAATGGGCAGCGGGTCGGAACCAACGCATATGGACCTAGGTGGCAAACTTCTGATTGCAATGCCCGGACTGGGCGATCCGCGGTTTGACCGCAGCGTGATCCTTGTCTGCGCCCATTCCGGGGATGGCGCGATGGGGTTGATCGTGAACAAGCCCAGCCCGGATCTGAGTTTTGCAGGGCTGCTGGACCAGTTGGACATTCCCCGTGCACCCGAGGGGCGCGATATAAGGGTGCATTTCGGTGGTCCTGTGGAACGCGGGCGCGGCTTTGTGCTCCACTCGGGGGACTATCCGCTGGGGGCCTCGACCATGACGGTGCCGGGCGGCTATCGGATGACCGCCACGCTGGATATTCTGGAAGCACTGGCCCGTGGTGAAGGCCCCAACGCGGCCTTGCTGGCGCTTGGCTATGCCGGTTGGGGGCCGGGGCAGCTTGAAAATGAAATCCTGCGCAATGATTGGCTATTGGCCGACGCCATGCCGGAATTGGTGTTTTCCAACGATGATGCGCGCAAATGGATTGCCGCGCTCAAGACCCTTGGGATCGACCCATTGACGCTTTCATCAACTGCTGGCCGCGCCTGAGCCTACTCGCCGTAGGGCACCCACACGGTTTTCACCTCGGTTGCCTGACGCAAAAAGCTGCGGCCCTCTGCGTCCGGGGACATCCAGTCCTGTGCACGACCGTTGTTCACCCATGTGCGCTTGAGGTTGCTGGCCGCCTCGACTTCGATGATGTGTGACACCGACGACGACGAAAAGCTCCAGACCGCGTCCACATCCATATGGCTGGCGATCGGTTTGGCCAGTTCGGTGTGGCTGCCGGTGACGATGTTGACAACTCCGGCGGGCAGGTCAGAAGTTTCCAGCACCTGATAGAAGTCGGTGGCCGACATCGGGAACGGCTCACTTGGCACCAAAACGCAGGTGTTGCCCATGGCGATGGCGGGGGCCATGACCGAGATCAGGCCCAGAAGCGGCGCCTCGTCGGGGCAGAGCGCTCCAATGACGCCGCAGGGTTCGTTCATGGCAAGCGCCACGCCCCGGATCGGGACCGATTTCACTGCACCGTCGTATTTGTCGGCCCAGGCGGCATAGGTGAACAAGCGCGCGATGGCGGCATCGACCTCGGCACTGCCGTCCTTGCCGGTCTGGGCTTGCAGCCGTGCCGCGAATTCTGACGCGCGGGCGGACAGATTTTCGGCGATATAGAATAGGATCTGTGCCCGATTGTGCCCGGTGGTCCGCGCCCAGCCCTTGGCGGCATGCGCGGCTTCAACCGCGTTGCGGATGTCCTTGCGGTTGCCAAGGCCGACATGGCCCAAAAGCGCGCCCTTGGGGGAATAGACCGGCTTGGAATAGCCACCATCAGGTCGCGCCTGTTTTCCGCCAATGAACAGTTTTGCGGTGCGATCCATCCCTTCGACGACCGGTTCTTGCGGCGCAGGCATGGACAAAACCGGTTTCAGGACGGTCGTTTTGGCGGCCGGCCGCAGATAGGCGTGCAGCCCTTCCCACCCGCCCTCGCGTCCAAATCCCGAGTCGCGCACACCGCCAAACCCAGCGGCTGCATCAAACAAGTTCGTCGCATTCACCCAGACGACGCCAGCCCGCAGCTTGGGTGCCACATCAAGGGCGAGGTTCAGGTTTTCGGTCCAGATCGTCGCTGCAAGGCCATAGCGCGTGTTGTTGGCCAGTTCCACCGCTTCGGACGGGGTGCGGAAAGTCATCGACACCAGAACCGGACCGAAGATTTCTTCCTGCATCAGCGTGGACGCTGCAGACAGCCCGGTGATCAGGGTGGGCGGATAAAAACACCCTGCGGGAACCGGTGTGTTCGCGACGTATTTTTCGCCATCCGATGCTTCAACCATTTTGCTGATCACGTCCATCTGGACCGGATCCACAACGGCACCGATGTCGATGCATTTGTCCAGCGGATCCCCGATGCGCAATCCGTCCATCCGGCGTTTCAGCTTGTCGTGAAACCGCCCGACAATGCCTTCCTGCACCAGAAGACGGCTGCCAGCACAGCACACTTGTCCCTGATTGAACCAGATCGCATCCACCAAGCCTTCAACGGCGCTGTCCAGATCTGCGTCATCTAACACGATATAGGGTGACTTTCCGCCCAGCTCCAGCGTCAGCGCCTTGCCGGTGCCGGCCGTGGCTGCCCGGATCTTGCGGCCGACGGCGGTCGAACCGGTAAAGGCGATCTTGTCCACGCCCGGATGCGCCACCAGTGCCGCGCCGGTATCCCCATCGCCGGTGACGATGTTCAGCACGCCCTTGGGCAAGCCAGCCTCGCGGCTGATCTCGGCAAACAGAAGTGCCGTCAATGGGGTGTATTCGGCGGGTTTCAACACCACCGTATTGCCCGCAGCCAAGGCAGGGGCCACCTTCCACGCCAGCATCAGGAGTGGGAAGTTCCAAGGGATCACCGCACCACAGACGCCCAAGGGTTCCATCCCCGGCAGTTCCGACGCCATCAGTTGGGCCAGACCGGCGTGGAAATAGAAATGCCGCCCCACCAGCGGCACGTCGATGTCGCGCGACTCGCGGATCGGCTTGCCGTTGTCCATCGTCTCCAGCACCGCCAGCAGGCGCGCGTGTTTTTGCACCAGCCGCGCGAGCGAATACAGGTATTGCGCCCGGCGGTGCCCCGGAAGACCCGCCCATTTCGGCTGCGCGCGCCGGGCGGCCGCCACGGCTGCGTCTACGCTGGCGGCCGAGCCTTGGCTGACCGATGCCAGCACAGCACCGGTCGCGGGGTTTTTCGTGTCGAACGACACTTCGGCCGCCGTAAACCGACCGTCGATGAAATGGCCGAAGGTTGCGCCGTGCTTTTCCAGCCATGCCAAAGCCTCGGTACTCGCTTCGGGGGCGGGACCATAGGCCATGGTGTCAAATATCTCTTTGATCGTCATGGCATTATCCCATCGCGTGTCGATTGGCGGCAGAATAGGCGCCGGTCAGGTGGTGTTCCAGCTGGCGTTCGATATCGCCCAGAAGGCTGGACGCACCAAACCGGAACAGATCGGGTTGCAGCCATCGCAGGCCCAACTCGTCCTTCATCAGCGCCAGATACAAAAGCACATCCTTGGCCTTGGAGATGCCCCCCGCTGGCTTGTAGCCAACCTGTATTCCGGTCCGTTCCTGATAGTCACGGATCGCCCGGATCATGGTCAGCGACACGGGAAGTGTCGCATTTACCGTCTCTTTCCCGGTCGAGGTCTTGATGAAATCGGCCCCTGCCATCATGCAGATCAGGCTGGCGCGGGCGACGTTGCGCAGGGTGCCAAGCTCGCCCGTGGCAAGGATGGCTTTGATATGCGCCGCGCCACAGGCTTCCCGCATTTCACGCATCTCATCATAGAGCGCCTGCCAGTTTTGCGTCAGTACATGGCGGCGCGAGATCACGATGTCGATCTCACGCGCCCCGACCGCCACGCTTTCGCGGATTTCCTGAAGACGCAGGTGATACGGTGACAAGCCCGCCGGAAAGCCGGTCGAGACGGCGGCAACCGGAATGGTGGTGCCCTCAAGCGCGCGGACCGCTGTTTCCACCATGTCGTGATAGACGCAAACCGCGCCGACCGTCAGCCCCTCCATGCCAAGCGCCTGAAGCATGTCAGCGCGTACGGGTTGACGGGCCTTGGCGCACAGGCGCTGCACCCGGCCCGGTGTATCGTCACCCGAAAGTGTGGTCAGATCAATGAGTGACACCGCTTTCAAAAGCCAAGCCGCCTGAAAATCCTTTTTGACCGACCGACGCCCCCCCAGACTGGCGGCGCGGCGTTCGATGGCAGAGGTATTGGCCTGCACAGATGCCACCCAATCCAGATCAAGCGCCATTCCCGGGTTGCGGACATGGGCAAGCTGCGGAAGCTGGGTCGTGGTGGCGGGCACATCAGGGGAGAGTGTGGTCAAGGCAAGCCCTTTGCGTCGGGTATTCGCCCACAATGTGGCATGGGGTCCGCAACCGGGCAAGCCTGACGCGACAGGCATTTGACCTTTTGGTCAGAAATCAGCCGGGATCGCGGTCATTCAGCAAATTCGGATCCACGGCATCGACCTCTGGATCAAAGGTTGCCCAGTCGCTGCCTGTACCGGTGGGTGGCAGATCCTCTTCCTTGATCGCCCGATGCAACTGTGCTTTGGCGATAAAATTCGCCGTGATCGGTGCGGTCAGGAACAGGAACAGGGTGATCATCAGTTCGTGCCAACTGATTTTGCCCTCGAACACCCAGAAATACAGCATGGACGAGATCAAAGCCGACCCGACACCAACTGTTGTGGCCTTGGTTGGCGCATGCAGACGTTGCATCATCTGCGGCAGCTTCAGAAGGCCATAGCTTCCGACGACACCAAAAATGCCGCCGATCACCAGCAGAGCGGCGATGATGTATTCGAAAATCTGTTCCATGCCATTCACTCGATGATGTCGCCGCGCAGGATGAACTTGCAATAGGCCACAGTGGATACGAAGCCTGTCATGGCAAACAGCAAGGCCGCTTCGAAGTTGATGCTCGATCCCGTGCGCATCCCATAAAGGACGATGAGCGTCAGCACATTGATCACCATGGTGTCGAGGGCGAGGATGCGGTCTGTTACCCCGGGCGCGCGGAACACGCGGTAGAGATTCATCGCCAGACCAAGGCCAAAGCACAGGAAGGCAAAATCAAGGGCGTAATTCAGGATCATTCGAATATCCTTTTCAGGCGGGCCTCATATCGGGTCTTGATGTCGCGGATGATCGCGTCCGGGTCCGGGGCGTGCAGGGCGTGGACCAGCAGAACGCGCCCGCAGGACGACATGTCAGACGTGACGGTGCCGGGGGTCATGGTGATTGTGCCGGCAAGCATTGTGATGGCCTCGGGCGTTTTCAACTCGATCGGAATCGAAAGCCAGCCGGAGCGTATGTCTTCATTGCGCATGAACAGCACGATCCGCGCAACCTGGATGTTGGCCAGCACGATATCCCAAATCACCAACAGTACATAGGCGGCGAAGGCCGGGACTTTTCGAAGCGGTGGTCGGTTCGGCCAATAGGGCTCTGTGATCAGGGGAATGACGATGGCAAGGATCAGCGCCATCACCAGACTGCCGATTTTGATCTGGTTGACCAGCAAAATCCACGTCACGAAAAGCAAGATGGTCAGCAGCGGATGCGGAAAGAGGCGGCGCAACATATTACTTCACCTCCGGCAATTGGTTTGCGGCAATATAAGCGGCGGGGTCATGCAGGCTGGCGGCGGTTACCTCCATCCACGCGATGACCGGACCAGCAAGAACGGTCAGCGCGACCAACCCCGACAGCAGGGCGCCGATCGCGACAAAGGTCAACGCCTCGGTCGGGTGGCTGGGTTTGTCTTCTTGTGCAGCGGCAGAGGCATGGGCCTTCCAGAACACGGTGGACCCGGCCCGTGCAAAGCCAAGGATCGTGATCAGAGAGCTGACAAGGATCACCGACCAGATCAGCGCCGCCTGTTCGCGCAATGCATCAAGGATCAACAGCTTTCCGACAAAACCCGACAGCGGCGGCATACCGGCGGTTGCTATGGCAGACGCCATGAACAGGCTGGAAATCAACCCAGCCTGGGCAATTGGTGGCAGCGACTGGTGCAGCCCGTCATGGGCGCGGCGGTCCACCACCAGATCGACGATCAGGAAGAGCGCGGCCCCAGCAAGGGTGGAATGCACCATGTAGTACAGCGCAGCCGCTGTTGCTGCAGGCGTAAAGGCGGAAATAGCGATGAAGGCCGTGCCCATCGACGCTATGGCCGCAAAGGCTGCAAGGCGCGACAGGGTGACGGCCCCCAGAATACCGATCGCGCCAACGATCAATGTGATCAGGGCTGCAGGCATCATCAGGTCCGATATCAGGCTCCCCGTGATCGGATGCGACGGAGGCAGCACGATCACGCCAAAGCGGATAGCGGCATAGGCGCCGATCTTGGTCATCACCGCGAACAGCGCCGCCACCGGACCCGGCGCGTTGGCATAGGTGCCGGGCAGCCAGAATTGCAGCGGAACCAGCGCGCCCTTGATGGCAAAGACCATCATCAGCATCACGGCCGCCACCCGGAACAGGGCGGCATCCCCTTCGGGCAATTGCGCTGCCTTGACCGCCAGATCGGCGATGTTCAGCGTGCCGGTGATCGAATAGATCGCCGCCAAGGCAAACAGGAACAGCGACGACCCCACAAGGTTGTATGCCACATATTGCACGCCCGCCCGCAGGCGATCCTTGCCTCCTGAATGGATCATCAGTCCGTAAGAGGCGATAAGCAAAACTTCGAAGAACACGAAAAGGTTGAAGGCGTCTCCCGTCAGAAACGCTCCGCAGATTCCCATCAGCTGGAACTGGAACAGCGCGTGGAAATGCCGACCGCGCGTATCCCAATCAGATCCAATGGCATAGAGTTGCACAACCACCGCCAGCACCGCCGTCAACGTCACCATCAGGGCAGACAACCGGTCCAGCACCAGAACGATGCCAAAGGGCGCGGGCCAGTCACCCAGACGGTAAACCTCTGGCGCTTCATGGCTGGCTGCGACCAGCAGGGCGATGCTGACCGCAAGGACACCCAGAGAGGCCACAAGCGAAAACACGCGCTGCAACAACAGGTCGTTGCGCATGAGCAGAACAATGGCTGCACCCATGATGGCCGGCAAAAGGACCGGAATACTGATCCAGTGATACATCATTTCGTGCCCCCTTCGGACGGGGCGTCGTCATTATTCATATCGACCTTGTCATGGCCAGCTTCCAAAAACGCACCCAGAGCGATCATTACGATGACCGCCGTCATCCCGAACGAGATCACGATCGCCGTCAGAACCAAAGCCTGCGGCAACGGGTCGGTGTAGCCAACGGCGTCGGCGCTGTAGATACCGGGCAATCCGGTGACCAGACGGCCTGCCGCAAAGATGAATACGTTCACCGCATAGGTCAGCAGGGTCAGGCCGACGATTACCGGAAAGGTGCGTTGGCGCAGCATCAGGTAGATGCCTGCAGACGTCAGAAGCCCGAGGGCGGATGCAACAAGGGCCTCCATCAGCGGGCCTCCTCTGACTTCAGGCTTCGGCCTTCCGACGGGTCGATATCGAAGGGCTGTACGTTCACAGTCTCACCTGCGCGCAGGCCAATGCGCGAGAGCGAGGCAAGGGCGAGCATGACGGCCCCAAGCACCGTCAGAAAGACGCCCAGATCAAACAGGGCGGCAGTCGCAAGTTCAAATTCTTCCAACGGCCACAGGGTCACATATCCGAAGGCCGACGTCAGGAACGGCAGGCCGTTGAACCACGCCCCGATGCCAGTGGCTGCGGCAATCAGAACCCCGGCTGCGACCAGCGCGTGGTAATCAACCTTTTGCCGCGCAGCAGTCCAGGCAAAGCCCGACGCCATGTATTGCATCACAAGCGCAATCGCCACAACCAGACCGGCGATGAACCCGCCGCCCGGCTCATTGTGGCCGCGCAGGAAGATGAACACACCCACCATCAGGGCAATGGGCAGGATCAGCCGGGTGGCGACCACCAGCATCATCGGATGCCGGTCGCCTGCGCGCCGCTGATCCGGACGCCATGCCAGCAGGCGGTCGTTGGCCGGACCCGCGCGCAACAGCGCCTCGGTTAGCGCAAAGATGACCAGAGCCGCGATCCCCAGCACGATGATTTCGCCAAAGGTATCATAGCCGCGGAAGTCCACCAGAATGACGTTGACGATGTTGGTGCCGCCGCCGCCCGGCTTTGAATTCGCGATATGGAATTCCGAGATGGACGTGAAGGCAGAGTCGCGCGTCATCAGCGCATAGGATAGTGCGGCAATGCCAAAGCCAGCGATAACGGCAATGGCTGCGTCCGATGTGCGACGGGCTCCCGAACTTTCCACAGGCGTGGTTTTGGGCAGAAAGTTCAGGGCCAGCAGCATCAGAATGATCGTGGCCACCTCGACCGAGATTTGGGTCAGCGCAAGGTCGGGGGCCGAGAAATAGGCAAACCCGACCGACACCATCAGGCCGATGATCCCGACCAGCACTAGCGTAAGAAGGCGGTTGCGGTGATAGATTACGATGGCCACCGTCGCCAGGACCAATGACAGCCACCCCAGTGCAGGAACCGGATGGATCGGCATCAAGCTGCGCGTGCCCGCCGCATGCGTGCCGGTTTCAAAGGCGTAATAGGACACCGCTGCAATGGCCACTGTCCCGATGGCAATATAGCGTGTCAGCGAACCGTCGTGCATCGTGTTGGAAATCCGCGCGCACAGGGCGGAAAATGGCCCGATGATACCGTCGAAAATCTGCTTCGCATCCGGCTTGGGGGTGGCGTTCCACAGTGCAATCAGGCGCGGGTACAACCCCATAATCAGCAAACCGCCGCCGATGGCCGCAAGCGACATCCACAAGGCGGGGGCGTAAAGACCGTGCCAATGCGAGATCTTGACGGCAATCGCTTCGCCCGTGACGGCGCTTGCCGCCACGTTGACAAGCCAGGATACGGCCCACATCGGGAACAGACCGATGACAATGACCAGGCCTGCCAAAAGGGCAGGGGAAGCCCACATGCCGAAGCCGGGATCATGCGGTTTGCTCGGATAGTCGTCCCGCACGGGGCCAAGGAAAGCGTGAGCGATAAAGCGGAAGCTGTAGGCCACGGAAAAGAGCGCGCCGATGGTTGCCAAGGCCCCGATCAGCCACGGGTTTGCCATCCATGCGGTGTGTGCCGCTTCCTCCAGCATCAGTTCCTTGGACAAAAAGCCGTTCAGCGGTGGGATCCCCGCCATCGACAAGCCTGCGATGGTGACGATGGTGAACGTGATCGGCATCAGGGTGCGAAGGCCGCCCAGACGTTTCAGATCGCGTGTGTGCGTTTCGTGGTCCACAATGCCCGCCGACATGAACAGCGCCGCCTTGAAGGTCGCGTGGTTGATGATGTGAAACACCGCCACCGTTGCCGCCTCGACCGTGCCAAAGCCCAGAAGCATGGTGATCAGGCCAAGGTGGCTGACGGTGGAATAGGCCAGAAGGGCCTTCAGATCATCCTTGAAAAGCGCGATCTTGGCGGCCATCACCATGGTGAAAAGCCCCGTCGTCGCAACGATGTAGAACCATTCGGGCGTGCCCGCCAGCACGGGCCACAGCCGCGCCATCAGGAACAGGCCAGCCTTAACCATCGTGGCCGAGTGCAGATAGGCCGATACCGGGGTGGGTGCGGCCATCGCGTGTGGCAGCCAGAAATGGAATGGAAACTGCGCCGATTTGGTGAAAGCGCCCAGAAGTATCAGGATCAGCGCGGGCAGATACCAGTCCGACGCCTGAATGATCTCCTTGTTTTCAAGGATCACCGTCAGGTCATAGCTGCCAACGATATTGCCAAGGATCAACATGCCCGCGATCATCGCAAGTCCGCCGCCCCCGGTGACGGTCAACGCCATCCGCGCGCCCTGACGCCCTTCGGGCAAATGCTTCCAATAGCCGATCAGCAGGAAGGACGACAGCGAGGTAAGTTCCCAAAAAACAAGCAAAAGCAGGATGTTGTTTGACAGAACAATGCCCACCATCGCGCCCTGAAACAGCATGAGATAGGTGTAGAACTGCCCCATCGGATCGGATTTCGCGAGGTAAAACCGCGCATAGACTATGATTAGAAGGCCTATGCCAAGGATCAGACCTGCGAACAAAAGACCAAGGCCATCCAGAAAGAAATTGGCGTTCAGCCCCAAGGACGGGATCCAGTCGATCCGGGTCTGTACGACCTCGCCCCGCAGGACTGCCGGGGCATTCACGCCCAACAGGATCAGGGCGAGGGTGGTCACCGAACCTGTCACAAGGGCGCAGGCATTCTTGCCTGCGCGGATCATCAGACCGGGAAGAAGCGCCCCGATGAAGGGAAGCGCAGCAATCAGGGCGAGTGACATGAAACGGGCGTTCCCTCGTCGTGGCGTGGCGTTTTTGCGTCGTTATCGTCGCGGCGGGTCTTCGCTGATCAAAGACTTGGCAAAAACAATTTCAAGACCTTTAGGCCCGTCAATCGACAACTGAAAGCATTTTTGTGCTGTTGAACGCTATCGCAGGGCCCAGACAAAGTCACGCATCGCGTGCGGCGGCATTCTGGTCGATCAGATAGCGCTGCGACAACGGTATGGCGGCGGCTCCCAAAGATCGGGCATCTGCACCGACCGTTCCTTCGCGGATCACCGGTGGATCGATCCCTGCAAGATCCAACTGATGCAGGGCCGCGTGGGTGCGCGCCGTCAGTTCGGCTCGCACCGAGGTCGGCATCCAGCCGTCAATCAGAACGGCCTCCAGTTCGATCAGGGCCGTTGCAGAGAGAATCGCATAGGCCAGACCACGCGCCGCCGTATCCATCCATGTGTTCAGCACCGGCTGTGAAACATGCCAGTGGTCGAATTGCTCCCACAGGTGATCAGAGCTTTCGCCGACGGCGTCCATCGCATCAGAAAGCAGCGACATCGACGCCACGTCAAACAGACGGCGTGTTCGTCCATCCGGGCCGGGCACAGGCATCGGCCCGACACCGCCCGCATTGCCGCTGCGTCCGGTGAACAACTGTCCATTCAGCACCAGCCCGCCCCCGATGAACGTGCCAAAATAGAAATACAGAAAATCCTTGGGTCTTTCGCCTGTGCCGAACACCAGTTCCGCGCCGCAGGCAGCGGTTGCGTCGTTTTGCACATAGACCGGCATCCCGGTCAGTGTTGCCAGTTCCGACTGAATGTCGCGGATGCGCCAGAGATCCATTTCTGCCTGCGGTGCACCTATGGACTGCACCCAGTTCCACAACTGGAACGGCATCGCAACGCCCAGCCCGCCGATCCGATCGCGCAGGGCGGCTGGCAAGCCAGAGATCAGTTGCGGCAAGGCATCGCGTACGAAGCCGACGACCCCATCCGGGGTGGGATATCGGTAAATCCGGCGCTGCATCCCGACGACCTGCCCCAGAAAGTCGATCAATGTCAGGTCAACCGACCTCCGCCCGATCTTGAGCCCGAAAAAGAAGGCCCCGTCCGACGCAAGCGACATTGGAATCGAGGGCTGGCCGATGCGCCCGCGCTGAGGCTCGCCCCGCGCAAGCAGGCCATCCTGTTCCAGGGCGCGCATGATCACAGACACTGTCTGCGCCGAAAGACCGGTGATGCGGGCAATGTCGGATTTCGCCAGCGCCCCGTGCTGCCGCAAAAGTGTCAGCACCAGCCGTTCGTTCTGGGCCCGCATGCCCGACTGATTGGTGCCACGCAGGACAGGGTCATCAACGCCTGTGCGGTCTGGAAGTGAAACGGCTTCGCCCGGTGGTGTCATCCATCGCCCCTGATCACGCCTTTGCGCAGAATGACATTTGCGTAAAGCGAGGTTTCACTGGTTGCAACGATGGTATGGGCGGCGCGGATCCGGGGATACAAACTGTTGCCCGGGAGTGCCTGAACCACATAGCCCGGCTTGAGACGGCCGCAGGCAACCTCGACTTCGTGATGAATCGCCCCCATCTGTTCGGGATCGTTGAACAGGCAGGCGCGCATGATGGATGCCGGGGCATCGTCATCGAGTGGCAGAATGGTCAGAATCGCTTCCAGCATCGGCAAAAGCGCATGACCATCCGCGCGGATCAGGCGGCGGGCATGTTCCTGTGCCGGATAATTGCCATCGACGATCGCAATTTCATCACCATGT
>JBKBWK010000041.1:0-24462 GCA_046313895.1 Paracoccaceae bacterium
CAAAACAGCGTTTTGTTCCCGAGCTAGGACGTTGTCGGTCAGGATGGTGTGAACGTGGTAGGGCACTGCCTCGAGCATGTGCTGAAGGAACTCCCAGGCCGTCTTTCTGTCAGCTGTCGCAACGAGTTGAGCGACGGCGAACTTGGCAGTGCGGTCGATACCGACGAAGAGGAAGAGTTTGCCCTCGGCCGTCTGCACTTCCGCGATGTCGATGTGAAAGAACCCAATGGGGTAGCGCTTGAACTTCTGCCGTTGGGGTTTGTCGCCTTCGACATCCGGCAGGCGCGAGATGCCATGTCGTTGCAGGCAGCGGTGCAACGCTGACCGTGTCAGGTGCGGGATCGACGGCTGCAGGGCATAGAGGCAGTCGTCCAGCGGAAGGAGCGTGTGGCGCCGGAACGCGACGATTGCCGCGTCCTCGGCTTCGGTCAAAACCGTCGAGCGCGGTTCCGTCGGCCCGGTCTTCATATCCTCGACCGTCGCGCGCTTGCGCCACTTCGCAACCGTCTTGGGATTGATGCCCAATTCCCGGCTCAGCTCCGCGATCAAAGCTTGCGATCATTCGGGCCACCCCTCGGACCAATGGCGGGCTGGCCCTCATTATTGCTGCTCTGACAGCGAACGTGGTCGTGGCGCTCCCGTGACGAACTTGTCCCATAGTGCTTCCTTCCATTCCTGCGAAAGGATCACACCATCAAACCGTGGGATCAAACAGGTAGGACGTTATCGCTGACGACAGTCTGTGGCTTGCCGCGTGCCTCGAACAGGGTCGCCAGTTCCCGCGCGACCCGAGCACCCGACAGTGAGGTGTCGGCGATCAGGGCGAGGCATTCGCGGGTGCAGTCATCGGCAACGGTCATGATCCGGAAGCGGCGACCGTCCGTCAACTGGTCGGAGACAAAATCCAAAGACCAACGCTGGTTTGGCATCAATGGCAGCACCATCGGGGCGCGCGTGCCCATGGCCCGCTTGCGCCCACCGCGACGGCGCACATGCAACTGTTCCTCGCGGTAGATGCGGAACAGGCGCTTATGGTTCACCGTATGGCCCTCGCGCCTCAGGAACACGTGCAGCCGACGATAACCGAACCGGCGTCGGACCTTGACCAAGTCTTTCAGCCGCTCGCGCAGCACAGGGTCGTCCTGGCGGACCACCTCATATCGCATGGTCATCCGGCAATAGCCGATCACCCGGCACGCCCGCCGTTCGCTCATCTCGTGATTTGCCACCAGATGCGCGACCGCTTGCCGCTTTCCGGCGGGCGTCACCACTTTTTTCCAGGAGGTCCTTCATCGCGGCATTATCGAGCATGGCACTGGCCAGAAGCCGTTTCAGGCGCGCGTTCTCGTCTTCAAGGCCCTTCAGCCGCGCCGCCATTGTCGCTCGGACCAATGGCGCAACACTGGCGGCCCTCGCTGACATCCATGCCGCCATACTTGGCTTTCCACTTGTAGACCGTCGCATCGCTGACACCGTGCTTGCGGCACAGATTGGCCACGGAAATCCCGGCTTCGTGCTCTTTCAAAATGCCAATGATCTGGTCTTCGGTAAACCTGCTGCGCTTCATCTCTGGTCCTTTCGGTTGGGCCAGAGTCTACATCAAACTGGATTAGGTGCAGGGGGCAACTTCAAACGACATGCTTATGCCTTGGGCGTTCCAAAAGCCGTCAAACTGAAACCCAACCAGGTACACGCTCCGCCTATAGTTTCCCCAACACTTCTGCGCGTCCGAACGAGCGCTGCGCGCGGGCGTACGCCGCCAACCAGTCAACTGTTTCGCGGGCAAGCTGCTGGTTGAGAACGATACGGCGGTTTGTCGTCCAAAGTCCAAACCGGTCTACCACCTGCCCGGCGCTGACGAGGTTCAAGGTTGGGGCGGATTGGGTTGTATCCAGCGCAGCAAGCAGAGATTCTGTTTGAGATTTTCGGAAACCTGTTTGGGCAAGATTTGACAAATCCCGATCGCGCAAAAGCTGCGCAATAAGCTGCAATTGCTTTAGTTTGGCAGCAGTGCTCATGAGATTACTCCCTTTGCGCATTTGCGCATGGCCTCGGAAAATCGAATTGCTGCGGCGACTGCACGATAATGATCGCGCGAGATTGGCTGGCCTATGTCGACCGTTGCAAACAGCGAGCGGGCCGTGGGTGGATCTGACCGCACCGGCACACCGTTTTCTGCCGCCGCCTTTCGTATCCGTTTTGCAACCTCGTCCACCCCTTTCGCGACGACAATCGGCGCCCTCGTGCTACCGCGAGACCACGAAAGCGCTACGGCATAGTGTGTCGGATTAACGATAACAACGTTGGCCTTGGCGACCTCTGCTATCATCTGGTTCATAGCCAGATCTTGCCCCCGCTGCCGCCGCTGCGCTTTGGTATGTGGATCGCCTTCGCTGTCTTTCATTTCATCCATCATATCCTTGCGCGACATCCGGTTTCGCTGCCTTAACGAATGCTTTTGCCAAATCAGGTCGATGGTGCCGATTGCTGCGGTCAAAGTGATGACGATGACCAAAAACTGTCCGAGCAACGAAATGAGGTGCACAACGCCCTGACGGGGAGAAAGTGTTGCGGTCGCAAGAATGCCGTCAGAATGAACAACAAGAAACCATGATAGAACAGCAGAAACGAACAGAAGCTTTGCAAAGCTTTTCCCGAATTCAAACAGCCCTTCTGCGCCGAACTTTTTCTTCGCGGTTGCGATTGGGGAAATGCGCGACAATTTCGGAATAAGTTTTGATGGTGCAAAAACAATAGCTTGCTGCGCGATCAATACAAGAGCGACGACTACGGCTGGGACAACCAGAAGTAGGGTAAGGGGCATGATTGCAAACGTCAGGATACCGCCAAGAACCGTGCGCGCCGAACCAGTGGCAAGCCAGGCAATCTCGGGCGCTTGACCAAGAAGGATGCTGCCAGATACCGCAGCCTGCGAAATCATTGTAGCACCCGAAATCCCGGAAATGAGAAGCCCAGTGTAAGCGGCGGCAATCAAAAGCTCTGTCGATTTGGCAATGTCGCCCTTTTCCCGCGCCTCATCCAGTTTTTTCTGGCTGGGTTCGTGTTCCTTTTCTGCCGGGCTTTGATCATCAGTTTGGGACATGATCGATCAGCGTATTGGCGCCGTTGGCATTGCAAGATAGCTGTTCAAAGCGCCAAGCCAGATGGCGAGAGCCACCGGCGTGACCAGAACAATCAGGACAAGACCACCAAGACTGAGCGCCGGCGCCCCAACAAATGTGACCATCAGCTGCGGCATCGCCCGGTTGATAACACCCAAAGCAACATTGTAGATCAAGGACGCTATCACAAAAGGCATGGAGATCATGAACGCCATGGAAAAGGCGCGTGCGATCTGTGCAATGCCCCATTCCGCCATCAAGATGGGCGACGGCCAAAGTCCAGCAGGCAGCAGGCGATAGCCAAGGATAAGATAGTCGACCACGCGCAAGTGCAGCCCAGCCTTCATGGCGATGGCAAGTCCGGCGGCAACAAGCAGCTTGGACAACGCAGGCTGTGCTTCCGCGCCCGAAGGAAAAAGCTGCGACAAGGAGGTGGCGTTGGCGGCTATGGACCCGGCGGTCATCAAGGACAATACAAAGAGCCGAACCATAAGACCAAGAGCCAAACCAATGGCCACTTCCGGTGCAAATCCTTGTTGTAGCGACACGCTTTGAAGATCGCCCTGCACAGTAGGAAAAACCGCGGCAGAGAGCATTAGGGTTAGAACCAGTCTGATACGGGCAGGAATTATGGTTTCTCCAAACGCGGGTAGCGTCGCCACGGCAGCGCCAATGCGCAGGAAGACCAAGGCAGCGATTTCTGCCTTGTCGGCAATACTGGCGTTGTACTCCATCAACAATCTGAGAAGTTCTGTCATTGCGGCACGAGGCCAACGATTGCAGGTCGTGCGTCCAACCCGATTTCGTCGTAAGACAACACCGGTGCACTAAGGCCTTTGGCAGCAAGCACAGTGCGTAGGAAGCGACGACGGAGCGTGGTTGTCACGACGGCTGCCGTGATGCCCCCTTCGGCGGCGCGGTTCAGCTTTTCGGCCAAAAGTCCGGCCAATCGAGCGAACTGATCCGGAGGCAGGGCGACATCGCGATGTCCTCGCTCGCCGTCAATCTGGTATGCAGCAAAGGTTTTTTCCCATTCGGGCGCAATTTGGATCAGGGGGATCGTTCCATCACTGCGCTTGAGATCGGATACCAGTTGGAAGCCGATCCGTTGACGCACATGTTCACATATGGCCTCTGGCGAGGGCAAACCCCGCCCTTCCGCTATGGCTTCTAGGATCAGGGGAAAGTTTCGTACGGACACGCGCTCGTCGAGCAGAAGACGCAATACAGACAACAGGAGATCGACGGGCACCTTTTCCGGGATCATCTCATCCAGAAGCCTGCGATTTGCATTGGCCCGCGACGGATCTGACACGTTCACAAACTCATCCAACAGGCGCCTCAGACTGCGCAAGGACAGAAGTCGGGCAAGATTGGCGCGTATTACCTCTAGCAAATGCGTTGCAAGCACTTCCGGAGGTGAGACAACGGTCAATCCGGCTATAATGGCATCTTCCTGATCTTCGGGACGAATCCAACGTGCAGATGTGCCATAGACGGGCTCACTGACATCAATTCCATCAGGTGCGGAAATTTCATCGGTCAGTAGAACAAGGCTGCGATCCGGCATCAGCCTGTTTGTGACGCGTTCGACGCCCTGGATCCTGATGCGATAGGTGCCGACAGGAAGTGACGGCTCATCTGTCAGGCGTATCTCGGGTAGAATAAGACCATAGCTTGCCGCGATGTGGTTGCGCATGTTCCCGATGCGGCCATCCAGCCCGGTTGCCGGATCCAGAACCATTGCCACAAGGTCAGGCGCAAATTCCAGATGGATCTCGTCAAAGTCCAACACATCGCCGAGGGGTCGTGCTCTGACAGGTTCGGCTGTCGCGATGGCTTCTGCAGACGGAAGGACCGACCGCTTGCTGACCCACCATGCCGTGCCCGCCAAAATCGCGGCGCCCAGCATGAAAGGGGCAAATGGCATGCCGGGTACCAATGCGAACAATGCCATCAGAAGCGCAACCGTACCCAGTGCACCCGGATAGCGACCAAGCTGCGCAAAAAACGAGACATCAGCGGCGCCTTTTGTTCCGCCCCTGGCCAGCAAGAGTGCTGCCGCAACAGAGATAATGACCGCCGGGATCTGGCTTACCAGTCCGTCTCCGACGGTAAGAATCGCATAGGTCTCAAAGGCGCGTGCAATCGGCATGTCATGGAGGAAGACGCCCATGACAAGACCCATGACGATGTTCAACAGTGTGATCAGAAGTCCTGCCACGGCGTCGCCTTTGACAAATTTCGACGCCCCGTCAAGCGAGCCGAAAAAGTTGGTTTCAGCCAGTTCACGCTCCCGCCGCTCTTTGGCTTCTGCATGGTCAATGGCCCCGGCAGCCATGTCGGCATCAATGGCAAGCTGACGTCCCGGCATTCCGTCCAGCGCAAATCGCGCACCAACCTCGGCCATGCGCCCGGCGCCTTTGGTGATGACCATGAAGTTTACGATCAGCAGAACGCAGAAAATCACGACGCCCAGAAGGACGTTTCCGCCCATGATGAAATTGGCAAAGCCTTCGATAACGGCGCCTGCGGCGTGCGTGCCGGAATGGCCCTCGCCAATGATCAGCTTGGTTGACGATACGTTCAGGGAGAGCCGCAACATAAGCGACGCCAGTAGAATGGTCGGGAACGCCGAGAAATCCAACGGCCGTTCAATGAACAGCGTCACGGTCAGCATCAGGATGGCCAGCGAAAACGACAACGCCAAGCCGATATCGAGCATCCAGGCGGGCACTGGCAGAACCATCATCACGATGATTGTCATAAGACCCAGTGCAAGCAGGATCGTGGGGCGAAACAAATGGGCAAAACGTGCTCTTGCGGTCATGTCAAAATCACCGCAACAACGGAATGGGACGGTCATCGAAGATCGTTGCGACCAGCGACCCGTAACCACGGGACGTCCCAGGACGTAGCAGAGGAAATCGATTGGTGGGCTGTGCTTCCGTCACAGTCATCGTTTGATCAGACGGTCGCTTTGTCGCGTTCAAGAGACTGGTCACCTTGGCCAGATATCCCGCGGCAGCATCTGGCTTGCGAGAGTGATAGGCGCCGATCGCGCCTTCCCAACTGCCGTATTCTCCATAGAGGCGCAGAAGAAACCGGGCCGCGTACAGCGCGTTGTCAGTGGGTTCAAACATGTTGCCGAGTGAAGCAAAGGCATCACCGTGCCAACGCAGATTTAGTTGGAAGCATCCAACATCAATATTGCTTTCACCGTTGGACATGGCATTGGCCACATGATCCAAGGCTTGCCCTGCGCTATCGAAAAAGGATCCCTGCCCTGCTTGGTTCACCGCCCAAGGCCACGGGACTAGGACGCCATTGACCTGTCGTCCGGTTTCGATCCGGGCAATGGCTTTCAGGACGTCGAAGGGAACTCCGGTTTTGTTGGCTGCGCTCGCCGCAGCCCGGTCGCAATCCGCAGCCACGTCGTGCTCACTGACCGCGAAGGCCGGCTTTGCCAGTAACACCGTAAATGCAATGCTGACAGAAAGGGCGATGCCAACCAAGTCCGAGGCAGTCAATTTCATGGGTTTCACCCGAATGTTTCCATGAGCAACATCTGCTCCGGAGCCGACGATACGAAGCGAATCTTTCGAAATCGGAAATGTCTGCCGTCATGATGCGGCTTGACCCTGCCTTAGGCCTCGTTACCCTTTGCGATCGGGGCGGAAAAACCCGAAGGTAACGGAGCAGAACCATGACACAACGCCTACACCTTGTTTTCGGAGGAGAGCTTGTTGATCCGTCCAAATCGACCTTCAAGGATGTGAACGCCATTCATATCGTTGGAATGTTTGGCGACTACACTTCGGCACATAGGGCGTGGAAGGCGGAGGCACAGCGCACTGTCGACAATGCGCATATGCGGTATTTCATTGCGCACATCCATCGCTTGCGCGACGAAGGACAGGCTGCCTCAGCGACGGAAGAACTGGGCCTTTAACTCGGCAGGGCACATGGTCCACTCCCTTGGATTGACACTGTACAATCTGCGGCCCCGACGAGAGTCGTCCTCTGCAATGGTATGGCCAGACCGGACGCCCGGGCGTTTGGTCTGGATGCATGCCGCATCCGCCCAAGCTGCAAGTGGCTTGCTGGAGCTTTCGGCAAGGCTGATAGACGAAGATGGCGTTGTAGTGCTTCTCACCTGTCCGGATGTCTTGCCAGAGCGAAAGGGCCTTGTGCGTTGGTCGCCACCTGCCGATACGCCTTCGGATGCGCGGGACTTTCTGAAGTATTGGCGCCCTGAAGTCGGGATATTCTCTGACGGAGAACTAAGACCTGCCATGCTGCATGAGGCCAACGAGCAGGGCGTACCCTTGATCATGGTGGATGCGCGTGCCCCCTATGTCCTGAAAGACCGTGATGGCTGGTTCCCGGGTTTGATGCGGTCGGCCCTGCAGGGGTTCCAGCATATTCTGGCGGTTGACGAAGCTTCGGCACGCGCCTTTCGCAAGGCAGGAGCCGCCTTGTCGGCAGTACAGGTGACCGGTCGTATGGAAGAGGACAGTGCCGCCTTGCCCTGTCTTGAAGCCGAGCGTGCGGCATTGGCCAAACTTTTGGCAACGCGCCCGGTCTGGTTGGCGGCCGGACTGCCAGAAGCAGAGGAAACCGCCATTATCACCGCGCACCGAGCGGCACAAAGTCTGGCGCACCGCCTGTTGTTGATCATAGCCCCCGAAGACCCGTTGAGGGCGGCGCCTTTGGCACAGCGTTTGGCCAATGATGAAGGCTGGGTGGTGGCCGAGCGCGCCGAAGATCAAGAGCCGGATGCCGATGTCGAAGCCTTTGTGGCTGACGGCACGACAGAGCTGGGGCTTTGGTATCGGCTGGCACCGATCACATTTCTGGGCGGAAGCCTTGCGGGCTCTGGCTGTGTGCGCAATCCGATGGAACCGGCAGCACTTGGATCAGCAATCCTGAATGGTCCGCGTCCCGGACCATTTGGCAACATTTTTAGCCGTCTGGGTGCTGCGCGGGCGGCACGCGCGGTGGGGAGTGCAGTGGATCTGGGTGAGGCGTTGTCGGATCTTTTGTCGCCAGACCGTGCGGCCCGATTGGCGCAAGCTGCGTGGATGGTCGCATCCGATGGGACGGAGGCAACCAATACGGTGATCGCGGTTGTCCGGAAGATTACCGATGGTGAGGTCTGATGCGGCCCCCCGCCTTTTGGCAAAACGCTGCCGATCACCCTGGACCTGTCGCACGGGTGCTACAGCCTTTGGGATGGGTCTATTCTGCCGCAACAGCCCGGCGGGTCGCGCGGCCCGGATATCGTGCGTCTGTGCCTGTGGTGTGTATCGGCAACCTGAATGCAGGCGGCACCGGGAAGACCCCCACGACCATTGCCTTGCTGGCAAGGCTGAAGGGTGCGCAGGTGGTATCGCGCGGATACGGTGGATCGCTCACAGGGCCTGTGCAGGTTGACCCGCTTCGTCACACAGCGGCCGAGGTTGGTGACGAACCGCTTCTTCTCGCAAGTTTTGCGCCGACGTGGGTTGCAAAAGATCGTGCAGATGGCGTCCGTTCTGCCGAGCGCGATGGGGCAAGGGTCATCCTTCTGGATGACGGGTTCCAAAATCCAGCGGTTTGCAAGGATCTGTCCATGATTGTTGTCGATGCCGAACGGGGATTCGGCAATGGACTGTGCCTTCCTGCCGGCCCCTTGCGGGAGCCTGTCTCGGCCGGACTGGCGCGTGCAGATCTTCTGCTGTCGATAGGCGCTGTCGATGCTCAGATCCAGTTTGAGCAACGCTGGGGAAAGTGGATCCGGGTGCCGCACCTGACCGGCGAACTCAAGCCGCTGCAAATGGGTATGGATTGGCACGGGCAACGGGTGCTGGCATTTGCGGGGATTGGATATCCGGAAAAATTCTTCGCGACACTGCGGAGTGCCGGGGCCGAGATTGTCCGCGCTGTTTCGTTGGACGATCACCAACCACTGACAGATACCCTGTTGCGCCGGTTGGAGGCTGAAGCACTTGGTCTGGGCGCGCAACTGGTGACAACCGAAAAAGATCAGGTGCGCCTTCCCGTCGCTTTTCGACCAAAGGTTCTGACAATGGTCGTTCGGTTGGAGGTAGACGACTGGTCGGCTGTGGACGAGGCGCTTTCGGCGTTGGTCCCTCCCGACCGCATCTGAGGGCTGATGTCACAGGTTCATCGGACCTGGGTCAGTCAACGTCGCCCTGATGCTCGCCCAATTTTGGTGCGGGTCGATCCAGCGAAAGCTTTGCGTCCGAAAACCGGAACGGTGACCTCACACCGGGCACGCCGTCGGGCGAAATTTCCATATGGCGCGCGCGGATCTGGGGATCGGCAAATACCTCGGCCAGATCGTTGATCGGGCCCGCCGGAACCCCCGCGCTTTCGCACGCGGCGAGGAGGTCAGCTTTGTCCCAAGTGCAGGTTGCCGCAGTCAGGCGCGACGTCATCTCGGCCCGGTTCTGAACCCGGTCGGCATTGGTCAGGAAGGCCGGCGCCGTGGCCATGTCGTCCAATCCAAGGATACGGCACAGGCGCTGGTATTGGCCGTCGTTTCCGGTGGCAAGGATAAGCCAGCCATCGGCACAGTCAAAAACGGCATAGGGGGCAAGGTTCGGGTGCGCGTTGCCCATTTTTTGCGGCGCGACTCCGGTCGCCAGATAGTTCATCGCCTGATTTGCCATGATCCCGGTGGCAACATCCATCAACGCCATATCCACCTGCTGGCCCTTGCCGGTGGTATGCCGTTGGTGAAGTGCTGCAAGAATGGCTGTCGCGGCATAGATGCCCGTGAAGATATCAGTGACCGCAACACCAACTTTTTGTGGCTGGCCGTCTGGTTCACCGGTCACGCTCATCAACCCAGCCATGCCCTGAATGATGAAGTCATAGCCGGCGCGGTGGGCATAAGGGCCATCCTGCCCGAACCCGGTGATCGAACAATAGATCAGCCGCGGGTTCACTTGGCGAAGGCTGTCATAGTCCAGCCCATACTTGGCCAATCCCCCCACCTTGAAATTTTCGATCACCACGTCTGCATCGGCAACCAGTTTGCGGACCAGTGCCTGCCCATCATCGGTGCGAAAATCACAGATGACCGACCGTTTGCCACGGTTCGTTGCATGAAAATAGGCAGCCGAGCGATCCCCGTCGCGATCAATGAATGGCGGCCCCCAGCGGCGCGTATCATCGCCTTCCGGGGCCTCGACCTTGATCACGTCCGCCCCAAGGTCTGCCAACGTCTGGCCGGCCCACGGACCTGCAAGGATCCGTGCCAGTTCAATAACCTTCACACCAGACAGCGGTGCCGACATTTACTTTGCAAGCTCGGCATCAAGAATGGTTTTCAGATCGGCATAGGACATGTTCTGATGCTTGGTGCCGTTGATGATCAGCGTCGGCGTTCCCTGAACGTCATGTTCTTTCAGCGAGGCTTCAAAGTGATCGACCATGGCTTGCGCCGTCGCGCCATTTTGTAGGCAGGCATCCAATTGAGTATCATCCATGCCAGCCGTGCGACCGATTTTCTTCAGATTGCCGACGACCACATTCGGATCATCCGAACCGGCCCAGCCTTGCACATCCTTGAACAGCATGTCTTGCACGCCGAAGTATTTCATTTCGCCGCCACACCGCGCCACCATGGCCGCCCAAAGACCATAACGGTCGAAATAAACTTCGCGATAGATGAACTGGATCTTGCCGGTGTCGATGTAGTCTTTCTTGAGATCCTTGAACACATTTTCATGGAAATTCGCACAATGCGGACAGGTGTAGGATGCGTATTCGATCAGGGTCACTTTCGCATCGACCGGGCCAAGGGTCATATCCTTGATCTCGACAGCTTCGACATTTTCTGCCGGGGCTGTTTCCTGTGCTTCGGCAGAGGTTACCGGTGTCAGGCTTTGCGCCACATCGCGCGGGGTCATTGACCACAGGCCAAATCCGCCCGCAGTGACAAGGGCCAAAGCGGCCAGAGTGGTTTTTTTGGACATCATTTTTTGCCTTCTGTCGTCTTGCGACGGTTTAGGATGTTTTCAGCCAAAGCTTCAAGTGCCGCACGCAGGCCCGGGTCATGGATTGGGGCCACTGTTTCGGTGGCCGCCGCTTTGATCGCAGGATCTGTCACGCGTTCTGCTTTGGGTGCAGGCGTAAATTCGGCCTGACCTTCGGCAAAGCCGATCGGTGCCGTCTGGGTCAGCAAGACACGCGAAATGGCATTGTAGCCATAGACGGCATTCACCTTGCTTCGGATGGTTTCCTTCTGCATTTCGATCATTGGGGCCATGGCGCCCGTCGTCAGAAGTGTCAGCGTGCCGCCAAAGCCTTCGCGACCGTAGCCCACCTTGACCGGTCGGGTACAGCGCGACAGGTCCTCGCCAACGACATCTGTCCAATGGGTCAACAGCCGAGATACCGCGAAGCCCCGCGATTCGCCCGCCGCGCGGACGGGGTCTTTCATCAAACCAAAGGCAGGTTCAAACCCGCGCATGCGGCGTGATGGTGTGGAAGGTGATGCGGGGCGTCGGGCCATCTGGTATCCTGTGACAATCCAATTATCTTACCTTGCATTGGCTGCGCCGCCAGAGGCAAGGCAGGGTAAGGGGCATAAAGATTGCGTGACGGTGCGTTGAGTGATCTGCTTTTGCAGTGGTATGACCGTCATGCACGGGCAATGCCGTGGCGCGTGTCACCTCAGGATCGCTGGCAAGGGGTCATGCCGGACCCATATCGGATCTGGTTGTCGGAAATCATGTTGCAACAAACCACGGTCGTGGCGGTGAAAGATTATTTTCACCGCTTCACCTCACGCTGGCCAACAGTCGCCGATCTTGCGGCCGCGCGGGATGAGGATGTCATGGCGGAATGGGCAGGGCTTGGGTATTACGCCCGCGCGCGCAACCTGTTGAAAGGCGCGCGTGCGGTCGTTTCCGACCATGGCGCGGTGTTTCCGAAGACGCGGGAAGGCTTGCTCAGCCTGCCCGGTGTTGGCCCCTATACAGCCAGTGCTGTAGCCTCGATCGCCTATGATGCACCCGAAACGGTGGTTGATGGCAATGTTGAACGGGTGATGGCCCGGATGTATGCCGTGGAAACGCCGTTACCAGCAGCAAAGCCGGAACTGGTCGCACTTGCGATGTCATTGACGCCCACGGTCCGTCCCGGTGACTACGCGCAGGCGGTGATGGATCTTGGCGCAACGATCTGCACGCCCAGAAAGCCGGCCTGCGGCATTTGCCCGTGGAGCCCTGCCTGCGTGGCGCGGCGTCAAGGCGGACAGGCGGAATTGCCAAGAAAGACCCCCAAAGCCGACAAGCCGGTACGGCGCGGTACGCTCTGGATTGGACGACGGCAAGATGCCCTGCTTCTGGAGCGGCGCCCCGACCGGGGTCTGTTGGGCGGGATGCTGGGCTTTCCCGGTGACGGGTGGGATGGGTCGGACGGAATTCAGCCAGCGGAAGCAGCTTGGCGCGAGCAAGGAGAAGTGCGTCACACGTTCACACACTTTCATCTTGTGCTGAAATTGCAGGTTGCCGAACTTGCCTTGGGCACCGTGGTTTTGCGGGGTCAGTTCATCCCGCGCGCAGACTTTCGGCCGGCGGATCTGCCCACGGTCATGCGCAAGGCCTATGACCAGGTCCGCGACACCTTTAACAGTTGAGATACCTTTGAAGCGTGATCATGTTCGTCCCTGAAATCAGGATACGGTGTCAGATGTCCCCACACCCCCGCCAACGTATCGGACTTTTGCAGGCCCTGCCATTCTGGCTCACGCTTGCCATGGTTCCAATGGCGGCGATTGCTACCTATTACGGTGGCTGGTTTACGGCTTTGGTGCCCGCATATTCCATCCTCGTCTATTCTTTTCTGGATGCACTCACCGGATTGAATGATCGCAACGCCGACCCGGAAACCCCCGAGCCTATGCTGTTCTGGTATCAGATGCTGACGCTGATCTGGGCGCCGATCCAGATGGTCGTTCTGTTCGGCACAATCTGGTATGCCACCCACACAAGCCATCTTTCGGCCCCAGAGTTGGCCATGCTGTTCTTTGGTATTGGTATCATCACCGGGACCGTTGGAATCAACTACAGTCACGAGTTGATGCACCAAAAGAGCAAACTTGAGCGTTGGTTGGCGGACCTTCTGCTAGGCTCTGTGCTTTATTCCCATTTCCGGTCCGAGCATTTGCGGGTGCATCACATCTATGTCGGAACCTGCCGTGATGCGGTGACAGCCCGCTATAATGAAGGGTTTCATCGCTTTTTCCCAAGGGTGCTGGCGCAATGCCCAGTGTCCGCGTGGAAGGCAGAAGTCGCGATGCTGGCGCGTCGTGGTTTGCCGTGGTGGCACCGGACAAACCCGTTCTGGCGCTATGCTGTCCTGCAAGTGGGTATGATTGGTTTGGCTTTCACACTGGGTGGTTGGCTGGGACTCGGCCTGTTCGTCTATCAGGCTGCGGTCGCCATCTGGCAGCTGGAAGCGGTGAACTATGTCGAACACTACGGGTTGACCCGGAGGCATCTGAGTGATGGAAAATATGAACATGTCCGTCCGCACCACAGCTGGAATGCGTCTCACACGGCGTCAAACTGGCTTCTGATCAACCTGCAGCGCCATTCTGATCATCATTTCAAACCGGATCGGCGTTTTCCCTTGCTACAGACATATGACGCGGATGAGGCGCCACAACTGCCATTGGGCTATCCGCTGATGGTCTTTATCGCGATGAATCCGCTGTGGTGGCGCCGAACAATGAACCCGCGCGTGCGGATGTGGCGTAAGTTCCACTACCCTGACATCACCGATTGGACGCCCTACAACAAGGCGCTGAACCCTCCGCCACGATAACCTCGAAGCGTATCGACACTCCTGATAGGAAAGATCAGGACGGCGACGCTTCCGGTGTTGATCCCGAAGCGTCAGACGTCGGATCGACCTTTGGCCTCTCATCGTGCGGAAAGTGTCCCGTCGCCAGGTAAATCGCCTGTTCTGCGATGCCTGTGGCGTGGTCCCCGGCGCGTTCGATGTTCTTGGCGATGAAATGCAAATGCATAGCCGCTGTGATGTTCGACGGGCTTTCCAGCATGTGGGTCAGAAGCGACCGAAACAGGTTGTTGTACATCTGGTCGATATCAACATCGCTCTGGCGTACGGTTTCGGCCAGCACCGCATCGCGCCTGACCATGGCGCGCATTGCCTGTTCCAGCATGACAGCAACCAGCTTTGCCATCCGACGGATCGTCCCGGAAATCCCCGGAAGCTCAGGGATCTGAGCCAGAACTTTTGTACGTTTTGCCACGTTCTTGGCGTAGTCGCCCACGCGCTCCAGACTGTGCGCCGTGCGCATGACGGCAAGGACAAGGCGAAGGTCAGAAGCGGTTGGCGCGCGCAGCGCGATGACAGCTGCCGCCTGCGTGTTGATCTGGTCATCCAGTGCATCGATGGCCCGATCTGTTTCGATCACGCGATTGGCCAGATCAAGGTCGCGTGTTTCCAGTGCCGTCGCAGAATCTCCCAATGCGGTTTCTACCATTCCGCACATGCGAACAAGTTGCGCCTGCAAAGCCTCAAGGTCGCGGTCGAAGGAAGAAACGATATGTCCGTCACTATTCATTTTTGAGTCCCTTACCCGATCCGGCCGGTGATGTAGCTTTCCGTTCGCGGGTCACGCGGGTTGGTGAAAATCTGATTGGTGTCGCCGTATTCAACAAGGTTGCCCAAATGAAAGAAAGCGGTCTTTTGGCTCACGCGGGCGGCTTGTTGCATCGAGTGCGTTACGATCACGACCGAAAACTGATCGCGCAACTCGTCGATAAGTTCCTCGACCTGTGCTGTCGCAATCGGATCAAGTGCGGAACAGGGCTCGTCCATCAAAAGTACTTCGGGAGACGTCGCAACCGCACGCGCGATGCACAGGCGCTGCTGTTGTCCGCCGGACAATCCGGTGCCCGGTGCATCAAGGCGATCTTTGACCTCGTCCCAGATCGCCGCGCGGCGCAGGGATGCCTCGACGATTTCATCAAGTTCGGACTTTGATTTGGTCAACCCGTGAATTCGGGGGCCGTATGCGACGTTATCATAGATCGATTTCGGGAAAGGGTTTGGCTTTTGAAACACCATACCAACGCGGGCGCGCAGCTGCACGGGATCAACGTTGCGATCATAGATGTCCTTGCCGTCAAGCTTGATCAGCCCTTCAACGCGGGCAGACGCCACGGTATCGTTCATGCGGTTCAAACACCGAAGGAACGTGGATTTCCCGCAGCCGGAAGGACCAATGAAAGCGGTCGTCGTTTTGTCGAGTATATCGACGCCGACATCTTTCAACGCGTGGTTTTCGCCGTAAAAGACCTGCACACCCGTGGCAACGATTTTTGTTTTGCGCGCGTTTACGTCCAGTTCCACCTTTGTCATATCGTTCATCTTGTGGACCTTTCTGGATCACCACTTCCGCTCAAAGCGGGAGCGAAGGTAGATGGCAAGGGCGTTCATTGTGACGAGGAAGCCAAGCAGCACAAGGATCGCGGCAGACGTACGGCTTACGAACCCGCGTTCAGGACTGTCGGCCCAGATGAAAATCTGAGTGGGAAGGGCTGTCGAACTGTCAAAAGGACTGCCCGGTGCGGCCGTGATAAAGGCGTTCATGCCGATCAGCAGCAAAGGCGCGGTTTCACCAAGTGCCTGCGCCAATCCAATGATCGTCCCTGTGAGGATGCCCGGCATGGCCAGAGGAAGAACATGGTGAAACACGACTTGCTGACGGCTGGCGCCAAGACCCAGTGCCGCTTCCCGGATCGATGGAGGCACCGCTTTCAGTGCCGCGCGGGTTGCAATGATGATGGTGGGCAGCGTCATCAGGGCCAGGACGAGGCCACCGACAAAAGGGGCAGAGCGTGGCAAACCAAACCAGTTGAGAAAAACGGCCAAACCCAGCAGTCCGAACACTACCGAAGGAACGGCGGCAAGATTGTTGATGTTGATTTCGATGAAATCGCTCATCTTGTTCTTGGGAGCGAATTCTTCAAGATATATCGCAGCACCAATGCCGATCGGAAATGACAGCAGAAAGCAGGTCATCAGAGCATAAAAGCTGCCCATCAGAGCACCCTTCAGTCCAGCCAGTTCCGGAAAACGCGAGTCGGCATTTGTAATCAGCGCCGCGTTCAAGGGCTTGGACACCCGTCCATCCGCAAGCAGCATATCAAAGGCGGCGATTTCCGGATCTTTCAAGCGACGATTCGCCTCTGGCGTCTCGCGATCAATCAGGCCCTTGTAGAGCTGATCATAGGGGTCGCTGGCGGGCACAGTCATTTCAACCGTTTTCCCGATCAGGGAAGGGTCTGCCACCACCTTGTCACGCAAGCTGAACTGTGCCGCATTTGACAGGATGCCCGCCATTTTGCGGGCATCGTCCGGATCAATACCCGGAAGGGCGGCTTCCATGGCATCTTGGACGATACCACGCCAATTTGCACCTGCGATGTTGTCCTGCCGTACCTTTTCAGCCGGTACTGAAAAACTCATCCGGATATGCGTCTGGGTGAAAGCTTGCCACCCGGTCGAGACCAGAGAACTTACAAGCAGGAACAGCATCAGAAACGCGATCGAGATCGCACCGATTCCAAGGCCCTTCAGGATCCATTCCGACCGCTTGCGCCGGGCAATGTTGCCCGCTGCTTTGGCCGTGCCCCAATGGGCTTTGTCGTTCGAAACATCGGTCATGGCAGCGGTCCTTAATCGTAGATTTCGCGATACTTGCGGACAATCTTCAATGCCACGATGTTGATCATCAAGGTGACGATGAACAGCATCAGGCCCAGTGCGAAGGCGGCTAGTGTCTTTGGATTATCAAAGGAAGTATCGCCGATCAGCAGGGTTACGATCTGCACCGTGACCGTTGTCACGCTGTCCAGTGGATTGATTGTCATGGTGGCAATCAGTCCTGCAGCCATGACCACGATCATGGTTTCACCGATCGCCCGGCTGACAGCCAGAAGGATACCGCCGACGATGCCGGGTATGGCTGCCGGGAACAGAACCTTCAGTACGGTTTCAGCACGCGTCGCACCCAAAGCCAACGACCCGTCGCGCAGCGATTGCGGCACGGCAGACAACGCGTCATCGGCGAAGGATGATATGAACGGGATCAACATGATCGCCATAACGCCCCCGGCGGCCAGAGCGGTGTTGGGAGACATCACAATACCCCAGGCTGATGCCGACTCTCGCAGGGCCGGAGCAACCGTCAGCACGGCGAAAAATCCGTACACCACAGTTGGAACACCGGCCAGAATCTCCAGCAACGGCTTTGCCACCTTGCGGACGACTGGACTGGCGAACTCGTTGAGATAGATGGCCGAAAACAGGCCGATCGGCACCGCAACAACCATGGCGATGGTGGTAATGACCAATGTGCCAAGGATCACGGGCAGCCATCCAAATGCCCCCGCCCCGGCAACCTGATCAGCGCGCATCGGAATTTGCGGTTCCCAGTTGGTGCCAAAAAGAAACTCGGTCAGGGGCACCATGGAAAAAAAACGCGCACTTTCCGTTACAAGCGACAGGACGATTCCAAGAGTGGTCAGAATTGCAACGGTGGAGCAGGCAATCAGCAAACCGTTGACGATTCCTTCCACACCCTGACGGGCGCGAAATTCAGCCCCGACCCGCCGCCGTGCTACGAACAACATTCCCGCCGTCAAAGCCGTAATCAATGCGACCATCATCCAGCCTGACGTGGCTTTCAGCGATTCCATCCGTTCGGCTGCAGCAAGTTTCCAGTCTTCTGGCGTGCCGAACGTAAGGCCGCGCGACAATTGCGAAATTTCTGCGAAGACCAAATTCTGTGCGCCCGCGTCACGACCATCGAGAACACCGGTAGGCAACCCGGACATGACAAGCGACTTGATCACGACCCCTTGCAGCATGATCCAAAGCATCAGCGCGATGAAGGCCGGTACAAAAATCAACAGGGCGGAGTAGCCGCCATGAAATTGGGGCAGTGAATGAAGGCTTTGCCCTCCTGCTCTGATCGAAACAGCAGCTTGGCGATTCAGGAAGAACCCGAACAGCGACACAGCGAACAACAGAAGGAAGGCAAACAAAGTCATGCTGCACCTGACGAATAAAGTAGAGATGCCGCCCGCAGGATGCGGGCGGCATCAAAAGCCTTAGTTTGCAGGCGCAGCCATGTTGGTTGCATCCAGAGCTGCTTTTTCGGTCGCGAGGATCAGATCCTGCGTCAGCGGTGTCAGACCGCGTTCTTGCATGTAGCCGCCCTGACCCATCGCACCTTCCGACACGAATTCGGTCACGAATTCGTTCAGTCCGGGGATCACGCCGCGGTGAGCGTTCTTGATGTAAACAAACAGCGGGCGAGCGACGCCATAAGAAAAGTCTGCGATGGTCTCGGCCGATGGCACAATGCCGTCGATCGCGATGCCTTGCAGCTTGTCGCTGTTTTCATACAGGAACGAATATCCGAAGATGCCGATAGCATTCGCATCAGCTTCAATGCGCTGCACAATCAGGTTGTCGTTTTCTCCGGCTTCGATGAACGGGCCGTCCTGACGCATGCGCGAGCACTGATCTTCCAGCAGCTTTGCGATGGCTTCTTTGTCATCCTTGACGGCCTGATACAGATCGAGCTTCTTGCAGCCGTCATGCATGGTCAGTTCGACAAAGGCATCACGGGTGCCAGATGTCGGCGGAGGTCCGTACGCGACGATTGCGGTATCGGGCAGAGATGCGTCGATTTCCGACCACTTCTTGTAAGGGTTCGGTGCCCAGGCGCCATCGACCGGAACAGAAGCCGCAAGTGCAAGGAAGACCTGCTCTTCGGTCAGTGCCCAAGCGTGGGGGGTATTGCGCGAGGCAGCGAGCGTCAGGCCGTCGTAGCCGATCATCAACTCGGTGATATCGGTCACGCCATTCTTGACACAGAGTTCATATTCCGACTTCTTCATTGCACGCGAAGCACCGGTGACATCGGCAAAGCCTTCACCAACGCCTTCGCAGAAAATTTTCATGCCGCCGCCCGTACCTGTCGATTCGATAACAGGTGCCGCCATGCCTGTTGCATTGGCGAAATTCTCTGCAGCGGCCTGGCTGTATGGGAACACAGTTGAGGACCCGACGACGCGAACCTGATCGCGCGCGGCTGCAGAGGTGGCGGAAACTGCAACGATCGCCAGAACTGACGCTGTGATGTGCAAGGATTTCATGTGACTCTCCTGAGTATCAAGTGACCGACAGACTCGGCCTGCCAGCGGAATAGGTTGCTTGGGTAACGGTTGTATTGCTGTTGTGTGAAACTCTTGTGACGGCCATCTGCGCCACCGGGTGGAACGCGCGCTGTGTCCAAAGAAGCTTGGCCGCGCAGGTCCCAGAACCAGACAATTAGCATCAAGATTATAGTATGTAAGGATTTTTCGGCGTGGCCGCGTCATCATTCCGCATTTTGGGTCTGAGAATTCGCGACATTCCGAACCGGGCAGGCGGTGCCGACATTAAGTCATCCCCCTTTTTAACGGTTGGAATTTTAGGTTTTGGCGCGGCCCTTCCACCTTACGGTAAGCCCTAAGCAATGTCTCTTCTTGATCGCTTAGACATCATAATTGCATGTTGAAACGACTATTATGATCTATTATAGGTGAACCATTAGGATGAATGGGCACTTGTGATGATTACCGGTCAGCAGATCCGTGCAGCGCGTGCTTTGCTTGGAATCGACCAAAAACGCTTGGCAGAACTTGCCGGCATTTCGGTCCCGACAATTCAACGCATGGAAACCAGCAAGGGAAACGTGCGGGGCATTGTGGAAAGCCTGACCCGAATCATCGACGCTTTCGACCGGGCTGGCATTGAACTGATTGCAGAAAACGCCTCCAGTGCCTCGGGTGGACGCGGCGTTCGAATGAAGCATCCCTCCGAGAAGCCCTACTCCTGAACGATAGCACCACCAGCGACGGCGACCGGCGACACATGCCGACGATCCCGCCGCCTTGACGCGAAAGGCGCGGAACACATGACGAAATCACCAAAGGCCACAGATCAGGCGGCCAGTTTTGCAGAACTTTTTACCCCGAAGCTCATCACGGTTTTGCGTGAAGGATATGGACTTGGACAGCTGCGGTCCGACGCCATCGCTGGATTGACCGTAGCCATCGTCGCCCTTCCGCTCAGCATGGCGATTGCAATCGCCTCGGGTGCCACGCCTGCTCAGGGGTTGTTTACGGCCATCGTGGGTGGATTCATCGTGTCGCTTCTGGGCGGATCGCGGTTTCAGATCGGTGGTCCGGCGGGTGCTTTCATCGTGCTGGTCGCAAGCACGGTGGCACTGCACGGGATGGATGGATTGATCCTTGCCACGATGATGTCGGGTGTCATGCTGTTGGCGATAGGCTTCCTTCGGCTGGGAACATACATCAAGTTCATACCATTTCCGGTGACGGTAGGATTTACTGCCGGGATCGCGGTTATCATCTTCGCCAGCCAGATCAAGGAGCTGCTTGGTTTGACGTTGATGAATGAACCTGGGGAATTGCTGGAAAAACTGCCCGCTCTGTGGGACGCGCGGGGGACGTTGACTCCTGCGGCCATGGCCATATCGGCGGCAACGGTGGGTGTGATCTTGGGCCTGCGCAAGGTTCGCCCCCATTGGCCAGGAATGTTGATTGCGGTGGCATTGGCCGCTGCTGCTACGGCGATCTTGACATTGCCGGTGCAAACCATCGGCACGAAATTCGGCGGAATTCCATCCAGTCTGCCGGCTCCGTCGCTACCGTCATTTTCGGTTGAACTGGCGATGCAGGTCTTGCCCGCCGCCATTTCCTTTACCCTGCTTGGGGCGATCGAGTCCCTGCTCTCGGCCGTGGTTGCGGACGGCATGACCGGGCGCCGGCACCGATCAAACTGCGAATTGGTGGCGCAAGGCGCGGCAAACATCGGCGCCGCGCTGTTCGGAGGCTTTTGTGTCACCGGCACCATCGCGCGCACGGCGACAAACGTGCGTGCCGGGGCACATGGGCCGGTCGCGGGGATGCTGCACGCGGTCTTCATCCTCTTGTTCATGTTGGTGGCAGCGCCCTTGGCCGCCTATATCCCATTGGCCGCCTTGGCAGGTGTTCTGGCGGTTGTTGCCTGGAACATGATTGAAAAGCCAGCCATCGCAGTCTTGGTAAAGTCGGGATGGGGCGACGCAAGCGTTCTGGGTGCGACTTTCTTTCTGACCATCTTCCGTGACCTGACCGAAGCCATCATCGTTGGTTTTGCGCTCGGATCCGTGCTGTTCATCAACCGTATGAGCCAGGCCGCTGCGGTCGAAGCCGAGACTCCTTTTGTCGGTCAGGACATGGCCGATTCCGGCGCAGGCTACGATGAGATGCGAGCCGCCAATCCCGAAGTCGTCGTCTATCACATCACCGGTGCGTTCTTTTTTGGCGCAGCAGCTTCCATCGGATCGGTGCTCGACCGGATCCAGGACACCCACAAGGCACTGATCATTGATTTCGCTGCCGTGCCATTTCTTGATTCCACTGGTGCGAATGTCATCGAGGGACTTGCGCACAAGGCCCACCGGCGCGGTGTCCGACTCTACATTGCGGCCGCCAATCCCGAGATCAGGCGCTCGCTGCTGACCCACGGTGTCCGGCCTCCGCAAACGAGCTACGCGGCGACTGTGGCAGATGCCTTGTCGCAAGAGGCTGAAGCGGCAGCGTGACGGTCGTTGGTGAAGGTCGGGCTGCTTTCAGGGCAGGCCTGATCTATCGGAAAGCCGTCTGTCGGCCGGCAAAAAATAAAGGGGGCCAAAGCCCCCTTTACTCCCGACTATCGAATATCTGGTCTTACATCGGCGGCATGATGACGGAGTCGATCACGTGGATAACGCCGTTCGTTGCTTCGATGTCTGCCGTCGAGATAACGGCTCCGTTCACTTTCGCGCCGCCGTCCAGCGTGATCGTGATTTCCGATCCCTGCACGGTGGCCGCCTTCAAGCCCTCGGACAGGTCGGTGGACATCACTTTGCCCGGAACGACATGGTAGGTCAGGATCGCTGTCAGCTTGTCCTTGTTCTCGGGCTTCAGCAGATCTTCAACGGTGCCAGCTGGCAAAGCAGCGAATGCAGCATCGGTCGGTGCGAACACGGTGAACGGGCCTTCGCCCTTCAGGGTGTCAACGAGGCCTGCTGCGGTTACGGCCGCAACCAGCGTGGTAAAGCTGCCGGCACCCACTGCGGTATCAACAATGTCTTTTCCGTGGCCGTCAGCAAATGCCGGAGCCGAAAAGGCCAGCGCGGTGGTCATGGCAAGGAAAGTTCTGCGGATCATGTGGTGTTACTCCCGTTTGATCATCGCCTTGATTGGCTTCCCTTATATGGACCTCGGAAACGGATGGATCAGGGAAACGATCCTGTGATCGGGCCTTGCCACAGCCTTGCCACCGGCTAAGCCCGCGTAGCCGGCAGTTTCCAGTCAATAACCTGTGATGGACGGTGATGTAACGTGAGGCGCTGCAGGCGCGTCTTGCTGTCAAATACATACCGAAAGCGGCGATCGCCGGAACGTTCCGGCAGGATTGCTTTGATTTCTGGTGCAACTCAATCATTTTCTAGCACAGCACAGATCAGGGAGTTCGGGAATGACGCGTGGATTGAAATGGTCGGATGTGACGCCCAAGCCGGTGTGGCTAAATCGTCGGCGATGGATGGCGGGTGCCGCAGCGCTGATGGCAAGCCCGGCTGTGGCGAAGATTGAGGCGGCGAAAAGCCTCCTTTCAACGGATGCCACGCCAAACACGCTGAGTGAAATCTCCACCTACAACAACTTCTACGAGTTCGGGCTGGACAAGGGCGATCCAGCGCGCAACGCCCGGCTTCTGACCACAAGCCCGTGGTCAATCGATATTGTGGGACTGGTCGATCGGCCGGGCAGCTATGGATTGGAAGACATCCTCAAGGACGCGCCGCTGGAAGAACGCATTTACCGGTTCCGCTGTGTCGAGGCGTGGAGCATGGTTATCCCGTGGATCGGGTTCGAGCTGGGCCATCTTCTGGGCAAGGTTGGCGTTCAGGCATCTGCCAAATACGTCGCCTTTGAAACGCTGGTGCGCCCGGATGAGATGCCTGGTCAAAAGACTTCTGCCCTGGATTGGCCCTATCGCGAAGGATTGCGTCTGGACGAAGCCATGCATCCGCTGACCATTCTGGCAACCGGACTGTATGGCGAGGCGCTTCCCAACCAGAACGGGGCGCCCATACGGTTGGTGGTGCCATGGAAGTATGGCTTCAAGTCGATCAAGTCCATTGTGCGCATCCGACTTACCGACACGCAGCCTGAAACCACCTGGAACATGAAGAACCCGCGCGAGTATGGCTTCTACAGCAATGTGAACCCGCAAGTGGATCACCCACGTTGGAGCCAGTCGAGCGAGCGTCGGGTCGGGGCAGGGATCTTTGCCGGACGCGAGGACACGATGATGTTCAATGGCTATGGTGATCAGGTCGCTTCGCTTTATGCCGGACAGGATCTTTCGAAAGACTACTGATGAACCGGATCAACGCTCTGATCCATCGCACGCCGACGGGGCCTGTCTGGGCTGTTTGTGCGGTGCCATTGCTGTGGCTGATCTGGGCGGCAGCAACAAACGCACTTGGTCCTGATCCGGTGAAGGTGATCGAACACCGGCTTGGGCTGTGGGGCCTTCAGTTTCTGTTGGCATCCTTGTGTGTGACGCCGCTTCGCAGGGCAGGGCTCAACCTGATGCGATTCCGGCGCGTGCTTGGCGTGACGGCGTTCTTCTATATTGTGTTGCACTTCATGGCTTGGGCCATTCTCGACATGGGCTTGCGTTGGGACGAAATCCTACGTGATCTGTGGAAGCGGCCGTATATCATTCTTGGCATGATCGGATTGTGCGCCATGATCCCGCTGGCAGCGACATCAACAAATGCAGCGATGCGACGACTGGGCCCGCTGCGATGGCGGCAGTTGCACCGTTTGACCTATGTGGCGGCGGCGGCGGGGGCACTGCATTTCGTGGTTCTGGTGAAGGGATGGCCAACCGAACCTTTGCTTTATGCAGGTGCCGTTGCGGCACTTTTGTTGCTTCGTGCAAGCCTGCCTCGGCCTGTCCGTAGCTGAGTCTGTGGATAAGCCGGGTCTTGGGGGAAACGACTGTTTGGATGGCGAAAGAAAATTGCCGCAGCGCAGCGTTTCTTGTGGCACAAATTGCGTCAACCCCAAGATTTTGTGCATTTTTCGGGCTTTGTGAAAAAAATGCGACTATCTGCAATTTTTCCTCTTGCGGCTTCCGGCGTCCCTCCGTAAATACCGCCTCACCGAAG
>JBKBWK010000042.1:0-23540 GCA_046313895.1 Paracoccaceae bacterium
GTCATGATGTCTCCTTGGGTGGCGGGTGCTGCGAGCATGACCTGATGTCTGTCGTGATGGCAGAATAAACCGAGCCATCTGGTTTTGCAACCGGTTGCAAACGGCGATATGCGCAGGCAGACGCATGGGCTCCCGTCGGTCTGGATCACGCCTCTGCAAGATTGACCTGCGTGAACGCCGGGTGTTATCCGCGCGACGCCAGCAGCGCAGCGCCGATCCGGCCGCGCACCTCTGGCGCTTCCGCGTCCAATGCACGGGCAATGGCCCGAAGGTCTGCGCGTGTCGCGTGCAATTGGTCGATCAGCGTGATGACAATGCCAAGCGCGGTTTCATCAAGATCCAGATCATCTGCCAGGTCACACAAAAGGTGCATGCGGGCAATGTCGATCTGGCGAAAGGCATGCCCGGTGCCGTTGGCTGCATCTTGCCGCAGGGGAATGATCACCTCGGCCTCGATAAACGCCACAAGGCGGGTGCGGGTCAGACCCGGCACGGCGGCAAGCACATCTTCTTCAGACAGAAAAGTGGTCATGATCCGGCCTCTTTGAGCATGGCTGCGCGTGGGTCATGGCGGTTCGTCTTGCGCCAGCCTTCCATGAAGGCATGCAACGCTTCATCAATGTGGGGTGGGGCCATGATGCGAAGTTCCACCAACTGATCACCCGCTGTCTTGCCGCCAGCCCGCGTCACCCCGCGCCCTCGCAGGCGCAGCACGCGGCCCGAACTGGCGCCTTTGGGAATGGTCAGACTGACAGGTCCGGTTACGGTGGGGGCTGTGACCTTTGCACCCAGAATGGCTTCGTCGATGGTGATGGGAAGGATGATATGAATATCGTCACCCTCGCGCTGGAACACAGGATGCGGGCGCAATGCCAGGGTGATCAGGGCATCGCCCGGTGGTCCACCGCCATAGCCCGCGCCACCCTTGCCCCGAAGACGCAGGGTCTGGCCGTCCTGCGCACCGGCGGGGATCTTGACGGCAAGCGCGTTGCCATCGGGCAGGGTGATCCGCGTCTCGCCGCCCCGCACCGCATCCAACAGCGGCACTTCCAATGCATAGCGCAGATCAGGGCCCGGTGCGCTGAAGCCGCGTCCGCCGAAATCTTCACCGCTTTGCCGGCTGCGCTGGCGCAGGATTTCGGCGAAAATGTCAGACGGATCGACCTGACCGCCAAAGCCGCGTCCTTGCTGATAGGTGTTGCCGGGGGCGTCGGCAAAATCGCGGTAATACTGTCGCTGAGGCCGTTCCGCGCCGCTGGCATCAATTTCGCCCGCATCGAACCGCGCCCGCGTATCGGGGTCTTTCAGCAGATCATACGCCGCCGAAATCACCTTGAACCGCGCCACGGCGCTTGCATCGTCGGGATGCAGGTCAGGGTGGCTGGTCCGCACAAGCTTGCGATACGCCTTCTTGATCTCTTCTGCCGTGGCAGATTTTTTCAGGCCCAGTGTTTCATAGGGATCCGCGGTCATACGTTTGCGTCCTGTCTTCAGCCGTCCAAAAAGCTGACCACAAAGGCCGATCATGCTTTGTATCTTGTGCTATGGAACAGCTATGTGTGTCTGTGATCCATATCAACACACCTTGCTTGCGCTGCCGATAGACTGCGCGCGTAAGGTCAGGTGGTCCTTGACCGCGCACCCGCGTCGGGCAGGACCCTTATCAGGATGATGCGATGCCACCGACCCACCGAGAAACCGTTGCCGCTGACCAGAGCATACAGAAGGCTGCTGACGCCGGTGGTTCGCGTCTTCCGACGGTGCGCGATCCGCAACTGGACAAGCCCTCTGCGCCGCCAAAACCCGGCCGCCGCGCGACGCTGTGGATCGGGGGAGCCTTGGTCCTTGCAGCAACCTCGCTGACCCTGTGGCTTCAGCCGTGGGTGCCGAAGACTGCAGCGGTCGGCGTGGAAATCATGGCGCTGGCACCAGTGACGCGGGTTCTGGCCGTCAACGGCAGGATCGCGGCGCGGCAGTCGGTGAATGTCAGGCCCTTGATCAGCGGCACGCTGGCAGATCTGAGCGTGGCCGAGGGCAATATGGTGCAGACGGGTAGCGAACTTGCCCGGATCGACGCTATGGCGCAACAGGCCATACTGCGGCAGGCTGTTGCCGGAATGGACGCCGCACTGGTGGCGCAGGCGCAGGCGGAGGATGGCTATTCCCGGACCAAGGCATTGGGGGGCAATGTCGCGCGCACCGCCCTTGAGGCCGCCGAGCGGGCAGTGCAGACGGCGGCGCAGGACGTGGTGCGCACCGCTGCCCTTGTCGATCAGGCGCAGGCGCAGCTGGCCAACTACACCATCCGCGCGCCGATGACCGGAACCGTTCTGGCGCTGAACGTTGACGCAGGGCAAAGCATCGACCCATCGACGGTGCTGATGACGCTGGCCGACCTGAGCCAGTTGCTGGTCGAAACCGATGTGGACGAATCCTATGCAACCCAGATCCGCGTCGGACAACCCGCGGTTTTGCAGCTTGCGGGTGAAACGACGACGCGCGAAGGCCACGTCAGTTTCGTGTCGCAGCGGGTGGATCCGGCCACCGGTGGCCTTGCGGTAAAGCTGGGCTTTGACGCCGCCGTCACCGCGCCGGTCGGGCTGACCGTCACCGCAAACATCATCGTTGACCGTCAAAGCGCCGCCATGACGGTGCCGCGTGCCGCGATCCAGTCCGCCGACGATGGCCCGGTTGTGTTCATCGTCACCGATGACATCGCTCGCCGCCGCCCGGTTTCGGTGATCGACTGGCCCGCCGGGCGGTTGATCGTGACCGATGGCCTGTCACCGGGGGATGTCCTGATCCTTGACGCCACCGGCATCACGGACGGGCAACCGGTTCGTGTGGAGGCCCCCTGATGCTGTACGGGCTCAAGATTGCCACCCGCTATCTGACCGCCAACAAGGCACAAACCGGCCTTCTGGTGCTGGGGGTGGCGGTGGGGGTCTTCATCTTCATTTTCATGTCGGCGCTGATCGGGGGCTTGGCCGAATTCATCCTCTCGCGCACCGTGGGCGACATCAGCCATGTCACCATCAAGGCCGAAGAGGTGGATCCCGCCGTGCTGATCGCACCCGAGGGGCATCTTCTGGCCGCGACCGAACGCGGCCGCACGCGCACGGCCACGCTGGCCGAGGTCGCCACCTACCTTCCCCTGATCGAGGCCGTGCCGGGCGTGAAGGCCGTGTCGCCCCAGATCACGGGCGCGGGGTTTTTGGCGCGTGGCGCGCAGGTGGCGCAGGTCAGCATCACCGGACTGGAGCCGGGCCGCGAATCCGCGATCCTGAACCTTGATGGCTATATGGTCGAAGGATCGGCCCGGCTTGGGTCGGGGCTGGTGGTGCTGGGACAGACCCTTGCGGACGATCTGTCACTTCGGTTGGGCCAGACCGTCCGGCTACAGTCATCGCAGGGGGTGTCGGCGGTTCTGACTCTCAGCGGCATCTACAAGACCGGGAATGGCATGGTGGACCGCAGCAGCCTGTTTGTCAGCCTGCCCACGGCCCGCACACTGTTTTCCCTGCCGCAAGGGGTCACGCGGATTGAAATCAAACTGATGGACCTGAACGCCGCCGATGCGACCGCGCAGCGCATCAAGGCGTTGACCGGCCTTGATGCCGTGCCGTGGACCGATGGCGCCGAGCAATTGATGGAGGCGTTGAACGCGCAGGCGCAGACCGGCTATTTCCTGAAATCCTTCGCGCTGATCACCATCGTGATCGGGGTGGCCTCGGCACTGCTGTTGTCCACCTATCGCCGCCGCCCCGAGATCGGCATCATGCGGGCAATGGGGGCAGGGCAGGGCTTTGTGGTCTTTGTCTTTGTGACTCAAGGCGCGTTGGTTGGCCTTCTGGGTGGCGTGTCCGGTGCAGCCCTTGGTTATCTGGCGCTGTTGCCCTTTCCACCACGCGATGCGTTTCGCGTCGGCACACTGCCGATGGACATCACCCAAGGGTCTTACGGACTGGCCATCACGTTGACAGTGATCGGTGCCATCCTTGCCTCGATCCTGCCGGCGCGGGCGGCTGCACGGGTCGATCCGGTTACGGCGATTGGCCAATGACAATGTTGGTTCAGGTATCCGATCTGGTCAAGACCTTTGGGCAGGGCGAGGCAGAGACGCGGGTGCTGCGTGGGCTGTCGCTGACCTTGGACAAGGGCGAGATGGCAGCGCTTCTGGGGCCATCCGGGTCGGGCAAGAGCACCCTGCTGACGATCCTTGGCACGTTGATGAAGCCAACGTCGGGCGACCATTTCATGCTGGGGCAGGATCTGATCGCCGCCAATGATGTCGCGCTGACGGATTTTCGCAACCGCCACATCGGCTTTGTGTTCCAGTTCCACAACCTGCTGCCCGATTTCACAGCACTTGAAAACGTGATCTTCCCGACCGCCGTCCGCGAGGGCCGCGAAACCGCAGCAGCCCGCGCGCGCGGACGCGATCTGTTGACGCGCATGGGTCTGGCCGAGCGGATCGATTTTCCCTCCGCCAATCTGTCAGGCGGGCAAAAGCAACGCGTCGCGGTGGCCCGCGCGCTGATGAACCGGCCCGAACTGGTGCTGGCGGACGAACCCACCGGCAATCTGGACCGGGCATCGGCAGGGCAGGTCATGGACCTGATCGCCGACATCAACCGGGACGAGGGCACGACGTTTCTGATTTCCACGCATGACGAAAAGATCGCCGCACGCTGTAGGCGACAGATCGTGGTGGGGGACGGGCTGGTGACAGGATGACCGATGGCATAACCCCCCTTGTGCACCGGCACCGGAAGCCGGTTCCCGTCAACGCGAAACACAGGGTTTTTGGCCTTGCGATACCGGCCTGCGCATCGGCGCGGCCTTATTTGAGGATAGCTGCCCGATGACGCCAACAACGCTCAACCGTCTGAACATCGCCTTGCTGTCGATTGCGCTGGTCGGGCTTGTGGCCGGGCTTGTCCTGATGGTGGCGGGCCGGGCAGACCTTGCCACGCTCGCCTGGGCGACCGGGGTCGTTCCTGTCTTGCTTGCGCTGGTGGTCGAGATCATCCGCAGCCTTGCCAAGGGCGAAGTCGGGCTTGATATCGTGGCTGCTTTGTCGATGTCGGCGGCGCTATTCTTTGGCGAAACCCTTGCCGCCTCGGTGGTGGCGCTGATGTATTCGGGCGGCAGCTTTCTGGAAAGCTTTGCCGAAGGCCGCGCCCGGCGCGAGATGAGCGATCTGTTGTCGCGCGTGCCGCGTACGGCCACACGGCACCGGAACGGGTCGTTGGACGAAGTGCCGCTTGACGAGATCGAACCGGGCGATCTGCTGCTGATCCGGCAGGGCGACGTCGCCCCTGTTGACGGCACCGTGGAAAGCCCGCGCGCCATTCTTGACCAGTCGGCATTGACCGGCGAGTCGATGCCCGCCCGGTTGGATCAGGGTCAGGAGGTGATGAGCGGATCCACCAACGCAGGCGAGGCCTTCGATCTGCGTGCGACCCGACGCGCGGCCGACAGCACCTATGCCGGGATTGTCCGCCTGGTCGAATCGGCACAAGCCTCGAAGGCGCCGATGGCGCGGATGGCCGACCGCTATTCGCTGTTGTTTCTGGCGGTTACAGTGGCGCTTGCGACCGCCGCATGGTGGTTCACCGGCGATCCGATCCGGGCGGTTGCCGTGCTGGTGGTGGCAACACCCTGTCCGCTGATCCTTGCGGTTCCTGTCGCGCTGGTGGCAGGGTTGTCGCGGGCTGCGCATTTCGGGGTATTGATCAAGGGGGCTAAACCGCTCGAATCCTTGGCGCGGATCAAAACGCTGATCCTCGACAAGACCGGCACGCTGACGGATGGGCGGCCGCAGATCGTGTCGATCGACACCCATGGCGACTTGTCCGAGTCCGAGATCCTGACCTTTGCCGCCGTGCTGGAGCAGGCATCGAAACACCCGATTGCGCAGGCCATCGTGACCGCCGCCCGCGCGCAGGACATTGCACTGCCGATCCCCACAGATGTCGTCGAAACCCCCGGCGAGGGCCTGTCGGGCACTGTCAACGGTCGCACGGTGGTTGTCGGCGGTGCTGGTTTTGTCACCGCGCACACCAGCGCGCTTGAGGTGGATGCCCACATCCGCGAGGCCGGGTCGGTTCTTGTGGCGGTCGGTGTTGACGGCGTGCTGGTGGGCCATCTGGTGATGGCAGACGCCTTGCGGTCAGGAACCCCGGATCTGTTGGCGGGGTTGCGCCGTCTGGGGATTGACCGGATCCTGATGGCCACCGGTGATCGGCGCGCTGTGGCTGCGGCGGTGACCGATGGCTTGGGGCTTGATGCCGTGCATGCCGACCTGACCCCTGACCAAAAGGTGCTGCTGGTTCTGACCGAGCGCGAGAACGGCCCGGTGATGATGGTTGGCGACGGTGTAAATGACGCGCCCGCACTGGCCGCCGCCGACATTGGGGTGGCTATGGGTGCGCGTGGGGCGGCTGCATCAGCCGAAGCCGCGGATGTCGTATTGCTCGTTGATCAGCTGGACCGCCTGTTGCCGGGGATCGAAGTGGCGCAGCGCGCGCGCCGGATTGCGTTTGAAAGTGTGATTGTCGGGATTGGCCTGTCGATCCTTGGCATGATTGCCGCGGCACTTGGCTATTTGACACCGGTTCAGGGCGCCTTGTTGCAAGAGGTGATCGATGTGGCCGTGATCCTGAACTCTTTGCGCGCGCTGCGCATTGACCCGCAAGAACGCCCCGAACCCACCACGTCCGAGGCGCATCAGGCCTGACCGCGCAAAACCGTCCGAGGCAGGGTGTTGGCGGTAGTGCAACACGGCGATCCCCGGCCACCCTGTGCGCGGCGCGACAAAATCGGGAGCCAGTCGAAATGCTGCCCTGTCTCGCGTGACCTTGGCGCTTGGCGTCCTATTTTCGAAGAAAGGAGATACCGATGCAGATCCTGACCCTCTACCTGTCAACCGCGCTGATCTTTCTGATCATTGATGCCGTCATGCTGACCTTTGTGATGAAACCCCTGTTCAGTCGCCATATCGGTGCCCTGATGGCGGAACCGATCCGCTATGCGCCGGCAGGCTTGTTCTATGCGGCCTATGTGGCGGGGCTGTTGTATCTGGTCAGCTTGCCCGCGCTGCGCGACGGTGCGCCGGTCCTGGTGCCGGCTGCGATCATCGGGGCCATGGCCTATGGCACTTATGAATTCACCAGCTATGCCATCATGCGTGACTGGCATTGGTCGATGGTGGTCACCGATACCCTATGGGGTGCCATCCTGACGGCAGTTTCGGCTTGGGCCGGTGTGGCGGTGACCCGCGCCCTTGTTGGCTAAAGGCTGGTCATCGGACGCAAGTGCGCTGTATGCAAGGACGGTCAACCCGAGTCAGACGAGGCCCCGATGATCCTGTACGGCATTTCCACCTGTGACACCTGCAAGAAGGCCATCAAGGCTTTGGAGTCGGCAGGCCACCCCGTGACCTTCCGCGACGTGCGCAAGGACCCACTGTCCGAGGCGGAGATTGATGAAATTGTCCGGGAATTCGGGGATCGGGTGATCAACAAGACCTCGACCACATATCGCGGTTTCAGCGATTTCATGAAAGCCTCTGAACCCGAAGCCCAGATCAAAAATTATCCTGCGGTCATGAAGCGCCCGGTGATCCAATCAGACGGAAAGTGGTATCTTGGCTGGGATCAGGCTGTCACGGACGCACTTTTGAAGTAGGTGGCCAAAAACCGGTTTGGCCACCATGGATTGGCCTACAAAAGTCGCAGGTCACTTGCTGAATCGCGGCCATCACGGCCGGATTGCAATTCGTAGGCGATCTTTTGATTGTCGTTCAATCCCTTGAGTCCAGCGCGTTCCACCGCAGAAATATGAACGAAAACGTCTTTCCCGCCATCATCGGGTGCAATAAAGCCGAAGCCTTTGGTCGCGTTGAACCACTTAACGGTTCCGGTGGCCATGCCGTCTCTCCTCTCCAGTCCTCTCGCGGCGGAATTGCCGCAAGCCGTGCCGCCAGATTCTACGGCCTTCGGTCAGCGAGGCGGTCAGAGAGTCTGTCATCACTGAGGGCAAGGATGCCTCAGATTGGCCCAAAATCAAGAAAAAACCGGGCGGTTTCAGGTGTGGAAACGCCCAAAGTCCGACTCAAAGCCAAGGATCGGCTGCTTTTTGCGCAGCCAACACGAAATAACGCCATCCGAAATTGGCTTGCTTTGGCGCCGACTGTCCGCCTGAGTGGCGCGTCCCAACCGGATGCGGTTCAGCGCAGGTCGGGTGGGGTGGCCTCGGCGGTCAGCTCTGCCACGATATCGGCAAGAGACATGGTGCGGGTTTGTGTTTCGCCCAAACGGCGGACGGAAACACTTTTCTCCTCCACTTCCTTCATTCCGATTGCCAGAATGACCGGAACCTTGCCAACCGAATGTTCGCGCACCTTGTAGTTGATCTTTTCGTTGCGCATGTCCGCCTCGGCACGGATACCGGCCAAGGTCAGGGCGGTGACGACCTCGGCTACGAACGGGTCAGCATCCGACACGATCGAGGCCACCACCACCTGACGCGGCGCAAGCCAGAACGGCAGCTTGCCGGCGAAGTTCTCGATCAGGATGCCGATGAAGCGTTCAAACGACCCAAGGCAGGCGCGGTGCAGCATGAAGGGCCGGTGTTTGGCCCCATCCTCGCCGATATAGCTGGCGTCCAGACGTTCGGGCAGGTTGGGGTCGAGCTGCAAGGTGCCACATTGCCAGTCTCGACCGATGGCATCCGTCAGCACGAATTCCAGCTTGGGCGCGTAAAAGGCGCCCTCGCCGGGGAACAGCTCATAGGCATAGCCCGCCGCGGTGCAGGCATTGGCAAGGGCCGCTTCCATCTTGTCCCAGATTTCGTCCGAGCCGACGCGCTTTTCGGGGCGGGTCGAAAGTTTGACACGCCATTTGTCAAAGCCAAGGTCAGAATAGATGCGGGCCAGAAATTCGATGAATTTCGTCGACTCGGATTCCACCTGATCAAGGGTGCAGAAGATATGCGCGTCATCTTGCGTAAAGCCACGCACCCGCATGATCCCGTGCAATGCACCCGATGGTTCATATCGCGCGCAAGAGCCGAATTCGGCCATGCGGATCGGCAGGTCGCGATAGGATTTCAGCCCGACGTTGAAGATCTGCACATGGCAGGGGCAGTTCATCGGTTTCAGCGCGTTGATCACCTTGTCGCGCGCGCCCTCTTCGTCCACTTCGACGATGAACATGTTTTCGCGGTAATTTTCCCAGTGGCCTGACGCTTCCCACAGCTTCCGGTTCACGACCTGCGGGGTGTTCACTTCGACATAGCCATCCCGACGCTGCTGGCGCCGCATGTAGTCTTGCAGGGCAACGTAGATGTTCCAGCCGTTCGGATGCCAGAAGATTTGACCGGGGGCCTCCTCTTGCATGTGGAACAGGTCCATCTCGCGGCCCAGCTTGCGATGGTCGCGTTTGGCAGCCTCTTCGAGCATGGTCATATGGGCCTTGAGATCGTCGCGGTTTCTGAAGGCCACACCATAGATGCGCTGCAACTGCGGGCGGGTGCTGTCGCCCAGCCAATAGGCACCCGCCACATGGGTCAGCTTGAAGGCATCGGCGGGCACTTGCCCGGTGTGTTGCAGATGAGGGCCGCGGCACAGATCCTGCCACGGTCCGTGCCAATACATCCGCAAGTCCTGACCTTCGGGAATTCGGTTGATCAGTTCGATCTTGAACGGCTCACCACGCTCTTCGTAATAGGCAACGGCGCGGGCACGGTCCCAGATTTCCGTGCGCACAGGGTCGCGGGCGTTGATGATCTGCTTCATCCGGGCCTCGATCTGGCCGAGGTCATCGGGCGAGAACGGCTCGTTCCGGTCAAAGTCGTAGAACCAGCCGTAGTCGCGCACCGGGCCGATTGTCACCTTCACGTCGGGCCAGATATCCTGCACCGCCCGCGCCATGATATGCGCAAGGTCATGGCGGATCAGCTCAAGGGCCGCCGCATCATCTTTCAGCGTGTTGATGGACAGGGTGGCATCGTCGTTGATCGGCCATGCCAAATCCCAATGTGCGCCGTTGACCTGCGCCGAAATGGCGGCCTTTGCCAGCGATGGCGCAATGCTTGCCGCCACTTCGGCCGGAGTCACGCCCGCCTCATACCGGCGCACATTGCCATCGGGGAAAGTCAGGGAAATCGGTGCCATATCGGCCTCATCGTCGTTTTGGCGCCTACGACACGCCCGGTTGCGGATAATATCGCGCACGGTCTAGCGCCCGCCGCTTGGCAAAGTCAACATCACCCGCGTAGAAGGACCGGGACGGAGGACCGCATGACACAGCCGCAGTTTCTGACCACGACCCAAGGTCGCCGCATCGCCTATCACCTTTCGCAAGGGCAGGGTCCGGGTGTTGTTTTCCTCGGCGGGTTCCGGTCGGACATGACCGGCACCAAGGCGGTGTATTTGCAGGACTGGGCACTGACGCAAGGCCGGGCATTTCTGCGGTTTGACTATTCGGGGCATGGCCAGTCGTCAGGCGCGTTTGTGGATGGTGCGGTGGGGGATTGGGCAGAAGACGCACTCGAGGCAATCACCCGTTTGACGGTCGGCCCTCAGGTTCTTGTGGGGTCATCCATGGGGGGGTGGATCGCGCTTTTGGTGGCCAAGGCCATTCCGCAGCGCATTGCTGGTATGGTCGGGATCGCGGCCGCGCCGGATTTCACCGAAGACAGCATGTGGGCTCGGTTCTCGCAATCCCAACGTCACGACCTTGCCGCCAAAGGGCAGGTGGAGTTGCCATCCGAATATTCCGACGCGCCCTATATCATCACAAGACGGCTGATCGAGGACGGTCGCACGCATCTGGTGCTGCGTGATCCGTTGCCACTGCCGTTTCCGGTGCGTCTGTTGCAGGGCACTGCCGATATCGACGTGCCGCCCGCTGTGGCCTTGAAGCTGCTCGAGCATGTGGTCTGCTCTGACATGATCCTGAGCTTGGTCAAGGGCGCGGATCACCGGTTTTCATCAGCCGACTGTCTTGACCTGATCAGGCAAGCCATACAGGCCGTTCTGTCGCGAAGGGACCGGTAATGCTGGCGGCTGGGTTGGTTGTGATTGGCTTGTTTTTCATTTTTTCTGAACTTTTGGCCATCTGCACCTTCGAAAAAAGTGCGATCACACCGAAGCGCAAGCTTTGGGCAGGGCCGGGCATGCATATCCTGCGCAACGTGGTGCCAGAGGACGACCCGTATTCCCATGTCATCGCGGATGACGCAAGATCGTCGCGGCGGACGGGCCTAGTGAAGTGGACCATCCCTAGACGGGCCAGGGGGCTGTGATGGGCGACCCGATCCTGTTCATTCCGGGGCTGATGCAGGACGCACGGGCCTTCTTGCCGCAAATCGTTGGTTTGGGCCTGCGGCATGCGGCCCAGATCTATCTTCCGGTGCGGGACTCCGTCGAGATGATGAGCGATGAGGCGTTGCAGACCGCTCCGGCGCGCTTTGCGCTTGTCGGGCACGGATTGGGCGGGGTGGTGGCTTTGGACATCCTGCGTCGGGCGCCAGAACGGGTGGTTCGGATGGTACTTCTTGCGACGGATCCGCTGTCCGAAAACCCGCAGGTTGCGGCGCTGCGCGAAGCGCGCATGGTGGCAGCACAGGCAGGGCGCCTGAAAAAATCCATTGCCGAGGATGTGCCCGCGTCAGCGCTCGCCGATACGCAAGACAAGGATGCAGTGCTGGCCTTGCTGCAAGACATGGCACTGGGGCTGGGGGAAGGGATCTATCTGCGCCAGTGCAAGGCGCTGCAGCGCCGACCCGATCAACAGCGCACTTTGCGCCGCGCCACAGTGCCTGCATTGCTTTTGGCAGGGGCCGCGGACACGCTTTTGCCGATGCGGCGGCAAGAGTTCAGCCGTGACCTCATGCCGTCTTCGGCCCTGAAGGTGATCCCGGATGCCGGGCATCTGCCGATGCTGGAAGCCCCCGATGCCGTAACGTCGGCAATAGAGGGCTTTCTGGCCGGGCCGATGATCTTACGCTGAAGCGATCTTGATCACGGGCTTGACCTTTGCAGGCTTGGAATCGGCCGAGTTTGAGTCGATGAAGTTCAGGACCAAAGGCCGGATATTCAGGCGCCACGACTTTCCGGCAAAAATCCCGTAATGTCCCGCACCCGGTTCCAGGTGCGCCGCTTTTTTGCTGTCGGGCAGATTGGTCAGCAGATCCAGCGCGGCAAGACATTGACCGGGCGCTGAAATATCGTCATTTGCGCCCTCAACAATCTTGACGGCAACGTCGGTGATTGCACCGAAATCAACCTGACGACCTGCTACTACAAAGGCGTTGCGTGCGATCTCGCGCTTTTTGAAGATCCGGTCCACGGTGGACAGATAAAATTCCGCCGTCATGTCCATCACGGCCAGATATTCATCGTAAAAGCGGTTGTGGGCGTCATGATCCGACGCCTCGCCGCGGGCAACGCGCATGATCTGTTCGCTGAATGCCTTCGAGTGGCGCTCGGCATTCATCGAAATGAAGCTCTGCAACTGCAACAGGCCCGGATAGACCATCCGTCCTGCCCCTTTGTGTTTGAAGCCGACACGCTGGATGGCGGTCTGTTCCAACTGGCCCATTGTCACCCGGCGACCAAAGTCGGTCACTTCGGTGGCCGCAGCGTCAGGGTCAACCGGCCCGCCGATCAACGTCAAGCTGCGCGGCTGCGCTGAAGGATCTTCGGCTGCAAGGTAGGCGGTGGCCGCAAGCGTCAGCGGCACGGGCTGACACACAGCAATCACATGGATATCCGGTCCAAGCGTGCGCATGAAATCGGCGAGGTAAAGCGTGTAGTCCTCGACATCAAATTTTCCCGCGCTGACCGGAATATCGCGCGCATTGTGCCAGTCCGTTATGAAGACGTCACAATCAGGCAGCAATGATAGTACCGTGGAGCGCAGAAGCGTGGCGTAGTGCCCGGACATCGGCGCCACCAGCAGGACACGACGTTTCATCGGTTCACGCCGCCGGACGAAGAACTGGACCAGATTGCCGAAAGGCTGATCGACCACAATTTTTACATCTACCAGATGGTCGGTTCCGTCTGGTCCGACGATAGATCTGATACCCCAATCTGGCTTTGCGATCATGCGGTCAAACGTGCGCTCGGTCACCTCGCCCCAAGCGGACAAAAGCGGCCAGACCGGGTTCATCGACAGGGCAAATGCGGGGTAAGATGCCATGGCCCGTGCCGTCGCACCCAACCACGCGTTGGTGTTCCGCGCGGTTTCCATCATGTCGTAGGTCGTCATGAACTTCATCGAAGTCTCCATTCCCGAGATCGGTCCCGGCCAATTCGTCGCTTTCCCCCCCAGTCCGGCGACGTTATGCTGCAACTGGGCACGATAGGGGGGAAAGGTTACCATGACAACTGACGAGAATGACGCGGGACTTAAGTTGGAGAAGATGAAGGCCAATCTCGCCCGTGTGGAGGAACTTTCCCAGCGGCTGATGGTAGCGCTAGCGCACCGAAAACAGGCCGATAGTGCCCTTCAAGGCCCCTCATCCGAGGTATATATGAAGGCTGCTGCGGCGTATGTTGCCGAAATGATGCAGAATCCATCCAAGATTCTGGAACATCAGATCAGCTACTGGGGCAAGAGTCTGAAACACTATGTTGACGCACAGCATGCCCTTTTGTCGGGCGAGTTGAAGGCCCCCGAAGACCCAACCCCCAAAGACCGCCGATTCTCGAACCCGCTTTGGGAAACCCATCCTGCGTTCAATTTCATCAAACAACAGTATTTGCTGAACTCCGAAGCGATGACCTCGGCCATCGGCGATCTGGAACAGCTGGAGCCAGCAGACCGGCGCAGGGTCGAGTATTTCACCCGACAGATCATCGACATGTTCTCGCCCACCAACTTTCTGGGCACCAATCCCGATGCGCTTGAAAAGGCGGTTGCAACGGATGGTGAAAGCCTGGTCAAGGGTCTTGAGAATCTGGTGCGTGACATCGAAGCGAACCATGGCGATGTGCTGGTCACCCTGGCCGATCCAAAGGCGTTCCGGGTGGGCGAGAATATTGCCGCATCGCCGGGATCCGTGGTCTATCGCAACCGGATGCTGGAACTGATCCAATACAGCCCGACCACGGAAAAGGTGTATCAGACCCCGCTGCTGATCTTTCCGCCTTGGATCAACAAATTTTACATCATGGACCTGAAGCCTGCGAATTCACTGATCAAGTGGATCGTGGATCAGGGGTTCACATTGTTCGTAGTGTCTTGGGTGAACCCCGATGCCAGCTACGCCGATGTCGGTATGGATGACTACATCCGGGACGGATACCTTCGTGCGATGGCCGAGGTGCGGCGGATCACCGGCGAGCCGCAGATCAACGCAGTCGGGTATTGCATCGCGGGCACGACACTGGGTCTGGCTCTGGCGCATCTGGACCGGGCGGGCGACAAATCGGTCAAATCGGCCACCTTCTTCACCACCTTGGCCGACTTCAGCGATCCGGGTGAAGTTGCGGTCTTTCTGGAAGACGACTTTGTGGACGGCATCGAACGACAGTCGGCGCGCGATGGGATTTTGTCGAAATACTACATGGGCCGGACCTTCAGTTTCCTGCGGTCCAATGACCTGATCTATCAACCCGCCATCAAGAGTTACATGCTGGGCGAGGCGCCTCCCGCCTTTGACCTGCTGTTCTGGAATGGGGATGGCACCAACCTTCCTGCGAAGATGGGAGTCGAGTATCTGCGCGGGCTGTGCCAAAGCGACGGTTTTGCCAAAGGCACATTTCCGGTGTTCGGCGAACCCGTCAGCCTGTCTGGGGTAAAGGTGCCGCTGTGTGCCATTGCCTGCGAAACCGACCACATCGCGCATTGGCGCGGCAGCTTTAACGGGATCAAGCAGATGGGGTCAAAGGACAAGACCTTCATCCTGTCCGAATCCGGGCATATCGCCGGCATCATCAATCCGCCGTCCAAGGACAAGTATGGTCACTACACGTCCGACGCACCGGTAGAGGGCGAGCCTGACGATTGGAAGGCGGGGGCCACGTTCAACAAAGGCAGCTGGTGGCCGCGGTGGGGCGACTGGCTGAAGGGGCGGTCTGGCAAGCAGATCGAGGCGCGCATCCCTGGTGATTCGACTAATCCTGTCCTGTGCGATGCCCCCGGAACTTACGTTACGGCAAGCGTCACTGCAGGAAATGATTGACGGCCAAGGGTTTATGCGACGCACAACTGCAAAGTTTGCTGCGTCGCAGAAAAAAGGTTGAAATGCTGCAGTGCAGCATGTATATCTGCCTCATGACAAACAGGTCGGACCCTCCGGCCACACAGGAGCAAGACCCATGACCAAGACCCCCGATTTCGCCAAAGTTATGCAAGACATGATGGCTTCCTTCCCGGTTGACTCGTCTGCTGTTCAGAACGCGTTCAAAACCCAGGCTGCTTTGGCCGAGAAAATGTCGAAAGTGGCTCTGGAAGCTGCTGAAAAATCGACTGAAATCACCGCCAAGTGGACCAAAGACACCATCGCCAAACTGGGCGACGTGTCCAAAGCCAAAACCGAGCCGACCGATTACACCAAAGCTGCAAGCGATTTCGCTTCGGCCGCTGCTGAAATGGCTGCTGAAAATCTGGCCGCTTTCGCTGAAGTCGCCAAGAAAGTTCAGATGGAAACCGTCGAACTGATGCTGGCTGCTGGCAAGGACATGTCGGAAGACGCGACTGCCGCTGTGAAAAAAGCCACGACCGAAGTCACGACCGCTGCGAAAAAAGTATCGGCCGCTGCGAAGTAATCCTATGGGATTTGCGCTTTCTTCACTGATATCCTCCCCGAGTGGAGATAGCGCAAGGCGGGCCCATCGTGGCCCGCCCTTTCTTTTTCTGCGGACGTGCCCTAAGCTTCTCTGCATAAGCAAAAAGAACCTCAGGGGAGGGTGGCCCATGGCCGAAACCGACAAGCCGCTGCTGATCAAGCGATATGCCAGTCGCCGTCTGTATAATACCGAGACGTCCGACTATGTGACGCTTGAAGACATCGCGGGCTTCATCCGGACCGGGCGCGAGGTGCAGATCGTCGATCTGAAATCCGGCGATGATCTGACCCGGCAGTATTTGCTGCAAATCGTGGCCGAGCATGAGTCAAAGGGTGAAAACGTGCTGCCCATTGCCGTGTTGACCGATCTGGTGCGCAGCTACACCACGAATGTTCACTCTGTTGTGCCGCAGTTTCTGGCCGCCAGCTTCGAGATGCTGCGCGAAGGCCAGTCCAAGATGATGGAAAATCTGGGTGTGATCCCGAACCCGATGGCTGCGATGCCGGGTTTCGATCTGATGCGCAAGCAACAGGAAGCCTTCATGAAAACCATGATGGCAGGTGTTCCCGGCTGGAGCGGGTCAGGCCCTGCCAATGACGATGCCGAGGTGCCGGCCACGTCGGACGAGCTGGCACAGATCAAAAAGCAGCTGGCCGAGCTGCAAAAGAAGCTGTCAAAGCTGTAAGCCAACATGGGCGACGGGCAGGGCCGCGTCACCCTTTGGGGGATTGAGGTCTTTTTGGCCGTGGCCGAAGAAGGCACAATTTCGGCTGCGGCCCGTCGGCTAGGGGTGTCGCCCCCTGCGATCAGCCAACAGCTTGCGGCGATCGAAGCCACGCTTGGGGCCATATTGTTCGACCGGGCGGCGCGTCCGTTTGTGCTGACCCCGGCGGGCGCATTGTTCCGTCGTCATGCGCAACTCATCCTGAACACCGAGGCCGAGGCGCGCGCCGATCTGGCGCGGGCCGATCTTGTGCGGCTCAGCACGCTGCGGCTGGGCATGATTGAAGATCTGGATGCCGGGGTCACGCCCGCGTTGTTGTCGGGGCTGGCGGGTGCGATGCCCGAAACCCGTTTTCTTCTGGAAACCGGGGCGAGTCACCGCTTGCTGGACCAGTTGGAGGCCCGCGCCCTCGATATTGCTGTCGCGGCCGAGTTGGGCAGCGAAAGCATGGATGCGGGATGGCGTGAGGTCCACCCGATTGTGACCGAGCCCTTTGTGGCCGTGCGACCGCGCGCGGGCGGCGACGTGCCGTTGATCCTGTATTCAGCGCGGCATCTGATGGGACGACAGATTGCCGCACACCTTGCCCGAGCCAATCTGCGTCCACAGGTCCGGTTTGAATTGGACAGCTACCACGCCATTCTTGCCTTGGTGGCGCAAGGTTCGGGCTGGACGATCCTGACTCCGCTGGCGCTGCACCATGCGGCAGCGTTTCTGAACAGGGTCGAGGTGACGCCCTTGTCCGGACGGCCGCTCAGCCGCAGCATTTCGCTGTCATCCCGCAGGGGCGTGTTGGGAGACATTCCCGAACGCGTCGCTGGAAACCTGCGCGGGCTGGTGCAGTCACAAGTGATTACACCAGCCAGCAGCCGATGGCCTTGGCTGGCCGAGAGGCTGAAGCTGGACTAACGGGCCGCCTGCGCTGCGTCGATCAGCGCAGAGGCGATGAAATCAAGCTCGGGCAGGGTCAGCCGTGCGGGCAGGCGCACATCGCAGGCCCGCATCAACATGGCTCGGGTTTGCGGCAGGTCGGGGGCATCGCCCAGAAACTGCCAGTTCCAGAACGCCCGCGCATTGCCGTCGGACAGGCCAAACACCTGGACAGATACGCCGCGTCCCTTGGCTTCGGCTTGAAAACGCCGCGCCTCGGTGTCGGTCCAGTCCCCGGTCAGGTTGAACTGGATGGAGTCGGGGGCGCGCAGTTCTGCGGCAAGGGCCGGGGGCACGCGCAGCAAATTGCTCGCGTTCAGCGCCATGGCCACATGGTCATGGTTGCGTCGCCCGTCCGCCACCCGCCGGGTGATCTCAGGCAATTGCGGGCGGATCACCGCGGCAGACAGGTTCTGCATCCGCATATTGTAAAGCGGCAGCTTGTTCTGCCACGCGCAAAAGCTGTTCTGGAAACCGGGATGCTTTTTCCAGTTTTCCTCATATGCGCCCGACATGATCACGGCCCGCGCGGCAAGTTCCGGATCATCGGTCACCATGATCCCGCCTTCGCCCGCGTTGACCAGTTTGTAGGACTGAAAGCTGAAGCAGCCAATTTTTCCGATTGTACCGATATTGCGCCCGTTCCAGACCGTGCCAAGGCTGTGTGCCGCATCTTCGATCACCGGGATACCCGCTGCGTCACACAGGGACATGATCGCATCCATGTCAGAGGTGTGGCCGCGCATGTGACTGATCAGCACCGCATCTGCGCCCGGCAATTTAGTGGCAAAATCTGCCAGATCGACCCGATAATTGTCGCCCACCTCGACCAGCACCGGCACGCAGTCGGCATGCACGACGGCTGATGGCACGGCGGCGAACGTAAACGCCGGAATCAGTACACGCGCCCCGCGCGGCAGGTCCAGCGCCTTGAGCGACAAGAACAACGCCGCCGAACAGGACGACACGGCAAGGGCATAGCGCGCGCCAAGAAGATCGGAAAATTCCTGTTCCAGCAGGCTGACCGGCGAATCCTTGGCCGCCGTATAGCGGAACAGATCGCCCGAGGTCAGCAGACGCTCGATCTCGATGCGGGCGGCGTCGGGGATCGGTTCGGAGGCATAGACATTGGGGGGCAGGGTCTGGCCGTCATGTGCCATGGGTCTATCCTTAAAGTCAGTTTAAGGATTGCTTAATCTGTTGACGGTGCCAAGGCCAGTGACAAATCCATGTCTGGGCGAAGCCTGGCCTAAACGCCGGTGCGGTCGCGCATGGAATACCACGTCATCGCTGCCACCAACAGCGGCCAGCGCAATGCCGAACCGCCGGGAAACCGGCGCTGCGGCAGGCGGGACAGAAGATCAAAGCCGCTGGCATGACCCTGTATCGCCTGCGCCATCATCTGGCCTGCCAGCGTAGCCATCGCCACCCCATGCCCGGAATAACCCGAAGCAGACAAGGCGTTCGGCGCGGGCCGCAAAAAGCACGGCATCCGGTTCGTGGTGATCGCCAGAGTGCCGCCCCATGCATAGTCGACCCGCACGTCGCGCAACTGCGGATAGACCTCAAGCATCGGTTTCATAACGGTTTTCGCAACATCCGGAAAGCGGTAGCCATAGCTTTCCCCACCGCCGAACAGCAGACGGTTGTCTTCGGAAAGCCGCCAGTAGTTCACGACGAATTTGGTATCGGCAACGGCAATGGGCCGCGCCAACACATCGGCCACGCGATCCCCCAAAGGCTCGGTTGCCACGATGAAATTGTTGATCGGCATCACGCGGGCTGCAACCTTGCGGTCAAGCCCGCCCAGATAGCCGTTGCCCGCAAGGATGACATGATCGCACGTCACCTGACCACTGGCGGTTCTGACCACTGGCTTTTGGCCGTGCGAAACGTGATGCACCTCGGACCGTTCGAACAGCCGCGCCCCTGCGTCCGCCGCCGCCTTGGCCAGCCCGATGGCAAAGTTGAGTGGATGCAGATGGCCTGCGCCGTGGTCCAGATCGCCGCCATGATAGGCGTCCGACCCGATAATCGCCCGCATAGCATCGCGGGTCAGCGGTTCGATCTGGCTGTAGCCATAGTCGCGTGCCAGCTTTTCGGCGTAAGCGTGAGCGTGGCGCACCTCTGCCGCCGTGCGGCAGGCATGTGCGATGCCGGGGTAGAACGTGACCGGCATGGCGTGCCGATTGATCAACCCGCGCACCAGCGCCTTGGCGTCTTCGCCCATGTCCCACAACCGGCGCGCATCCTCGCGCCCCACTGCGGCCTCAAGCCAGTCCTGATCCTGTCGCTGTCCTGAACCGACCTGTCCACCGTTGCGGCCTGACGCACCAAAGCCGACGCGGTGCGCTTCAACCAGCACCACATCAAGGCCCGCTTCCGCCAGATGCAGCGCCGCCGACAGGCCGGTGTAGCCCCCGCCGATGATGCAGACATCGGCGCGTGTCTGGCCCTTGAGCATGTCAAACGGGGCCAGCGGCGTGGCGGATGCCGCGTAATAGGACGGCGGGTATTCCCCCGCCCGGTCATTGGCGTGCAGCAGGTTCATACGTTCAGAAGAAGGTGTTCGCGTTCCCAAGGGCTGATCACCTGCAGGAACTCTTTGTATTCGTTGCGCTTCACACTGTCATAAACCTTGCAGAAATCATCGCCCAGCACCGCCTTCAGGGCAGCATCTTCATCCAGAATATCAAGCGCATCACCAAGGTTCACCGGGATCTCATCACTGTCGATATAGGCCGAACCGATGAATTCCGGTCGGGGCGCGCGTTTTTCCATCAGACCCAGATAACCACAGGCGAGGGTCGCAGCGATGCCCAGATAGGGGTTACAGTCCATGCCCGGCAACCGGTTTTCCACCCGGCGACCGCCGGGGGTGGAAATCGGCACCCGCAAGCCGGTGGTTCGGTTATCGCGGCCCCATTCCAGATTGATCGGGGCGGCAAAGTCGGGGACATAGCGGCGGTAGCTGTTCACATAAGGGGCCAGAAGGGCGATGCCGGCGCCCAGATGGTTCTGCATCCCGGCAATAAAATGCAAGAATGCTTCTGTTTCCACACCCTTCGGACCGGAAAAGATGTTCTTGCCGGTCTTGGTGTCCACGACCGAGGTGTGGATGTGCATGGCCGACCCCGGCTCGCCCGCGATGGGTTTGGCCATGAAGGTGGCAAAGCAATCGTGGCGCAGCGCCGCCTCGCGGATCAGGCGCTTGAAGAAGAACACATCGTCGGCCAGCCGCACCGGATCGCCATGCGCCAGGTTCAGCTCGATCTGACCGGCGCCGCCTTCTTGCAAGATGCCGTCGATCTCCAGCCCCTGGGCTTCGGCAAAGTCATAGATGTCGTCGATCACCTTGCCGTATTCATCCACCGCCGACATCGAATAGGCCTGCTTGCCCGCCGCGCGCCTTCCAGAGCGGCCCATGGGAGGCATCACCGGCATGTTCGGGTCGATGTTGCGGGCGGTCAGGAAGAATTCCATTTCCGGCGCGACTACGGCTTTCCAGCCCTGTTCAGCATACAGATCGACAATCCGGCGCAGCACGTTGCGCGGCGCGTAGGGCACCAGATTGCCCTCTTGATCCTTGGCGTCGTGAATGACTTGCAGCGTCACATCCGCCGTCCAGGGTGCGGCTGTGGCGGTGGTGAAATCCGGCTCCAGGATCATGTCGGGTTCGGTGAAGGCGTCAAACGGGTTGTCGGCCCATTCGCCGGTAATGGTCTGCAGGAAGATGGAGTTTGGCAGGAAATAGTTCTTCTGGGTTGCGAACTTCGCGGCGGGCATGGCCTTGCCGCGTGCGACACCGGCGATGTCACCGATGATGCATTCCACCTCATCCACCCGGCGGTCGCCGATGAAGTCACGCGCGGCTTCGGGCAGTTTCTCGGTCCATTTTGACATGGGATCGGTCCGTGTGTTTGCCCCCGGACATCAGGTCCGGGGCGCTTTGAAAAAGGCTGCGATGCGAGCAGCCACTGTCTTGTCGTTCAAAGGCGTGTCCAGCCGGGTTGTCGCGTCGGCCAGCAGGGGTGCAGGCACCACGCCGATAGCGCGGGTTTTCATCAGGCCGTCCACAAAGGTTGGCGAAAACTCGGGATGCGCCTGAACCGTCAGGGCACGGTCGTCATACAGCAGGGCGGCGTTTTCGCAAAACGCGTTGCTGGCGATGACCTTTGCCCCCTCTGGCCGCTTTACAACCTGATCCTGATGCCAGGCGTTCAGGGTCAGGGGTTCGCCGTCAAAGTCGTACTCGGTTGGCCCGACGGACCATCCCGCACTGAATTTCTCGACCCGTCCCCCCATGGCTTGCGCGATGATCTGATGACCAAAACAGATGCCCACCACCGGCACGCGTGCGTCAAACGCCTTTCGGATGAACGCTTCCAAAGGCGGGATCCACGGAAGGTCGTCATAGGCCCCGTGTTTTGATCCGGTGATCAGCCAACCGTCGCAATCATGCACATCGGCAGGAAATGAACCGTCCACAACGCGGTAGGTGCGGAAGGTAAAGCCGTAACCATCCAGCAAACGGGCGAACATGTCAGGATAGTCGCCCATGGTGGGGGCGAGCGCCTCGGGCGCGAGCCCGGTTTGCAGGATGCCGATAAGCATGACGTTTCCCGATACTTATTTGCGGAGAGCCTAACGCAGCGCCCCCCCGTAAGGTCAAGGGGGCGCCACGGGGAGGGGGCGTCAAACCGTGTCGAGATACAGTTCGACCTGTTCTTCCGGGGTCAGTTCGGCAATGTAATGCAGTTCCTGCCGTTTGGTCTGCACCAGATTGCGGATCAGCTCTTTCGGCAAGAAGCGATACAGCATGTCCGAATGTTCGAACACCTCGATCGCGTCTTCCCAGGTTGAGGGGATCTGCGGCAGATCCATGGCATAGGCGTTGCCTGTCACTGGCGACGGCGCCTCCAACTCGTCTTCCATTCCCATCAGCGCGGCACCCAGAATGGTGGCCAGCATCAGGTATGGGTTCACGTCGCCGCCCGCAACCCGATGCTCGATCCGTCGCGCAGACGGGCTGCCAGCCGGGATCCGAATCGCTGCTGTCCGGTTTTCATAGCCCCAGCAAATCGCCGTTGGTGCATGTTTGCCGGGCACCAAGCGTTCATAGCTGTTCTGATGCGGTGCGAAGACCAGCGTCGAATCCTTCATCGCCGCAAGGCAACCTGCCACCGCGCTTTTCAACGCAGCCGTGCCCTTGGGACCACCGCTGTCGAAGATATTTTCGCCCGCTTTGTCCAATACGGAAAAATGGGTGTGCAGACCGGAGCCCGAGTATTCGGCGTAGGGTTTTGCCATGAAGCTGGCAGCAAAGCCGTGGCGCCGCGCCAGCCCCTTGACCAGCATCTTGAACAACCACGCATCATCGGCGGCGCGCAGCGCGTCGTCGCAATGCATCAGGTTCACCTCGAACTGGCCCAGACCGGTTTCCGACGTTGACGTGTCGGCCGGGATGTCCATTGCCTCGCAGGCGTCATACAGATCGGTGAAAAATGTATCAAACGCGTCCAGCGCGCGGATCGACAGCGTTTCGGAGGCTTTGCGCCGCTTGCCCGACCGGGGCGAGGGCGGCACTTGCAGCGTTTTTCCGGAATCGTCGATCAGAAAGAATTCAAGCTCCATGGCCACCACGGGCGTCAGGCCCTTGGCCTTGTAGCGTTCGACAACCGCGCGCAGGGCATGACGTGGGTCACCGTCATAGGGCTGACCGTTTTCACGGAACATCCAGATCGGCAGCAGCGCGGTCGGGGCTTCCAGCCACGGCATCGGCATGAAACCGCGTTCGGTCGGCTTGAGCACGCCATCCTGATCGCCCTGTTCAAAGACCATGGGGCTGTCGTCAATGTCTTCGCCCCAGATATCAAGGCTGAGAACGGAAAACGGAAAACGGGTGCCGTCTTTCACGGCCTTGTCGGCGAATCGCGCGGGAATGCGTTTGCCACGGGCCTGTCCGTTCAGATCGGCGGCGGCAACACGGATGGTGCGCACTTGCGGGTGCTTACGCAGATAGTCCTTCATCATGATCGTTTGGTCGGGGTGACGCACAGGGCGAAACCCTTATTCCAT
>JBKBWK010000043.1:0-23457 GCA_046313895.1 Paracoccaceae bacterium
ATGACGCTGTCATCCGCTTCGGCCCGGGCCGACAGACTGACGCCCGCAGCCATGACCGCCGGGGCCTTCGATTTCAATTCGAGGATCACCCGCTGCGCCAGCTTTGGCCCCACCCCCGGTGCCGATTGCACCGCGCGCGCGTCGCCCAAGGTAATGGCGCGCGCCACACCTTCCGCCCCCAATGTGCCCAGCATGGACATGGCCGCCTTTGCCCCAACACCCTGCACTGTGACCAGCAAACGGTGCCATTCCTTTTCCAGCATCGTGGGAAAGCCGAACAGTTGCAGCAAATCTTCACGCACCAGCAGTTCGGTATAAAGCGAAACGGCCTCGCCCAGCACGGGCAAGCCCGCCAAGGTGCGGTCAGAGACATGAACGATATAGCCTACGCCGCGCACATCAATCAGCACAGAGTCTGCCCCGCGCCAATCCAGACGACCCGAAATCTTTCCAATCATCCGGCAGCCCTTTTCAACGCGGCCTCCAGTCGGTTTGACGACTGCAGATGATGCGCATGGCAAATCGCAATTGCCAAGGCGTCGGCGGCATCTGGCCCCGCAATCTTTACCCCCGGCAGATGCAGGCGCACCATATGATCGACCTGCACCTTGGCGGCGTGACCCACCCCGACCACGGTTTTCTTCACAGCATTGGGCGCGTATTCCCCGACCTGCAGGCCAAATTGCGCCGGCACCAAAAGTGCGATTCCGCGCGCCTGCCCCAGTTTGAGTGTTGCGACAGCATCTTTGTTGACAAAGGTATGCTCTACCGCAGCGGTATCCGGCAAATAGGCACGCAACACTTCGGTCAATTGCGCGTGCAGGCTGCGCAGACGTTCGGCAAGTGCGCCTTCGGCACCGTCAGAATGGCAAATGCCGTTTGCGACATGTGTGATCCGCGCGCCCGAAACGTCGATGACGCCCCACCCAAGGTTTCGCAACCCCGGATCAATTCCCAGCACCCGCATGATTGCCCCTGTTTCCGCTTTTTCCCACGATTAGCACGAAAGGGGAACATGCGCCAAGCCAATTCCCTGATCCATCAACAGCTTGCCCTTTGGTTACATGACTGTTATGCAGGTGCAGCAAAACCGACAGGTTGCGTGCGGTCGGCGACACAAAGACAGAACGGACGGCCAGACGTATATAAATCTGGCAAAATTGGGGCCTAGCCCCATGCAATTGGCGCATGGCGGCCATGCCGTTGCGCCATCTTGCTTTGCACATGCAGCATCGTTATCTCGCACAGTGAAGGCGCGAATGCCTTCTGCATAAGCAGTTTGTGAAAAGGATAACCGCCATGGCCGCCTATGAGACGTCCCGCACGGCGCCGTTCGGCGCCATCTCGATTTTCCGTGCCGTTCAGGGCATCAGCGGCATGTTGACCGCTGTTGCCGCATGGAACGACGCGCGCATCACCCGCAAGGCTCTGTCCAAGCTCTCGGATCGTGAATTGGATGATATCGGTCTTTGCCGCGGTGATATCGAGACGATGACCCGCTGAAACCGATAATCGCCGCATGACAAAGGCCGCCGAGCTCTGCTCTGGCGGCCTTATTGCTTCGAAAATAACGGCATCAGATCAACCCGAAAGGCGTCCGAACAAGGAAAGCTGGCGGGCCACGCTGGCAGTAACCGGGTCGGCAGTCATCAGCCAGCCACCAATCCGGTCGATCCCCTCTCCCGCCAACAGGCCAGCAACGCGGGCATCATACGCCTCTGTCCCCAGTTGAAGCAGGAAAATCGCCTTCAGGGCTGTGCCAAAGACAAGCGCAACAAGCAACGGCCGCAGCAACGGAATGTTGGCAAAGCGTTTGCGAGAGCCGGAACGGGTGTAAAACGACCGACCAAGCGTGCCGTCGGCCTCGAACCCAAATCCTTTGGCCCGGGCTGATGCAATTCGTGCAATTCGGGTATTGAATTCAACAATGCTAGGGTCTGACATGACCATTGCTCCACATACCTACGCCCCAACTGGCTATGTAGGGCAAGATTGTGGCATCATTAGGGCAATAACGGCAGATTACAGGCGGCGCAGAACCAGGGTGGACCACTCGCCGATATCTTCGCGTGCTGCAGACTCAAAGCCGGCAGCAATATAGGCGGACGTGATGGCTTCTGCCTGAACCACCAAAAGCCCGGACAAAATACACAATCCACCCGGAGCAAGGTGTGCTGCCATCGGGGGGGCCAGTTCGATCAGCGGACCCTTCAGGATATTGGCAAAGACCAGATCAAAAGGGGCGACCTCGGCCAACCTTGGGTGGGCAAAGCCCGCCGCCTCCATACATTCGATCCGACCGTCCAGCCCGTTGATCGACACATTCGCCTCGGCCACATCTACCGCGACTTCGTCAATATCGCTGGCCACGACAACGGCATCCGGCAGCACCGATGCTGCCGCCATCGCCAGAACAGCGGTTCCACAGCCGATGTCAGCCACTTTTGCCGGACGGAAGCCTTCACTGAACAGCCGGTCAAAGGCACGCAGACACCCAAGCGTGGTGCCATGATGCCCGGTGCCAAAGGCGACCGTCGCCTCGATCTGCAAGGCCACGCGATCCGGGCCCAGACTGGCGGCCTTGTCGGCGTCATGGCTGCCAAACACAAAGAACCTTCCTGCATCCACCGGCGACAATTCGCGCCGGACTTTCGCAACCCAGTCAATCTCGGGCAATTCCGAAATTGCGAACGGCTTTGCCCCATGTGCCAAGCCCAAAGCATCCAGCATAGCGGCATCGGGCTGTTCCAGAAAATACGACCCGACCTCCCAAAGACCCGAATCGTCCTCGATTTCGAACGCCCCTACACCATAAGGCGCAGGTTCCATCGTCTCGATTGCCTCGGCCAATGCCTTGGCAGGCGCTTCACCCGGCAAAGTCGTCAGCGCGGTAAAGGTGCGCTGTGCATGCTCTGTCACGGCAAAGGGCGACGCGCCAAAGGCTTCGGCAAGCACGTCCAGAAGGGCTGCGTTCGGCTCTTTGGCGAACAGGCCGATCACCCGCAGCAGATCGGGAGCTTCGGCATCATCGTAAAGTTCGACCTCCAGCGGTTCGGGCTGCATCCGTTCCATGGCATCTGCCAGCGCCTCGGCAGCATCCTCGCCTGCGATGGTGGTAATGGCGGTATAGGTGGGCATGGCGATACCTCTGGCAAGATCTGCATCGGGCCTAGCCGCCACGGCGGGCCGCGTCAAGCGGCGGGCCCTAGCGACTGCGGCCCCGCAGCACGCGCCACGCAACGCTGGCAAGCCTGCGTGAGCCAAGATCGGCATAATCCATGTCGCCCGACAGAAGTGACAGATAGCGGCGCTGAAAATGGTCGGACGAAGCCAAGGCCCGCAAAAGGCGCGGTTGCAGCTTTGGATGATACACAAGTTTGGCCAGCAGCCGGGCGCGGGCAAGCTCGTTCCGAATGGGCTTCATCAGGGGGTGATACAGCGAAAATGCATCCTCTGGCCTGCCGTTCGCCAAAGCCGCCGCAACGGCCTCGGCCGCCAGTTGGCCTGACAGGATCGCCCAGCCGATCCCTTCGCCGGTGATCGGGTCCACCAGTCCGGCAGCGTCGCCCGCCAGCAGAACGGACCCACGTCCGGGCTTTGCGTTGGACGCACCTGACGGCAGATGATGCCCCTTGATCCTGACCGTCGCCGGGTCAACGCCCCGGTCACGCAACCAACTTTCGAACTTTGGGCGCAGATGCTTTTCCTGCACCGAAACCCCGCCCATCCCCAAGGTGCGACCCTGCGCCTTGGGAAAATCCCAGCCATACCCCCAGGGCAATGCCGTCATGTCCAGTTCCGTATCCGGGCCCGGATCGCCCGGAACTTCGACCTCAAGGGCAAAGCCGATGGTTGCCGGATCAAAGGCACGGCCGAACAGGTTGCGCGCCACGACCGAATGAACGCCATCTGCCCCGACAACCAACGGAGCCGTCAGTTCCCGGCCATTGGCAAGCGTGACTCTGCCCGCTTCAGGCGCACACTCCACCAGACGCTGTCCGCAGAAATCATCTGCCCCGGCAGCAACAGCGCGTGCCCGCAACGCGGCATCAAAGCTCACGCGGCTTGTCAGATAGATCTGCGGTGCTCGGCCGACTTGTCCCAACGTTTCCGTCCCGGCACAAAACCTGACCGACCGGCTGACGTGAAACAAGTCGTCCGGCAGTTGACCGAACACGCGGCGCGCATAGCCAAAGGCGCGGCCAGTGACGCCGCCGCCGCACAGTTTGTCACGTGGAAAAGCAGCCTTGTCGATCAAGGCCACGCGCAGCCCCAACTTCCGTGCTGTCATCGCAGCCGACGCCCCGGCAGGACCGGCCCCGATGACCAGAACATCGTGGCTGGGCACGGTCAAGCTCAGACCGATACGCCGGTGCCGATCGGGCAGGTCACGCCCGTGCCGCCGATGCCGCAATAGCCGTCCGGGTTCTTTGCCAGATATTGCTGGTGGTAGTCTTCGGCGAAATAGAACGTGGATGCGGGCAAGATTTCCGTCGTGATCGCCCCCTTGCCAGCGGCCGTCAGCGCCGACTGATAGGTGGCCAGACTGGCCTGCGCCGCCCGTGCCTGTGCGTCGCTATAGGTGTAGATGCCCGACCGATAGGTGGATCCTACGTCGTTGCCTTGCCGCATGCCCTGCGTGGGATCGTGGTTTTCCCAGAACAGCTTCAGCAGTTGGTCATAGCTGATGATCGCGGGATCATGGATCACCCTCACCACCTCGTTGTGGCCGGTCAGTTGGGTGCAGGTTTCCTTGTAGGTCGGATTCGGGGTGAAACCGGCCGCATACCCGACCATTGTCAGCCACACGCCCTTGACCGCCCAGAACTTCCGCTCCACCCCCCAGAAGCAGCCCATGCCGAACATGGCTTCTTCCATGCCTTCCGGCACAGCAGACTTAAGCGGCACCCCGGACAGGAAATGGGTCTCGGCGGTCGGGATCGGCAGCGGACGCCCCGGCAGGGCATCCTTGGGATCGACCAACTGTGTCTTGGCGCGGTTCATGAAAAACATCGTGTCACCCTCCTGAAGCTCGACGTGGTATATAGGGTCAACAGCCGGAACGGCCAATCACTCTGCCGGTTGTGACCTCACAGAGCCCAAAATCGTCTCGTACCCCGGCATGGGATCGCGTGGCACAAGACAGGCAAGGCCCAATGACACCGACGCCATCGCCGCCGCCAGAATGAACACGCCCCCCGGTGCGACCACCCACAAATAGCCAAGGGCTGCCGGCAGGAACACCGCCGCAATATGGTTGATCGTGAAAGCCACCGCAGCGGTTGGCGCAATATCGGCCGGGTCGGCGATCTTCTGGAAGTAGGTTTTCAGTGTCAGGTTCATGGTGAAAAACACATGGTCCAGCACATAAAGCGCCGACGCAACGACCACGCCCCAGCCAAAGGCGTAGATGCCGCCGTAGGCCAGAAACACCCCGACCAGTCCGGCATATTGCACGATCATCATCCGCCGTTCGCCAAAGCGCGCAACCCATGTGCCGATGAACGGCCCGGCCGCCATGTTGGCGATATAGTTGATGATGAACAGCGCCGTCACCTCATGCACCGCCATGCCAAAGCGTTCGACCATCATGAATGCCGCAAACACCACAAAGATCTGCCGCCGCGCCCCGGCCATGAATTGCAGTGCATAATACAGCCAATAGCGGCGGCGCAGCACCATCGATTTGTGCTGTTTCACAGGTCCTTCGAACTGCGGATAGGCCAGCAACGCAAACACGGCAATTGCAGCGGTCAGCCCGCCAGAGACAAGATAGACGGTATTGTAGGAAAGCCCCAGATGGTTCCACAACGTCACAAGTGCGACATAGGCCACCAGACTTGCCGCCGACCCGGCCGCAACAATCCAGCCCAACACCTGCGGCGCCCGCGCCTTGTCGATCCACTGAAGTTGCAGCGATTGGTTTACGGTTTCAAAATAGTGGAAACCGATCGAGGACAGCAGCGTCAGGGTCAGGATGCCCCCCAGGGATGGAAACATCGCCGTCATGGCAGACGCCACGCCCAGCAGGATCAGGCTGACCAGCGCCAGAACCTGCTCGCGCACCACCATGATCACAAGAATCACGCCAACCGCCAGAAAACCCGGAATCTCGCGCACCGAATGAAGCCAGCCAATCTCGACCCCGGTGAAGCCCGCCACTTCGATCACGAAGTTGTTCAAAAGCGCCGACCATGTCGCAAAGGCCAGAGGCATGGCCGCGGCCATCAGGAACAACAGACTTTCGGGCCTGCGCCACAACGGCAGGTCAGCGGCGGCGGAAAGGGGCAAACGGGCGAACATCCGCAAGTCCTACACGCGAAGCCTCGTCACAGCCAGCATGCGATTGTGACCGATACAGAACCGTCGCTTGCATGGATCCGCGCACACACATACCCCTGTTCTGAAACGGGGACATTGGCGTGAGCTTCGGGGTCTTTCTTGCGGTTCTCTGTGCCGCTTTCCTTCACGCGCTGTGGAATGCGCTGATCAAGCTTGGCACGTCCAAGGTTGGATCGATGGTCATCCTGTCGGTCATCGAGGTGCCCATCGGTCTGGCTGTCGTGGCGATGACCCCCGCCATCGATCCTACAGCGATACCGTGGATCCTTGCCGCAGGCTGCACGCATTTTGCCTACAAGTTCTTTCTGACCTATGCCTATGACCGCGGAGATCTGTCGCGTGTCTATCCCATTGCGCGGGGCGCGGCGCCAATGGTGGTGGCAGTTGTGGGCGCGTTGATGCTCCCCGATGCAGTCAGCGCAAAGCAATATGCCGCCATCTTTGTGCTGGGTCTTGGCATTGTGATGATGGCGCGTGGCGTTTTTTCGAGTGGCGAGGATCGCAGACTGCTGCCCTTTGCGCTTGGCTCTGCCATTGCAACGGCAACCTACACGATGATCGACGGGATGGGCGCACGGATTTCAGGCGCGCCTGCCGCCTACGTGGCTTGGGTTTTCGTGGCGGATGGCATGATCTTCACGCTGGGGATGCTGGCGTTGCGCGGGCCGGATATTATGCCGCGCGACCTCAGGGCGTGGTCGCTGGGCTCTGTCGCCTCGTTCGCAAGCTACGGGGCCTATGCGGTATCGATCTGGGCCATGACCATCGCGCCGATCGCGGTGGTCGCCGCCTTGCGGGAAACGTCGATCCTGTTTGCCGTGCTGATCGGCTGGATCGCCTTTGGCGAACGGATGAGCGTCGAAAAGGCCATGGCGTCCGGTGTGATTGTGGTGGGCGTGCTGCTGACCCGGCTTTAGGCCCGGCTCGGCCGTTCAGGAATGACCTGCTGCGCGATCCCGGCAAACGTCAGGTACAATGACGTGATGATCAGGCCCCAATGTGCCCAGGACGCCGGGTGGAATTCGATGAACGCGGCCCAGCCCGCGAAGATCACCCACAGCAAGGATACTGGCAACGAGACGGTGCGCCAGCGTTTCGTGCGCGTCGGGTGGATGAACTTCAGGTTCGTGAACATCGCCAAGGTCAGTGCAATGACAATTGCAAGGATCAAAAGCGTTCCGGGCGCGACGGCAAACAATACCAACACCACCATGTTCCAGCAGGCCGGAAAGCCGGCAAAGGACTTGTCCTTTGTTTTCATCCGCGTATCGGCAAAATAGATCACCGAACCATAGACGATCACGATGATTGCGATCCAGCCCGTCCACCCCGGCAGCAACCCGGATTTGAACAGGGCATAGGCGGGGATGAAGACATAGGTCAGGAAATCGATGATCAGGTCCAGCAACACGCCGTCATAGTTAGGCCAGTTCTTTTCGACCTCATAGCGGCGGGCCAGCGGCCCATCGATGCCATCAACAATCAGTGCCAGCACCAGCCACAGAAACATCAGGCTCCACTTTTCTTCAACCGCCGCCAACATGGCGAACATGGAAAGCACCGCACCGGTTGCGGTCAAAAGATGGACGGACAGGGCTTTGAAACGAAGTTGCATCAGGTTTTGATGGCGCAAACCGACGTCGGGCGCAACCGCTCAGGCGCGTGGATGTGCCTTTTCATAGACTTCCATCAACCGCGCAGCATCAACAGCAGTATAAACCTGCGTGGTGGATAGCGAGGCATGACCCAGCAGCTCCTGTATCGCGCGCAGATCACCCCCTGCCGACAGCAGATGCGTGGCAAAGCTGTGGCGCATGGCATGCGGCGTCGCGGTGGCGGGAAGGCCAAGCTGCATCCGCGCCTTTTCCATCACCGCCGAAATCAGCCGCGCATTCAGGCCAGCTCCGCGCGCGCCCCGGAACAAGGGTTGGTCGGGTGCAAGATCATACGGGCAAAGCCGCACATAGTCGGCCACCGCAGCCCGTGCCACCGGAAGCACCGGCACCAGCCGCGTCTTGTTGCCTTTGCCGGTAATGCGCAAAACCTCGGGCAGGGGATGTGCCGCTCCTGTCAGACCCAAGGCTTCGGAAATCCGCAACCCACAGCCATAAAGCAGGGTGACAACGGCGCGATCCCGAGCGGCGATCCAGTCTTCGCGCGCCTGATCTGCCACGGTGTCGATCATGTCCTGCGCAGCTTCGACGCTCAGCGGGCGCGGCAGTTTGCGCTTGAACCGGGGGGCACGCGCCGCGAGGACCGTGGTTGCGTCCGCCCCGGCGCGATCAGCGACCCAGGCGGTAAAGCTTTTCACCGATGATAGCGCCCGTGCCAAAGACCGCGCTGACAGGCCGCGGGCGCGTTCATGCGCCATCCATGCCCGCAGATCGGCCTGCGGCAGTTCGGCCAACCCGGCCAGACCTTCGGCACCGCCGCGATGGATCGCCAGGAAATGCAAATACCCCGTCACATCGCGCTGATAGGCCGTAACCGTATTCCGCGCGGCCCCATGCAGCGCCGAAAGCTGTTGCCCCCATGTCGCCAGTGCATCGCGGGCTTGGGGAGAAAGGGCTGTCATGACAGCCAGCGGCGCATCGTCCGTTCAAACACGCCTGCAAAAAACGCCAGCAGGTCCGTGCCATGTGTCGATTTGAACTGGTGCGGATCTTCCGCCCCCAACACCAGAAGCCCCGGCAGGCGCCCTTTGCCGAAATCCAGTTTCAACAGTGCTTCGGACCGGATCCAGCCCGACCGATCGCCATAAAGTTGATCCGACGATGGAATCGTCTGGCGCAGGGTCACGGGGCGCAGAGAAATGTTTCGCCCACCTGTCAGATAATCAGCAACGAATCCGGGCTCGGCCACGAACAAGACTTCGCCCAACTTGCGCAACGCCGGATCTTCCGCGTCTTGCACCGATTCCAGCACCAGCCGGATGCAATCGACACGCAACGTTGCCGCCACCTCGCTGGACAGGTTTTTCAGGAAATCCTCAAAGCTCAACGGGTCCAGCATCTGCAGGATGGCCCGATGCACCTGATTGGTCCCGGCCAGATTTTCATATGCCGCCGCGATAACGGTGCGGTGTGTATCTTCCAGCCGGTCAAGCCGGTTTTCCAGCCGTTCCATCGCGATGCCGCGCAGATCGACGATATTGCTGCCCATCGCCCGCTCATTCGCCCCGATCAAGGCAGCCATAAGATCGCGATCTTCGAGAATGGTCTCGGGCTCCGCGATGATGCGGTCACGCAAATCTTGTTCGATCATGTAAAGTCTGCCCGGTCATTCTTGGTTATTTGCGTCACAGCATAGCGGAAAGATCCATTCGTGGGGAAGATCTTCCATGCGGCCAAAGCCCCTTGCACAACATTCCGCAGCCCTGCTGTATCTGATATGTCGCGCACACCAAAGCGGAGGGGCAGACCGATGGCAACCATCCTGATCATTTACACCGGAGGCACCATCGGCATGGTTCCCGGTCCGGCCGGATTGCACCCCGCCAAAGGGGTGTTGGAAACGGCCCTGAACCGGCAAAACCGGCCGGGCGTGACGATCACGGTGGAGCAATTCGACCCCTTGCTCGACAGCGCCAACATCGGGCCCCGCGACTGGAACCGGATGCTGGACCGTATCGAGGAATGGCGTGGCGATGGCGTGATCGTCATCCACGGCACCGATACGATGACCTTTACCGGGGCGGCCCTGTCATCGGTGCTGACCGCACTTTCAAGTCCCGTCGTCCTGTGCGGATCGATGGTCCCCTTGGGCATGGGCGGCGATGCCGAGGCCAACCTGACCCTTGCTGTTGACACCGCCCATACCGGGGGCGCGGGTGTCTGGCTGGCCTTTTCAGGGCAGGTTCTGCCTGCTGCGGGGCTGGTCAAGCAGCACAGCCACAAGGCCGACGCGTTTCGTGCCATACCCCAGACCACACGGGCCCTGCCCGCCCGTCGTTTTGCCGACCGCAGGCTGGCGATCCTGTCGCTGTCGCCCGGCCTGCCCGCCCGCGCCCTGGCGGCGTCCCTCGCCGAATTGGACGGCGCGGTGCTGCGCGTGTTCGGTGCCGGAACGATGATGCAAGATCCAGCCATAGAGGCGGCTTTGCGCGATGCCATTGCCCAAGGCTGTCGGCTCCGCGCCGTCAGCCAATGCGAAAACGGCGGGCTGGAACCCGCCGCCTATGCGGCCGGGGCCGTCCTGTGGTCTGCCGGTGTGGAAAACGGCGGCACTGAAACGGCCGAACTTGCGCTTGCCCGTCTGTGGCTGTCCTTGTCGTGATTACAGGATCTTCTGCCCGGTCTTGGCCCAGTCTTTCATGAACTGATCCAGTCCCTTGTCGGTCAGCACATGGCTGGCCATCGCCTTGATCACCGATGGTGGGGCGGTGATCACGTCGGCCCCGATCAGCGCGCATTGCGTGACATGGTTGGCCGTGCGGATGGATGCCGCAAGTATCTGCGTATCATAGCCATAGTTGTCATAGATCTGGCGGATGTCGCCGATCAACTCCAACCCATCCAGATTGATGTCATCCAGCCGCCCGATGAACGGCGAGATGAACGTCGCCCCCGCCTTGGCGGCAAGCAGCGCCTGATTGGCACTGAAACACAGTGTGACATTGACCATGAAGCCTTCGCCCGACAACACCTTGCAGGTCTTCAGACCGTCCCATGTCAGCGGCACCTTCACGGCGATATTCTCGGCAATCGCCGCCAGCTTGCGCCCCTCGGCGATCATGTCTTCGGATTTCAGCGCCACAACCTCGGCGGAAACCGGGCCAGAGACGATGGAACAGATCTCTTTCGTCACCTCCAGAATATCGCGACCGGATTTCAATATCAGTGACGGGTTGGTGGTGACACCGTCAACCATGCCAAGGTCGTTCAGCTCGGCAATCGCCTCGACATCGGCGGTGTCTACGAAAAATCTCATGAAGTGCATCCTTCGATGGGTTGCGAGGGGTTCAGAGGGGGTTTACCCCAACATGCAGGCGAACGAAAGACAGGTGATGGCGCAAGCGGTATCAGATCGGACCTATTCCGAGGGCCAGACGGTGGGCGTGCTGACGACCGAAGCCTTCGGGCGGTCGGGAATTGGAGTGCTTGACTACCGCGCACCGGACGGTGGCTGTGGCGACGGTGATCTGGTCGAGGTGCCGCTGGGACCGCGCAAAGTGCTGGGCGTGGTCTGGGGTCCGGGGGAAGGCACATTTGACACGGCCAAGCTGCGCCCTGTTTCCCGCGTGCTTGACGCCCCTCCGATGCGGGCCGAGCTGCGGGCCTTTCTGACACGGGCGGCCGACTATACCCTGACCCCCCTGCCCGCCATGTTGCGCCTTGCCACCCGCGCGCCGGGGTTGATGTCGGGCGCGGCCACGCGCCGGGTCTATCGCTTGTCTGGTCCAGTGCCGAACCAGTTGACCGATGCCCGCTTTCGCGTAATCGAAGCCTTGCGGGACTATGGCGGGGCCGCCGTCACCCTGGCCGAGTTGACCGAGGCCGCCGGCTGTGGCGCCTCGGTGGTCAAGGGACTGGTGGCGATGGGTGTGCTGGCCGAAGAAGATGCACCGAAAGACACCCCCTATCCTCGTCTCAACGCGCAATCCGACGGCCGATTGGCGGGCGATCAGATCGCGGCAGGCGATGCCCTGGTTGCGGCAGTGGACCGGGGCGAATTTTCCTGTACCTTGCTGAAGGGGGTGACCGGATCGGGCAAGACAGAGGTCTATCTGGAGGCCGTGGCCGAATGTCTGCGCCAAGGTCGGCAGGCCTTGGTTCTGTTGCCAGAAATCGCCCTGACCGCTGATTTCCTGACCCGCGTGCAGGCGCGCTTTGGCGCGCGCCCCGCCGAATGGCATTCCGGCGTCACCATGACCGAACGCCGCCGCCTGTGGCGCATGGTGGCCGAAGGGGGCGCATCTTTTGTCGTCGGCGCAAGGTCCGCGCTGTTCTTGCCATTTCAGGATCTTGGGCTGATCGTGGTCGATGAGGAACACGACACGTCCTACAAACAAGACGAAGGCGTTCTCTACAACGCCCGTGACATGGCGGTGCTGCGGGGGGCAATCGTCGGGTGCCCGGTGGTTCTGGCCTCGGCCACGCCATCCTTGGAGTCCTGGGCCAATGCGGATCAGGGCAAATACCAACGTCTGGACCTTGGCTCGCGCTATGGCGCTGCACAAATGCCCGAGATGCGCGCCATCGACATGCGCAGCGAAACTCTGGCCCATGATCGGTTCATCAGCGCGACACTTGCTGCCGAAGTGACCGCCCGCGTCGCCAAAGGTGAACAATCGCTTCTGTTTCTGAACCGTCGCGGCTATGCCCCGGTCACCATCTGCCGTGCCTGCGGACATCAGGTCGGGTGCGATGATTGCGACGCGCGGATGGTGGAACACCGCTTTCTCAAGCGTCTTGTGTGCCATCAATGTGGTGCAACCAAACCTGTTCCCGTGGAATGCCCGGCCTGCAAGGTTGAAGGCCGGATGGCCGCCGTCGGACCAGGGGTGGAGCGTCTGGCAGAAGAGGTCACCGCGCGGTTCCCCGATGCACGGATCGCCGTCCTGTCGTCCGATCTGTTCGGATCGGCCCGCGCCTTGAAGGCTCAAATTGAAACCATCGCTTCTGGCGGGGCAGATATCATCATCGGCACCCAGATCGTCGCAAAGGGTCACAATTTCCCGTTGCTGACGCTTGTGGGCGTGATTGACGCCGACCTCGGCCTGCAAGGGTCGGACCTGCGGGCGGCGGAACGCACGTTTCAATTGATGCGCCAGGTCGCGGGACGGGCCGGACGGGCCGAACTGCGCGGCACCGCGCTGTTGCAAACCCATCAACCCGATCATCCGGTGATCCGCGCCATCCTTGGCGGTGATGAAGAAGCCTTCTGGAAGGCCGAAGCCGCCGAGCGTCGCGCCGCCGGGGTGCCGCCCTATGGCCGGATGGCGGGGATCATCCTGTCAGGGCCGGATGTGGCGCAAGTGTTCGACCTTGGCGGCGAGCTTGCCCGCCGTGATGCCCCCTTGCGCCGGATCGGGGCACAGGTGTTCGGTCCGGCCCCCGCCCCGATCGCCCGCGTGCGCGGACGACATAGGGTCCGGCTGCTTGTCAAAGCCGAAAAGGGCGTCCCGTTGCAAGCCGCTCTGGCCGCATGGGTCGCCCAGGTGAAGCTGCCAACGGCGGTGCGGCTGGCCATCGACATCGATCCGCAAAGCTTCTTCTGACCGCACCCCCGCCGATCATCCGAGGGCGTCATTGCACCGCGCGCAGGTTGCAGGATGCTTGTGCGTGCCCACATCCGGCAGGACCTGCCAACACCTGGCACATTTCTGACCCTGTGCCTCGGCAAACACCACGGCCAGACCTTCGACCTCGGCAAGCCGGAACGCCCCGGCGGGCGCGGCACCGGCCGATAGCGCAAGGCTGCTGGTGATGCAAAGCTCCGCCAGATCGACGCCGGCAAGGTCATCACGCAGTGTGGCATCCTCGACATGGACCACGGGGGCGGCTTCGAGGGAGGAGCCAATCACCTTGGCCGTGCGCTGCACCTCCAACGCGCCCGTCACCACCCGCCGGGCCGCGCGGATGCGGTCCCACTTGGCAGCCAGCGCGTCGTCGCGCCATTCGGCCGGCGTAAGCGGCATGTCATGCAGGTGGATGCTGTCGTCCGCATCGGGAAAGCGCGACAGCCAGACATCTTCCATCGTGAACACAAGGATCGGGGCAAGCCACGTTGTCAGGCGGTGGAACAGCACATCCAGCACGGTGCGCGCCGCGCGCCGACGCACCGAACCGGGCGCATCGCAGTAAAGCGCATCCTTGCGGATGTCGAAGTAGAACGCCGAAAGGTCGGTGGTGGCAAAGGTGAACAGCTTCTGAAAGACGCCCTGAAAGTCATAGCGCGCATAACCGTCTCGCACCTCTTGGTCCAACTCGGCCAAACGGTGCAACACCCACCGGTCCAACTCCGGCATCTGGGCGACGTCCAGCCGTTCGACTTCGGTGAACCCGTTCAACGCACCCAGCAGGAAACGCATGGTGTTGCGCAAGCGGCGATAGCTGTCGGCAACCCCTTTCAGGATCTCCTTCCCGATCCGCAGGTCCACCGTGTAGTCTGACTGCGCCACCCACAGGCGCAGAATATCCGCGCCATATTCGTCGATCACCTGTTGCGGGGCCACCGTATTGCCCAGCGACTTGGACATTTTCATGCCCTTTTCATCCAGCGTGAACCCATGCGTCAGCACGCCCCGATAGGGTGCACGGCCTTTGGTGCCGCAAGCCTGCAACATCGACGAATGGAACCAGCCACGATGCTGGTCGGTGCCTTCCAGATACAGGTCGGCAATCCCATCGGCAGCGCCATCCTCACGGTCGCGCAGAACAAAGGCATGGGTCGATCCAGAGTCGAACCACACGTCCAGCACATCAAAGATCTGTTCATATTCCAATGGATCGACGATGCCAGTCAGCACACGTTCCTTGAATCCTTGCACATACCAGACATCTGCGCCCTCGGCCTCGAACGCGGCCTTGATGCGGGCATTGACCTCGGCGTTGCGCAACAGAAAATCCGGCGCATCAGGGCGGGCACCCTTTTTCACAAAACATGTCAGCGGAACGCCCCAGGCCCTTTGCCGCGACAGCACCCAGTCAGGGCGGGCCTCGATCATCGAATACAACCGGTTGCGCCCGGTTTGCGGGGTCCATTGAACCAATTCGTTGATCGAGGTCAGGGCACGAGATCGGATCGTATTGCCATGAGCGCCCATCCCATCGGCAAGCGGCTTGTCGATGGCCACGAACCACTGGGGCGTGTTGCGATAGATCAAGGGCGCCTTGGACCGCCAGGAATGCGGATAGCTGTGCTTCAGCTTCCCCTTTGCCAGCAACGCGCCTTGGGCATGCAGCGCCTTGATGTTGCTGACATTGGCCGGGCCTTCCTTGCCCTCGGGCGTCAGAATGGCCTGACCGCCAAACACCGGAAGATCAACCCGATAGCTGCCATCTGCCTCGACGTTATACGTCATCGGCAAGCCGAACTTCACACCCATCTGATAGTCGTCATCGCCATGGCTCGGCGCGGTATGGACAAAGCCGGTGCCCGCCTCGTCGGTCACATGATCGCCCGGCAGCAGCGGCACGTCGAAATCCCACTCGCCCGCGCCGCCTTCGATCGCACGGTAAGGGTGGGCACACACAATCCCCGCCAGATCATCGGCCGACACATCACACAGGCGCCGCACCATCTCCGGGCCAGCCAGCTTAGCTTGGGCAAACACCGCTTCTGCCAATTTGTCAGCCAAAATCAGACGATCCCCGATCATCACCAGACTTTCTGCCGGCCGACCGATGATCTCATAAAGCCCATAGTCGATCTGCGGTCCAAAACTCACGGCGCGGTTTTGCGGGATCGTCCAGGGCGTGGTGGTCCAGATCACCACGTCGGTCTTTATCTTGGTAAAAATATCCCCGCCGGAGGCTTCCGACCGAATGACCGGGAACCGCGCCCAGATGGTATGGCTGGTGTGATCGTGGTATTCCACCTCGGCTTCGGCCAGTGCCGTTTTCTCCACCGGCGACCACATCACCGGCTTGCTGCCCTGATACAGGCTGCCGTTCATCACAAACTTCATGAACTCATCCGCGATCACCGCTTCGGCGTGGTAATCCATTGTTAGATACGGGCGGTCCCATTTTCCGGTGATGCCCAGCCGCTTGAACTCGGCGCGCTGGATGTCGATCCAGCCTTCGGCAAAACGGCGACATTCCTGACGGAAATCGACGATATCAACATCGTCCTTGTTCAGCCCCTTGGCGCGGTATTGCTCTTCGATCTTCCATTCGATCGGCAGGCCATGGCAATCCCAGCCGGGTACATAGCGGGCGTCGCGGCCCATCATCTGCTGGCTGCGCACGACCATGTCCTTCAGCACCTTGTTAAGCGCGTGGCCGATGTGCAAATGACCGTTGGCATAGGGAGGACCATCGTGCAGAACGAAGGGCACACGGCCGGTCTGGGCGCGCAGGCGGTCATAGACCCCCAACCGTTCCCAGCGCGCCAGCCAGTCTGGTTCGCGCTGCGGCAGGCCCGCGCGCATGGCAAAATCAGTCTCGGGCAGAAAGACGGTCTCGCGGTAGTCTGGGCCAGCGGTGTCGGTCGTGTCGGCGCACATGGGCGGAAATCCTATGGATTGGGGCGTGAACGAAGCAGCCCATTAACGGGCCACGCATTGGAACAGGCATAGTCCCGGCCGCTCTGACACAACTGTCAGAACGCCGGGCGACTAATTCGCGCTATGATCCAGGTCATCCACATGCGCCGCCTTATATTGCGACACGCATTGGGTGTAAACTGCGGCAAAGCCCGCAAAGGGCGGCGAAAGGAAGCGACTATGAAAGAACCTTCGGTCAATGTGTTGGGCGGCGTGCTGGAAAGCTGTTCGACGGCGCCGATGACCGGCTTTTTCCGCAACGGCTGCTGTGACACCGGGCCGATGGATCGTGGGCTGCACACCGTTTGCGTGGTGATGACAGCGGAATTTCTGGCGCTGTCGAAATATCTTGGCAATGACCTGTCCACCCCCCGGCCCGAATTCGGCTTTGCGGGTCTAAAACCGGGCGACCGCTGGTGCCTGTGTGCCGGCCGCTTTCTTCAGGCACATGAGGAAGGGGCCGCACCGAAGGTAAACCTTGCCGCAACGCATCAGATTACCCTGCAGATCATCCCGCTGGACATCCTTCAGCAATACGCGACAGCCTGATGCCGCGACACCGCGTCCGATTGCACCACCCTGCGGATCGGATCAAGGCAGACCGATGATCCCTCCCCGCTTTCCCATCACACCCGACCAGATCAATGCGACCGTCGCAGAATTTTATGCCTGCGTCCGCGAACACCCCGGCCTTGGTCCCGTATTCCACCGTCACGTCACCGACTGGGCGATGCATGAGGCCAAGATCGCCCGGTTCTGGCGCAATGCCATTCTGTTCGAGCGCACATATGACGGCAACCCGATGGCTGTTCACATGGCGGCAGGCGATGTTCGGGCACCGATGTTTGCGGTCTGGCTTGGATTGTTCGACTCGGTCCTGCGGCGCACGCTGCCATCCGAAACGGCGGCGGCATGGTCGGCCTTGGCGCATCGCATCGGGCGCGGGATGCACATCGCCATTCAGGATCGCGATCAGCCGGGCCCGCCGAAACTCGGCTAGGCCGCATCACTCGGCAGGGCCAAGGGCCGGACGGACCCGTCGTCACGCATCAGGTCTTCTATGAACAGGCTCAGAAGCTGCGGGCGACCAGACACGCCCGCCTTGCGATAGATCGCATTCGTCTGCGCCTTGATCGTGCCTTCGCTGGTGCCACGAAGCGCGGCGATCTCGGCGGTGGACATCCCCTTGATCGAAAACAGCGCCACGTCGCGTTCGGCCGGGGTCAGCGACCATTCGACGAACCGCTCGTCCAACAGATCCATGAACGCGCCCGAGGCGCGGCGCAGGCGTTCTTCGGCGGCATGGCGGTCTTGAAAGCTACGCCGCAACACCAAAGCCCCCAAGACGAAACCCACAATAAGACCGAGCGCCGCACCAATTTCGACCAGTTCCCGGAACTCCCATGAAACTGGCGTGCTGCGAAAGCCAAACAGCGACGAGAAGATATCCGACACAAAGAAAAACGCACAGACGGCCTGTACCGTGAACAACGCAATCAACGCTCCTCTTTGCATCAGCGACGGCTCCGCTTCGCAAGGCTAATCATTTTCATCATCCTTGCCGCTGTCGTGATCGCTATCGTCCTCATTGTCTCCGGTATCAGAATCGTCTTCGCCGTCCTGACCATCGCCGCTGCTGGTGTCGATCAGGCCGGTCTCATCCGCTCCGTTGCTGTCGGACAGGGTGATCCACAGATCCCGCAAAATCTCGCCCGTCCGGGGGTTCAGAATGATTTCGCGGCGGCCTCCATTTCGTTCGGCCAGGATCCGCGTTCGCCCAAGCAAGGTTCGTTCGACCGTGATCTTGACGTATCCACGCTTTTTGAGCTGCGCTACCACGGAATCGGAAAAACTGCGGGCAAAGGCAGCCTGCCCGGAGCAGATGGCGGCAAAACCAAGCGCTAGAAACAATCGTCGGTTCATTTCAGACCTTTCAGGCCCATTCGGGACAGGATGCAGACCCATGTTCAGTATCCGCGAAGCGAGACGCCCCGGCAAGACCGGGGCGCAGCGCGTGTTCAGCTTGGATCAGGGATCAATCGTCGTTGCTGTCGTGATCGTTGCTGTCGTCGTTGCTGTCGTCGTCGCTGCTGTCGTCGTCGGACCCATTGTCATCATGACCCGAGTCGTGATTGCCCGAGCTACCATGGTCGTCGCTTCCGTCATCGTCATCATGGCCCGAACCCGAGGTGCCGCCGGTGCCATGGTCATCCGACGAGTCGTCATGCCCGCGTCCGCGGCCCTTGCCATTATCATCACCACCGGTCGCATTGCCTTCGCCACGGACGAAGTCGCGGTTGCGATCACGGACAGTGACGCCCGGTGCGGTCTGTGTTCCTGCCTCGACGGTTCTGACCTGCGTTTTCAGCACTGCACCAGTTGCCGCGTCATAGACTGTTTCAAGCTTTTCGGTGCCGCGGATGGCTTCGACCTTGATCTGTGTCGGGCCCACGCGCACTTCGACCCGCGTGTATCCGGCGGCTTGCAGGTCTGCAACCACGTCGTCTGCCGTCAGGGCCAACGCCATCTGACCAGAAAACACCATCCCAAAGGCAAGCGCTGCAATCGTCATTTTCATCTGTCTATCTCCGGTTTTCGCCGATCCCTGAACACACTGCGATACACACTGCCCGGATCAGCTTCCATCGCACTTGGCGGCGACAGGGACACAGAGCGCCCGTTTTCCGACCATAGATATTGATCGGCGGTTTAGAATGGCTGTCATCTACCCCCGGTTTGGCGCTCTAAACTGTAGTTTATGCCGGTAAGCCAAAAGAATGCCCCGCAAACCGGGATTTGCGGGGCCAAGGGCGGGTCAATGTTATCCTTCGCTACACCTTCATGTCGAACCCAAGGTGTTTTGCGACAGTGAAGATGTCCTTGTCGCCGCGCCCACACATGTTCATCACAATGATATGGTCCGTGGGCAGGGTCGGAGCGATCTTCATGACATGGGCAAGCGCGTGTGACGGCTCCAGCGCGGGAATGATTCCCTCCAACTTGCAAGACAGTTGGAACGCCTCCAGCGCCTCCGCATCCGTAATAGACACATATTCGGCCCGACCCACGTCGTGCAGCCAAGCGTGTTCCGGCCCGATTCCCGGATAGTCGAGGCCAGCACTGATGCTGAACCCTTCCAGAATCTGCCCGTCTTCATCCTGCAAAAGGTAGGTCCGGTTGCCATGCAGCACGCCTGGTCGTCCACCGGTCAGCGATGCGCAATGCTGCATCCGGTCGTCCACGCCCTTGCCGCCCGCTTCCACCCCGATGATCCGGACCGAAGGATCGTCAAGGAATGGATAAAACAACCCCATCGCGTTCGATCCGCCACCGATGGCCGCGATCACCGTATCGGGCAAGCGGCCCTCGCCCTCTTGTTCTGCCAATTGCCAGCGCACTTCCTTGCCGATGATCGACTGAAAGTCGCGCACCATGGCTGGATAAGGGTGCGGGCCTGCCACCGTCCCGATGCAATAGAACGTGTCGCGCACATTCGTCACCCAATCGCGCAGCGCGTCGTTCATCGCATCCTTCAACGTGCCGCGTCCGGATGTGACCGGCACCACCTCGGCCCCCAGAAGCCGCATGCGGAACACGTTGGGTGCCTGCCGTTCCACATCATGCGCGCCCATATAGACCACGCATTTCAGCCCGAACTTGGCGCAGACCGTCGCAGTGGCCACCCCGTGCTGTCCGGCACCGGTTTCTGCGATGATCCGGGTCTTGCCCATGCGGCGCGCCAAAATGATCTGCCCCAGCACGTTGTTGATTTTGTGCGCGCCGGTGTGGTTCAGTTCGTCACGCTTGAGATAGACCTTTGCCCCCCCAAGATGCTGCGTCAGCCGGTCAGCATAATAGAGCGGCGACGGACGGCCGACATAGTGCTTCCACAGGTCATCCATCTCGGACCAGAACGCCGGGTCGGTCTTGGCAAATTCGTAGCGCTGTTCCAGCTCAAGGATCAGAGGCATCAGAGTCTCGGACACGAATCGTCCGCCAAAGATGCCAAAGCGCCCCGCCTCATCGGGTCCGGTCATAAAACTGTTGATTCCGTCCTCGGCCATGGCGCTCTCCCCGCAATTGTCTGCGACTACCTAGCGCGCGACGGGCAAAGCGTAAAGCCGCCCGGCACCGTGGGCCACGAATCCGATAACGCTTTCGTCATCCGTCCCCTGAAACTTGGTCTGCACCGCCGTCGTAACTGAAACGAGGGGCAAAACGCCCGTCCCATCGCAATACAGGAGCGACACATGACCCGAATCCTTGCCCTTCTTTTGGCCACCACCGCGACGGCCGCGCCTGCCATCGCGCAAACCGCCATTGGCCTGACCGGCGACCGCACGCTGGTGATGATCGATACCGCCACCGCAGCCGTCACTGGAACGGTCGAGGTGCAGGGTGTGGCCCGGCTGCACGGTATCGATTACCGCCCCGGCACGATGACCGTGATCGGCGTGACTGATGATCAGGCCATCGTGACCATTGATCCGATGACCGGAGCAACGACGCCCCTGTCCACGATGGCAATCAAGATTGACATTGCAGCCAGCACCCCAGTGATCGTGGACGTCAACCCCGCAGCCGACCGTTTGCGTTTCATGTCGGGCAGCACCAATCATCGGATCAATATGGACACGGGCGAAGTCACCGTGGACGGCGTGCTGCACTGGGACCTGGCCGATGCAAATGCCGCAGGGGGGCTGATGGTCGCGGCAACCGCCTATACCAACAGCTATGGCAAGCCGGAAAAGACCGCGATGTTCAACATCGACGCCTCCCTCTTTGCTTTGCTGCAGCAGACGGCACCGAATGACGGCACAAACAAGACCATTGGAACGCTCGGCGTGGTGCTGGATGGACCGGTCGCACTGGACGTGGGAACGAATGCGGATGGCACCAACACCGCCTGGCTTGTGGCAAACGGCGGTCTGCACACAGTTGATCTGAGCACCGGTGCCCTAACCGGAAGCTGGGCGATCACCGGCACGGATCAGGTGCTTCGCGATATCACCATTCTGCCGTCGATGTGACGCCAGACCAAAGGGGGCACCCTGTGCCCCCTTTTTCGCAACCGCTACCGCAACCTTGGTACTGACGGCGTCAGGATCCGGGCGGCTTTGACAAATTCTGCAATTTTGACAGGATCCTTGATCCCCGGCGACCGTTCAACCCCTGACGATACATCAACCTGCCGTGCATTGGTCAATCGGATCGCCTCGGCCACGTTGTCAGCTGTCAAACCGCCCGCAAGCATCCACGGGCGCAACCAGCGGCGCTGTGCGACAAGCCGCCAGTCGAACGACAGGCCATTCCCGCCCGGAAGCGTCGCAGTCTTTGGTGGTTTGGCATCCACAAGAATCTGGTCTGCCACCAGCGAATAATCAAACACCGCCGACAGATCGCCTTCATCCGCCACGCCGACCGCTTTCATCACCGGCAAGCCGTATCTCGCACGAACCTCGGCCACCCGATCTGGCGTCTCGTGACCGTGAAGCTGCAGCATGTCCAGTGGCATGGCTTCGACAATCGCATCGAGTTCGTCATCCTTTGCATCGACTGTCAAAGCGACCTTGGCCAACCCGACCGGGGCCGCCAAGGCAAGCTCTCGGGCTTGTTCAATGGTCAGGTGGCGCGGGCTTTTTTGGAAAAACACAAAACCGGCATAGGCCGCACCTGCCGCCGCCACGGCGGCAACATCGGCCACGGTCCGCAGACCGCAGATTTTGACACGGATATCAGCCATGCAGGATCAACCGGCCTTGCGCTGATCCAGCAGGGCAAGGACGTCATCCTGCTGTGCTGGCTTGGTATCGCGCATCACGGCCAGTTCACGCTCCAACTGCGCAACCTCGCGGCTTTTCGTGCTGGCCACGGCCCGATGCTTGTGTTCGCGGAACCATTCCCAGACAAAGCCAATCAACACGCCCGAAATGATACTGGCAAAGATCACGGCATAAAGGGGCAGATCAAGCTGCCAGCCGAAGCCTGCAAAGGACGAGATGTCATCCGGCAACGCCTTCAGCGTCACCACCGACCGGTTGGCAAGCGCAACTGTCAGCAGAACGATGGCAAGCATGGCAAGCAGCGCATAGCGCAGATAGCGGATCATCGTCAAAGCCTCCGGATACTACGGGTTACCACCTGAGTATCGGTGCTCGGGCGTGCGGGCGCAAGAGCCTGACGCGGCTCTTGGACTTCAGCCTTTCCCGTTCAGCCGGTCGCGCAGCAATTTGCCAGTTTTGAAGAACGGGACTTTCTTGTCCTCAACCTCGACCGACTCGCCGGTGCGGGGGTTGCGCCCCACACGCGCGTCGCGCGATTTGACCGAGAACGCACCAAAGCCGCGCAATTCGACGCGGTCACCTTTGGCCAGTGCCTCGATGATCTCTTCGAAGACTGTGTTCACGATGCGCTCGACATGGCGCTGTGTCAGGTGCGGATTTTCATCCGCGATTTTCTGGATCAGTTCCGAACGGATCATCCGAAGTGTCCCCCCTGTGGCCGGTTTGCGATCTGGTCAGCCATCCGCCGCCGCCACGTTGATTATTGTGCCCCGACTATAGGCAAAAAAAATCGCGTCACACAAACAAAAAGGCTGGATTCCCCGTGCCATACGAAAAGGCCCCGCCTTTCGGCGGGGCCTGTCCTACCCAAACCGGGGTAAAGTGTTAGTTCTTGTCGCCTTTCAGCGCCGCGCCAAGGATATCCCCCAGCGATGCACCCGAATCGGACGAGCCATACTGCTCGACCGCTTCCTTCTCTTCGGCGATCTCGCGGGCCTTGATCGACAGGCCCAGGCGGCGGGTTTTCGGGTCGATGTTGGTCACGCGAACATCTACCTTGTCACCAACCGAGAACCGCTCGGGGCGCTGGTCACCCCGATCGCGCGACAGGTCCGAACGGCG
>JBKBWK010000044.1:0-21690 GCA_046313895.1 Paracoccaceae bacterium
CGGAAGGCACCGAGATGGTGATGCCGGGCGACAACCTGAAGTTCAACGTCGAACTGATCGCCCCGATCGCGATGGAAGAAAAACTGCGCTTCGCCATCCGCGAAGGCGGCCGCACCGTCGGCGCAGGCGTCGTGTCGAAAATCATCGCGTAAGGCGACCGAAGCAACTATATTATGAAAGGGCCGCTCGGTTTGGGCGGCCCTTTCGCTTTCCAGCTCGGAGTTGGCGCGATGTCCTTCAGGCGATTTCCACTCATTTTTTATTGTGTTTGCTTTGCTGCCGCTGGCACCTCAGCACTGGCTCAAGACATCCCTTCTCCATATTCTGAGTACTACGGAGTTGTTGAGCGGGTTATCGACGGCGATACTCTTATTGTTCGCCTTGACCTTTGGCCGGGGCTTGAGGCGATATATTCGGTACGCGCACGAGGGATTGATGCACCCGAGCTGAGGGGTGCAAAGTGCCCGCAAGAAAAGCTTTGGGCTGAAAAAGCCAAGGTACAAGCTGAGAAGCTCTACGGCCCCGACACGACCGTCAGGATCGAGAACGTCGAGCTGGATTCCTTCGGGCGTGCAATAGCGGACATCCGCCGCTGGCGCTCGGACCGATGGATGTACTTCGCGGATGAGATGGTCCAACGCGATATGGCGCAAGCATGGCAGGATAGCTGGCCGGACATCGATTGGTGCGGGCCAAGGACGGAACAATAGGCGACCGCAAAGACAAGGGTCCGGTTCCTCGGTCCGGCGCGTCGGATCGCATCCAAGAAGTGGAGAGTTGAAAACCTTCACGCAATCCGACATGGGATGATCCATCCTGAATGCGCGCGGCCCCCCCTCGCGCCTTTTCGCTTTGAAAGGCCATCCCATGTCCACCTGCGTCCTTTGCGCCGCGCCCGATGCCACCCCCGTCTCTCTTGCCCCCGGCGAGGATGTGGCCGCGTTGTGCGCGGTTTGTGCCACTGCGCTGTCCGGCGAAATCACCCCCGGCCCGCGCTGGCGCTGTCTTGGGGATGCGGTGTGGTCTGAAGACGCCGCCATCCAGATTGCCGCTTTTCGCCTGCTGAAAGCGCTTCCGGGCGAGCCTTGGGCGGTTGAACTGCTGGAGACTGTCTATCTTGACCCCGATGTGCTAGCACAGGCCCAAGCCGGTCAGGGCGAAACCCTGCCGGGCGTTGTCCATCGGGACAGCAACGGGGTTGCGCTGGCCTCTGGCGATACCGTGACCCTGATCAAGGATCTGCCTGTCAAAGGGTCGTCGATGGTGGCAAAGCGCGGCACGGCGGTGCGTGGGATCCGTCTGGTGACTGACAATGCCGAGCATATCGAAGGCCGGGTCAATGGGCAGATGATCGTGATCCTGTGCCAGTTCGTGAAAAAAACGACCTGACCGAGGATGGGCGACGGCGATGGACGACGGGCAGCACGACAGGGATGACCAGCTTGAATGTCTGGCGCGCGGCGTGGATCAGGCTGGGAAATTCTGCTTTACATTCCCGCCTGCCTGCGTATCGTCCGCGACATGACACGGGACGCACATATCGCATGCTTGAACGGGGCCAATGCCCTGTCGCCCACCCGTGGTCTGCTTCTCCTTAGCTGCCTCTGAGCGTGCCCTTGGGCGCGACCGCTCGGAGGTGACCAGCGCCCGCAAGGAAAAGCCAAGGAACATAAGGACCAGACCCATGACATCCGCAACGCAAGACCGCGTTTTTATTTTTGACACCACTTTGCGCGATGGCGAGCAAAGTCCCGGCGCAACCATGACCCACGCCGAAAAGCTGGAGATTGCCGGCCTTCTGGACGAGATGGGAGTTGATATCATCGAAGCCGGCTTTCCGATTGCATCGGAAGGTGACTTTGCCGCTGTCAGCGAGATTTCGAAGCGGTCGAGGAATTCGACGATCTGCGGGCTGGCGAGGGCAAACTTCAATGACATCGACCGCTGCTGGGAAGCTGTCAAACACGCCAAAAGCCCGCGCATCCACACCTTCATCGGAACCTCGCCCTTGCACCGCGCCATCCCGAATTTGGACATGGATCAAATGGCCGAGCGGATCCACGAAACCGTGACCCATGCCCGCAACCTGTGTGACAACGTGCAATGGTCGCCGATGGATGCGACGCGCACCGAACACGACTATCTGTGCCGCACCGTGGAGATTGCGATCAAGGCCGGGGCAACCACGATCAACATTCCCGATACCGTTGGCTATACCGCGCCGCGTGAAAGTGCCGACCTGATCCGCATGTTGCTGGAACGCGTTCCGGGGGCAGACACGATCATTTTTGCCACGCATTGTCATAACGATCTTGGCATGGCGACGGCCAACGCACTGGCGGCGGTCGAGGCTGGCGCGCGTCAGATTGAATGTACGATCAATGGGCTGGGGGAACGTGCAGGAAACACAGCTTTGGAAGAAGTTGTGATGGCGTTGAAGGTTCGCAATGACATCATGCCGTATCGCACTGCGATCGATACCACCAAGATCATGAACCTCAGCCGCCGGGTGGCGACGGTTTCGGGATTTCCGGTGCAGTTCAACAAGGCCATCGTTGGCAAGAACGCCTTCTTGCACGAATCCGGCATCCATCAGGACGGTGTGCTGAAGAACGTCGAGACCTTCGAAATCATGCGCCCCGAGGATATCGGGTTGGTGCACAAGAACATCGCCATGGGCAAACATTCAGGCCGGGCAGCGCTGCGCGTCAAGCTGAAAGAGTTGGGCGTCGATCTGGCCGACAATCAACTGAACGATGTCTTTGTGCGGTTCAAGGCCTTGGCCGACCGCAAGAAGGAAGTCTATGACGACGACCTGATTGCCTTGGTGGCGGATCAGGCAACCATGGCCGAGCATGACACGCTGGTTCTGAAGAAACTGCGGGTTGTCTGTGGCACCGAAGGCCCGCAAGAGGCGGACATGACCTTGACCATTGACGGGGTCGATCATGCCATTGATGCGACGGGTGACGGGCCGGTGGACGCCGCGTTCAACTGCGTCAAGATGCTGTTCCCGCACAAGGCGAGGTTGCAGCTGTATCAGGTTCATGCCGTGACCGAGGGCACCGATGCGCAGGCCACGGTGTCGGTGCGGCTGGAAGAAGACGGTCGCATCGTGACAGGGCAATCCGCTGATACGGATACCATTGTCGCCAGCGTCAAGGCCTACGTGAACGCCTTGAACAAACTGATCGTCCGGCGCCAAAAATCAGCACCGGGAAGTGATTTGAAAACGGTTACCTATCACGGCGAGTGATCGACATTGCCCCGGCGTTCCGGAAAGAAACGTCGGGGCGATCCGGCCGATGGCGGCGCAGGAACATCGACGCCAAGGAAGCCGCGTTTGCCCCTTGACGCAGGCGGTCCGCTGCCGTAACCCACCGCGCAGGATAGGGGTATAGCTCAGCTGGTAGAGCGACGGTCTCCAAAACCGTAGGTCGCGGGTTCGATCCCTGCTGCCCCTGCCATTTCTAAGATAATTAGAATGCCTCAGATCGGCCGCGAAGTTTTCGTGGTATGGCTGCATTTCTCGCGCACGGTTCGTCCAGGGATCGCTGGTCTGGCTCGTGTGTTATGAAGAATTTTTTCGCCGGACGTTGGGTGTCGATGCTGATTCTGGCAATCGGCTTGTTTGGTTTCGCGGGCCTTGCCTATCAAACCTCGGCACGAGGCGAGGCAGAAAAAGCGCAGGCGCGCGCTTTGGGTACGCCCGAAGCCGTGGCGATAGATACCTTTCAGGCCTGGAGCGACCTGCACCCTGCTGATGAAGTGCATGTTGTTGCAAGATTTTTTCCTTCGATGAATTACAACCTTCGGCTGACCCACAAGAAAAAATTGTCTTCGTGGATTGAAGAGCGGGGTGCCATGTTCCTGTTCGGACCGCAGGACAGTGCTGGCACAAAAACGGTGCGCGGCGTGCTGATGATCGATAAGGCCGACGGCGCGCGTTGGTGGGATGAAGAGTTGATGCCGGGGATGCTGTCTGGCGACGAGACGCAGGTGACGGCACGGCTCAATGGCTTTGCGACCACCGCGCCAAGACTGCAATCCATGGTCGATGATGCTTTGCGCGAAATGGGCCTGACCAAAGCGCCAGAGTTTTTCTATATGGAAAGCTGGGGGCCGGGTGGGCGTGATTGGGCGCTGCGGGCGGATACGTCATCCGGGCAGAAGATTTCAGGCGGCATGGCAGGTCTGGGCCTGATCTTCCTTTTGGTTGCGATGCGTCGGTTCGCGCGTCGCCACCAGCTGCTGGCAAAGCGCGAACAGCTTGCGCGCGAGGTGGAGACGGCTCGCGCCGCGATGATCGCCAAATACCGGGCGCTGGGTTTGCAGGTGCCCGAGGCGCTGACCGTGCCCATCAAGCCTGGTCGGTCGAAGTCAAAAACTGTCTTGGGCGTGCTTTTGGCACTGGTTGTCGGCGTGATCGTGCTGGCCAAGTTGGGCTATCTTGATGATGCGCTGTTTGCCATTCCGATCCTGATTCTGTTCGTGGCCATCATTGGCATGCGGCAGATCGGCAAGGTGTTCTCTGGTGGCCTGTCTTATCTGGGTGACAAGGTGGCTCAAAAGGTCATACCTGAACGCGCAGCATCGGCACCGGCCCCGGTGTATGGGCCGAAAACCTTGCTGCCGGCCGGCACGCTTGGGGACAGTCCGCTGCGGGTCAGCGACAACAACTTGCCCCGGGGTGCGGCGATCACGTCGGTGCCGTCGCTGGGGAAACGGCTGGCATCGGGCCTGTCGGCGCCTGGCCTGATCAAATGGGCTCCGTTCATGATCGGCGTCATTGTGATGGTCGTTTCGGCAAAAGTGTTCGACAGGCTTGGGTTGACTGGTCAGATGGGCTTGGCCCGCCCTGTTGCAAGCCTGCCTGCCCAGGCGCCCGCGACAGCGGTGCCGGAGGCAGCTTTTTCCCTGCCAGCGTTGTCCGATATGTCATTAGGGGGGGGTGGTTATCATCCTCTTGTCGATTGTCGCGCTGATGGCGCTGCTTGGCTTTGGCCTCAACCTGATGGTGTCGCGATTTGCCGCGCGTCGCAATATCGACTATCCCAGCGACCCTTGGGCGCGGTTGGACCGGATGGCTGCGACAGAGTGCGCACGCGGATAGAAGAAACGCTTCTGGCTTGAATTCATGGGGCCAAGGGCGTATCTGACGCCTGAACCCAAGATGACCGGACCTGACACATGGCCAAGACCAACCCCCTTCAGTTTGTTCAGCAAGTGCGCGCCGAAGTGGCAAAAGTCGTGTGGCCCGCACGTCGCGAAGTGGTGTTGACCACGATCATGGTGTTCATCATGGCGGCCCTGACCGCCACGTTTTTCAGCCTTGTTGACCTGGGAATCCGCACCGGGCTTGCCGCTGTGCTGGGCGCGTTCTGACACAAGGGTTTCGGGTTAGCCCTTGAATTCCAAGGCCGGGACGGATATCAGACGCCAAGTTCAAGAACGGTCCGGCGCGCAATGATTCGTGTTGCGCGCTGTTTTTTGTTCCTGAAAGGCGGTCTGCAAGTCTTTCAAGCCGCTAAGAATACATGAATTTCGGCGCTTTTTGCGGCCGGGCAGACAAGGTGAAACGGGCATGGCCAAGCGGTGGTATTCGGTAAGCGTCCTCTCGAACTTCGAGAAGAAAGTTGCCGAACAGATCAGGACGGCTGTGGTTGAGGCTGGTCTTGCAGAAGAAATCGACGAGGTTCTGGTGCCGACCGAAGAGGTGATCGAAGTTCGCCGTGGCAAGAAGGTGACCTCTGAGCGGCGGTTCATGCCGGGGTATGTTTTGGTACGGATGGAAATGACGAACAAGGGGTACCACCTTATTTCGTCTATCAACCGTGTGACCGGCTTCCTTGGCCCGCAAGGCAAACCGATGCCGATGCGGGATTCGGAAGTGAACCAGATCCTGAACCGGGTCGAGGAAGGCGAGGCTGCACCGCGCAATCTGATCCGCTTCGATATCGGCGAAAAGGTCAAGGTGACCGACGGTCCCTTCGAAGGCTTTGATGGCATGGTCGAGGACGTGGATGAAGAACACAGCCGCCTGAAGGTGTCTGTGTCAATCTTTGGCCGCGCCACACCGGTCGAATTGGAATTCACTCAGGTCTCCAAGGGGCTCTGAATGTATCGCGTGGGAGGCGAGCGCCCCTGATCCGGGGTGACGGACCGAACCACTAAACCGCGCCAATGGGCGCAGTGATAAAGGAGAGGCCAAATGGCCAAGAAGATTATCGGCAGCCTGAAGCTGCAAGTCAAAGCGGGTCAAGCGAACCCGTCCCCGCCGGTCGGCCCGGCGTTGGGTCAGCGCGGCCTGAACATCATGGCGTTTGTCAAAGAGTTCAACGCCAAGACCGCCGAGATCACCCCCGGCACCCCGACGCCCGTGATCATCACCTATTACCAGGACAAGTCGTTCAGCCTTGAGTTCAAGACAGCTCCGGCGTCATTCCTGCTGAAACAGGCTGCTGGTCTGCCTCCGGTGGGCAAGCGCAACCGCGCCAAGGGGTCGGTCAAGCCGGGCCACATGGTTGCTGGCAAGGTGAGCGTGGCACAGATCCGCCAGATTGCCGAAACCAAGATGAAAGACCTGAACGCCAATTCGATCGAAGCGGCGATGCAGATCATTCTGGGCTCTGCCCGGTCCTGTGGCATCGAAGTGAAGGGCTGATCATCATGGCAAAAGTTGCAAAACGTACCGCCGCTGCCCGCGCTCTGTTTGACGGCAAGGATATCCTGTCGGTCGAAGACGCCGTGGCGTTGATCAAGAAAGCTGCCTCGGCCAAGTTCGACGAGACAGTAGAAATCGCGATGAATTTGGGTGTTGACCCGCGCCATGCCGACCAAATGGTCCGCGGAGTGGTTCAGTTGCCGAACGGCACGGGCAAAACCGTACGCGTTGCCGTCTTCGCTCGTGGTGCCAAGGCTGATGAAGCCAAGGCCGCAGGAGCAGACATCGTTGGCGCCGAAGACCTGATGGAAACAATCCAGCAGGGCAAGATCGAGTTCGATCGCTGCATCGCGACGCCAGACATGATGCCGATCGTCGGCCGTCTGGGCAAGATCCTTGGCCCGCGCAACCTGATGCCGAACCCGAAGGTCGGCACGGTGACGATGGATGTGAAAACTGCTGTCGAAGCTGCAAAGGGCGGCGAAGTGCAGTTCAAGGTCGAAAAAGCCGGCGTGATCCATGCCGGTATCGGCAAAGTGTCGTTCGACGAGGTCAAGCTGGCCGAAAACGTGCGTGCATTTGTTGACGCTGTGACCAAGGCCCGCCCAACGGGTGCAAAAGGCGCTTACCTGAAGAAAGTGTCGCTTTCGTCAACCATGGGCCCCGGCGTTGCCGTGGACCTGACCTCGGCAACTGCCTGAGGCACCAGAATTCTCGACCCTTCGGGGTCGGGATGGCCGGGCGGATACGCCCGGTCCTGTCCGAGACGGTGGGTGGCCATGCGGCCTTAATCTTCCTGCCTGAGATGGGGATCGAGACAAAAATCGCCTTGCGCGATCTTGGCCTACGGAACCCTTCGCGGACCCGAATGCCCCAGACCATCGGGGCCAACTTGAGCCGGGGGGAGACCCCCATACTTGGAGTGAAACTGTGGATAGAGCCCAGAAAGAGAAAGTGGTCGAGGAACTCGGCCAAATCTTCGAAAGCTCTGGCGTTGTGGTGATTGCTCACTACGCGGGAATGACGGTTGCACAGATGCAGGACCTGCGCGCGAAAATGCGTGAAGTAGGCGGGTCCGTTCGCGTTGCCAAGAACAAGCTCGCCAAGATCGCCCTTGAAGGCAAACCCGGTTCTAAAATGGGTGACCTTCTGACGGGCATGACCGTACTTGCCTATTCGGAAGATCCTGTCGCTGCGGCGAAGGTGACCGATGCGTATGCCAAGGCGAACGACAAGTTCGTGATCCTTGGTGGTGCCATGGGCAATGACGTTCTGGACCAGGCTGGTGTCAAAGCCGTGGCTTCCATGCCGTCGCGTGAAGAGCTTATCGCTCAGATCGTGTCGTGCATCGGTGCTCCGGGCTCGGGCATCGCTGGTGCGATTGGCGCGCCTGCTTCGAACATCGCAAGCATCCTGTCGACCATCGAAGAAAAGGCAGCTGCCTGATCTTCGCGTCTCGCGTGGGTTGATCTCACGTCGTTGGAACCCATCTTAACTTACGGAATGAAAAAATGGCTGATCTGAACAAACTTGCCGAAGACATCGTTGGCCTGACCCTGCTGCAGGCTCAGGAACTGAAAACCATCCTGAAAGACAAGTATGGCATCGAGCCAGCTGCCGGTGGCGCTGTCATGATGGCTGCTGGTCCGGCTGCTGCGGCTGCTCCGGTTGAAGAGCAAACCGAATTCGACGTCGTCCTGACCGACGCTGGCCCGAACAAGATCAACGTGATCAAAGAAGTTCGCACCATCACCGGTCTGGGCCTCAAAGAAGCCAAGGATCTGGTCGAAGCCGGCGGCAAAGTGAAAGAAGCTGTGACCAAAGCGGACGCAGAAGGCTTCAAAAAGAAGCTGGAAGAAGCTGGCGCCAAGGTCGAGTTGAAGTAATCGCGCTTGCGGAGTGATCCGCAGCGATGATTTACGACTGGGGATGGAGCAATCCGTCCCCAGTCAAACGCGTCTTGAAAGGTGTTTCCAAGGAAATGTCTTTCCAGGTGCGGCGCGGCTCGGGAGCGGTCCTTCGGGACGGATCGCATGAATAGAGCCAACCCTCCTTCGCCAGCGGCGAGTGCCAGTGCCCCGACGGCAACTCGCCAGCGACACGAGAAAAAAAGGTGACGACAAGCATGGCGCAAGCTTATGTAGGCCAGAAACGCATCCGCCGCTATTATGGCAAGATCCGTGAAGTTCTGGAGATGCCGAACCTGATCGAGGTTCAAAAATCCTCATACGATCTGTTCCTGAACTCGGGCGAGGGCCCGAAACCTTCGGATGGCGAAGGTATTCAGGGTACGTTCCAGTCGGTATTCCCGATCAAGGACTTCAACGAAACGGCCGTTCTGGAATTCGTGAAGTACGAGTTGGAAAAGCCGAAGTACGACGTTGATGAATGTCAGCAGCGCGACATGACCTATGCTGCACCGCTGAAGGTTACGCTGCGCCTAATCGTGTTCGATGTCGATGAAACGACCGGGGCTCGGTCGGTCAAGGACATCAAGGAACAAGACGTCTACATGGGCGACATGCCCCTGATGACCTCGAACGGGACGTTCATTGTAAACGGCACCGAACGAGTCATCGTCAGCCAGATGCACCGCTCGCCGGGCGTGTTCTTTGATCACGACAAGGGCAAGACCCATTCCTCGGGCAAGCTTCTGTTCGCCTGCCGCATCATCCCGTATCGCGGCAGCTGGCTGGACTTCGAGTTTGACGCCAAGGATATCGTGTTCGCCCGGATCGACCGCCGCCGGAAACTGCCGGTGACGACCCTGCTCTATGCCCTTGGCATGGGTCAGGAAGCGATCATGGATGCCTATTATCAGACCGTTAACTTCAAATTCGTGAAGAACAAGGGTTGGGTCACCAAGTTCTTTGCCGACCGCGTGCGCGGCACCCGGCCGACCTATGATCTGGTCGACGCCGCTACCGGTGAAGTCATTCTGAAGGCTGGTGAAAAAGCCACGCCGCGGATGGTGAAAAAGTGGATTGACGACGGCGAGATCACCGAATTGCTGGTGCCGTTTGACCATATCCTTGGCCGTTATGTCGCCAAGGACATCATCAATGAAGAAACAGGCGAGATCTGGGTTGAGGCCGGCGACGAGCTGACCTGGGAACTGGACCGCGACGGCGAAGTCAAGGGCGGCAGTGTCAAGGTGTTGCTGGATCAGGGCATCACCGATATTCCGGTGCTGGACATCGACAACATCAACGTCGGCCCCTACATCCGCAACACCATGGCTGCCGACAAGAACATGGGCCGCGACACAGCGCTCATGGACATCTACCGCGTGATGCGTCCGGGTGAGCCGCCGACGGTGGAAGCGGCCAGCCAGCTGTTCGACACGCTGTTCTTTGACAAGGACCGCTATGACCTGTCGGCCGTTGGCCGGGTCAAGATGAACATGCGTCTGGATCTGGGCAAGCCCGACACCCAGCGCACACTCGACCGTGACGACATCATTGCCTGCATCAAGGCGCTGACAGAGTTGCGCGATGGCAAGGGCGAGATTGACGACATCGACCACCTTGGTAACCGCCGGGTGCGTTCGGTTGGCGAATTGATGGAGAACCAGTATCGCGTCGGCCTGCTGCGGATGGAACGCGCGATCAAGGAGCGCATGTCGTCGGTGGAAATCGACACGATCATGCCGCAAGACCTGATCAATGCCAAACCAGCGGCGGCGGCGGTGCGTGAATTCTTTGGCTCCAGCCAGCTGTCGCAGTTCATGGACCAAACAAACCCTTTGTCGGAAGTCACCCACAAACGCCGTCTTTCGGCGCTTGGGCCGGGCGGTCTGACCCGCGAACGTGCAGGGTTTGAGGTCCGCGACGTTCACCCGACCCACTATGGCCGGATGTGCCCGATTGAAACGCCCGAAGGCCAGAACATTGGCCTGATCAACTCGTTGGCCACTTTCGCACGTGTGAACAAATACGGTTTCATCGAAACACCGTATCGCAAGGTGATCGACAACAAGGTGACCGATGAAGTCATCTACATGTCAGCCACCGAGGAAATGCGTCACACTGTTGCCCAGGCAAATGCGGCACAGGACAGCGAAGGCCGGTTTACCGACGACCTGATTTCCAGCCGGAAAGCGGGCGAATTCATGCTGAATCCGCCGGACGCGATCGACCTGATCGACGTGTCGCCCAAACAGCTGGTTTCGGTCGCAGCATCGTTGATCCCGTTCCTTGAAAATGACGACGCCAACCGCGCGCTCATGGGTTCAAACATGCAGCGTCAGGCGGTTCCGTTGCTGCAAGCCGATGCTCCCTTCGTGGGCACCGGGATTGAAGCGGTGGTTGCACGCGACTCGGGTGCTGCAATCATGGCCCGGCGTTCGGGCATCATCGACCAAGTTGACGCGACACGTATCGTTGTGCGTGCGACCGAAATGCTGGAACCGGGCGAGCCGGGCGTGGACATCTATCGTTTGCGCAAGTTCAAACGGTCTAACCAGTCGTCCTGCATCAACCAGCGTCCGCTGGTGAAGGTGGGCGATACGGTCGAACGCTCGCAGGTTATTGCCGATGGCCCTTGCACCGACTTTGGTGAACTGGCGCTTGGCCGGAACGTGATCGTCGCGTTCATGCCTTGGAATGGCTACAACTACGAAGACAGTATCCTGATTTCGGAGCGCATCCTGCGCGACGACGTGTTCACCTCGATTCACATCGACGAATACGAAGTCGCGGCCCGCGATACGAAACTTGGGCCAGAAGAAATCACCCGCGACATTCCGAACGTGGGTGAAGAAGCACTGCGCAACCTTGACGAGGCGGGTATCGTCTACATCGGTGCTGAAGTGGTGCCGGGCGATATTCTGGTCGGCAAGATCACGCCAAAGGGCGAAAGCCCGATGACACCGGAAGAAAAGCTCCTGCGCGCCATCTTTGGCGAAAAAGCGTCCGACGTGCGGGATACCTCGCTGCGCCTTCCGCCGGGGGCTTACGGCACTATCGTCGAGGTGCGTGTGTTCAACCGTCATGGCGTGGACAAGGACGAGCGTGCACTGCAGATCGAGCGTGAAGAAGTCGAACGTCTGGCGCGGGACCGCGATGACGAGCTGACCATTCTGGAACGCAACATCTACTCTCGTCTGAAAACCTTGATCATGGGCAAGACGGCTGTAAAAGGTCCGAAGGGCATCAGGTCGGGTTCGACGATTGACGACGAATTGCTGGGCACGCTGTCGCGTGGCCAGTGGTGGCAGCTTGCCCTTGGCGAAGAATCCGAGGCCAAGGATGTGGAAGCCTTGCATGATCAGTATGAGGCTCAGAAGCGTGCACTTGAGAACCGCTTCGAGGACAAGGTCGAAAAGGTCCGCCGTGGTGACGATCTGCCTCCGGGCGTGATGAAGATGGTCAAGGTGTTCGTTGCGGTGAAGCGCAAGCTGCAACCGGGCGACAAAATGGCCGGCCGTCACGGCAACAAGGGTGTTATCTCCAAGGTCGTTCCGATCGAGGATATGCCTTTCCTTGCCGATGGCACGGCTGTCGATCTTGTTCTGAACCCACTTGGGGTGCCATCGCGGATGAACGTCGGTCAGATCCTTGAAACCCACATGGGCTGGGCCGCGCGCGGCTTGGGGCAGCAGATCGACGAGGCTTTGAAAGAGTATCGGCGCAATGGCGACATGACCCCGGTCAAGGAAGCCATGCGCATCGCCTATGGCGATGAGACCTATGCCGAGGCGTTCGAAGACCGCAACGACGATGATCTGCTGGAACTGGCGGGCAACGTGACCAAAGGTGTGCCGATTGCCACACCTGTGTTCGACGGGGCCAAGGAAGTTGACGTGAATGACGCGCTGATCCGCGCGGGGTTCGATACTTCTGGCCAGTCGGTGGTGTTCGATGGCCGCTCGGGCGAGCAGTTCCAACGTCAGGTGACTGTGGGCGTGAAATACATGCTCAAGCTGCACCACCTTGTCGATGACAAGCTGCACGCCCGTTCGACCGGACCTTACAGCCTTGTGACGCAGCAGCCGCTGGGTGGTAAGGCGCAGTTCGGTGGTCAGCGTCTTGGGGAAATGGAGGTCTGGGCTCTGGAAGCCTACGGTGCCGCCTACACCCTGCAAGAGATGTTGACGGTCAAGTCGGATGACGTGGCCGGCCGGACCAAGGTCTATGAGAGCATCGTCAAAGGCGAGGACAATTTCGAGGCCGGGGTTCCGGAATCGTTCAACGTCCTTGTCAAGGAAGTGCGTGGCCTTGGCCTCAACATGGAACTCCTGGATGCGGAGGAAGAATGAGCGACGGTTGGGGTTAGCCCCCGACTGACGTCCTACAGGGCGGGTCTCCCCCGCCTTGCAGCCTTCCCCCGCCGCCCCCATTCTTAGGAATTGAAATGAACCAGGAACTCAGCACCAACCCGTTTAACCCGGTTGCGCCCATCAAGACGTTTGATGAGATCAAGATCAGCCTGGCCTCGCCAGAGCGGATCCTCTCGTGGTCGTTCGGCGAGATCAAGAAGCCGGAAACCATCAACTACCGCACGTTCAAGCCAGAACGTGACGGCCTGTTCTGCGCACGGATCTTTGGCCCGATCAAGGATTACGAATGCCTGTGCGGCAAATACAAGCGCATGAAATATCGCGGCGTTGTCTGCGAGAAATGCGGCGTTGAAGTTACGTTGCAAAAGGTCCGCCGCGAGCGGATGGGCCATATCGAACTGGCAGCCCCCGTCGCGCATATCTGGTTCCTGAAATCGCTGCCGTCCCGTATCGGCCTGATGCTGGACATGACGCTGCGCGATCTGGAACGCATCCTTTACTTTGAAAACTACGTCGTGATTGAGCCAGGTCTGACTGACCTCACCTATGGTCAGCTGATGACCGAGGAAGAATTTCTTGATGCGCAGGACCAGTATGGCGCTGATGCGTTCACCGCCAACATCGGCGCTGAAGCGATCCGCGAAATGCTGGCTGCGATTGATCTGGAACAGACCGCCGACACGCTCCGCGAGGAGCTCAAAGAGGCAACCGGCGAGCTGAAGCCGAAGAAGATCATCAAGCGTCTGAAGATCGTCGAGAGCTTCCTCGAATCCGGCAACCGCCCGGAGTGGATGGTGCTGACTGTGCTTCCGGTCATCCCGCCGGAACTGCGCCCGCTGGTGCCGTTGGACGGAGGACGGTTTGCAACGTCCGACCTCAACGATCTGTATCGCCGCGTCATCAACCGCAACAACCGTCTGAAGCGGCTGATCGAATTGCGCGCGCCCGATATCATTGTGCGCAACGAAAAGCGGATGCTGCAAGAAGCCGTTGACGCGCTGTTCGACAACGGCCGCCGTGGCCGCGTCATCACCGGCACCAACAAGCGTCCGCTGAAATCGCTGTCCGACATGCTGAAAGGCAAGCAGGGCCGGTTCCGTCAGAACCTTTTGGGCAAGCGGGTGGACTTCTCGGGCCGTTCGGTGATCGTGACCGGGCCGGAACTGAAGCTGCACCAGTGCGGTCTGCCGAAGAAGATGGCGCTCGAACTGTTCAAGCCGTTCATTTACTCGCGCTTGGAAGCCAAGGGGCTTTCCAGCACCGTGAAGCAGGCGAAAAAGCTGGTCGAAAAAGAGCGTCCCGAGGTTTGGGATATTCTGGACGAAGTGATCCGCGAACATCCGGTTCTTCTGAACCGCGCACCGACGCTGCACCGTCTGGGCATCCAGGCGTTCGAGCCGATCCTGATCGAAGGCAAGGCGATCCAGCTTCACCCGCTGGTGTGTGCGGCCTTCAATGCCGACTTCGACGGCGACCAGATGGCTGTTCACGTGCCACTTTCGCTGGAAGCCCAGTTGGAAGCGCGCGTGTTGATGATGTCGACCAACAACGTGCTGTCGCCCGCCAACGGCGCGCCAATCATTGTGCCGTCGCAGGACATGGTTCTTGGTCTTTATTACACGACCATGGAACGCAAAGGCATGGTTGGTGAAGGTATGGTGTTCACCAACGTTGACGAGGTCGAACACGCCCTTGCGGCTGGTGCCGTGCACCTGCACGCGAAGATCCAAGGACGGATCAAGCAAATTGACGAACACGGCAACGAGGTGTGGAAGCGATATGAAACCACGCCGGGTCGTCTGCGTTTGGGCAATCTTTTGCCCCTGAACGCGAAAGCTCCGTTTGAGCTGGTCAACCGCCTGTTGCGGAAGAAAGACGTGCAGAACGTCATCGACACTGTCTATCGCTATTGCGGTCAGAAAGAGTCGGTCATTTTCTGTGACCAGATCATGACCATGGGTTTCCGTGAAGCGTTCAAGGCTGGCATCTCGTTCGGCAAAGACGACATGCTGATCCCGGAAAACAAGTGGGACATCGTGAACGAGGTCCGCGATCAGGTGAAAGAATTCGAACAACAGTACATGGACGGCCTGATCACTCAGGGCGAAAAGTACAACAAGGTTGTCGATGCCTGGTCGAAGTGTAATGACAAGCTGACCGAAGCCATGATGTCCACCATCTCGGCGCCGCGGTTTGATGCCAACGGTGCCGAACAGGAACCGAACTCGGTTTACATGATGGCCCACTCGGGTGCCCGTGGTTCTGTCAGCCAGATGAAACAGTTGGGCGGCATGCGCGGCCTGATGTCCAAGCCGAACGGCGCGATCATCGAGACGCCGATCATCTCGAACTTCAAGGAAGGTCTGACCGTTCTTGAATACTTCAACTCGACCCACGGTGCCCGGAAAGGTCTTTCGGACACCGCGTTGAAGACGGCAAACTCGGGCTATCTGACCCGCCGTCTGGTGGACGTGGCGCAGGATTGCATCGTGCGTGCCCATGATTGCGGAACCGACCGGGCGATCACGGCACAAGCCGCTGTGAATGATGGTGAAGTGATCCAGACCCTCGCAGATCGCGTTCTTGGCCGGGTTTCCGCCGATGACGTACTGGTCCCTGGTACCGATGAGGTGCTGGTGGCCGCAGGCGAGCTGATCGACGAACGCCGCGCCGACCTGATCGATCAGGCCGGGGTTGCTGTCATGCGTATCCGCAGCCCGCTGACGTGTGAGGCGGAAGAGGGCGTCTGCGCCATGTGCTACGGCCGGGATCTGGCCCGTGGCACTTTGGTAAACAGCGGTGAAGCTGTCGGCATCATCGCAGCCCAGTCGATTGGAGAACCCGGTACGCAGCTTACGATGCGGACGTTCCATATCGGCGGCATTGCGCAAGGTGGCCAACAGTCCTTCCTCGAAGCCAGCCAAGAGGGCAAGATCGAATTCCGCAACGCGAACCTTCTGGAAAATGCCAACAAGGAACTGATTGTCCTTGGGCGGAACATGTCGATTGCGATCATCGATGATGCCGGACAAGAGCGCGCTGTCCACAAGATCACTTACGGCTCGAAAGTCCATGTGAGGGACAAGCAAGAGGTGAAGCGCGGTGCCAAACTGTTCGAATGGGATCCCTACACGCTTCCGATCATTGCTGAAAAGGGCGGGGTGGCGAAGTTCGTCGATCTGGTTTCGGGGATCTCGGTCCGCGAAGACACCGACGATGCGACCGGCATGACGCAGAAAATCGTTTCCGATTGGCGTTCTGCGCCAAAAGGCAACGATCTGAAACCCGAAGTCATCATCATGGATCCGGCAACGGGCGAACCGGTGCGTGGCGACAATGGCAATCCGATCAGCTATCCGATGTCGGTGGATGCGATCCTGTCGGTCGAAGACCAGCAGGATATCAAACCCGGCGACGTGGTGGCCCGTATCCCGCGTGAAGGTGCAAAGACCAAGGACATCACCGGGGGTCTTCCCCGCGTGGCAGAACTGTTCGAAGCCCGTCGTCCGAAAGACCACGCGATCATCGCGGAAATGGATGGCTACGTTCGCTTTGGCAAAGACTACAAGAACAAGCGCCGCATCACGGTCGAACCCGTTGATGAGACGCTGCAAGCGGTTGAATACATGATCCCCAAGGGTAAGCACATTCCAGTTCAGGAAGGTGACTTTGTCCAAAAGGGCGACTACATCATGGATGGAAACCCCGCACCGCACGACATCCTGCGCATCATGGGTGTCGAGGCGCTTGCGAACTACATGATCGACGAAGTGCAGGATGTGTATCGTTTGCAAGGCGTGAAGATCAACGACAAGCACATCGAGGTGATCGTTCGCCAGATGCTAGTCAAACTGGAAGTTCTGGACGGTGGCGACACAACGCTGCTGAAAGGCGAGCAGATCGAAAAGATCGAGCTGGACGAAGAGAACGTGAAGGCGCGCAACCGTGGTGGCCGCGAAGCTCGGGCGGAACCCGTGCTTCTGGGTATAACCAAGGCATCCTTGCAGACCCGGTCGTTCATCTCGGCGGCATCGTTCCAGGAAACCACGCGGGTTCTGACCGAAGCGTCGGTTCAGGGCAAGCGCGACAAGTTGGTCGGTCTGAAAGAAAACGTCATCGTGGGTCGCCTGATTCCAGCAGGCACCGGTGGAGCGACGAGCCGCGTCAAGAAGATCGCTGCGGATCGTGATATTGACGTGATCGAGGCGCGTCGCGGCGTGGCCGAGCAAGCTGCCGCCTTGGCCGCACCATCGGAAACCGTGGTCGATACCGCAAGAGACGTCGATCTTGCAGATCCATTCGACAGCCGGAACTGATCCGTTCCGAACGTAACGCCAAGCCCCCGCCAGCATGGACGCTGGCGGGGGCTTTTTCATTTTGGCAGGTTCCGTCCGAAACAGGTCTGCGATGTTGCCATGAGCGATCCCGACGCTTTCCGGAAGACGAGCCAACATGCGGTCTATGATTAGGCTGACCAGCAAAACTGCTTTGTATCCATCACATATCTGGCCCTTCCGGACATGGCACCGTCGCTTTAAGCAGGCTTTAGGGCAGGGGGGTGCGATGCAGCTATCTGACAATGCGCGCGGCGCGGTGTACATGATGGTCGCCATGGCTGCGTTTACCTTGAACGACACCGCCATGAAGGCCTTGACCCAGGAAGTTCCCTTGTTTCAGGCCATTGCGATGCGCGGTATTGTGACCTTGACTGGACTGCTCGGTCTTGCATTGGCCATGGGTCAAATGCGGCTCGGTTTTGCCAGGCGGGATGGGGTGGTCATTGGCATCCGTTCGATTGCGGAAATCGTGTCCACCGTCCTGTTTTTGGCGGCCCTGATGCACATGCCGTTGGCAAACCTGTCGGCCATCATGCAGGCGCTGCCGCTTGCCGTCACACTTGCGGCTGCGTTTCTGTTCAAGGAAACCATCGGCTGGCGCCGGTTGACGGCCATTCTGATCGGCTTTGTCGGAGTGCTGATCATCATTCGACCGGGACCGGACGGCTTTGACATATGGTCGCTTATGGGTTTGGGCTCCGTTGCCTTTGTGGTTGTGCGTGATCTTTCCACGCGCAGCGTAAGCCGCGCCGTCCCATCTGTAATGGTGGCGGTCTGGGCGTCGGCTTCGGTGACAGGTGCCGCACTGATTGCCGGCCTTTCGACGGGCTGGCAGCCGCTGACGGAGGGCCAGACGTGGCTTGTCCTTGCAGCAGCCTCTGCGTTGCTTGTCGGGTACATGTTCTCGGTCATGGTGATGCGCGTGGGGGACATCAGCTTTGTTGCGCCCTTCCGTTATACCGCTCTGATCTGGGCGATCTTTCTGGGCTGGTTGGCCTTTGGCGCCTTGCCTGACGCCCTGACCTTGTTCGGGTCCGGACTTGTGGTCGCAACGGGCATTTTTACCCTGTGGCGCGAACGCAAGGTGAGGGTCCGGCCGGCCTGAACCGCAGTCCGTGGTCCTGTTGACATCCCCTGCGACTCCCCCTATACGCCCAGCTATCTGAAAAGCTGAGAGATCGGCATTTTGGAACCAGAAAGCTTGATGTGGTCACGATCCGGGTAAACATGCCCCGATCCTCTGGAATTCCACCGCGTCATCCCTGCGCTGGGGATGATTGCGGTTTTGTGCTTTGCGATTCGCGCATGGCACACGTCGAGAAGCAGTGCCCCAAGGTTCGGGGCGAGTATTGACAGCAACACGAGGAACGTGAATGCCGACTATTCAGCAGCTCATCCGCAAACCGCGGGAGCCTAACGTGCGCAAGTCCAAGTCGCAGCACTTGGAATCCTGCCCACAAAAGCGCGGTGTTTGCACCCGCGTCTACACCACCACCCCGAAGAAGCCGAACTCGGCTATGCGGAAAGTCGCCAAGGTGCGCCTGACCAACAGCTTTGAGGTCATCTGCTACATCCCCGGCGAAAAGCACAACCTTCAGGAACACTCTGTGGTTCTGATCCGTGGCGGCCGTATCAAAGACCTTCCGGGTGTGCGTTACCACATCCTGCGCGGTGTTCTGGATACACAGGGCGTTAAAGATCGTCGTCAGCGTCGTTCGAAATACGGCGCGAAGCGTCCGAAGTGAGGGTTTGAAACATGTCTCGTCGTCACGCCGCTGAAAAACGCGAAATCCTGCCCGACGCCAAGTATGGCGACCGGGTTCTGACCAAGTTCATGAACAACCTGATGCTGGACGGAAAGAAATCCGTTGCAGAATCTATCGTTTATGGCGCGCTTTCCCGCGTGGAAACCCGCCTGAAGCGCGAACCCATCCAGGCTTTCCATGAAGCGCTGGAAAACGTGAAACCGTCGGTCGAGGTGCGTTCGCGCCGAGTCGGTGGGGCCACCTATCAGGTTCCCGTCGAAGTGCGCACCGAGCGCCGCGAAGCATTGGCCATCCGTTGGCTGATCATCGCAGCCCGCAAGCGCAATGAAAACACCATGGAAGAACGTCTGGCTGCTGAACTCTCGGACGCGGTGAACAACCGTGGTACGGCCGTGAAAAAGCGCGAAGACACCCACAAGATGGCCGACGCGAACAAAGCGTTCAGCCACTACCGCTGGTAAGGGGTTTACATGGCACGCGACTATCCGCTTGAGCGCTATCGTAACTTCGGCATCATTGCACACATTGATGCTGGCAAAACCACGACGTCTGAGCGCATCCTGTATTACACAGGCAAGTCCCACAAGATCGGTGAGGTGCATGATGGCGCCGCAACGATGGACTGGATGGAACAAGAGCAAGAGCGCGGGATCACGATCACCTCGGCTGCGACCACTACCTTCTGGGAACGCACGATTGATCCGGGTCTGGACCACGCTGCAAAAGACAAATACCGCTTCAACATCATCGACACCCCCGGACACGTTGACTTCACCATCGAAGTCGAGCGTTCCTTGGCCGTTCTTGATGGCGCTGTCGTCCTTTTGGACGGAAACGCAGGGGTTGAGCCGCAGACCGAAACCGTGTGGCGTCAGGCTGACCGCTACAAGGTTCCGCGGATCGTGTTCGTCAACAAGATGGACAAGACCGGCGCCGACTTCATGAAATGCGTCCGCATGATCAAGGACCGGACCGGGGCAAACGCTGTTCCGATCGTTCTGCCGATCGGTGCCGAAGACAAGCTTGAAGGCATCATTGACCTCGTGACCATGGAAGAATGGGTCTATGAGGGTGAAGATCTGGGTGCATCCTGGACCCGCCAGCCGATCCGTGCCGAGTTGAAGGACGAAGCCGAAGAATGGCGCCTGAACTTGCTGGAAACCGCCGTCGGTCAGGATGACGCGGCGATGGAAGCCTATCTTGAAGGCAACGAACCTTCGGCAGAAAAGCTGCGCGAGCTGATCCGCAAGGGCACGCTGGCGATCGAGTTCATTCCGGTGATGGCAGGTTCGTCATTCAAGAACAAAGGTGTGCAGCCGCTTCTGAACGCCGTGATCGACTATCTGCCCTCGCCGCTGGACGTGCCGCCCTATATGGGCTTTGCGCCGGGCGACGAGACGGAAACCCGCAACATCGCGCGGTCTGCCGATGATGACCAGCCGTTCTCGGCGCTGGCGTTCAAGATCATGAACGACCCCTTCGTGGGCTCCTTGACCTTTACCCGGATCTATTCGGGCAAGCTGGCCAAGGGTGACGGCATGCTGAACGCGACCAAGCAGCGCAAAGAGCGCGTTGGCCGCATGATGATGATGCACGCCATCGAACGTGAGGAAATCGCCGAAGCCTTTGCGGGTGACATCATTGCGCTTGGCGGCCTTAAGGAAACCACAACGGGTGACACTCTGTGTGATCCGGCAAAGCCTGTCGTTCTGGAAACCATGACCTTCCCGGTCCCGGTTATCGAGATCGCGGTTGAGCCGAAAACCAAGGCCGACCAGGAAAAGATGGGCATCGCTTTGGCCCGTCTGGCAGCCGAAGACCCGTCCTTCCGCGTCGAGACCGACATCGAGTCGGGCCAGACCATCATGAAGGGCATGGGCGAACTTCACCTCGACATTCTGGTGGACCGCATGCGTCGCGAGTTCAAGGTCGAGGCGAATATCGGTGCACCGCAGGTGGCGTATCGCGAAACGATCTCGCGCGAGCATGAAATCGACTACACGCACAAGAAACAGACCGGTGGTACAGGTCAGTTCGCGCGCGTCAAGCTGATCATCTCGCCGACCGAACCGGGCGAAGGCTATTCGTTCGAGACCAAGATCGTGGGCGGTGCGGTGCCAAAGGAATACATCCCTGGCGTCGAAAAGGGCATCAAGTCGGTCATGGACTCTGGTCCGTTGGCAGGCTTCCCTGTCATTGACTTCAAGGTGGCGCTGATTGACGGTGCATTCCATGACGTTGACTCAAGCGTTCTGGCGTTCGAAATCGCGGCCCGTGCTGCGATGCGCGAAGGCCTCAAGAAAGCTGGCGCAAAGCTTCTGGAACCGATCATGAAAGTCGAAGTCGTCACCCCGGAGGAATATACCGGCGGCGTCATCGGCGACCTGACCTCGCGTCGGGGTATGGTGACCGGGCAGGACAGCCGCGGCAACGCCAACGTGATCTCTTCGATGGTCCCGCTTGCAAACATGTTCGGCTACATCAACACGCTGCGCTCGATGACCTCGGGACGTGCGGTGTTCTCGATGGAGTTCGACCATTATGACGCGGTGCCGCAGAACATCTCGGACGAGATCCAGAAAAAATACGCTTAACCGGTGTGGCGGGGTCAACCCCGCCCTACCACCCCCGTAGGGCGGGGTT